>NZ_AJLS01000035.1 GCF_000307875.1 Neobacillus bataviensis LMG 21833
AACACGGTGAGCTTCGCTGCCCGATGTTGACTTATCGTAGGGCGGAGCGCGAAGGACACTAGCCGCTAGGGCGCTGTAGCTAGACAACAAAAAAGGACAAATGGGATCCCCTCTGGATCCCATTTGTCCTTTTATCGTATTATCATTGTGGTAGTACAGTTTATGGTGTCAGGCACCATTTTATGTTATGGTAGGTTTTGGGGTGAAGGTGAGATGAAGTTTTTATTGAAGACGCAGGTTGTTTCTCTTTTGATGGCGCTATTTTGGATCATGTATCTGGCTTTAGTAGCTTTTTTAGATCAGCCTGGTCGAGCGTTACAATACATAAATTTATTTGTTTACGGATTTGCTATTCTTTTCGCTGTTATTTATTTTCTGTTAACGAAATATTTACTTGGGCGAAATTGGCTTGCGGTTCCATTGGTTCTCGTCCCTTATTTTCTTCTGTATAAACCAGTATTTCAGAGAGCCCTAGTTAGTATCGCGAATGAAAGTTACGGCGCAATCATCAAATTCCTAGCACTGTCAACCGGAGTGACATTTCTTCTTGCCACGATCAGTGGGCTATGCCTAGCGATTTTGTTCACAAGACCTCATGTAAAGTGGTGAATTTATAATGGAAGGTAAATGGCTAATTGCCGATCGGGATTTGAATGAGCGGGAAGGGTTAAAATGGTTATTAAAGACATCTTCTATCGCGGTGTCGGAAATTTTTTTAGCAGCTACCTATCAAGAATTTATTGTGACCTTTGAAAAAGAATCCCCCGATATTGTCCTTTTGGAGCTCGACATGATTAGCAAAGAGGAGTGGTCCGGCTTTCGAGACCTGATGCAAATTTATGATCCCATCCTCCTTTTATCAAGCGCGGAAGCAACTTTTGAAAAGGCGCGTCTGGCAATCGATATGCAGGCATTGGACTTAATGATTAAACCTTTTTCGACGACAAAGGTAAAATCGGCCTTCCAAAAAGCTTCACGAAGACTGAGCACGAAATTTCAAACTGATAGCTTCCACCTTCCGCATTCACATAAAGACATTTCATATGAAGGATTATTCCTCTCGCAGCAGGAGTCAACAGCCGATCATGTTAAAATAGCTGCTTTACAGACCGAATGTATTGAAATGGTACCAACACTCTATTCTTTTATCTCGGAATATCCGTTTATGGACAGCCGCGGCATTTTCGCACTGAGTGATATGGTGGTGCTTTTATTCAAGGATACGTGCCGTAACATGACAGAACAATGTCAAAAAGCAATGAGAAAGTGGGAGGAAGAATATTCCG
The DNA here is from genome assembly GCF_000307875.1 of Neobacillus bataviensis LMG 21833. Lineage (GTDB taxonomy): Bacteria > Bacillota > Bacilli > Bacillales > Cytobacillaceae > Neobacillus > Neobacillus bataviensis. The sequence goes on from NZ_AJLS01000035.1 coordinate 1,287, forward strand.
ATCCATTGGCGATTGTCGTACATAAAGGGAACACCTCAGCGATGACCTTAAATCAGAAATACCTGCAAACGCGGAAAATGCTGGAGTTTACCTATTATAAAGGCTACCGGCAAGTGGTTGAGTTGGAATTTTCACCGGAATGGGGGCATATCGATCCTTTTTTAACACCACCGGAACAACGGGAATGGGTCGACATGCTGACAAATCTCAATTTGGAAAAAATAAAAAAATGGCTCTATGATGAATTTCTCCATTTATCTGATCCCTATCCGGATCCAGGTTTAGTTCGAATAAGGCTAACGAGTATATTGGCGCAAGTTAGAAGATTTATGAAAACCTACAATCTCAACGACGATCCAAGTCATGAACAAGATTACCGAACTATCTTTAACTCGATTTTATATGATACGGTTCTATATCGAACGGTGCAAAACCTCATTTTATTTAGTCAAAAAATATTTGTTGGTGCTGAAATTAGCATGCAAAAAGTGAAACAAGATCCGATTGAAATGGGCATATCGTATATGAAGGCGAATTTTTTCAATAACAGTCTAAGATTGGAAGATGTAGCCCAATATGTCGATCGCAATCCTTCCTATTTTAGTCATTTGCTGATCACGAAAACCGGTTCAAGTTTTACAGAGGTGCTGGCAGCGATCCGAATGAAAGAAGCCAAACGATTATTAAATGAAACAAGAAAGCCGGTAAAAGAGATTTCCATGTTGACGGGTTACCAAAATGCCAATTATTTTAGCAGAATGTTTAAAGAATTATGCGGGATGACGCCAAGGGAATTTCGCTTACAAAAACCCGAGTGGAATAAAAGTGACAAAAGGACAGTTTAGTGAAACTGTCCTTTTTTTCTATAAAAAATATCATTTTGTAAGGATATTATCATTTAAGTCGGACTAACTCTAAAAAAAGTATTGATTTAACTGTGCATTTTATCATTTTTCTGATTATTCAACTCTATTTTTCAGAAAATTATATTTTTATAATAAGCATATGATGAAAAATAAGGAGTGAAATGAATGGAAGCGAATACAGCAAATAAACGGGTTATTACCAATTATAAAGGAACGGAATTACATGCAAAGGGCTGGATTCAAGAGGCCGCACTACGGATGTTGATGAACAACCTTGACCAGGAGGTGGCGGAAAGACCGGAGGATTTAGTGGTTTACGGAGGGATTGGTAAGGCAGCCCGTAATTGGGAGTCTTATGACGCGATTGTGAAAACGCTTTTAGAGTTAGAAGAGGATGAAACCTTGTTAATTCAATCAGGTAAACCGGTGGTTGTTTGGAAATCTCATAAGGATGCCCCAAGAGTATTGCTTGCAAACTCCAACCTCGTCCCAGCATGGGCGAATTGGGAGCATTTCCATGAGCTTGATAAAAAGGGCTTGATGATGTACGGACAAATGACGGCCGGCAGCTGGATCTATATTGGCAGCCAAGGAATTGTTCAAGGGACGTATGAAACATTTGCCGAGCTTGCTCGTCAGGAGTATGGCGGCACATTAAAACACACCATCACCTTAACTGCCGGACTTGGCGGCATGGGCGGCGCACAGCCATTAGCTGTCACGATGAATGATGGTGTTTGTCTTGCGATTGATGTGGATGAAACAAGAATTGACCGTCGAATTGAAACGAGATACCTTGATGTAAAAACGAATGACCTTGACGAGGCATTGAAATTGGCGCATGAAGCTAAGGCAGCAGGCAAGGCGCTTTCGATTGGTTTACTTGGAAATGCGGCGGAAATTTTACCGTTAATGATTGAAAAAGGCTTCAACCCGGATGTGTTAACAGACCAAACTTCAGCACATGATCCACTTAACGGCTATGTGCCAGTTGGCTATTCTTTAGAAGCGGCAGCTGAATTACGTATGGCAGATCCAGCTAAGTATGTGGAACTTTCTAAACAAAGCATGGCCACACATGTAAAGGCAATGTTGAAAATGCAGGAAAAAGGTGCAGTTACATTTGATTACGGTAACAACATTCGTCAAGTGGCAAAGGATGAAGGAGTTGAAAATGCATTTGATTTCCCTGGATTTGTACCCGCTTACATTCGTCCGTTATTCTGTGAAGGAAAAGGACCGTTCCGCTGGGCAGCACTTTCTGGCGACCCTGAAGATATTCGCAAAATTGATGAAGCATTACTTCGTGAGTTCAAGGATGATGAGCACCTTTGCAAATGGGTGAGAATGGCGCAAGAAAGAATCGCGTTCCAAGGACTCCCTGCCCGTATTTGCTGGCTAGGATACGGAGACCGTGCCCGCTTTGGTAAAGTGATCAATGATATGGTTGCTTCTGGCGAGGTTTCTGCACCAATCGTTATTGGCCGAGATCATTTAGATGCCGGTTCTGTTGCTTCACCAAACCGTGAAACAGAGGCAATGAAAGACGGAAGTGATGCAGTATCCGACTGGCCGATTTTAAATGCGATGATCAATGCGGTTGGCGGCGCAAGCTGGATTTCGCTTCATCATGGCGGCGGTGTTGGGATGGGGTATTCACAGCACTCCGGAATGGTTATTGTTGCTGATGGTACGAAAGATGCAGAGGTACGCTTACAGCGTGTTCTAACCACTGACCCTGGCATGGGGGTTGTCCGTCATGCGGATGCCGGATATGACCTAGCGATTAAGACGGCAAAAGAAAAAGGCATTAAAATGCCGATGTTGCAGCAAGACTAATAGACGGAGAGGATGTTGGCGTTGAGTAAAGCAATTTTTATCAGAAATGCGAATCAGCTCGTTACTTTACAGGGGGGGGCACATGCTCCCCTTGTAAAGGAAGCGATGTCTGAGCTTGGTATTATTGAGAACGGCAGTGTGTGGATCGAAGATGGTGTCATTCAAGCGGTGGGCACGGATGAAGAACTTTTGGCGATGTTCGAAGGTCGTCTTGATGAAGCTGAAGTGGTCGATGCAAGCGGCAAGCTTGTTACGCCAGGCCTTGTCGACCCGCATACCCATTTGGTATTTGCCGGCAGCAGGGAAAATGAATTTAATATGCGTCTGCAGGGTGCAACGTACATGGACATCATGAACGCAGGTGGCGGCATACATGCGACAACAAGGGCGACAAAGGCTGCGTCAAATGAAGAACTTTTTCATGCTAGCTATGGAAGGTTAAATCAATTCTTGCGCCACGGGGTCACGACTGTTGAAGCGAAAAGCGGCTATGGAATGGAATGGGAAACCGAACGTAAGCAGTTGGAAGTAGCGAAACGATTGAATGAAAATCATGTCATTGATGTCGTTTCTACCTTTATGGGGGCACACGCAGTCCCGAAGGAATATAAGGAAAATCCAGATGAGTTTGTTCGTTTACTTGTGGAAGAAATGATTCCAATGGTGGCGGAACTCGGACTTGCGGAATTTAACGATGTGTTCTGTGAGCACGGCGTTTTTACTCCGGAGCAATCACGGGTGATTCTTGAAGCCGGGAAGCGCCATGGGTTAATTCCAAAGATTCATGCGGACGAAATTGAGCCCTATGAAGGGGCAGAACTGGCGGCAGAAGTTGGCGCTATTTCTGCGGATCATTTATTAAAGGCATCGGAAAAAGGAATGAGGGCCATGGCGGAAAAAGGTGTGGTCGGCGTGTTACTGCCTGGGACAGCTTACTTTTTAATGGCTGAATCTGCAAACGGCCGAAAAATGATTGACCTTGGGGTGCCGGTTGCATTGTCAACAGATTGCAATCCAGGCTCATCACCAACCGTCTCGCTGCCATTTATTATGAATCTTGGCTGTTTAAAAATGGGGATGACACCTGCAGAGGTGATCACGGCAACAACGATTAATGCAGCACATGCGCTTAATCGAGGTCAAGAGATTGGCAGTTTGGAAGTGGGGAAAAAAGGCGATGTGACGATTTTTAATATCGAGAATTATATGAAGCTACAATACTCTTATGGAGTAAACCATACCGATACAGTGGTGAAAAATGGTCAGGTGGTTGTTAGAGGGGGGCATTTAGTTGAAGAGCTTTCTCTATCCTAAGTTAAATCCGCCAAGTTTTACCTGGGTAAGGCCAGAGGATGCGGATAATGTGGTTAAGGTTCACGAGTGGATTCAGCCGCTTTCTGCCAAAACTGATTCTGAAAAAAGTACGGACGCCGATTTTGTAGTGGTCGGCGTCCCGCTTTCCCGTTCATCCATCAGTGCCTCGGGTGCTTCTGAATTCCCGGATGCTTTCCGCCGTGCCTGGAAGGGATTTACCACCTATAATTTGGATGAAGATATGGATCTATCGTCAAGGGTGGCGGTTGATGTAGGCGATGTTCCGATGCATGTCACAGATATTCGCCGCTGTCATGATAATATTATTGAGGCCTCTGCTGCAATCCAAGAACATTTTTCGGCGTCAAAGGTGTGTGCGATTGGCGGCGATCATTCGATTACGGCGATGATGGTAAAGGGAATGCATCAGGCTCGTCCGGACGAGAAAATTGGGATTATCCAGTTTGATACCCATTTTGATTTACGGGACATGACAGATAACGGCCCGTCGAACGGGACACCAATGAGGAATTTGATCGAAAGCGGTGTAGTGAAAGGATCCGATATGTACAACATCGGTTTGCACGGATTTTTCAATACAAAGGATTTAAAGATGTACGCTGACGAGCATAGTGTCAACTACATTACGCTGCGAAAGGCAAGGAAAAAAGGGATGGAAGAAACCGTCCGCCAGTGTTTAGAGGAATTGTCAGAAAAGGTAGACACTATTTATTTAACGGTGGACATGGATGTACTAGATATTGCCTATGCTCCAGGGGTACCGGCTTCAACACCGGGGGGCATGACAACAGCTGAACTGCTAGAAGGGGTACTAGCCGCTGCCAAGCATCCAAAAGTAAAGGCAATGGACATCGTCTGCCTCGACCCACTAAAAGATACCCATGTACAGCCAACCGTCAAACTCGGCACCCACGTATTTTTAACGTTTCTCACAGGGGTAATGATGAGATAGGTGTCAGGCACCACGGCCACCTTTGGTGGTCGGATGCCTAAGTTTGATGGTATTCGAACTAGGAAAATATTATTTTAGGGGGATGGGTATGGAAAATCAGCCGTTAGTTAAGGCAAATCAGCCTGAGTTTGAGAATAGTAATATGTTGAATATGATGAAATTTTTTGTTTTCAGTGCGATTGGCATTTTTGTGTTTTTTGTTCCTATTACGTTGAATGGAAAATCATCGATCATGCTCGACCATTTTGTTTCCTATATTCAATTAGCAATACCGGGTGTTTTGCCCTATTATGCATTATTAGTTATTTTATTGGGTGCCATTTATCCGTTTTATAAGAAAACGTGGAATAAGGACAAGGTTACATTAGTCTTTTCAGTCTTAAAGGTATTTGGTTTTGTTGCAGGTACGATGCTCGTGTTTAATATCGGACCAAAGTGGTTTTTTGATCCCGATATGGCACCATTTCTTTTTAATAAGCTTGTTATTTCGGTAGGATTGTTAGTGCCAATCGGCTCAGTCTTTCTTGCCCTATTAGTGGGATATGGCTTACTTGAATTTATCGGAATATTCATGCAGCCGGTGATGCGCCCGATTTGGAAGACACCCGGGAGATCGGCAATCGATGCAGTTGCCTCGTTTGTAGGAAGCTACTCTATTGGTCTACTAATTACGAATCGTGTTTTTAAAGAAGGTAAATATTCCATAAAGGAAGCTGCGATTATCGCAACTGGATTCTCTACTGTATCCGCGACATTTATGATTGTGGTCGCGAAAACACTAAATATCATGGATATGTGGAATGCTTATTTTTGGATTACTTTGGTGGTTACTTTTATCGTTACGGCCATTACTGTTAGAATTTGGCCATTATCGAAAATGAGTGATTCTTACTATCAGGAAATGGAAGGGGATCAAGAAGTTATCATTAAAAAAGACCGAGTGAAAACTGCCTGGAAAGAGGCGATGATTACAGCAAACGAATCACCTAGCTTTGGTAAAAATATTTGGGACAACCTCAAAGATGGTTTTGTCATGACAATGGGTATTTTACCTTCTATCATGTCAGTTGGTTTGCTTGGACTAATTTTGGTCGAGTTCACGCCAGTATTTGATTGGTTGGGATATATTTTCTATCCATTTACAGCACTTGTTCAGCTGCCTGATCCAATGTTGGCTGCAAAAGCAAGTGCCGTTGGAATAGCGGAAATGTTCTTGCCGGCACTATTAGTGACAAAAGCAGCAGTTGTGACGAAATTTGTCATCGCAGTAGTTTCCGTCTCGTCCATCATCTTTTTCTCAGCAGTTGTTCCATGTATTTTATCAACAGAAATCCCACTAACTATCGGCAAACTTGTGGTGATCTGGTTTGAACGAGTTGTCCTAACGATTTTAATCACTGCACCGCTTGCCTATTTATTGCTTTAAAAATAGTCAATTTTAATTATGGATGGACAACGATAGCATTTATCGTTGTCCATTTTTTTGTTTTTTAGACGTCTGCCTTAACCTTTTCCACCATACTTGAATTAACTATAGTAGGCAACAACTGAGATTCGGTGTTTTTCATATTAATCTTTTAGACAAGCTGCAAAAAGTACCAGGAAGTTAACAAGGAGGAGAAAAGTGGATAGTAAACAATTAAACAAATGGTTAAAAGAAATTAAAGTTCAAAATCAAGTGAATGCAGATGTAGAAGTCGTTAACAACTCACCATTAATTATGCTGGGGAAGGGACGTCAAGGAGCAGTCTTCCAGGTTTCTGAGGATGTTTGTGTAAAGGTATTCGGTAATGAAGAGGATTGTGAACGAGAACACTACGCCTTATCTCTTGGTAAAGATACAAACCTTTTTCCAAAAATACATGCGAAAGGACAGCTCTATATAGCCATGGATATTGTTAGAGGCGTGGACATTCGTGAATATCTACAATCCCAGCCGCTTACAGAATCACTCTCTGCCAAACTACTCGTGATGTTAATTACGTTTAAAGCAATTGGCTATGAGAGAATTGACCATCATAAACGGCAAATTTACTTGCAGCCGGATGGCAGTTTGAAGGTAATTGATGTTGCAAGAACGGTTTGGCGTGATCGTGTTTATCCGTATCCACGGAAATTACTAACTTCACTAGGGGAAGAAAATAAGGCCATTTTTCTAGGACATGTTCAAGAATTGGCTCCGGAAGTGTATGCAGAATGGTTGCACTATATCCGAATGGAAGAGATTTCTCATCAAATCTATCAAATTTTACTGCCGGAAAAACCTGACAAAGATTCCTTGAAAAATTTAAGTAAACAGCTGCTCACAACAGAGGATGAGGGAAAATATGTTGCGCAGCTACAAGGGTTAGTCCACAAGGTATTTAAAGAGGAATGGGTCAAAACAATGCTTGCACGCGGTACCGATCCGGAAGATGTTATGAAAAAAATAGATGAATACTGGGATTCCCGCGAGACGGAGATAGTCCGTGAAGGAGAACGAATAGGAGACAGGGATCAAGATCGAGATCAAAATAAAGGAAAACGATTCGTTGGTGAAAGCCGCCGTGATGTCGATAAACACCACAACAGAAAGCGATTTGAGGGAGAAAAATACAGTGAACGTGATCGAAAAGGTGGTCCTAAAAATAGGAAACACCATCATAGCTAACTATCAGCAAAAATGATAGTTATTTTTAAAAAGAGGAGATCCAAAAAATAAAAAAGGAGTAGGCTAAATGAAAGTTTTAGTAATCTGGCGGCTACTCACTGTTGGCGGGGTAAATGCCGGATGGAGAAACCGCTCGATTTATTTTAAACAGCAGGGGATTGATACCGAATTTTTATACACGACAGACCACGGCGGGCTGCATATTATGCAGGATGTTGCACCGGTTTATTTAACGAAGGATGAAAAAGAGATTATTAACATTATTAAGAAAAATGCCTATGACGCGATCATTGTTGTCGATACTGGTGCCGCTTATAAATGGATCCGCAAGGCTAAATATCAGGGTCCAGTTATTATCGAAGCGCGGACTCCAGAGCTGATTAAGCTCATGCCGCACCTTACTTCCTTTAAAGGTATTCAGCCGGATTTAATTATTGTCCCTTCAAACTATCAAAAACGGTTAGTTTCTATTTTGACAAATGATGTACCGATAACTGTTATTTACAACGGTGTCGACACATCATTTTTCCGGGCATTACCCATTGAGGAAATCGACTTTAACACCGCTCCCACGCTGCCAAAGGAGAAAAAAATTATCGGCTGGATTGGCAGATTGGACAAACGTAAGAATTGGCCCATGCTGATCGAGGTCGCAAAGAAGATTAAAAGTGAGCGCAGTGATATTGAAATTTGGATTATAGGCGGTGCACAAAGTGTCCAGCGTGAAGAGTTTAAAGCTGCTTGGCATGAAGAAGGTCTCACGGACATGATCAAGTGGTTTCCAGTGATTCCCTATCAGCAAATGCCTCATGTGTATGCGAAAATTCGCGAATCCGGCGGCTGCACCCTTGCGACAACTAAGTCCGAATCGTTTGGCAATACGTTTATTGAATCGATGATCTGCGGAGTTCCCGTTGTTGCTTCCAGAATGATGCCAGTTACAGAATTGGTACCAGAAAGCGAGACAGGTCTGCTTTTTCGCGGACAAAATGTCGATGATGCGGTCACGCAATTATATCAGATCTTAGATGACCGGAATGTCCAACAACGAATGTCACAGGCAGCAATTGATCATGTTCAACAAAACTTCTCAATAGAAGCAGTAGCCGATGATTATATTCAGTTGTTAAAAAAATTAGGTGTGGATGGGGGGGGAGGCTAGATGATTAAGCCCGCTGCGTATCTTAAGAAATTGGAAGGGAAATCGAATGCCCATTTAATCACGTTTAATGATGGCAGGGATTATGTGGTCAAATATTTTCAACCGGGCTTCGAAAAAACCTTGCCGAATGAATGGGTTGGTTATTGTCTAGCAAGATACCTAGGATTACCGGTACCATATGCTTGTATAGTGGATATACCCCAAAAATTTTCTTCGGAGATCCCTGAACTCGCCCAGATGCATCAAATGCAGTACCAATTCGCCTCCGTGTATGTCCCTGATTGCCTAAATGGGCATCAAGTTACCAATGTATCCAATATTGTTAACCATCAATCACTGGCAGGAATCATTTTATTGGATTATTGGTTATGTAATCAAGACCGCACTCGTAAAAATATTCTTTTGCGAGAGGTAGTGGGAGATTGTTACCAATTGTGGATGATTGATCAGGCAGAAATTTTCGGAACCTACAATTGGCTGAATGCTGATTTGGAAAGTTTGCCAGTGGAAGTATTGAAAAGTGCCACACATCAATTAATGGCGCAATATATTGAAAACGAACAGAGTTTTACTGAACATCTGGAGTTGATTCAAACGATGCCTATTCTTTTAATGGAGGAAATTGTCTCGCTCATCCCTGAGGACTGGCATGTGTCAAAAGAGGAAAAGAAGGCGATTGTGACTACCTTGGTAACGAGAAGGAAGGCCATTCTGCCGCAGTTGACGCAAAAGTTTTTAAAAAAGGTTTATCGACCATTGCATACTAATGACGAAAAGTAAGAAATATTTTTAGAAGGGAGGGAGTTTATGAAAATCCGTAAGGCCATTATTCCAGCTGCAGGGCTCGGGACACGGTTTTTACCAGCAACAAAAGCAGTGCCAAAGGAAATGATTCCGCTTGTTGATAAACCCACGATTCAATATATTGTTGAAGAGGCCGCAGCGTCGGGGATTGAGGAAATTATTATCATAACAGGCAGGGGAAAACGGTCAATAGAGGACCACTTCGATAAATCCTATGAGCTTGAAGATACGCTGTTTAAAAAAAACAAACTAATAGATTTGGCGAAAGTTCAACAAATATCCAGTTTAGTGAAAATCTATTATGTTCGCCAAAAGGAACCGAAGGGACTTGGGGATGCTATTCTTTGTGCCCAAAATATTATTGGCGATGAACCATTTGCGGTGATGCTTGGCGATGATGTAGTACTGGCGGACGTTCCTTGTTTAAAACAACTGATTGATGTATTTGAGGATTATAATAGTTCAGTTGTTGCCATTCAACATGTTCCAGAACAGGATGTAAGTAAATATGGCATCATTAAAACAAAAGGGGCAATGATTAAACCAGACATCTGTACAATTGAATCATTTATTGAAAAACCAATGAAAGAAGAGGCTCCGTCTACCTTAGCTGTCATGGGGCGTTATATTTTGAGCCCGAAGATTTTCCCCATATTGGAACGGCTTCCGGTTGGACAAGGCAGTGAATTGCAACTAACAGATGCCATAAACGAATTAAACAAGGAACAGACTGTCTTAGGCTACAACTTCAAAGGAAACCGCTACGACATCGGTGACAAAATCGGCTACATCAAAGCAACCATCGACATTGCACTCCAAAGAAACGACACCAGAGATGAAACTTTCACCTATTTGGAAGAAATAGTAAAACGGTGTCAGGCACCATAAAAAGACACTTTTGGCAATTTGTCCACCTGAGGTGGACAAATTGCCCTTTCTTTTTGCATATATTTATATTTGAGAGACTTTGTGGGTTGTAGTTTGTGAAGGTTTTTCTTATGATGGTATGGTGTATAGTATTACCATTATGAATTTAGGAAATTTCTCTTTATTGCTTGGGAAAGCGCATATTCAGACATTTCTCGAGTTATTATGTCGGAAGGGCGTCTATTCTAGTGCATTTGTTTCATTTGAACCATTACATAGGGATTTTGTTGAAATATATGGTTTTGGGGAGGGCTTATTTATGAATAAACATGTCATCGTCTATACGACAAATGATTGTATTGAATGCTCAATGGTCAAACAGGTTCTCACACAAGAAGGGATTGCCTTTGAAATTCGGGATGTGTCGACAAACGCGGACTATCAAAAGGAAGTGGAGAAATTTGGTTTTATGGGAGTCCCCGTGACCGTAGTTGGCGAGCGAACAGTAAAAGGATTTACCAATGAACTTAAGGAACTAATAGATTTTGTGAAAATCAGGGATTAAGGGACATGAAGACTTATCCCGAATGGTGCATAATCTCGGGCAAGTATTTTTCTTTACATCAATGGTAATTAGCGGTAATATGTACTTAATTTAATATGTGATGTATCTACTAGGGGTGCCCTGTTATCAGGCTGAGAGAAAACGTTATGTTTTTAACCCTTTGGACCTGATCTGGGTAATACCAGCGTAGGAAAGTAGTCGAGCGTACTGTTATTTATTCGCTTTCTACCTAACCAGGTCCAAATATGGATCTGGTTTTTTTATTTTTAAAAAGAAATGGGGAGATTGGTTTGGAAAAAAGTAAATTGGCAGAAACATTACAAAAGGTTAGGGAGGAAAACCCACTAGTACATAATATGACGAATGTAGTCGTCACTAATTTTACAGCAAATGGGCTCCTTGCCCTGGGGGCTTCACCAGTTATGGCGAATGCCAAAGAAGAAGCCGCGGATATGGCAAAAATTGCGAGTTCACTAGTTTTGAATATTGGTACATTAAACCCGCAGACGGTAGAGGCGATGTTCTTGGCGGGAAAGGCTGCCAATGCGTATGGAGTTCCCGTTATCTTTGATCCAGTTGGTGCGGGCGCTACACCGTATCGAACAGATACGGCACAAAAATTAATGAATGAGCTCAAAGTGGCCGTGATTAGAGGAAATGCCGCCGAGATTGCCAATGTCGTTGGGGAGAAGTGGGAAATTAAGGGCGTTGATGTAGGAGCAGGGAAAGGGAACACCATAGAACTGGCGGTCACTGCTGCGGAGAAATTGCATTGTGTTGTTGTTATTACAGGAAAAGAGGACGTCGTCACCGATGGGAAAACAACTTATATAGTCACAAATGGGCATCCCATTTTGACAAAAGTAACGGGGACTGGCTGCCTGCTAACCTCGGTGATTGGTGCATTTGCAGGAGTGGAAAAGGATCTAATTCAAGCTTCGGTGGCTGCCTTAACCTACTATGGTGTTGCTGCGGATAAGGCAGCGGCGAAAATAGCTCCATTAGGGCCTGGCAGCTTCCAAATGGAATTTTTAAATCAATTATCAATGGTTTCTTCTGAAGATATGAATATTTATGCTTCTGTTAAAAAGTGGAATGGGGGAATATAAGATGAGAAAAGCATTAACAATCGCTGGGTCTGACAGCGGCGGCGGTGCAGGGATTCAAGCAGATTTGAAGACGTTTCAGGAATTAGAGGTTTTTGGCATGTCAGCTGTGACTGCAGTTACGGCACAAAATACAGTAGGAGTCCACGCTGTTTACCCGATGACGGCAGAGGCGGTCGCCAAACAGATTGAAGCAATCGGAGAGGATATGGGGGCGGATGCGGTAAAAACAGGAATGCTTTTTAGCGCTGAAATTATCGAAACTGTTTCTGATTATCTCAAAAAATACCGATGGAGAAATGTGGTTATCGATCCTGTGATGATTGCCAAAGGCGGCGCCCCTTTACTACAACAGGAAGCCATTTTCGCTATGAAACATTATTTATTACCGCTTGCCGAAGTCATTACACCCAATATTCCAGAGGCGGAAGTGTTAACGGGGATGAAAATTCAAACTCTTGAGGATAAAAGACAGGCGGCAGTTAGGCTATGCGACCTTGGTGTAAGAAATGTCGTGATTAAAGGCGGTCATGACGAAAATGAGACAACGTCCACTGATTTATTTTTTGACGGGAATGAATTCCATACCTTTACGAGCAAGCGAATCCATACGAAAAACACTCATGGAACAGGATGTACCTTCTCGGCTGTTATTACCGCTGAATTAGCGAAGGGCTCCACCGTGTTTGATGCAGTATCAATAGCGAAGGATTTCATTCAAGCTGCCATTGAAGATGGTATTTCAATTGGCAACGGTCATGGACCGACAAACCACTGGGCCTATGGAAAAAGAAAATTTATTAGGGAGTTAGCAAAGTCATGAATAACTTACGTGAGTTAATACGTGTTTATTTTATAATGGGGAGCCCGAACTGCTATAAAGAACCAAAGGCTGTATTAAAAGAAGCAATTGCCGGTGGGATCACCCTTTTTCAATTCCGTGAAAAGGGTGATGGGGCTCTATCCGGTGCCGAAAAATTGACCCTTGCAAAAGAACTTCAAGTAATCTGCAAGGAGAACCATATTCCATTCATTGTCAATGATGATATTGAGCTTGCGGTTGCAATTGGGGCAGATGGAGTTCATATCGGACAAGAGGATGGGCCGGTAAAAACGGTAAGGGAAAGGATTGGCGATATGACTCTTGGGGTTTCTGTACATTCGATGGAGGAGGCGATAATTGCATTGCAAAATGGTGCTGATTATTTCGGGATTGGGCCTATTTTTCCGACGAAAACAAAGGAAGATGCCAAGCCATCTAAAGGAACCAGCCTTATCGAAACACTGCGAAAAAATGGATACACCATCCCGATTGTGGGAATTGGCGGAATTACCAGCGAAAATGCCGCTTCCGTTATGGAAGCAGGGGCAGATGGTGTTTCGGTGATCACCGCGATTAGCCATGCAGAGTCACCAAGGGAAGCAGCAAAAGCAATTAGAAAAAACGTAGGGGAGTGAAAAGGAAATGAAGAAAACTTATAAACTGACGTTGACGGCGATGATGATTGCGATTGGCACTATCTCCAGCAGCCTGGTTTCAATTCCGATTGGATTTACAAAGGTGTTTCCAGTTCAGCACTTTTTGAATGTATTGTCAGCGGTGCTATTGGGACCGTTTTACGCTGTCGCCCAGGCTTTTTGTGTCTCGTTGCTAAGAAATCTAATGGGAACGGGTTCCATTTTTGCCTTTCCTGGCAGTATGGTCGGAGCGCTGCTTGCATCCCTATTATTTTTAAAAACTAGAAAAATCTATTTAGCATTTATCGGGGAAGTCATTGGAACGGGGATTATTGGTGCGATCCTATGTTATCCAATTGCCACTCTATTTTTAGGGAAGGAAGCAACCTTATTTGGATTTATCCCATTATTTATCTTTAGTTCGTTTGTGGGAGCTCTGCTAGGGTTTGTGATCTTAACGGTATTCTTACGAAAGAAAGTCTTGATTAGGGCTGGCCATTCTTTTAACAATGAATTGGGGGAGTAGGAATGAAATTTTCTCATCGACTGTATGAAAAGGTAAGAGAAATTTGGGAAAAAACTCATCAACATCCATTTGTTGACGGGTTAGGGAAGGGGAACCTTCCTGTGGAATCATTTATTCGTTACATGAAGCAGGATTATATATTTTTAATCGACTATTCCAAGCTTTTTGCATTGGGGGCAGTTAAAGCAAGCAATCTCGAAACGATGGCTGCCTTTGCCAAACTGCTCCATGAAACGCTTCATGGTGAAATGGAACTGCACAGGGGATATGCAGCCAAATTTGGCATTAGTCAACAACAGCTTGAAGAAACAAAACCAACTCCCACCAATTTAGCCTACACACGGTATATGTTGAACGTTGCTCAAAATGGAGAATTAGCAGAATTAATTACAGCTTTATTGCCATGTATGTGGAGCTACTGGGAGATTAGCAGAATGCTAGCAAACAAATATCCAGAAGCTAGCAAGCATTCACTATATGGCGATTGGATAAAAATGTATGCCTCTGATGAATTTGGTTCATTGGCAACGTGGCTGATTGAGTTATTAGATCAATTGACAGAAGGAAAACCAGAACGAGAATTAGCAGCGTTAGAAGGACATTTCCTTACGGCCTCCCGCTTTGAGTACATGTTCTGGGATATGATTTACGAAGGGGAGGATTGGCCTGTCTAACACCAAGATGTTATCAATCGAAAACCTTACATACGCTTTTGACGGGAATGCAAGACCCATTTTTCAAAAAGTTTCAATGGCTGTAAAAGCGGGAGAATTTGTTTCTGTTATTGGTGAAAGCGGTTCTGGAAAAAGTACGCTTTTTAAATTGATAACTGGATTATTGGAGCCACATACGGGTGAAATCAGGATTCATGGTGCACATCCCGGAAACAGATTAGGCAATGTAGGGTATATGCCGCAAAAGGATTTGCTTTTACCCTGGAGGACGGTTATAGAAAATGTCATTCTCCCGCTTGAAGTCACGAAGGAAAATCGTCAGCGGAAAATTCCAGAGATTCACGAATGGCTGGCCAGATTTGGCTTGGCAGATGTTGAACATGCCTATCCGGATGAGCTTTCCGGCGGGATGAGGCAGCGGGTTGCTTTTTTACGAACCATCATGACAGGGAAAGACTTGTTATTATTAGATGAACCGTTCGGGGCACTCGATTCGCTAACGAAACGGAACATGCACAGTTGGCTGCTAGGACTCTGGGGGAATTTACAAAAAACGGTTTTGTTCATCACCCATGATTTAGAAGAAGCCATTTTGTTAAGCGACCGGATTATTTTGCTTGGAAAAAGCGGGACTATAAAAGAAATTAAAGTCAACCTTCCACGACCAAGAGATGCAGAAATAATCTATCAATCCGAATTTATCGTGATGAGAAAAGAATTGGAGCGGCTGATTCAAGATGAAAATTAATTGGAGAACATGGTTAGGGGATTATGGTCTATTCCTGATAGTGGCCATTTTGTTAGTAAGTGGTTGGGAGTGGATTGTAAGCAGCGGAATGGTTCCGTCTTTTATTTTGCCATCACCTACGGAAATTGGTGCGGCACTTACGGACAACCGGGTGCTCTTGTTCAAGGTACATTTGCCAGCAACCTTAAAAGAGGTATTGATTGGGTTTGGTCTATCACTTGCCGGCGGTTTGCTGCTTGGCGTTGGCATGCACTTTTCCCGCACTTTAGAAAAAATATTGTACCCATTTCTGGTGATTTCACAAACTATTCCGTTGATTGCGATATCACCTATTTTTATTATGTGGTTTGGGTATTCGATTTGGAGCAAAATTGCGGTCACCATTTTAATCGCAATTTTTCCAATTGTTGTGAGTACCTATGATGGGCTGAAGGCAGGCGGTGGTGAGTACCGGGAGTTACTGCAGACAATGGGCGCCAATCGCTGGACTATTTTTAAAAAAATCCAGGTACCGTTGGCATTGCCATCGATCTTGTCCGGCTTGAAAATGTCTGTGGTTTATTGTGTTGTCGGTGCAACCATTGGTGAATGGCTCGGGGCGAGTGAGGGGCTTGGTTATTTCAGCCGGCGGATGTCGGGTAATCTGAAAGCGGATGCCGTTTTTGCCGCCATCTTCCTCCTGTCATTAATAGGGATTGTCTTATTTTTATGTATTAGTTTCATTGAAAAGTATTTATTGAAAAATATAATTCGGAACTAGAAAGGTTTTGGGAAATTCAATGAAGAAAAGTTTGTTAACAATCATGGTATGCTTGTTGCTTCTTTTAGTAAGTGCATGTGGGAAAGGCGGTGCTGATAAAGCTTCAGGTGGCCAGCAAAAAGTGAGTATTATGCTGGACTGGTATCCCAATGCCGTGCACTCGTTTCTATATGCTGCAATAGAAAAGGGTTATTTCAAAGAACAGGGGTTGGACGTGGATATCCAAATGCCTGCCGACACGAACGATCCGCTTCGGCTTGTGGCGGCAGGGAAGGTGGATCTAGCGATTAGCTATCAGCCTGAGGTACTTGTGGCACGGAGCGAGAATATTCCCGTTCAATCAATTGCCGCTATCGTGCGCCACCCCTTGAATCAATTAATGGTTGCTGCTGATAGTCCGATTCGTTCCCCAAAGGATTTAGCCGGAAAAACGATTGGCTATCCGACCATTCCATTAGATGAAGCGATTATCCAAACGATGGTGAAATCGGATGGCGGGGATACGCAGAACGTAAAAATGGTCGATGTTGGATGGGACTTGATTCCTGCAATAGCCACGAAGAAAACTGATGCACTGATGGGTGGATTTATTAACCACGAGAAGTTATTATTGGAAAAAGAAGGTTATCCAATCCGTACATTAAACCCTAAGGATTATGGTGTTCCCGATTATTATGAATTGGTATTAGTCGGAAGTGAAAAAGGCCTAAAGGAAAAGCCGGAAGTATTTAAAAAGTTCATCGCTGCGACTTCGAAGGGTCAGACCTATGTCGCCGACCATCCGGAGGAAGGCCTGTCCATATTATTAAAGCATGAAGACAAAACGTCGCCATTAGAGACGGATATTGAAAGAAAAAGCCTAGAGATCCTTCTCCCGCTAATGGACGCAAAAGAAAAGCCATTCGGCTACCAAGACCCAGAAACATGGGAAAAAGTCACCAAATGGCTGAAAACCACCAAAATGATAAAAAAAGAAGTAAATGCGGAGGACGCATTTATTAATTTTTGAGGTTCCAACTGTAAATAGGGTAATAAGGGTGACAGGCACCATAGCAGAGCTATGGTGCCTGTCACCCTTAACGCTACAAGTGATTTTGTAATGATTGATAATGTGGCCGAGTGATCATTTGCATGAGGTAGGCCGATGTCTCGGGATCTTTCTTACGTTTTTTGTTTAAAAATTCAATAATTGTGTTGGCCCCTCGAATGCCGACTCCGTGGCCGTAGTATTTGTCATCGCCAAAATAGATGACATTTTCTGCCCGCCACCACGGCTGTTTCGGATCAAAATCCGGATTATTAAAGTGCAGGACATCACCAGGCAAATAGTCCGTACCAAACTTTTGAAGAATTGGCAGATCGTCATCAAATTGCCAATCCATCAAGTAAAGCCGGGCAAAAAGGATATCAAACCTTTCGCTTCCAATGGAATAGAGCGTGGCAATATACAATACAATCGCGATGCCGGTGGAGCATTCAAACGCATAAAGCTTGCCGTTTTTAAGGATATCTAGAATAGCAGTCGAAGGAGGAACATTGGCTTTAATGAGAAAGCCACCATTCCGTAATCGATTCCAATACTTTTTATTGCAAAAGGCATAGCGGAATGTTGTAAACTTTACACCGCTTTTATTCAACTCCTGTGCGGCCTTCATCGTGTTTTTTCGAAACGAAAGTTCAAATTTTAATTGACTTATCGTTTGATATTCGTAAACTGCCTGGTATTCCGTCAATTGTTTAATAATAGAAATATCTTCTTTATTGGTAAAATTGTGAAGAAGCTCCTTTTGCTCAACCACCTGATGATTAATTCTGATCATCGCTGCCTCCTAGTCACCATAATTATCCCCTTATATAAAAATATGAAACAATCAGCTTAATATTAATCAATTTCAAGGAAATTTCACAAAAAGATATTACTATTAATTGTTGATAAAACGTTGACAATTTGACAACAAAATCGTATAGTTTAATTAATTTCATAAACACTTTAAGTATTCTGTTAGGTGAGGCTCCTAAATAGAGATACGCTTCTGCCCAAAAATGTCGAGAGACGCCAATGGGTCAACAGGAAAGATCGGACGAAGGTCTTTTTTAACGAAGCTGGTATCCCTGCCTATGCTATTTAGTGCTAAAACTTGAACGAGGGAATAATAGGTAAAACTCTAGTAAGCTGTTAGAATTTTTAAGCGAAAAATAGTTTATTAATGTACATACATTGGCCCTTTATTTCCTCAGTTTAGGAAATAAGGGTTTTTTTGTTTTACAACCAAAGCATGTGGGCAGTGGGTTCGAAAAAAATAATCGTCAATAAGAAGGTGATTGAATGGTTATAAAGCGTTTGAAACAGATGGACTATTTATTAGTCATTGCTACCGTACTTTTATGTTTGTTTGGATTAGTCATGGTTTATAGTGCAAGTTTTCCGATCTCTTCGGTTGATTTCGGGGATTCGCGGTTTTTTTACTTTAAACAACTACACTCCATTATCATCGGATTTGTTCTAATGGCCATCACTGCCATCATTCCTTACCGTGTTTATGGGAAATTTAGTCCAATATTAGTGTTAATCTCAATCTTATTATTGATCATGGTGTTAGTTCCATTGTTCGGAGTGGAGAGGAATCATTCACAGCGATGGCTCCAACTAGGACCATTGCTCATCCAGCCAACTGAAGCCGTTAAACTTGTCATGATCATTTATTTTGCGAGCGTTTATGCCAAAAAACAAACCTATATTAATCATTTTTGGAAGGGTGTTATGCCACCGCTTTTTATACTTGGGACGGTTTTTTTACTAATATTGAAACAGCCGGATTTAGGGACAGCGACTGCGATATTAATACCATGCGGGTTTATCCTGCTTTGTTCGGGTGCACGAGCTATTCACTTACTCCTATTAGGGAGCATAGCCTTAGGTGGAGTAGGTTTTTTAGCACTATCTGCTCCCTATCGCTTGAACCGGATTTTGTCATTTCGAGATCCCTTTGCTGATCCATTTGGCGATGGCTACCAATTAGTTAGCGCATATCATGCTATCGCATCCGGAGGGATTTGGGGGAAAGGTCTCGGTCACAGTGTTGAAAAATTTGGATATCTCCCCGAAGCGCATACAGATTTTATTATGGCTGTTATCTTGGAGGAACTGGGCGTATTCGGTCTTTTATTTATCATTTTTTCCTATTTATTCATCATGTACCGTGGTGTCCGCATTGCTCTAATAGCTAAGAATTCATTTGCTAAATTATTGGCTATTGGTCTGACTTTTCAAATGATGGTACAGGTCATTTTTAACCTGAGTGCAGTTTCAGGCCTGCTTCCAATCACTGGAGTCCCGCTTCCTTTTGTTAGTTACGGGGGTTCCTCATTACTATTTATGTTAATTTCTATAGGGATTTTAGTGAATATATCCTGGAACAGCCACTCATATTCGGCTAAAACATCGAAACATAATGTAAGAAATGGAGGTTTAGAATATGGAACACAACATGGAATTACAAACAATTTTGCAGGAACAAAATCAACCCCTTTTAAATAAGTTCCTTGGAGATCTTCAACCTTTTGATATTGCGGAAATGGTCAGTGCGTTGAATTCGGAAGAACAAATGAACTTGTTCTTACTTGTTCCTGCATCACTCGGTGCAGAAATTCTTGAATATTTAGATCCAGAACAGCAATATAAAATATTGCTTCGTATCAATGAACAAAGTAAATCAGACCTTATAAATGAAATGTCCAGTGATACAATTGTAAATTTGTTCTTATCGGTGCATGCGAATCAAGGAAAAAAATTATTGGGCTATCTGCCTGAAAGTTATCGAGAAAAAATTCATCATTTGATGAACTATGAACCAAATACTGCCGGAAGATTGGCCACGATCGATTATGTTGCAGCCCGAATTCACTGGACTGTCGAACAAACAATCAGACATATTCGAAAAGTTGGCCAGGAAGCAGAAATTGTTTCATATATTTATGTATTAGGAAGAAATGGTGACCTTGTTGGTGTTGTTTCTTTAAAGGATATCATCCTAGCCGAAGCAGGAACAATATTAGAGGAAATTGTCCAAGGAGAACCTGTTTTTGTTTCGGTAGATGTATTTTCCATTATTTCACGGTAGCTAAGATCCTATTACACCTTTAATGAAATAGGTTAGAATATTGCTTGGTTATTAGTTTGAGAGCAACATATTTGACTTTTTGTCAATTTTTTGAATGAAATTAGCACTTTTCCTCAATAGAATCAATACAATGAAAAAAAAATGAGGAGTGAATTTCATTGTCGTGGTTAATTATCTTGGCTTTTGCAGTTTCAGCAAGTGTTGATAATTTAGGGATAGGTATTTCATACGGAATTCGCAAGATTCGAATCGGATTCGGTGCAAACCTGTTGATAGGCATGATTTGCTTCTTGATGAGTATTATGGGGATCAGCTTTGGGATGTGGCTTTCAAAAATTCTTCCTGGTATGTTCCCCGTGATCATCGGAGCGATTTTTCTCTGTATTATTGGTATTCGTATCATTCTACTGGGGGCTCCGAGGAAGAAAGGTGACTTTGCGGTAAGTACTGACAGTGATTCCTCCCAAACTTCTGGAATGAAGGGAATTCTCCGGAATCCGGAGTCAGCGGATGTCGATCGTTCAGGAGAAATTGGCATGGGGGAGGCAGTGGTTCTTGGGATTGCCTTATCAGCCAATGCCCTTACAAATGGTTTAGGGGCAGGTTTACTAGGGTTTTCACCACTGGCTATTTCACTCACTGCTGCAATCGGTAGTATTATCAGTGTATGGTGTGGAGTAAAATTAGGATATAAATTAGCTGACATTCGTATCGGTTCCTTTACGCTGGGAGAATTCGGAACAATGATCAGCGGGATCATTATTATCATCATCGCTTTTACGGCATTCTTTTAACACCAGTAGTTTTTGTTGACAAAATGTCAATATTGAGTTATATTCCAAAATAACAATTATTTTATAACTCTATGAAGTAGATTCATATTCTTATATGAAAAATTGGCTTATTTATTGTCTAGAAGGGGAAGGAAAGCGAATGTCAACTCAACATACAAATAATAAACTTGGGTTACTGTTGAAAGAATTACTAAAGGAACGATCATTATCAATGAGGAAATTCAGTGAGCTTACAAAAATTGACACCGCTACTATTTCGCGGATTATCAATGGAAAACGCAGAGCAACTCCAGAGCATTTAGAGAAAATGGCCGACTGTCTTGGTGTGCCGACCCCTGATTTGTATACAGCAGCTGGTTACCGGGTTGACCAAGGTCAGGAACAGAAAAATTCAGACATTCACTCATCTTTGGATAGCATTCAAAGTGTCCTTGAAGCTTCTGAATTAACACCGAATACCTTCACGATTGAAAGTGTTGAAGAGCAATTGGTCAAATATCAACATTATTCGCAAACGGATGAGGGAAGCGAGATAATTCTATCAGACTTTGAGCCAAAGCTAAACAAAGTTGGCAGCATCGGTCCGTTTATTAACCAGTTAAAAGAAATGTTTGAACAGTTTCGCTTAAGAAAGGGTACTCCTGTTGAGCTTGGACTGATTGGCAGTGCGCTCATTTACTTTATTTTTTCAGTTGATGTGATTCCTGATTATATTTTTCCACTCGGGTATGTTGATGATGCAATAGCAGTAAAGCTTGTTTTAGATTTCTTATCAACAAAAGCATAAAATTAATTCTGACAGGTGATTGTTAAAATGGAAAAACGAGAAAATATACACAAGAAACGAAAATGGATTAGGAATGGCGTTTTGGTAGTTCTTACCTTATGTTTAATAGTTGTTATTTATTCTGTATATCAATATAAAAGAGGTCTATCCGAAGCGAGTAATAGCCAATTTAAGGATGAACAGAAAGAGTTTGATGATTTCCAAGGTGCTGAACCGCAATTTGGAGAGATTAATATTTTATTACTTGGAAGTGATTCCCGTGGTGAGGAGCATTCTCGATCTGATACATTGATGATTGCTCATTATAATCAAAACACAAAGAAAATGAAGATAGCTTCGATTATGAGAGATTCTTACGTGAATATTCCCGGTCATGGCAAGCAAAAAATAAATGCGGCTTTTGCATTTGGCGGGCCTGAATTAGTAAGGAAAACGATTAAAGAAAATTTTGATGTCGATATAAATTACTATGCCATTGTTGATTTTGAAGGTTTTTCAAAAATTGTCGACATTGCCGCTCCTAAAGGAATTGAGGTCGATATTCCGTATGAAATGTCGTATGGAATTGGTATGACACTACAACCTGGGAAACAAATATTACATGGTGATAAATTATTAGGATATGTTCGTTTTCGCCATGATAGCTTGAGTGATTTTGGCAGGGTGCAAAGACAGCAGGAGGCCATTTCAAAGATAAAGGAACAAGCAGTCAGTCTTCATAATTTAATCAATCTGCCAAAGATCCTAGGGGTTGCTACCCCTTATATTGATACAAATGTTGATTCGCCAACGATTTTATCAATCACTAAAGGATTACTTGCTGGGAAATCAACCAAAGTGGATAGTATTCGGATACCAGTTGACAATTCATATGTCGATGAAACGGTTAACGTAGGAGCGGTGCTTAAATTAGATTTCGAGAAAAACCAGCAAGCATTAAAGGACTTCCTAGCATCTAGTGAAATTGAAAATACTACAAGTTCCTGAGACGGAATTACTGGCTCCTACTAGTAATAGGTTAGGGTCATTACAGAAAGTAAAATAAATGAAAAATAATTGGTGAAGTAAAATGAACACAGAAACAAATTTTTATAAAAGATTAGATGGTCCCATCATGCTCATCTTGATGGCCTTTTTTATGGTCAGTATTGTTTTTATTTATAGCAGTCAGCAAACTGGCCAGTATGGTGCACAAAATTTCGCATTGAAACAGGGTATCAATTATATTATCGGCTTTAGTCTCTTACTGGCCGTAGCCAAGCTAGATATAGATCAAATTGAAAGATTAGCTTGGCCTGCCTATATTTTCTTCTTTATGGTCATCATTTTATTACGATTTTCACCGGAAAAGATTGCTCCAGTGATTTATGGTGCGAAGAGATGGTATAGCATCCCTTTGGTAGGTTCTATACAGCCATCAGAGTTTTTTAAAATTTCATTAATTATTTTGGTCGCTAGACTCATTTCAACGCATAATGCCTCACATTTTTTCCGAACAGTCCACACCGATTTATTACTAGTTGGAAAAATATTATTTGTAACGATTCCACCTTCGTTGGTTGTTTATCAGCAGCCAGACACGGGGATGGTCTTCCTTTATTTCATCGCGATTGGAAGTATGCTTTATTTGTCTGGATTAAAGAGAAAATTGGTTGCTTTTTTCATGCTAGCAGCGCTTTTATTTGCAGGAATGCTGGTTTATCTGTTTTACTATCAACCAGATATTATTTATAAAGACCTCATTCCACTGTTAAAACCGCATCAGCAGGAACGAATTATCGGGTGGCTGGATCCTGCAGGAAACAGTAGTGATGCGTATCAAAGCCAGAAATCGATCTTAGCTGTAGGGAGCGGTGAAATAGTAGGAAAAGGATTCATGAATGGGAAGGTTTATATTCCTGAGAAGCATACGGACTTTATTTTCGCAACCGTAGCAGAAGAAGGAGGTTTTATCATCGCCTCTTTCGTTGTTCTTCTGTTCATGCTATTGCTCTATAGAGTGATTCGCATTGGACATAAATCCCAGACATCTTTTGGGATGTATATCTGTGCAGGCATCACCTTGAGTCTTTCCGTGCAAATTTTTCAAAATATCGGAATGGTTGTCGGAATAATGCCAGTTAAAGGGATTGCCCTCCCGTTTATCACCTATGGCGGAAGTTCCTTGTTTTCTAATATGATTTTAATGGGCATGATCTTTTCAATTCGAAAAACATTTGGAATATATATGTTTTCGGGCAATAACAAGCTTTCGACCGATTAAAAAGCGTCCCTCATTTACGGCAGGGGGGACGCTTTTTTTCCTGTGATGGCCTTTGTTGATGTTTTTGTGTTCTTAAATTTTAGGTACATGAGCAGGAAGACGGAGGCACTTATAAAACGTAGGAGGGAGTTTATTCCCATCGAGGTTTCCATGCCGGTTACTTCCAAAAGCCAGATGCCAATCTGTGGTGCAATAAAAGCGACAAAGGATAAAAGGACATTATAAGTCGTGATGCAATAGGTTCTCTTCTCCATTGGTGATTTCTCTAATAACAGATTGAACAGGAGAAGCGTGGTACCAGAAACAAAAAAGCCGGATGTCATTTGTACAAGAGTAAGATAAACCAGATTAGTAGACAAGACGGTTAAAAAAGGAGCCGTTGCCATTCCGGCTGCCACCCATACAAGCATTAATGTGTTCGACTTTTCCTCCGCAAATTTCTTCCATAATGGAAACGAGAAGATTTGCACCAATTGATTGGCAACGGAAAATATACTAATCCACAAAATCGTCGCATGGGCATATTTCACATTATAAATATTGAAAAGTCCCCAAGCCATTTGCCAGGAAAAGTTGAAGCATAGGGCAGTAATAAGAAACCATTTGTATCCCTTATCTTTAAAAATGGACCAATCCATCGATGAATTTTTTTTCTTATTGTCGGGCTTCGATTCTGTTTTTTCCTTATGCTTCAATAAAAAAAATACTTCCATTAAGCCAAAAAGAAACGCAATGATAAATAATACCTGATATGCCGCTGCATCTTCTGTGTGCTTTTTCATCAAAATCCCAATTATCAGCGTCGTAATCATCCCAACAATCGTTAATAACCGATTCCGGTCACTGAAAAAAGTTCCTCTGCGATCCTCCTTAATCATCCCACTAATCAGTGTCTGCCAGCCAATCGTAGAAATCGTTCCAGGGATATTCATTATTGCGACTATGATTAAAAAAGCCCATGCCTGATAGGAGGAATGAACAAAAACCACTCCGGCTAACAACAAAAACATGATCCTTGCCCAAAAAACAGATAGTGCAACGGTTTTCTTTTGCTGCTCGAGTCGGTTTAATAGAATCGCTGCCGGAATTGTCATAACTAACGCAACCAATGGTGGGAGGGAACTGATCAAACCAACTTGATAATTGGATGCTCCCAAGATGGCGATAGCGAAAATCGGGAAAAAGTTACCTGCAAGATTCACAGCAACTATAGAGACCATTCCATGATAGATACTTACTTTTTCATTATATGTGCGCATATGTCCTCACCGTTTCATTCATAAATTCTCTAGATATTATACAACCAAATTGTACGAATCTACAGGAGAATTTTTTCTATTTACGAACTTCGGAATTTTTAGAAAGATAAACTGGAAATGACAACAAAATATAGCTAAAAATGAATCATCAGAATTGTTTATTGGTTTGCCTTATTGGGTAGTATCTGTTATAGTTAAGTAGAATTATTTTTGTGGGTCGGAAAGAACGTGAAAGTGAAATACTGCTTTTTGTCTTGAAGATTTAAGCAAGGATAGTAACAAATTGTGTGCGTGGCACACAGCAGGAGGATACACAAATGGAACAAGGTAAAGTAAAATGGTTTAATGCAGAAAAAGGATTTGGATTCATCGAACGCGAAGCAGGAGACGATGTATTCGTACACTTCTCAGCTATCCAAGGTGAAGGCTTCAAGACTTTAGACGAAGGTCAAGCAGTTACTTTTGACGTAGAGCAAGGTCAACGTGGACCACAAGCTTCTAACGTGCGTAAAGCATAATTTTAGCTAACATAAAAGAAAAAGACTCTTTCGCAGAGTCTTTTTTTATTGTGAATCTAGCTCCAGCGCCTAGCCCCTCGAGGTCATAAGCCACTCCTGAATTGAAGGCAAAGAACGCCTTCTATTCAGGAGCGTCTTATGCTTGTCGGGGCTGACCAAGGCGCTTGCGCTTTTTGTTATTTGCAGGAAATGCTATAATCAAATCAATGTACATAGTGGAAGGAAGTGGCGTAATGGTGATCCTTCGGCCTCAAATAGAACAAACCGGGTTAACTACCTATATTCCACCTAAAGGGGATTTTGAAGCTTTTCGTGATGACGAACATTATAGGGAGAAGCTAAAGGAATGGGCGCTATCGTCCGCAAAGGAAGCGAAACGGGAATTTTGGTACAAGGATCGATATGTTCAGCGACTTGTGACTATTAAAGGATATGAAACCTACGGGAATGCTGGGGAATTTAACACCCTTGTGATTGAATTCCAAGACGGTCATCTAAGCTGCATTCACCCCGCCTATTTAAAAGAAATGCAGCAATCAAGCTTTGGAAAAGAATCCATGTTAACGCTTGAAGACAAAGCGAGTGTAACTGAAAAGGAAAACGTGACAGTAGCAGCTGCTGAACCGGTCGCAGCCATAGAATCTTCAAAAAAGGATAAGGCGGCAAAGGAACCGAAACCAAAGAAACCGAAACCAAAGAAAGAAAAAGCTCCGAAACTCGAACTTCCTGCTGAGAAAGTTCATTTTACAGCGAAAGTGAAACAATTTGCGCTTGTATACAACCCCTTTAATGAAGAAAATGATGAGGTGGTTGTTCTAGAGGAGACCCAAATTGTCCAAGAAAATCCGCTCGAACTGGGGTTGGCCTGGTGCAGTCACAGCAAAACGCTGAAAAAATTTGAATTGGCACCGGGAGACATGCTTGAATTTGACGGCAAAGTTGCTGCCAAGAAATTGGCTAAAGGAAAAGAAGTTCCTGAAGAATTCGTGATGGATGTCCCGGTGTTATATAAGATAAATAACCCATCTAAAATCGTTAAAAAATAGGACTTCCATGGGAGGTCCTATTCGTTTTATGGAAAATATATCTCTAACCGGATATGTGCATCGTTATGAAACATGTAGTAATTTTGAAAATCATTTCAAAAATAGTTAAATCGATTAATTGTTTTTCCATACTTTGATCACCTTTCCCCTTTCTCTATATTGTAAAAAAAGCATCAGGCAGTAGTGGTGATGGAAATCACGATATCTTAATATTTTTGAGGAAAATTAATTAAAGGTAGGGTATAATGAAGGTTCGGATTTTTATTTCTTAAGGAGTACAAATGTATGAATCAGACATATACAATCAAGGAAAAAACAAAGCAAATTTTTGTTTTGTTAATCCCTATTTTAATTACGCAGCTTGGCATGTTTTCAATGGTATTTTTCAATACGATTATGTCAGGTAAATATAATTCTTCTGATTTAGCTGGAGTGGCGATTGGCTCTTCGATTTGGAGCCCAATTTTTAACGGAATCAGCGGTATTCTTCTCGCTGTCTCACCGATTGCAGCCCAACGATTCGGTGAAAAGAAGAGCAACGAGGTTTCAGCAGTTGTCAGGCATGGAATCTATCTTTCCGTTTTCATAGCATTAGCGGTCATCATTCTTGGGTTTTTCTTTTTGAATCCTATTTTAAATAAAATGGCGCTGCCGGCTCGAGTGGAGAAAACGGCCTTTGATTATTTGGTAGGCCTAAGTTTTGGTCTTTTACCATTGTTTATTTTTAACGTACTTCGTTCCTTTATTTATGCATTAGGTAAAACACGTGTGGTCATGGTCATTATGCTCATGTCATTGCCAGTCAATTTCTTTTTGAACTATGCGTTTATCTTTGGAAAATTCGGCCTCCCCGAACTTGGCGGTGCCGGAGCAGGCTTTGCCACGTCTATTACGTACTGGATCATCATGGGGATGACATGGTTTATTGTGAAAACACAGGATCCATTTTCTTCTTATCCAGTGTTTGCTAATATGAGGGAATTTTCTTGGGAAAAGTGTAAAGAGATTTTACAAATCGGCGTGCCGATGGGTCTTTCGACTTTCTTTGAAACCAGTATGTTTGCCGTCGTAACCATCTTGTTGAGTAAATATAGTGTCACAACTATTGCCGCTTATCAATCAGCCTTAAATATTGTATCGTTTTTATACATGATTCCGATTAGTATTTCGACCGCACTTACCGTTCTTGTTGGATATGAGGTAGGGGCTAGGCACTATAAAGATGCGAAACAGTATAGTTGGTTAGGCGTGCTGCTCGCCATCTTGATCGCGACCGGTACGGGTGTGTTAGTCGTCATATTCCGCTACCAGGTTGCCGGATTATACTCGAATGAAACCGCGGTAATTAATTTAACAGCAAACTTCTTAATCTTCGCGCTGTTTTTTCAAATTTCGGATGCCATACAGGCAACCGCGCAGGCGGCATTAAGAGGGTATAAAGATGTCAACCTCGCCTTCATTATGACCCTAATCGCCTATTGGCTGATCTGTTTACCAGTAGGATATCTGCTAGCCCATTTTGCAGGATTAGGAGCAAGAGGCTACTGGCTCGGGCTAACCATCGGACTACTAGCAGCAGGAATCGCCCTATCCATCAGACTAATCTACATCCAAAAAAGAAAATTCACCCATATTCAAGTTAAAGAAGTTGTGTAGGTTAGCAATGGTGTCAGGCACCATTTTTTGATATTTGCTCTCGCCATGTGTGGCGGGGGTTTTTTGTTGTTTCGTTATAAAATAGCTGGTTTGTTATTTTTTCTGGTGATAAAATATGGTTGAAGGATTGATTGAAATCCATATTTGGGGTGAGCTTTATGGGAAGGGAAGTACACTTTAAAAAGGAAGAGTTCGTACTAAAATTAACGGGAGTCTTAAGTGTGTTTGCTCTTAGGTGGCAATTGAAAATTCCGTATAAGGCGATAAAAAGCGTATATATTGATGAATTTGAGCCGCCGATGTGGAAGCTCAAAATGCCGGGAGCCTCGATTGCATCCCTCCATATTTTTGAAGGAAGCTTCAAATTTGGCAACGAGTGGTACTTTCTTTCCTGCGAACATCCAGTACCACTCATTCATTTGGAATTAGAGGACTTTGGAAAATATAAATATGTCATTTTTGAAATGGAAAACCCAAGAGCGGTGATGATAGAATTACGAAAGAAACTGAGAGAATTAGAGGAATAAAAAATACTAAAATATGACGCTATTCCTATTGGAATAGCGTCTCAATACTAATATAATTTTTTTAAGCCAAATAACTTGGTAAATAAACTTTGGTTTTTATCCGTGATTATTAGTTCATCCATGATTAACTTTTCACGATTGTTATGAATCCATTTCTGCAGCTCATGTTTATCCTTACAATGCGTATAATATGTTTCTCCACCTTTTCCAAGTGCGTTGACAACATATCTACAAGTGTTCCCCATAATGCCCACCTTTAAAATAATAATGTATTCTATATGAGATTATAGCAGTCTTACAAAAATAGTCCACCATTATTTTTCATCAAAATCACCCATTTTTTTTGAAACCACTTCCATTTAAAATTACAGTGCAGTTTGACGTAAATAACTATAATAATATTATGTAAACATAAGCATAGACAATAAGACTATTCGTTTTTTTTGTTTAAAAAGTAAGAAATATGTTTTAATAAAACTATGGAAATTACTCAAATGAACGGAGATAAAAAATGCCGCCAATCGTATCAGATT
The DNA here is from genome assembly GCF_000307875.1 of Neobacillus bataviensis LMG 21833. GTDB lineage: Bacteria > Bacillota > Bacilli > Bacillales > Cytobacillaceae > Neobacillus > Neobacillus bataviensis. The sequence continues at coordinate 31,103 of NZ_AJLS01000035.1, forward strand.
CATATAAAGAAAAGAAAAAGAAAGAGATCCTTGCAAGTGCACTGATATGTTTCGCCAAGAGGGGATTTCAAGTAGCAACCATTGATGACATAGTGGAGCATTCAGGGATTAGCAAAGGATCCATTTATAATTATTTTAAAAGTAAAGATGAAATATATTTGGCATTAATGACTACTGAAACAGAGGAAACAAATGAGCTATTAACGAAAGACCTTGACACTTACGATCATGCCATTGAAAAGATAAATTTTTTATTCGACGTCTACTTAACATTAGATGTAGCAAAGGATGAAACCCATAGCAAAATTATCGTTCACAATGAATTTAAACTCCATGCAGCACGACATGCAGAATTAATGGAGAAATTAACTGCACGAAGACAACAGTATCTCATCCAACTGTTCTCGAAGGTCATCCAAGAAGGACAAGAATCAGGTGAGTTCAATCAGCAGCTTAGCCCAGAATTGACAGCCAATCTTTTCTGGTCGATGATTGATGGAGTCACTATCCAATCCATTTATAAAGATTATCCTTATAAACAAGTATTAACTGAGATGAAACAGTTATTTTTAGAAAAAGTGAAAGCGTAGAGAGTAAAAAGGCAGGCACAGATGCTTGCTTTTTTTTATTTGTGGAAAATAGTTAAAATGTAATTGACATTTTTTTGAATTGGAAAATACAATAAAATAAACTGACCAGTCATTTTAAAAAGAGAATTGAAGGAGGAGAAAGAAATGACGATTAATCTTATATTCTTTACAATTTCAATCAAAAAACGGAAGATAAGTCTTGAAGAAGCTAGGCATGATGAGATGGTTGAAAGGCTTTATGAACAAAATAAAGAAAAGCAAATTTCGATTCATCGATTCATGTAAACAAACCAGCATATAATATCATAAAAAAAATGATGACCCCGTATCTTTTAAATCCCTTTGAAACGTTCATAAGGTAGAGAGTGCAAAAAGGAGTGAAAACCATGTCACACAAGATAAGCCCCGACAGCGTAGATCCTTCACATCAAGATAGTCAGCTGTGGAACGAATATTTCCCGAAGCTGCAGCGATATTGTCGATTCCTAGCTCGAAACTCATGGGATGGAGATGATATTGCACAAGAGGCCTATATTAAGGCCTTAAAATATCACCAGCAACAAATAAGTCCGGCCTTGTTAAATAAAATTGCTTATCATCATTGGGTCGATCAGCTCCGGAAAAGAAAAAATGAGACGGCTGAAACGGATCTTGACCACACCATCCAGAACCCAACCAATCAACTGGACAATATGAACCATGCAGTTGACCTGCTGCTCAAGCATTTTACCCCAAAACAAGCTGTCATCTTCATGTTAAAAGAAGCTTTTCAATATCAGTTGAAGGAAATTGCCGAGCTCATGCACACGACAGAAATGGCGGTAAAAGCCAGTCTACATCGGGTAAAAAAACGTCTGGAAAAGGAAGAGCAATGCTTTTCAGTTGAATCATTTTGGAATGAGGAAGGTACGGAGCGGCTCTCAGAGATTTTTTATGAATCGTTGAAAAATCAAGACCCTGCCATTCTGATTGAGTCCATCCCTACTATAACCAGCATGAATGAGGTTCCGAAGCATAAATCAAGGCAATTGCAATCGATTCAAACTCACTCTCCTTCAAGCACTCTCCGTATGGCGGCATAGCCATTCAAAACGCTTTAAGGAGGATATAGAAATGAGTACCATTCCATATGTAATTGAACAATCTAACCGTGGTGAACGATCCTATGATATATACTCTCGTCTGCTAAAGGACAGAATTATTATCATTGGTGATGAAATCAATGACCATACAGCCAATAGTGTGGTGGCCCAATTATTATTTTTAGCGGCAGACGCTCCTGATAAAGAAATATCCCTTTATATTAATAGTCCAGGTGGATCTACTTCAGCAGGGTTTGCCATTTTTGATACGATGCAATACATTAAGCCAGATATTCGAACCATTTGCACTGGCATGGCGGCATCTTTTGGGGCGATGTTACTGCTCGCGGGAACCAAGGGAAAACGGTACGCCCTGCCAAATAGCGAAATCATGATCCATCAGCCATTGGGCGGCGCAAGAGGTCAGGCAACAGAAATTGAAATATCAGCAAGACGCATCATAAAGTTAAAAGAACACATCAATCAGATTATTTCTGAGCGAACCGGCCAATCGGTTGAAAAGGTTGCAAATGATACGGAGCGAGATTACTTCATGAGTGCAGAGGAAGCGAAGGAATACGGGATTATCGATGAGATTCTCTACCCAAAATGAAATGAAATCAAAAAGAGCAGCATTGCCTGCTCTTTTTAATTCATGATGATAAAATCAATTTTCCTGTTCTCCTAATTATCGCTGCTTTCATGCTGCTGCTCATGTTCATCTTCAACTTCCTCTGGCATAAAGCCAAATGGTCCTCTAGGCATTTGTTCTACGCGGAAGATCGCCATAATCACATCAATTCTAACCGCCAAAAGCCTCTGCCTCATTCTGCCCCTGCTTTCTATCACAAGAACATCCTTGCCTACTTCAAGAAGCCGGCCGGTAAAGGTACCTTGAAGAGTATTAATTTCAACTTCTTTTTTTAATAACTCATGGGCAATTTGATGAAACGTTAATTCTGTCATTATCATCGCCTCCTTCACATTACAGTAAATGCAAAAAAGGCAAAAAAGCGTCTATTTTTTATTAATTTTTTCCGAACAAAACAGAGAAATGATTTTTTGCGATATTTCGCTTATGTGAACTTTTTGAAAGAACTGTAGGTCATTTACCCCAGTTTGTGACGTTCATTAAAGACCGGTAACATTTCAATTAAATGAATGTAATGAACTGATATATCGACAAAATGAAGGGTATATCCTATTTTATAATGCCTTTAAGTCTAACGAGTGGAGGGGTTTGCATGATGGATCAGTCACCACAGAATGAAGTTCAGCAAAAACTACATCTTCTAATTGATGAGCTCATTAAATCTGGCATTTATAAAATAAATAACAAGCACCTATATGAATGGACTTTACGTGATTTAGAAGATGAGTATAAAGATCTTGAAAAACAGATGTATGACGAGGAAAGTGCTCCGATTTCGTTAAATACTTAGATAAAGAAAATGATACTTAAGTAAATATGGATGCAAGGATAACCAAAAGCAGTCTAGTGGCTGCTTTTTTCCTATGCGATTTTACCTTGAAAAATCAGGCGTTCTGCTTTTCTTTAGATAAAAAGACCTAGTAAAAAGTGGTGCAAATAAAAATTTTTTAAATTGTTTATTTTCTTATTTACACAAAACCTATTGGTATGGTAGGATTAATTCCATCGAATACCTTGGAAAGTCGTTTTTATGAAAAGGGGGCGAATCAACTGAATGCAGATGAAAAGGAAGAGCTTATTGCACATCTCGAAAAAATGCTTGAATCCTTAAAGTTTGGATCCATCACACTAGTTGTCCAAGATGGCAAGATTGTGCAACTTGAGAAAAACGAAAAGGTTCGTCTTCAACCAAATAAAAATCGCTGACTAGACAAACTAGAGGCGGTCTTCACTTAATAAAGTGGAAGACCGCCTTTTTTATTGAAAAAAGGAGGCCAGCAAGGATGACAGAAACAGTAACGTATCAAAATTGGAGTCAAATTTCCGGAATATTCCCCATTTTGGATGAAACCAAGGGGGCGCGTTCGGTATTAGAGTGGGCATATCGTTCCTATCCCGAAGAGCAGATTGTCTATGCGTCAAGCTTCGGTGCCGAGGCAATCGTATTAATTGATTTAATTCAACAGGTGAAGCCGGATGCCCATATTGTTTTTCTAGATACAGGCTTACATTTTCCTGAAACGTATGAAGTCATTGATAAGATGGAAGCTCGGTTTCCAATCCTACGAATCGAGCGAAAACAACCGAAAATAAGTTTGGATGAACAATCGGCCGAATATGGGTCGGCATTATGGAAAAGGGATCCGAATCAATGCTGCCATATTCGTAAGGTCATTCCATTAAAGGAGACGTTGACCGCAAAACAAGCTTGGATCTCCGGGCTGCGCCGCGAACAATCTCCGACAAGGGCGAATACCGAATTCCTTAATAAGGATGAAAAATTTGAGAACATCAAAATCTGTCCATTGATTCATTGGACCTGGGATGAAGTATGGAGCTACATCAAGGAGAGGGATCTTCCTTACAACACCCTGCACGACCATCAATACCCAAGCATCGGCTGCTTTCCCTGTACACAACCTGTTGGGGATGACGGTGATTCGCGCGCCGGACGGTGGACAGGAAGCGGTAAGACGGAATGTGGTTTACACACCCGTTAATGAAAAATTTTAAACGTGCAAATCCCCATATTTGAGGGATTAAGGAGGCATTTCAAGTGCTTATAATGATTGCGATTACCATCGGATTATTTTTTGCGATAAATATTGGTGCCAGCGGTGCGGCGGCCTCGATGGGAATCGCCTACGGATCAGGTGTTGTCAAAAAACGACTGGCCTTGATGCTTTGCGGTATCGCAGTATTTCTTGGTGCCTGGCTTGGCGGCGGTGAAGTGGTCAAAACCATTGGCAGCGGAATTGTCCCGAGCCACACCTTTACCGTGCCAATTGCCCTTATCGTTTTAGCATCAGCAGCGTTATCCCTGTTCTTGGCTAATATTTTTGGCATCCCTTTATCCACAAGTGAAGTGGCAGTTGGATCTGTCGTCGGTGCCGGGATTGTGTACCAATCGGTATTTGTCAGTAAGCTTGTCTGGATTATGTTTTTTTGGCTGCTCACACCGTTTGCCGCATTTGTCATTGCCGTCGCAGCCTCCTATTTATTAAAAAAGGTAAAATGGATGACGACATCGAAAGCTGTTCCATTTTTATCTTTGTTAGTGGTTATTATGGGGCTGTTTGAGGCGTTTTCAGCGGGGATGAACAATGTAGCCAATGCGGTCGGTCCGCTTGTCGGTGCCAAAATTCTCTCCACCGGAAGTGGTATTTTCTGGGGCGGATTATTTGTTGCAGGCGGAGCCTTGCTGCTTGGGCAGCGCGTCCTTGAGACAAATGGAAAAAAAATAACGGAGCTTCGCCTGGAAGAGGGCTGTGTTATTTCAGGCACAGGGGCAACGATTGTGACGGTGGCATCGGTGTTCGGAATTCCTGTTCCACTAACGCAAATTACGACTTCTTCCATTATTGGGATGGGTTTTGCTAAACACGGCAAGTCAGTGTTGAAAAAGGATATTGTGGTTCAGCTGCTGACCGTGTGGATCGTTTCACCTGTATTGTCGATGGTGTTATCGTACACCCTCATCCAATTGATTATTGAACATAATTTCTATCCAATTATCGCCATGGCCGGTGTGCTGATCTCCGTGTTTGGTGTGCTGTCATTAATGAAACGAGGGAAGCATACGATCGCGGTGCATCAGGAGGTTGTGAAGGATTAACCTGCGGAGTAGCGAGTAAAAACGGTACATTCGCGAGTAAACGGTGGGGATTCGCGAGTAAACGCGGCCAATTCGCGAGTAAACGCGGCTCAGTGGCCAGCAACACCATTTTTAAATACAAAAAACATTGAAGGGATTTGAAAAAGATGTCATTTTTGCCTAAACCTCATGGAGGAAAATTGATTCAAGCATATAATCCAAATTATGATCTAACACAGATCGAAAGAGAACTGGAAATTGATGCAATCGCCTTGAGCGACCTTGAACTCATTGGTGTGGGGTTGTTTAGCCCACTGACTGGGTTCCTCGGTAAATCCGATTATGAATCTGTTGTTACAAACATGCGTTTAGCAGACAACACAATCTGGTCGATACCAGTGACACTTCCCATTTCCTATCAAACGGCTGCAACGCTCACAGTGGGGGAAGAAATCAAGTTAGTTTTTCAAAAAGAGGTATATGGGGTTATTAAAGTATCTGAATGGTATGAACCTGATTTAGATAAGGAGGCAATCGAGGTATATAAGACTCCAGAACTTGCCCATCCAGGCGTCAAGCGACTATATGAAAGAGGGCCAGTCTATGTTGCCGGTGAAGTAACACTCGTTAAAAAGCCGGAAAAAGGTGTATTTTCCGATGTGTGGCTTGAACCAAAGGAAACAAGGGCATTATTTGAAGAAAAAGGCTGGAAAACGGTCGTGGGCTTCCAGACAAGGAATCCGATCCACCGTGCCCATGAATATATTCAAAAAGCCGCATTGGAAACAGTCGATGGACTTTTCGTGAACCCCTTAGTCGGTGAAACAAAATCTGACGACATCCCGGCCGATGTTCGCTTGAAAAGCTATCGAGTTTTACTTGAAAACTACTATCCTAGCAATCGCGTGCAACTCGGTGTCTATCCCGCGGCGATGCGTTACGCTGGTCCAAGAGAAGCCATTTTTCACGCAATTGCCCGGAAAAACTTTGGCTGCACACATTTCATTGTCGGCCGCGATCACGCCGGTGTCGGCAATTATTACGGAACCTATGATGCGCAGCTAATCTTCAGTAATTTTCCTGAAGGGGAACTAGGCATTAAGCCACTGTTCTTTGAACATAGCTTTTATTGCACTAAATGTGAAGGTATGGCTTCTGACAAAACTTGCCCGCACAGCAATGAAGACAGGGTTATCCTCTCTGGTACAAAGGTAAGGGAAATGCTGCGCTCCGGCACACTTCCCCCGTCTACTTTCAGCCGAAAAGAGGTCGTGGAAGTGTTGATTGAAGGATTAAAAGAAACCGCAACGGTATAGGAGGGAATCGAACATGTCAAAAGCAACGAATATCACCTGGCACGCGGCAACAGTTACAAAGACCGACAGGCGTGTTCAAAATGGTCATGGCAGCTGTGTCTTATGGTTTACCGGCCTGTCAGGCTCAGGAAAATCAACCATCGCTAACGCTGTTTCCAGCGAATTATACCGTCAGGGCATCAATGAATATGTACTCGACGGCGATAATATCCGCCACGGCTTGAACCGCGATCTTGGTTTTTCCGATTATGACCGTACAGAAAATATTCGCCGGATTGGCGAAGTGGCGAAACTGTTTGTCGATAGCGGTGCGGTGGTAACCACCGCATTTATTTCACCATTCCGTTCAGACCGTGATCAGGTACGTGCCCTTTTTAAAAAAGAAGAATTTATTGAGGTTTACGTCGAGTGTCCGATTGAAGAATGTGAACGCCGCGATCCTAAGCAGCTATATGAAAAAGCACGCCGCGGAGAAATAAAGGATTTTACCGGGATTGATTCCCCGTATGAGGCACCAGAGCGCCCGGAAATCACGATTCGTTCTGACCTATTACATGTAGAAGATGCCGTGGGGCAAATTTTTCAATACCTTCAACAAAAAAATATTATTTAGCTGTGAAAGGATGATGAGCCCATGGCTGGCAAGGTGTTTTTGGTAGGTGCGGGTCCTGGGGATCCTGAATTAATTACGGTAAAAGGAATGCGCTGCCTGCAGCAAGCCGATGTCATCCTTTATGATCGGCTGGTCAATCCTGAACTGCTGGGTTATGCAAAGGAAGGGGCACAGCTTGTTTACTGTGGCAAGCTCCCGCATTATCATACGATGAAGCAGGAAACGATTAACCACTTTTTAGTAAAATACGCCAAAAAAGGCTATCAGGTTGTCCGCTTAAAGGGAGGAGATCCCTTTGTATTCGGACGCGGTGGGGAAGAAGCAGAGGAATGTGCCCGCTGCGATGTGCCGTTTGAAATTGTTCCAGGTATCACGGCCGGAATCGCTGCCTCTGCATATGCCGGGATTCCTGTTACCCATCGAGGCTTGAGTAAAAGTTTTGCGTTTATAACAGGTCATCAAATCGGCGACGCGGCAGCGGAGCACCAGTGGTATCATTTGGCAAATGCTGTGGATACGATTTGTGTTTATATGGGGGTTTCCCACCTTTCAACAATCACAAAACACTTAATTCAGAACGGAAAATCAGCGCAAACCCCTATTGCTCTTGTTCACTGGGGAACATTAAGTGACCAGCGAACGGTAATCGGGACGCTTGAGACGATAGAAGCACGAGTGAAGAAGGCAGCGATTTCCAATCCAAGCATGATCATCATTGGTGAGGTCGTCCGCCTTCATAATAAATTGAACTGGTTTCAGGAAGAGATAGCTCCTGATTTACCAGTTGTCCATGGATGAGGTAAAAAATGAAAGCTATTTTATATATTGGTCACGGATCTCGCTCGAAAAAAGGGTCTGAGGAAGCAAAAGCCTTTATTAAAAGGGTAATAGATAGGACAGATGTGCCAATTCAGGAAATCAGTTTCCTAGAGTTGACGGAGCCGTTCATTGAGGAAGGGTTTGAGCAGTGTGTCGCAAGGGGCGCTTCTGAAATTACGGTTGTACCACTGTTTCTCCTTGCTGCAGGTCATATTAAACAAGATATCCCATTGGCCTTGTCAGGATTACAGGCGAGGTTTCCTGAAATTCAGGTAACTGTAAAGGATCCATTTGGTGTTCAGGGAAGAATTCTCGATGCGATTGTCGATTTGATTAGGGATACTGCAGGGGATTTGGTGCCAGCGGATCGACTCTTACTTGTTGGAAGGGGCAGCAGCGACGCGGGGATCCTTGATGATTTTTCAAAAATTACAAGTGGCATCAGGAATCGCCTTGGAATTAAAAAAGTTTCTGTTTGTTACTTAGCTGCAGCTGAACCTAGGCTTTTGGAGGGGTTTGAGTCAATAACCGCAGATGCAGAGGGCAGGGTTATCGTAGTGCCATATTTATTATTTTCAGGCCTCCTACTTGCGGAAGTGAATCAAGAGGTGCAAAGGCGGCAAAAGCTAGGACAGGAGATTCTTCTAACCGGCGCATTAAGCGGCCATCGGGCGATTGAAAAAATTGTCATTGAAAGGGCAAGTGCGGTGGAAGTGTTCTAGTTTCATAGCTTAAAAGCTCAAACAAACATAAGAGAATATATAACACAAATTGAGGTGGTATTGTTGCAACTTCAGGTATTGAACAGCCCGTTTAATCAGGAGCAGGCAGAGCTCCTTAACCGCATTCTGCCGACACTTACCGAACCACAGAAATTCTGGCTAAGCGGTTTTCTTGCTGCATCTCAAGGCACCGTTGCGCTCGGGACGCCAGCTACACATGTTCAGTTACAAGCTGTGAAAACAAAAACAAAAGAAGTGACCATTTTATATGGATCACAAACTGGGAATTCCCAAGGCTTGGCAAAGAAGGCTGCCAAGCAACTAGAAAGCAAAGACTTTCAAGTTAACATATCTTCCATGAATGATTTTAAACCAAATAATCTAAAAAAGGTCCAAAATCTGCTTATTATTGCAAGTACACATGGAGAAGGTGATCCGCCTGATAACGCGCTGACATGCTATGAATTTCTCCATAGCAAACGAGCGCCAAAGCTGGCAGGTCTCCAATTTTCCGTTTTAGCACTGGGCGACAGTTCGTATGAGTTCTTTTGCCAGACGGGAAAAGACTTCGATAAGCGATTGGAAGAACTCGGAGGCACAAGACTTTATCCCCGCTTTGACTGTGATGTGGACTTTGATGAACCAGCAGCAGAATGGCTTCAAGGGGTTCTGGGCAGTCTGGGTGAGGCACAATCTGGAAATGCGACTCAAGCCCATGAATCAGCACTACAATCAGTAGAATCACAGTATTCAAGAACGAAGCCATTCCAAGCCGAAATTCTTGAAAATATCAATTTGAACGGACGAGGCTCGAATAAAGAAACACGTCATTTAGAAATTTCACTGGAAGGTTCTGGTCTCACATATGATCCTGGTGACAGCCTTGGAATTTATCCGGAAAACGATCCGGCACTTGTCGACCTCCTTCTTGAGGAAACGAGATGGAATCCAGAAGAACTCGTGACAGTTAAACAAGGGGATGTTCGCCCGTTAAGAGAAGCACTTCTCTCTTATTATGAAATTACTGTTCTAACAAAACCACTTCTGCAAAAGGCAGCAACACTGTCAGCATGCAAGGAATTACAGGACCTAACCGCAGAAGGCAATGAAGAAAAATTAAAAGCCTACCTGGCTAGACGTGATTTGCTAGATTTAATTCGTGACTTTACACCATGGATCAGCTCTGCACAAGAGTTTGTCACTATTTTGCGAAAAATACCTGCACGACTTTATTCGATTGCCAGCAGCTTATCTGCAAATCCAGATGAGGTCCATTTGACCATTGGTGCTGTTCGCTATGATGCCCATGGCCGCGGTCGTAATGGAGTTTGTTCGATACAAACAGCAGAACGGCTAAACCCGGGAGACATATTGAAGGTCTACGTTCAACATAACGAAAACTTTAAATTGCCACAAAGTCCGGAGACACCAATCATCATGATTGGACCTGGAACAGGAGTAGCACCGTTCCGCTCGTTTATGCAGGAACGTGAAGAAATCGGAGCTACATCAAAATCATGGCTGTTCTTCGGTGATCAGCATTTCTTGACCGACTTCCTTTATCAAATTGAATGGCAAAAGTGGCTTCAAAACGGCACACTGACAAAATTAGATGTGGCTTTTTCGCGGGATACCAAACAAAAAGTATATGTCCAGCACCGTATGCTTGAACAAAGCAAGGAATTGTTCGAGTGGCTGCAAGAAGGAGCCGCCCTTTACATTTGCGGCGATGAAAAACATATGGCACACGACGTCCACAAAACCCTTCTTGAGATTATTGAAAAAGAAGGCGTCATGAGCCGAGAACAAGCAGTAGAGTATCTAGCAAACTTGCAACAGCAAAAACGTTACCAAAGGGATGTATATTGAGAGGAGTTTTTTTCAACATGCTGAAACAAATTTTAACAGCACCAGGGGGAGCGCCTAGCGATGTCGAACGCATAAAAGATGAAAGCGACTATTTGCGGGGCTCGTTGAAAGAGGTCATGCAGGATCGAATCAGCGCCGGAATTCCCGAGGACGACAATCGCTTAATGAAACACCATGGCAGCTATTTACAGGATGACCGTGACCTCCGCAACGAACGACAAAAGCAAAAACTGGAACCGGCGTATCAATTCATGCTGCGTGTTCGATTGCCTGGTGGCGTTGCAGCTCCAAACCAGTGGCTTGTCATGGATGAACTGGCTGAAAAATATGGTAATGGCACCTTGAAACTGACCACTCGTGAGACCTTTCAAATGCATGGGATTTTAAAATGGAATATGAAAAACACGATACAGGAAATTCATTCTTCGCTATTGGATACGATCGCAGCCTGCGGCGATGTAAATCGTAACGTGATGTGCGCCTCAAATCCATATCAGTCTGAAATCCATGCCGAAGTATATGAATGGTCAAAAAAATTAAGTGATGATTTATTACCTCGCACAAGAGCGTATCATGAAATTTGGCTGGATGAAGAAAAAGTGGCCGGCACTCCTGATGTCGAAGAAGTAGAACCAATGTATGGCCCGACTTACTTGCCGCGAAAGTTTAAAATTGGCATTGCCGTTCCACCATCCAATGATATTGATGTTTTTTCACAAGACCTTGGATTCATTGCAATTGTGGAGGACAGCAAGCTGATTGGATTTAATATTGCAATTGGCGGCGGAATGGGCATGACGCATGGTGATACGGCAACATATCCACAGCTAGCCAGGGTTATTGGTTTCTGCAAACCGGAGCAGCTTTATGACGTGGCGGAAAAAACGATTACCATTCAACGCGATTATGGAAATCGTTCTGTTCGCAAAAATGCTCGGTTTAAATACACGGTGGATCGACTTGGGTTAGGTGCAGTCAAGGAAGAGTTAGAAAATCGCCTTGGATGGAAGCTAAGTGAGGCGAAACCGTATCAGTTCGATCATAATGGTGACCGTTACGGCTGGGTAAAAGGCATTCAAGGGAGATGGCATTTTACACTGTTTGTTGAAGGCGGCCGCGTCGCTGATTATGAAAATGTTCAATTAAAGACGGGCTTAAGCAAAATCGCTAAGATTCATACTGGAGATTTCCATTTGACAGCCAATCAAAACGTAATTATTGCCAATGTATCTAGCCAGAAAAAGAAAAAGATCAATGAATTGATTGAAAAATACAAATTAACGGACGGAAAGCATGTTACGGCCCTCCGCCGCAACTCGATGGCATGTGTGGCGCTTCCAACATGTGGATTGGCGATGGCCGAAGCAGAACGCTATTTACCGGTTCTGATTAACAAAATTGAAGAAATTTTGGATGAAAGCGGCCTCCGTGACGAGGACATTACAATCCGCATGACGGGCTGTCCAAACGGATGTGCAAGGCACGCACTCGGCGAAATTGGCTTTATTGGCAAGGCACCAGGTAAATACAACATGTATCTAGGTGCAGCACATGATGGCAGCCGTTTAAGTAAAATGTTTCGTGAAAATATCGGCGAAGCAGAAATACTCAAAGAATTGAGCGTCATTCTTCCGCGCTACGCAAAAGAACGGCAGGAAGGGGAACATTTCGGGGACTTTGTGATCCGCGCCGAGATTGTTAATGCAACAACAGACGGCACCAATTTTCATGAATGATTTTCACAAGCAAAAGAGACAGCCGGGCTGTCTCTTTTCTACTTTGCTTTGGTGTAATGTTCATAAAACACTCTGAAAAGTCTTTCGTCACCGCCGCGATCGGGATGGAGTGCTTTGAGTATTTTTTTAAACTCTTTCTTCATGATTTCTTTGTCAGGATCCATTTCTAATCCCAATAATGTTGCATATGTAAGGGGCGGGGGATCAGCAAGAGCATATTCAGCTTGTAACATTCTTTTTAAACCGCGAACTTTTGTTTGTTCGATGCGAACCTTGGTTTTTAATTCTTCGTTTTCCTCTTTTAATTGCTTATTTTCATAGAATGTCTTTTCCCAATGGTGAAAATCAACACCAAATTGCCTGCACCTATCCTCAATCTGCTTCTTCAAAATAAAGGATGCTAGCTCACCTGGGCTAATTAAATAATCAATATTCAAATTCTTTGTTCGTTTTGCCCTAAGTTTTCCGTCTAAAATCCAACGTATGACAACCTGTTCACTATCTGTAATACCTTCGTCCTTTAGTAGTTCAGTGACTTCCTTAAGGTTCAACATGTAATCAACTCATTCTTTTTTTACGTAAGTACTTTTAAATGACTAAAATCAATGTATCATATAAAATATCAGGATTGTTTTACTAATGTATTTAATTTTGATTAAAAATTCTTTACGGCCCCGTTTTTCATCTTCTATAGATACTTTAAATGCTGATTTCCATGAAAGGTTTTCAAAAAATAGTCTGAATCAGGAACGTTCAGTCTGATATATCCTTGCAAAAATTCTTTATTTTCATAGGGAACTTCTCGAAAAACGATATTCATTTCACCACGATTGCCGATTGTTAAAATAGTGTATGAGGCCAGAGGTTTGTGGTAGCACCCTAGTGATCCGGGATTCAGATAGAGCCGTTTCTTCGTTTTAAAATGATGGATCACGTGATGATGACCAAAACAAACGATATCAGCATTTGAAGCACGATAGAGAAAGTCCAATTTTTTATCGGTCGGTTCATAATCTACCGGTAAGAAAGTACCTCGTTCGTCTAAATGGTAGTGGATAAGAAATAAGTGTTTTCCATTATATTCAGCAGATAATGTGGTTGGAAGACTCAAGAGAAATGGGAGATATTTTCGATCTAAATGAGCGGCAATCCACTCATGATGCTCCTTTTCCTTTTTTCTACTGTAAGGTTCTCTTCCTGCTAAAATATCGATAATGGCCTCATCATGATTTCCCATCACATAAGAAACATTGTCATGTGACAAAAGCAGGTTCAGCACTTTATTGGTTTCATAGCCAATCCCGATTAAATCCCCTAAACAATAGATATGCTCAATCGTAGGATCGGCATCGATTTCCTTAAATACGGCTTCTAATGCGGAATGATTTCCGTGAATATCTGAGATAATTGCAATTTTCTTCTCCATAACATGATCTCCATTTTTCATTAGGTTTCCATTTATGGATAAATAAATTCAAAATTATTATCCAAAAATATTCGCTTATTTTTCGTAGATATTCTATTTATTAAGTATGATAAAGGTGTAAAATAGAAAGATAAGGATTATTATGATATAATTTTTTGAAAGTTCAAAATTAATAATATAAACTAATCCGTTTTCAGCAGGGGGGTACACCTAATGAGCAAAAAACAAAAAAAATATACTTTTTATCAGCGGATTGGACGAGCCTTTAAGTTGAATTTCACGAAACTCCTGCGCTCACCTGGAGGGGCCAAAAAGGTGGCATTGGGATTCGCCCTTGGCTTTGGCTTGGAAATGTTAGTGATTTCTACAGCTTCCCTTATTTATATTTTATTTGTCCCCATTGTCAAACTGGCAAAAGGCTCATTACCAGCTTCGATCATTGGGAATATTATTGGGAAACTGACGCTTCTTCCCGTAGTTCTTTTACCATTTGCTAGACATTTGGGGAAATTAATCGTTCCAATGAGAGTAAGAATTGGCCATCACACACAATTTTCTTTTCAAAATGTATTACATGGTGATTTCCGCAGTTTAATCGGCCTGATGCATGGCGGGGTCCATGCCTTAATTGGAATGACGATATTTGGAATTATCCTTGCCATTATATCTTACTTTATTGTTCATTATCTTTATGATAAAGAAAAATCGAATAGGCTTAAAAGAAGACGTCTTAAACATGAAATTCGTTTAAATAGGATCAATAAGAATTTAATTTAATGATTAAGCTAAAGAAGAGCAAGCGGAAAAATGTCCGCTTGCTTTCTGTTATTTAATCTGAACAAATACCAATAACATCGCGTTATTATATTGTTTATCTTGTTTTTCGATGCCCACATTTTGAACGACAATGGTCATTTTGACACGATCATTTTCCTTTGTAAAGGTTGCCTCTTCTGCTGTTATTTGTCCCGCTGAGGGTTGATAATCATAAAATTTATCAAAGATTTCTTGTGTATGAAAGTTGATAAGAGTCTGGTCATTTGCTCCTCTTAATGAAAGCACCAATTGATCTTTATGAAATTCTTTTAACAAAGAATAGGTTTTACCTTGTTTTTTGAAATCAAAAATCTTTCCAGCTCTATTTTTCTCGGTCATGTTGATCTCGATGGTAGCAAAGGTATCAAAGCCAGTGATAGTAATGGGTGTTTTCTGTACCATGTTTAGGTAGACCGATTGATTCACTTGACCCGGCTTTTGATACTCTTTAAAGCCGAATGTATCCTGAAAATCATTATAGGCATTGAAATCATCTGGCAGCCAGGCAATTTTCTTTGTATATCCCATCATTTGTAGGTATTGAATGGTATCCGTTATGATCTGTTTATCTTCTGCCGGGATTGATTCATTTGGCCTAATCTGATTATTTTCGATCATCTTATTTTTCAAAAGGACGTTTTTTAAAGTATTCATCTGACTGGTTCGGCTAATTGTGAATGCATCCACAGGCGGTAAAATGGAAACGGCAGAAAAGATAATCAGCATGGCGGCAATCACACCGTTTTTTCTCACAGGCAAAAAGCTTAATAAAATCCCCGCAGCGGCGGCGAAAATCCCGAACAATATGACATAATATCGGGTGTGGGTAACACCTGTATTTGTTAAACTGATGATCGTGGATGTTATTTGGAAAAGCACGATGGGCACTAGCACTTTTGGAAATATCATTCTGAAAAAGGCGGTAAACTTGTTTTCAATCTCACTAACCAAGATATACACCAAAATAATGGTGATCGCGTAGGAAACGAGCATTGGTTCTAATAAATTATCCTTCCAAAATTCCCCGCCAATATTTTTAATAATGTAAATTACTAAGATTAATGTAAATATGGACAGTAACGGAATGATAATATAGGATAGGAGAATTTCCAAGAACTTTGGACAAGCGGCAGCTTTTTCGATATTTTCTTTGCGCTTATCTTTCTTTGGATATATTGGAATTAACGAAAGAAAATACATCGGTGCAAAAAGTATAAATACAATATTGGCCGCATGCGAATAGGCTGCAGAATCGATGGCGAAAATCAGCTGTTGAATCGCTGCGAGGATGATGGCTATACCTCCGAAAATGACACCAGAGAAGAATAAGGTATTAAAGAAAGATTTAAAAGCGATCATAAAGCTCTGATTAAAACTTATTTCACTTTTTATAACTGGGACCCAAATGAAGGCGATAAGCAGGGCAAACAAGGCAACGGCGGTTCGGATTTCAATTTCCATGCTTAGAGTTGGGGCTGGTCGAATAATGAGGTAATACCCCGCAGTTAGCAGGATGACCAAAATCATAAATAGAAAACGGGTAGAAGTCTTGGAAGAAAAACGTTCGATGTCAACCTGAAAAACAGCACTAAGAAATGCGCCAACTACAAATGTTACAAGCAAAATCGATTGGTGCTTTCCTGCGGTGATCGTAGAAGCATTAATGGCTGCAGCTCCTACAAGAAATAGGGTGGTTAACGGAAAACGGACAATGGCATCGGTCAACCCTGTGAGTTTAGCTTGAAGCCTCCTTATCCACTTCATCTTCATCAATCCTTCCTCTGATTTACTACATTTTCACTTCCTTCTACAATAAATTATAACATTTTGGAAATAAAATAACCTTGAATGTTTGGTTAATAAGAATACTCAATAAAAAAAGAGCCCGAAGGCTCCCAAATAACACACTTTAGTTCTATCGAGTTAGAATTAGTAGCCCATGAAAGAAGTACCAACGATGATAAGCAGGATGAACAATACAACAATCAATACAAAACTGCTGCCGCCGCCATATCCGCCGCCATATCCGCCACCGGAATATCCATACATATCTTTTTCACCACCTTTTTGAATAGTGGAAGGAAAAACACTTCACTATGTATTTATATTTCCGAATTCAATAGTTGATTGGACAACCTTCCTATTGATAGAAAAAATCAGCAAATTGCTTACTCCATCACCGTTTCACCAAGTAAAAGCACCTTCAATTGCCCCTCAGGAACCTTCTGTTTCTCCCATTCACGGTATAACCGTTCTAATGCTTCCGGCCCCGTATCGTCGGCTAATCGGTAGGCGCCATAATGCATCGGCACGAAGAATTTTGCTTCCAATTCAATGAAAGCTTTTACGCTGTCCTCAGGCGAAATATGTGCGGGCGCCATAAACCATTCGGGTTCAAAGGCACCAATCGGCATGAATACCGTATCAATCACGAACCGCTCCGCAATCTGTTTAAAGCCGCTGAAATAGCCTGTATCACCTACAAAATAGAAGGTTTCCGCCGGAGTTTGAAAAATCCACCCGCCCCAATGGGAGGTATTCATATCTCTCAAAGATCGTCTGGTCCAATGCTGGGCAGGAACAAAGTGAAGGGTTATTCCTCCGTGTTTGACACTTTCCCACCAACTCAATTCAGTTACGTTCTGATACCCTTTGCGAATAAAAAGGGATTTCATACCAACAGGAACAAAATAGTGCGGATTGCCTCTTAATTTTTTCAAGGTCGGGAAGTCCAAATGATCATAGTGGCCATGGGAGATGACGACCAGGTCAATCTCCGGAAGATCTGACAAAGAAATTCCCGGTGCCGTCAACCTCTTTTCAAACCCCATCCTTTTTGCCCAAACGGGATCGGTCAAAATGTTTAGACCATTAAGTTGAATCAAAAAAGTAGAATGTCCAACCCATGTATAAGAAGTACGGCTTTTGTTCTCAATTATTTCGCTCACTCTTTTTGTCGGGCACTGTTCGATATTAACCGATAAATCCTTCACTTTTGATCTTCGTTCCTTCTGCCACTTCCGCATGTCTTTAAACGATTTGTAGCTTGTCACATTATCCAAATTAGCATATCTCTTCATAGTTTCCTCATTCTATACATAATAAAAAATTATAAACTGAATAAAGAGAAAGTGCCAGCACGGTACTTCTTTTTGTTTTGTCCGAGCTGAGATCAAGATGAACCTCCCGTTCGCAACTTGAATAAGATTAAATGGAGCTATTATGGAAAGAAAGCGATAGGGAGTCCTATGAAAATAAATTATGAGTATACCTTTGGATTGCCAAGGAATATTGTCTGGAAGTATTTAATGGATAAGGTTGTTCTGAGAAAAGCTATTCCTGGTTGTAGAACGTTTGTAGAGCGTTCGAAAGGAGTATACGAAGCTGAAGTGGAGATTAGTATTGGACCATTACAAGATGTTTTTACTCTTGAAATACGGATAGATCATCTGAAACCACCATCTTCTTACCGCATGTATATGAAAGGAAAAGGAAATGTTGGGGAGATAAATGGTACAGCCGACATGCTTTTACAAGAATTGGGGAGTTCCACAATCGTAAACTGTCTCGCTGAAGCCCAGGTATCTGGTGCATTGGCACTTCTTGGTCAGCGAATATTGGAATCTGGAGCGAAAAAGATATTGGATAGTTTTTTTCAAACAGTCGAAAAAGAAATAAAAGGAACTATTTATCAAACGAGAAAGAGCGGTAGATGACCAAAGTTAACTCGGGTCATCTGCTTTGTTGTATTGTAACGGAATGTTATTTTTTAATGAAAGTCTTAACCACGCATTTGTTTTCTGGAATTAGCTCATATTTTTAGAGGCAATCTTTATTGTGGTTTCTTTGAGGTGATTTTCAATTTCCAATTATTGTCCCGCATGATTTCTTAGCTTTTTTTCATGCTGTGCAGTTTTAATGCTAAGGTAATCAACTGTTTCTTGTGTTTCGGTTAATTCCACTCTGAAACCATTGAGTTTTGATTCAAGGCGGTCAAATCTTTCGTCCATCTGGTCAAATCTTTCATCCATTCTGTTTTCTAGGCCAGTTTTCACATTTTTAAGATCAGATTTCACATTGTCAATCTTATTTTCAAGATCAGTTTTCATTTCATCCAATTTTTTATCAATCTGGGAAGAATATAATTTTAATGCATTCAGTATTTCTTGAATTCCTGACTGTTCCATGTCCTCACCTCCTCAAGAGTATTATATCCTTCCTTTTCTACAGTATCTAGTTCCTGATTCGATTAATTTCAACATTTTTTTCAATAATTATATTTTAAACTATGATACGATAATAGAAAAAACCAACGGAGGCAGTTATATGTATAGTTTTAAAAACGATTATAGCGAGGGTGCACATCCTCGAATTTTGAATGCATTAGTAGAATCAAACTTGGAGCAAGAAGAAGGTTATGGCGAAGATCGGTATTCTTTAAAAGCGATTGAATTTATAAAGGAACGAATGGGTCGGAATGATGTTGATATTCATCTAGTATCTGGAGGGACACAAACGAATCTTTTGGCCATTTCAGCCTTTTTGAGACCCCATGAGGCGGCAATCGCAGCAAGTACTGGACATATCCTTATACATGAAACTGGGGCAATTGAAGCGACAGGTCACAAGGTACTATCCATCGAAGCAGAGGACGGAAAATTAACACCAGAGCATGTCAAAACAGTACTCGATGCCCACACAGATGAACATATGGTGAAGCCGAAGCTTGTTTACATATCTAATTCTACAGAAATAGGATCCATTTATAATAAGACGGAGCTGCAGCAATTAAGGAATTTCTGTCATGAGAACAATCTCATTTTGTATATGGATGGGGCAAGACTTGGGTCAGCGCTTTGTTCGGCGGAAAATGATCTTCAATTACGTGATTTACCAGAACTCGTTGATGCTTTTTATATCGGCGGAACGAAAAATGGAGCATTAATTGGTGAAGCACTAGTCATTTGCCGTGATTCCTTAAAAGAGGATTTCCGCTTCCATATGAAGCAAAAAGGAGCAATGCTAGCTAAAGGAAGAATTTTGGGTGTTCAGTTTCTGGAATTATTTCGCGACAATTTGTTCTTTGAGTTAGCCTCACATGCCAACAAGATGGCAGAAAAGCTAAGAGATGAACTTGGCAAAGAAAATATCCAATTTCTTACCCATTCACCATCGAATCAAATTTTTCCGATTCTCCCTAATGCACTTATTACTAAACTTCAGGATAAGTATGCATTTCATATTTGGGAAAAGGTCGACTCAGAACATTCTGCCATTCGATTGGTAACATCTTGGGCAACGAAAGAGGAAGCGGTTAAGGCATTTATTGCGGATTTTAAATAAAATTAAGAGGCGGTTTCCTAATCGGAAATCGCCTTTTGTCATTTTATGGACTATTCATGCAGCTGAACAATATGAACAAAATGGTTAATACGATTTTAATGCTGTTTAAATGTATAAACTATCAATTTTTAAAAATCTTTGTAAAATTGAGAAAACGGTTACAAAGGGGAAATGAAAATGTTTTCGATTAAAAGAATTTCAGCAGTAATGTGTGCAGGTGCATTGGCATTAAGCTTGGGGGCATGCAGCAGCAGTAACAGTAAAGAAACAGCAGGCTCCGCTAAGAAGGAGGAAGGTACAGGCTACCCTACGAAGACGATTACAGTTGTCGCGCCATCGGGTGCAGGAGGTGGCTGGGATTTAACGGCACGCTCCTTTTCAAAGGTGCTGAGTGAAACCAAGCTTGTATCACAGCCATTAACAGTTGAGAATAAGCCGGGTGGCGGCGGTGCTGTGTTTATGGCAGAATACGCAACACAGCAAGTAGCAAATAACGATATGCTCTTTGTTAATTCACCACCTATTATTATTAACAACCTGAAAAAAGAAGGAAACAGTCCATACGGATACAAAAACACAACTCCATTGGCGCAGCTAACAAAGGATTTTGGTGCTATTGTGGTCAAAGCAGATTCACCATTTAAAGATCTTAAATCAGTCTTAGAGGAAGTCAAGAAAGATCCGACCAAACTTACCTTTGCAGGCGGTTCTGCACCCGGTTCGATGGACCACTTAATTTCGATTCTGCCAGCATATAAATATGGAGTTGATCCTACAAAAATTAAATACGTTTCCTACGATGGCGGCGGTGAAGCTATTACAGCACTGCTTGGCGGTAATGCAGATGTTATCGGTACAGATGCTTCCAGTGTTAAAGAATTTTTTAAGGCCGGTAAGGTTCGGGTGTTGGCAGTGACGTCATCAGAGCGCTTAGCTGGTGAATATAAAGATGTGCCAACAGCGAAAGAACAAGGTGTCGATGCTGAATTCACGATTTGGCGCGGAGTGTTTGGCCCTGAAAAAATGTCCAACGAAGCAAAAACTTATTGGGAAAAATCAATTGATAAACTTGTGAATACTCCTGAGTGGAAAAAGGAAGTAGAGACTCAAGGCTGGGAACTGGAATATAAAAACAGTGCTGATTTCAAAAAGTTCTTAGAAGAACAAGATCAACAAGTTCAGCAATTATTAAAAGCGCTGGGCATGCAGAAGTAAAAAAAGCGCGGGAAGGAGTTTACTTTCTCCTTCCTCTATTTTTTCAAAGGAGGGAATACGAATGAGTTTAAAATTCGATCGTATTGCATCTGTAGCGTTTCTTGCGGTAGGGGTGCTATTTATTATAGGGAGCAAGCGATTAGCCAGCTCATCATATGGAAGCGTTGTTGGGCCCGATATCTTTCCATTCATTCTGGGAATTATACTTGTTTTATTAAGTATCCGTTTGTTTTATGAAACATTTATGGGCAGTCGTGAGCAGGGTGAGAAAGAACAATTACAGTATAAGCCATTCTTAATCATCGGGGTTGCAACGTTAGTCTATATTTTAACGTTAGAATCTGTCGGATATGTCATAACAACCTTTTTATTTTTATTTGTTTGCTTTCAAACTATGGAACGGTCGAAGTGGATTTCATCTCTCATCATCTCCGCCTGTTTTTCAGGAATTGTTTATTTTGTATTCGTAGAGGTATTGAAGGGCACACTTCCAGGCTGGCCGATTTGGTTTTAACCATCAACTAAAAGAAAGGGGGAAAATGACATGAGCACATTTGATTATTTAATACACGGATTTGGAACAGCACTTATATGGTACAATCTTCTTTTTGCCTTTGTTGGCGTATTAATAGGAACGGCTGTCGGAGTTTTGCCGGGGATCGGTCCAATGAGCGGGGTAGCGCTACTTATTCCTGTAACGGCTTCGATCACGGGCGGGCTTCCGCCGGAACAAGCGGCAACAAGCGCGATTATTCTTCTTGCCGGCGTTTATTATGGAGCGATGTATGGCGGTTCGACTACATCGATTTTATTAAATACCCCAGGGGAATCCTCCTCTGTGGTTACCACATTGGACGGTTATCAGATGGCTAAGAAAGGAAGAGCCGGCAGCGCTTTATCCATTTCGGCAATCGGTTCATTTGTTGGGGGGATTGTGACACTTATTGCCTTGATTGCCTTAGCAAAACCACTATCAGAGGTGGCACTGAAGTTTGGCCCTGCAGAATATTTTTCCTTGATGCTTTTGGGGTTAGGCGCTGTAAGTGGATTGGCCGGGAAATCGGTCACGAAGGCATTGATCATGACGGTGTGCGGGTTATTAGTGGGAACGATTGGGATTGACAGTGTCTCGGGTATTGCTAGATTTACCTTTAATGTTCCATGGCTTTTCCAGGGAATTGAGTTTTTGACGATTGCCGTTGGGTTGTTTGCACTCGGCGAAGTATTCAAGACCATTTTAGAAAAAGAAGAGGAAGATGTTGAAATTTCGAGAATTAACAATATGCTTCCTTCCAAGCAAGAGTTTAAGGAATCTGTAGGGCCGATTGCCCGTGGTTCCATCCTTGGCTTTTTTGTTGGGATCTTACCGGGGGCGGGGGCGACACTTGCATCCTTCTTTTCTTATATTCTTGAAAAAAAGGTCTCCAAAAACCCTGAGAAATTTGGAACAGGTGCCATTGCAGGGGTAGCGGCACCAGAATCTGCGAATAATGCCGCTTCTGGCGGTGCCATGATTCCCTTATTAACATTGGGTATACCAGGTTCAGGTACAACAGCAATCCTAATGGGAGCCCTAATGATGTACAATGTCCAGCCGGGGCCATTATTATTTGAAGATCATCCGCAGGTTGCTTGGGGTCTGATTGCTAGTATGTTTATCGGAAATCTAATGTTACTAATTTTGAATCTGCCGCTTGTAAAGGTGTTTGCCAAAATCATTCAAACGCCAAAAAAGTATCTGATCCCGATGATTATCGCGATCTCCATCTTTGGTGTTTATGCAGTCCAAGTATCGGTTAATGATCTTTTGCTTTTACTTGCTTGCGGTGTCCTTGGCTACTTTTTCAGTAAATATGATTATCCAATTGCTCCGCTCGTTCTTGGACTTGTACTGGGACCAATGATTGAGAATAACCTAAGAAGAGCATTGACCATTTCGAATGGTGATTATAGTGTATTTTTCACTCGTCCGCTTTCCTTAGTCTTCCTTATTATCACATTCCTTTGGCTGGTCATACCGTTCCTAATGAAGAAAAAAGGGAAAGAAGTCATTATAAATGTAGAAGGATAGGATTCAGAAATTTTAAAAAACTCCTTTTTAAAAGGAGTTTTTTTTATTATGATAGAGATAGAGGTGTATTCATGCGATTACATACGAAACTTATGCTTGGAATCTCCGTCCTCATCATTGTACTTGGGGCCATTATTGAATTTACTTTTAAAAATATCCTGGAATCCAACCTGGAACATGAAATCGGTTCGAAGGCCTTATCTGTAGCACAATCTATTTCCAATATGCCGGAGATTCAAGCTGCTTTTAAAAACGAGAATCCCTCCGCGATCCTTCAGCCAATTGCTGAAAAAATTCGCAAGCAGGTCGATGCCGAATTTATCGTAATTGGAAATCGAAATGAAATCCGGTATTCGCACCCCAATCCCAAGCGGTTGGGGCAGAAAATGGTGGGGGGAGACAATGGTCGTGTCTTTAAAGGGAATTCCGTGATTTCGGAATCTACAGGGACGTTGGGGCCTTCCCTAAGGGGTAAAGCACCGATTTTCAGTGGGGGAGAGGTAATAGGGGTTGTTTCTGTCGGATACCTGCAAACAGATATAGAAGAAGAAGTTTCAAAAGCACAGAAAAAGATATTTATTGCCACTTTCATTATTTTACTCGGCGGGCTGCTCGTAGCACTATTAATCTCTTTAAATATAAAAAGAGCCATTTTTGGTCTTGAACCGAAGGAAATTGCTTGGATGTACCAGGAAAAACACGCGATTCTTGAGTCTATTCACGAAGGGATCGTCGCGGTAGATACAAACGGGCGGATTACAGTAGTGAATGAAACAGCACATGCCATTTTAAAGATCCCGTTCCAAACTCTGCTTCGTGGTAAAAGAATAGAAGAAGTACTGGAAAATACGCATCTTCTGGAGGTTGTTCAAACAGGACAAGCTGAATATGACAAGGAAATTTTGATTTTAGGGGAAGTGTATTTAGCCAATCGTATTCCTATTTATAATGATAAGAAAGAAGTGATAGGGGCTGTGGCAAGCTTTCGGAATAAGTCTGAGCTTGCCAATCTGCTAAAGGAATTATCCCATATTAAAACATATGCAGAGGGCTTGCGTGCCCAAACCCATGAATATTCCAATCGTCTTTATACCTTGCTAGGCTTAATCCAGCTTGGCTCCTATAAAGAAGCGATTGATTTTATCTCTAAGGAAGTAGATGTTACCCAGGGGTTTATTCAATTTTTAATGAAGGAAGTACCTGATCCGATTATTGCCGCATTTATCTTAGGAAAGGTAAGTTTAGCAAGTGAATTAAAAATTCACTTTTCAATCGACCGAGAGAGCAGCTTTGCGGATGTGCCCGCGGACATTAGCCGGGACTCGTTAATAACTATTATTGGAAACCTGGTTAATAATGCATTTGAAGCAGTTAGGGAGAATGAAAAGATAGAAAAATGGGTTTCACTTTTTTTAACAGATCTCGGTAAGGATTTGATTATTGAAGTGGAAGATAACGGAATGGGAATAGATGAAACTAGAAACAAACTGATCTTTAGGCAAGGTTATACAACTAAGAACACTAATAGTAATGCCGGAATTGGCCTAAGTTTGGTACAAAGAGCGATTGACGAATTAGGCGGATCCATTACGTTTTCTTCGGATGGGGGAAAAGGAACTATTTTCACTGTGTCCATACCAAAGAGCAGGGGGGATTGGAATGAATGGGAACCGAGAGATTGAAGTGTTAATTGTAGAGGATGACTTAAGGGTAGCGGAAATTCAAAAACGCTTTTTAGAGCAGATCGAAGGTTTTCAAACGGTTGGTATTGCAGCTAGTTATGTCGAGGCTAAAACCTTAATTGAGATTATGCAGCCGGACTTACTCTTGCTTGACGTTTTTTTTCCCGATATGAATGGGCTGGATTTATTGAAAGAAACGAAGCAGCAAACAAAACAACTGAATGTGATTATGATTACGGCAACAAAAGAGATTCATAAAGTACAGGAAGCCATTCAAATTGGGGTGTTTGATTATATCATTAAACCGGTTGTGTTTGAGCGTTTTAAACAATCCTTACTACGATTTAGGGATTTCCATAGGAAGTTGGTTCAACTAGAGGAAGAGAGTCTCCATGTCACCCAGAAGCAGGTGGACAAGCTGTTGCGAAAAGAAATTGATATGGGGTCTAACGAAAAGTCCTACCTGCCAAAAGGGATTGACCCACTGACCTTGGATAAGGTGCTTGAGGTATTAGGTAAGGGGGTTCGCGGTCTAACGGCCGAAGTAGTCGCGAATGAAATTGGTATCAGCAGAACAACCGCAAGACGCTATTTAGAACATCTTGTAGCAGAAGATAAAATAGCGGCTGATCTTGCATACGGAACTGTGGGTCGTCCGGAGCGGGTTTATATTGTTACAACTTAACAAGAAACAAGGAAACAGCTGCCAGGTCTTTCATTTCTGGGAGCTGTTTTTAGATGTTGTGTTAGGGAAAGTCCAACATAAATATTGTACATAGCGAATATAATTCATTGGATGAAATCCTTCAAATTAAGGGGATGATTCTAGGAGAACAGCAGTTAATGATTCGTTTGAACTAACTCATCGAGGCAAGTAAACTACTTATGAAAATGGGGTGGGGATATGGGTTATACGGATAACTATGAAAGGGATACCTATGGGGTCATCGCGTTTTGGTTGCGGAATGATTATGACCATGGGAGATTTTTCGACAGGGAAATAAGCCATTACGAAATAGAACTAGCCCGGGCTAACCAGAATAATATTCAGCGCTTGGGAACGGTATGGCAAAAAGCGCAGTCGAAAACTGGGGATATTGGTCAATTGCTTAATGAAGCAGAACATGCTTCGCGTGAATTTCACAGTTTACTTGCCTATACCATGGATAAATCTCTCCATTGTGAGGTGATTATTTCAACACCGGTATCACTTCTCGACCATATGGTACGGGAATCTGAAGAGTCTCAAAAGGTTTATAAATTAATCCAAAGTGGCGCTCAAGTTTCTCCGTCAGATGCAGTCATCCATGAAACCGTCTTTTGGTTAAGACAAATGGCGGATCATTTAGGTTATATACGGCATTATTCAGATGTTTCAAATTATGAAGTGAACTTTCAAGTCACAAATATGATGCAAAAATTTGAGCGGCTATTAATGCAGGCTACTGCCCTTAAAACAATGATACGCAAACCGCGCAATGGGATGCTGCCAGTTTTGGATCAATTCAGGCAAACGATTATTAAAGAAGCCAAGAGTCTAGAAACGTTTAAATTAGAAGTAGATGATCTAATCAAAAAATGTGCAATCGCGACAACCTCTCCACCAGATTTGTTAGAACATATTGCAAGGGAAGCCCATCACTTATGGAGAAACTTAGAGGATGGGGTTATCACTTAATATACTTAAACGAAGATTACTTTTGAGGTTATTTTAAAAATGTTATAAACCACTATTTGCATTATGAAAGATTGTCTGTTATAGTAAAGAAGAATTATTTTTGTTAGTCAGTTTGATTATGAAGTGTAAAACTTTCGTCTTGAAGAACTGAGCAAGGATAGTAACACAATGTGTGCAAAGCACACGAGGAGGAAACAACAATGGAACAAGGTAAAGTAAAATGGTTTAATGCAGAAAAAGGATTCGGATTCATCGAACGCGAAGCAGGGGACGATGTATTCGTACACTTCTCAGCTATCCAAAGCGAAGGTTTCAAATCACTAGACGAAGGTCAAGCTGTTACATTTGAAGTAGAACAAGGTCAACGTGGACCCCAAGCTACTAACGTTCGCAAAGCATAATAAGAACCAATAGATAAAAAAGACTCTCTTGTAGAGTCTTTTTTTTTGCCTAAAAGCTGATATATTGTACCTTAATCTGTACAATAAGGTTATTCGACAAAATGATTTGAAGAAAGAGGTATAGTATGAAAATTGATTTACCTAAAATTTCCGCTGAATTACCTACAAGGAATTTCCAAGATATCTTATATGAAGAAGATCCAGAATTAGAAATGTGCCAGGTGAACGATTCCGTTTTTGAAAATGAAGTGGTAGGAAGAGCGAGATTAGTCAATATGGTAGTTAAGAATTGCCGGTTTAATCATACCAATTTTAAAAATATTGATATAACAGATGTAGTGTTTGAAAACTGCGATTTTTCAAATGCCGATTTGAGCAAGTCATCCATTCATCGAGTGGCATTTAAAAATAGTAAGTGTTTAGGTGTGGATTTTTCCGAATCACGCTTTGGAAATGTTCAATTTGAGAATTCTGTATTAAACCTTGCGACATTTGGGAATTCAAAGCTTGAAAAAGTAAAGTTCCAAGACACTATGTTAAAAAGCAGCGATTTTTTTGACTGTAAACTTAAAAATGTTGAATTTCAGGTTTGTAATCTCGATGGGGCAAATTTTGACCAAACCTCATTAAAAGGAATTGATATCAGTACGTCCACATTTGATTCCCTTATTGTAACTATTGAAGATTTAAAGGGGTGCAAGGTTTCATCCATTCAAGCGATTCAATTTGCAGCACTTATGGGATTGGTCATCAAGGATTAACAATTTAAAATAAATCGACAAATATTTACATAAATCTGCTATCCTATCAAATGAAGGAGGTGAATAACATGGAACAAACACTAAAGTTGATATTGGACAAACTAGACAACATGGATCAAGAAATAAAAAGACATGGGGGCTTGTTACATCAATTAATTGAAACGGTAGCAGCCACGAATGTTAAGATTTCTGAAACAAACCAAAGAATAGACGGCCTAGAAAACAAAGTAGACACTGTCATTGAAGATGTTAAAGAAATCAAAAATTCTATGGCAACAAAACATGATCTTGAATACTTTGATCAAATGATTTCCGAACACCCCAGGCAAATTTACAAGTTAAAAAACAACTAAATCACTCCAAAAGAATACCTCATTAAAAACTTATTTCATAAAATGATTATTTACAAAAAAACATGCACATATTTGAGAACCCGTCATATAGTAACTTCTGTGTGAGAAATGTTAAGGAGGAACTAACTATGAAGAACAATCAAATGATTTCATCAGGCAAAAATGAATTAAAAGAGGTAGAGGATGGATTTAAAATCATTGAAATGAATGTTTCGGATCCAACCGAGAGTTTATTTTCAGTTGTCACCCCTATTAAAATGCAATAAGAGAAAAAAACTATCTTTTACATAGGAAGATGGTTTTCATCATTAAAGGAAAAGGCTGGCTCAAAAAGGTCACATTATCGCCCTTTTGAGTCAGCCCTATTATTTATAGTCATTATTTAGACGTACTAGTCTTATCCATAAACTTCAATAAATCGGTGAGCAATGTACTAAAAGTGGAGAGATGTTCCTGGATTCGGCCAGGATATTCAGACTCGATAAACTCAAGTGTATCATTTCGGGTATGCCAAACTCCCCCGTGTTTTACCGTTTGGTCGTACCCATCAAGATCGCCAATTTCCCAGTTCGTTGCCTCTAAATAACCGTATGGAATTCCAAGTCTTTCAAATGGGGCATGATCGCTCCAGTCACCTGTAGTACCAGCCGGATATTCCGGATTTATCCCAGGATTGGTTCCGACATTTAGCTTTTTCTTCTTCACGATTTCTATAGCTTGGTCACGAATGAAGCCAGCTTCTCCGGGACTTCCATAAACATACATATTATCCCCGACTGCAAGACTATCCATATTAATCATGCCAATGGTATTCTCAATTTCTTTTTGCGTCATATGTTTCGCATAGTAATCCGATCCCCGGAGACCAGTTTCTTCAGCACCAAAAGCAATAAAGACTATGGAGTACGGAGTAGGGATGTTTTTCAAGACCTCGGCGACTTCCAATAAGATACCTACACCAGATGCATTATCATCAACACCGCGTCCTAATGAAACGGAATCATAATGAGCGCCCACGATGATCTGCTTATTGGATTTCCCAGGTTTATAGGCAATAACGTTTGAAGACTCGGTTGTTTTTCCTGATCTTGTATAGGAAAAATCCTGGACGGTTGTGTTAAAGCCGATTCGTCCAAATTGACTTTCAATATATTCCTCGGCTTTTCGCTCATTTACCGAACCAGCTACCCGTGAACCTATTTCATAGGCTAAGTACTTCATATGTTCGTATGCCATTGCCCCGTTTTTATGTACAAGTGATGGTTTGTAGGTTACGGTTTGGGCTGAAGCACCCCCAACAATAGTCAAAAGGCTAAACAACATAGCGATAATGGAAACTGTTATTTTCTTCTTCATTGCTCGACTCCTCACTATCTATTTTTATTAGATTAATAGATTCTCAATAAGGAAACAATAGATTTGACAAAGGTTACCAAAAGAAGACAAATTTCCATTTTCTATTTTTAAAACAAACCTCAAATAGTATAGAAGAGTAATGATTAGGAATACTATGATGCAGTAATGAATCGGAAAAATGTGTTATTTTTAAAGATTGACACGATTTCAAGAGGGTGGAACAGGTGTTTTTTAAAAATGATCAGGCAGATAAGGTACATGAGGAAGAAAAACAAATCCCTTCTACTAAAGAAGAGATGGTACGAGAATTTAAAAATCGGCTCCAGCATAGTTTAGATTTAATGGTAAAGAATGAGGGATTGGGGATTACCCTATTATATATCGAAACACTAATCGATAAAAAGGTGCTTCATCAGGATATCATTAGCCAGATTAAAAACGGAGCCTACCAGTCAATTGATACTGTAATGGATCGAATTACGGTTGGTGATGTTCGAAAAAGCAAAAATTTGGATGAAGCCATTAAATCGACCCTTTCCGGAAGTGTAATCATCCATTTGGATGGTGAGCTTTCTGTCCTATTAGTAAAAATCCCATCAAGTGAGAGCCGCTCCTTAACTAAGTCTGAAAATGAATCACAAGTAATTGGGTCACAGATTGCCTTTAATGAAAGTCTAGCAACCAATATTACCTTAATCAGAAGGTATATTGCGGATCCCAATCTTTGCAATGAAATGTTCCATGTTGGGAGCAGAACGCACACTGCCGTGTCGATGCTCTATGTTAAGGGAATTGCCAATGAGGAATTGGTTACCAACCTGCGCCGCAGAATAACGAACATAAAAATAGATGCCATTATTGTCAGTACATATCTATCACAATTAAATCTCGAGAATTGCTGCAGATTAAGAATAACGAAGTTCCTGATATAGGACAGCATATTTTTAAACAAATTGACCATAACGTGAAATGGTCATTAATCCCTTCCACTACCTTACATGAAACATTGCATGATCATTACTCGGCAGGAATTGATCCGGTTCTGCCTATTTTAAAAAAATCCGGCGACATGGTTAAAGTTTTGAGGCTCGCTCTATTAAAAAATGATAAAATGGTTGGCAGGGTTTCGGACAGGCAAAGCTACTTTATAAAAACCATTAGACAGTCCATAAAATCGGGTGAATTCGAAATTCCGATTTCAGGAAAGATCTTGGGTGTAGATGGGAAAAACCTGACACATAAACATCTTGCCGTCACCCTTGATACGGTTTTCGCCAATAGTAAAATCAAATTAGTAAGCAAAAGAAATTTTGAATTTAATCTAAACTTGAAGATCAATGCCCGGCTGTAAGAAATAAATAGCGAAGTTAATTTGAAGAAACCCGATAATGTCTATAAACTGGAAAAAGAAGTCTCTTCCCAAATGAAAAAGGACATTGAAAAGCTCATTGCTTATTGTCAAAGCAAAGATGCTGACGTGATTGGCCTTGGTGAAGAATACAGAAGCGCCGTTCATCATTCGCAGCTTACAAGGGAAAAATGGCATAAAATGTTTCCCCATGCCAAAGTAAACGTAAAAGTAGACTTCACCATTGTCAAAACAGGGTTAGTGGAATGAAGGAGGGGACGGCTCTTTGCTTCATTCCTGCCTTGCATCATAACATTTTAAAAACACATGAACTTTCCAAGCTTCCCTAAAGCATTTAATTGGAGTAAAAGAGGAAAACAAGGTAATATGTAACAATGAATTTTTATATTGGCAACAGGGGAGTTGGATGAATGGAGACATCAAGAAATAAGCACTCGATGATTGTAGGACTTTTGCTGGCAGGAACATTTATTGCCATTTTGAATCAAACACTGATGATTACTGCAATACCTCCAATAATGGATGAAATGAACATTACTGCAAATAGTGCACAATGGCTGACGACCGTTTTTATGCTGGTGAATGGGATCATGATTCCCATCAGCGCCTTTTTACTAGAACGATTTACCACGAGACAATTGTTTATTACGGCGATGAGTATTTTTGCAGTCGGAACTATTGTCGGCGGGAGTGCTCCTAATTTTGAATTTCTTCTTTTAGGAAGAGTTATTCAGTCCATCGGCGCAGGGGTGATGCTGCCGCTAATGACAACTGTATTTTTACTAATCTTTCCGGTTAATAAGCGCGGTGCCGCAATGGGGCTTGTGGGGCTCGTGATTTCCTTTGCCCCAGCTATCGGACCCGCACTATCCGGATGGGTGACATTCCATTTTTCATGGCGAGTGTTATTTTTTATCATTTTGCCAATTGCTTTGATCGATATCATTGTCGCATATCGTTTCTTGAAAAATGTCACAGAGGTTTCCCGGCCAAAAGTGGATGTATGGTCAATCCTGCTTTCATCACTAGGTTTTGGCGGGCTTCTCTATGGATTTACTTGTGCTGGAAATTACGGTTGGACGGCTACAATCACCCTTCTATCACTTGTAATAGGGGGCGCCTCATTGTTGTTATTTATTTTCCGCCAAGTACGCCTGAAACATCCGATGCTGGAATTCCGTGTTTTTACGTATTCAATTTTCCCGTTCGCAATCATCATTGGAATGATTGGCTTTATGGGCTTAATTGGAGCTGAAACCATTATCCCGCTGTTCATGCAGCGGATGAGAGGATTTTCTGCTTTTGAGGCGGGTCTTGCTTTATTGCCTGGTGCACTGATTAGCGGGGTCATGTCACCAATCGTGGGAAGAATATTTGATAAAATTGGTGCGAGGGGGCTCGTGATGATTGGCTTAACCATCATGACAGCGGCTTCGTTTGCGTTTACTACTTTAAGTCCATCAACCTCGATGACCTATATTACAGTCCTTTATGGAATACGAATGTTTGGTCTTTCGATGGTTATGATGCCGGTCGCAACAGCTGCCTTGAACCAATTACCCAAACGGTTAATTCCGCACGGGGCTGCCATGGATAATACGATGAAAATGATTGCTGCTTCTGTAGGAACGGCCATTTTGGTTACCGTCATGACGACAACCGCAGAAGGAGCGAAACATCGCCCGGACATTGCCTATCCGGATATACACGGAGCGAATATCGCCTTTCTCGCGGTTTCCATCCTTTCATTAGTAGCACTAATCCTTTCTTTTTTCATTAAAAATAACCGCCAAGCTGAAGATGAGGCGGGGGGAAAAAGACAAAGAAATGTCCGAGTGAAACTCCAAGAGTAATAGAACAACACTTTCATAAAAGGGATTACCATTTTAAATGGTTCTCCCTTTTTGTTTTCCCTTTTTGTGGAAAAAGGTAACAGGCACCAATTGTATAAAATTGGAATGAATAAATTGTCCTATTTATATCTTTGGATCAATATACATATAAAAGGACGAGTGTTTCAATACCGAGAAAAAAGGGAGGGGCATTATGAAGTTGAAAAAATCTTTAGCATTATTATTAACGGGGGGCTTGGCTGCGAGTATTTTTTTAGCTGGCTGCGGTTCTAAGTCAGGGGATAATGGGAAAAGTGGTTCAAGCATGATTAAGATTGCAACACAAACTCCGCTATCTGGCGGTAGTGCGACAATTGGGGAAGCCATTAAGCTGGGCGCACAAATGAAATTAGATGAGGAAAAGAAAAAGTTTAAAGATTTAGGATTTGATCTGCAGCTGGTTCCTTATGATGATCAAGGGGATCCAAAGAAAGGGGTAGCCAATGCTCAATTAATCGGGGCGGATAAATCGATTATGGCAGTGGTCGGCCACTTTAATTCAGGAGTCGCCATCCCGTCATCCGAGGTTTATGAAAAATATGCGATCCCAATGGTTTCACCTGCTAACTCTGCGGTAGAAGTTACATCAAGAGGGTTAAAAACCGTCAACCGGATTGTCGCGCGAGATGACTTCCAGGGTCCAGCAGGTGCTGAATTTGCCGTTAATACATTAAAAGCGAAGAAAATCTTTATCATCCAGGACAAAACGGCATACGGGACAGGTCTTGCAGAAGCTTTCAAGAAAGCAGCAGAGGAAAAAGGAGCTGAAATTCTTGGCTTTGAAGGGATTACCATTGGTGAAAAGGATTTCAATGGAGTTCTCAACCAAGTCGTTTCGAAAAAGCCTGATTTAGTCTATTTCGGAGGAATCTACGCGGAGGGCGGTCTAGTAATTAAACAAGCTCGTGAAAAGGGCATTAATGTTCCATTCCTTGGCGGAGATGGGTTAGATGCTTCTACACTGGTTGAAATAGCCGGAGGTGCAATCAAAGATACGTATATTACCTCGCTCGCCGGGGATTCAACGAAATCAGAAGACGGGAAGAAGTTTACTGTGAGCTACAAAGAAAAGTTCAACAAAAATACTGAATCGTATTCCGTATACGGCTATGACACGATGGGCGTAGTGTTAAAGGGAATTGAGGATGCCATCAAAGCCAATAACAACAAAATGCCTACCCGTGAACAAGTTAGGGATGCCGTGCGTGGTGTGAAGGACTATCAAGGTGTTTTAACAAAAGTCAGCTTTGACGATATCGGCGACAATAATTATGCAAAAGTGTTTATTTATAGTTTTAAAGAAGCGAAATACCCAGCTGAATTAGTGGGCGAAGTTAATAAATAACTAGTTTGAAAAGGGTATACTCATTTTTCCTGAGTGAGAATACCCTTTTCTTCTATGAAAAATGGGACAAGGGGGGAAAGCTATTGTTTAACGAAATACTCCACACAATCCCGCAGGTTTTGATCGATGGTCTTACCTTGGGGGCGGTGTACGCCGTTATTGCCATAGGATACACCATGGTATATGGGATTTTGGAATTAATTAACTTTGCACATGGGGAAATTTTTATGTCAGGTGCATTTATAGGAACAGCCATTTTAATCGTTTTAACGGGAATAGGGTGGGTTTCATCTATACCGGCGATCGTGATGCTGATAGCCGTACTCTTATTTACAGCTATTTTAACAGGTTTCCTGGGAATGGGAATTGAGAGGGTGGCTTACCGGCCACTCAGAAATGCGCCTCGGCTAATCCCGTTGATTACGGCAATTGGAATTTCATTCTTATTACAGGATATTGTTCGATTCATTGCAGAATTAAAAAAAGGTAATTACATTGTAACGGGCCCAAGTCTATTTACTGACCAGCTTTCCATTAAAGCCTCATCCCTGAGCTCCATATTTAATGATGCAACGATTAAAACATCGTTTGTGATTGTGCTTGTTACGGCGGTGATCATGATGATTGGTCTTGACCTTTTTGTTAATCGGACAAAGTGGGGAATGGCGCTAAGAGCTGTGGCGCAAGATCGTGAAACCGCTTCATTGATGACGATAAATGTAAATAAAGTCATCTCGATGACCTTCTTTATCGGATCTGCCCTTGGCGGAGCAACCGGGGTGCTTTTTGCTGTTCAATACGGAACCATTGACCCCTATATTGGCTTTATTCTGGGGTTGAAGGCGTTTACAGCAGCCGTTTTAGGGGGGATAGGAAATATACGTGGAGCCATGTTCGGGGGGTTACTGCTTGGATTATTAGAAATGTTTGCGTCCGCCAATTTAACCCTTTTATCTCACGGAGTATTTGGCGCAGAGTATAAAGATGTATTTGCGTTTATCATTTTAATTCTTGTACTACTGTTTAAACCGGAGGGCTTATTTGGCAAACCGGTAACCGAGAAAGTGTAGGTGAGAAGAATGAAAGCACTTTGGAATCACTATAAACAAAATAGAGTAGCACAAGGGGTTTTTCTTCTTATTTACATTGGAGTCACATCTCTTGGGTTATTTTTAGCGCAAAAATCAGTAACCGCCTTTCTTCTTCTATTAGCATCGCTCTTACTATTATATTTTACTAACTTCAAGAATCTCACCAAATGGGTCATTGCAGGCGTGGTGCTCGTATTTTTACTTCCTTTCACAGCAAGTAATGGGGATGGCTATCAATCCTATATGGAAGTGGCGACACTTGTTGGAATCTATATCTCTATGGCACTGGGATTGAATATTGTCGTAGGGATGGCCGGGCTACTTGATTTAGGTTTTATTGCGTTTTTTGCCGTCGGTGCCTATACGTATGGAATTTTTGCAACAGCACAAGCAAATAATTTTATGCCATTTGGTCATTTTCCACTTTCAGGAGAAAGTTTTTGGATCTTTATCCTAGTTGGATGTTTTATTGCCGCCCTATTTGGGGTGCTGCTGGGAATACCGGTACTTCGGGTGAAAGGTGATTATTTGGCCATCGTTACACTGGGCTTTGGTGAAATCATCCGAATTATCTTTAATAACCTGGATCGTCCGCTTAATATAACGAACGGTGCAATGGGACTCTCTTCCGTGACGCCTCCCCGCCTGTTTGGAATAGACTTTATTTACCCAAGTCAATTCTATTACGTTGTGCTGATTATATTAATATTTACTATTTTTACGGTCCGCCGTTTTGAGCATTCAAAAATAGGCCGCTCGTGGAAAGCGGTCAGAGAAAATGAAATCGCTGCCCAGGCAATGGGTGTCCCTTTAGTCAAAACAAAATTAATGGCTTTCGCAATTGGCGCTTCCTTCTCAGGAATGATGGGTGTGGTCTTTGCGGCAAAACAAGCCTTTGTCGATCCAACGAGTTTTACCTTACTTGAATCGATTACGATTCTTGTCATGGTCATCTTGGGTGGAATGGGCAGTGTTCCAGGTGTCATCCTTGGTGCTGCGGTTATGACCATTCTGAACCTTCAAGTATTAACAGAGATCACAAATTGGTTGAATCAACTAAGTACGTCGGGGGCTTTTTCCATTCCAGATGCACTGTCTCCTTCAAAAATGCAACGGATGATCTTCGGATTGCTCTTAATCCTGTTTGCACTCTATCGGCCGCAGGGTCTCCTGCCAGCCAAGAATCGGAAATATAATGAAGCTGTATTACGAAAGGGAAGCAAGGAGGCATCCGGTGAAACTAGTTCAGATCAATCACCAATCGAGAAGGCGCAGGAGGTGTAGCAAATGGCCATTTTAGAGGTGCAAAACCTGACGAAAAAATTTGGCGGTCTCATTGCCAATCAGGATGTTTCCATGTCAGTGGAGAAAAATTCAATCACAGCTGTTATCGGTCCAAACGGGGCTGGAAAAACAACCTTTTTTAATATGATTACGGGTGTTTATCAGCCCACTTCAGGAACGATCTTACTTGAAAGTGAAAAATTAAATGGGTTAAAGCCCCATGTTGTAAGTCAAAGAGGAATTGCCAGAACCTTTCAGAATATCCGTTTATTTAATGAAATGTCTGTACTTGAAAATGTGATGGTTGGCATGCATACACGGTTAAAAGCAGGTCTTATTGGCATTTTATTCAATCTTCCCACCATACGGAAAGAAGAGATTGCTTCGGAAATAGAGGCCTATCAATTACTAGAATACGTAGGGCTGGCTGACTTTTTAAATGAAAAAGCGTGCAATTTAAGCTACGGAGCCCAAAGAAGATTAGAGATTGCGAGGGCGCTGGCAGTAAGTCCAAAGGTTTTATTATTAGATGAGCCGGCGGCAGGTATGAATCCAAAGGAGACAAAAGAACTTACCCACCTGATTAAAAGGATGAGAGATGAATTCAATTTAACTATCATATTAATTGAACATGACATGAAGCTTGTTATGGAAATTTCTGAACAAATCTTTGTACTTGATCATGGTGAAAAAATTGCAGAAGGAAGGCCTGAAGACATCCGAAATCATCCAAAAGTGATTGAGGCATATCTAGGATCTGGGGCTGTTCATGCTGGATAGGGGGAAAATCAATGCTTCAATTAAATAACGTGGAGACCTTTTATGGCGGTATACAAGCTTTAAAAGGAATTGACGTTTCAGTCGAAAAAGGAGAAATTGTTACACTGATTGGCAGTAATGGTGCTGGTAAATCAACAACACTAAAATCTATCAGCGGTTTGACAAAAGTAAAAACAGGTAACATCGTTTATAAAGGATCGGATATTACCAATAAACCAGCCCATGAAACAACCCTTTTAGGAATTGCCCATGTTCCCGAGGGCAGAAGGATTTTTCCAAGACTATCAGTCAAAGAAAACTTATTAATGGGCGCTTTCTCGGTAAAAAGTAGACAAGTGATTGAGGAAAGAATGGAGCGGGCCTTCCACTATTTTCCGAAACTGAAGGATCGACTGGAGCAGAAGGGTGGCACCATGAGCGGCGGGGAGCAGCAAATGCTAGCAATCGGAAGAGCCCTTATGATGTCCCCGGATTTACTCATGTTAGACGAGCCTTCCATGGGTCTTGCACCAATTATCGTCGAACAAATCTTTGAAATTATCAAAGAATTGAACGGGGAAGGTATCACAATCCTGCTCGTGGAACAAAACGCCTATCAGGCCTTACAAGTCGCTGATCGCGGTTACGTCATCCAAACAGGCGAAATAAAGCTCAAAGGGAACGGCCATGATCTAATAACAAATGATGAAGTTCGTGAGGCATATTTGGCGTAAAGTATGAGAAATTATTAGTTCATAGGTAGATTCATGAGCTTTAAAAAGGTATCAGGAAGACACTTTTAATCTAACATCGGCGAATTCCGTCCTCATGAAACATTCGTGAGGACACTTTTTGTGTTTTTCAGCAAATGGGTGTACTTTCTGTTTTCATATATAGATACCGATAATACCTTAAGGACTCATACTCCAATTCTATGTGATTATGGTTTTTGTCAAATCACTTGTATACAAATCACTTGTATACAAACCATCTTGATCATGTTATATTCATATTAATCAGAAAATTCGGAGGGTGATGTTATTGAAACATTTAGAGGGATTACAAAAGATGAAGAATGGAGAGGAACCTGGACCACCTATCGCCCAATTACTTGGGATAGAAATAACTGGGTTGGAAAAAGGAATGGTTACATTGGAGATGGAAGCCTCAGAAAAGTTACATAATCCAATGGGAACCCTACATGGGGGCGTACTTTGTGATTTATCTGATTTAGCTATGGGTTATGCCTTCGTCGGTACACTTGCCGACGATGAATTATTTACGACAGTG
This sequence comes from Neobacillus bataviensis LMG 21833, assembly GCF_000307875.1. GTDB lineage: Bacteria > Bacillota > Bacilli > Bacillales > Cytobacillaceae > Neobacillus > Neobacillus bataviensis. The sequence continues at coordinate 69,728 of NZ_AJLS01000035.1, forward strand.
GAAATTAAGTTAAATTTCCTTAAACCGATTTGGGAAGGTAAACTTCGGGCTGAAGGTAAAATTATAAAAAAAGGGAGTTCAACTGGCTTAGTTGAATGTCATGTATATGATAAAAAAGGAAGTCTTGTTTCTCATTCTACAAGTACATGTATGATTTTAAAAGGAAATGCTGATGGTAAGAGGTTCAAAAAATAAGGATAAAAAAATTAAAATGTAAATGATGGCGGTAAATTATGGAAAAGTATGATATCTGTGTTCATTTTCTTCTAGGTAAAGCTTTGCAAAGAGTAAATCAAGTGAGTAAATCTAAACTTTCTCCTTATGGTGTGACGCCTGTTCAATATGCACTGCTTCGTCGCCTTTGGGAAAAGGATGGACAATTTGGTCATGTTTTAGCTGAACAACTTCTTCTGGACAGTGCAACCATTACTGGTATAATAGATCGTTTGGAACAAAATGGATTTATTGAACGACGAATTGACCCCAATGATCGACGGAACAAGTTAGTTTTTCTGACAGAAAAGGGGAGATCAATGGAGATTCCATTATGTGAGAAAATGGATGAAATGAATAGAGAGGTGATGTCTAGTTTGGGTATTGAGGAGATTCAACGATTTAAGAAAACACTTTTTGACATCGGGATAAGTAGAAAGAATAAGGGACTCTAATTAGAAAAAGTAATTTATCATGAAGTAATATTACTGAACCTTATGGATCCTGGATGCTTATCGTTTCAAAGAAACAACTTTTTAAAGTTTATTTTCTAAATATTGAAAAAGGGTGAAGGTGAATGTCTTCTATATCAATTTCTATCGAAGCTGAAAGAAAGGTACCCTTTCAAGAGAATAAACTCATATTCATTTGGGGTTTTACTACCTTGTTAGTGGTAATGAATACGACCATGTTTAATGTGGCATTGCCAGTTGTCCTTAAGGACTTTTCCTTAAATTCATCCACCGCATCATGGCTCGTTTCCGGTTATTCGATCATGTTTGCCATATCAACGTTAACTTTTAGCAGACTATCGGATTTTATTCCAATCTCAAGACTTTTACTCTTTGGAATTAGCATTTTAGGAATAGCCTCGATCATCGGTTTCTTTGCCAATCATTTTTTTATATTATTAGGAGCTCGAATTCTTCAGGCTGCAGGGGCGGGAGCCGTTATGGGATTAAGCATGATCATGACGGGGCGCTATATACCTCTATCAAGGCGTGGAAAAGCGATGGCCATTATTGCTTCTGCTGCCTCTTTGGCATTTGGATTAGGTCCAGTATTAGGGGGAGTCATAACTGAATACTTAGGATGGAATTATCTTTTTGCTATCACTGGATTTTCAGTCCTATCTATTCCTTTCTTCCAAAGGGTATTGCCTAAAGAGGTTAATAAAAAGGGACATTTCGATCTGTTTGGTGCAATTCTAACGGGCCTTAGTGTTATAGGATTATTACTTTTTCTATCTACCTTTTCATATGTTATTTTATTTGGAACGGTCGTTCTATTAGCAATTTGGTGGAGATATCTTAAAAGAACAGAAGAACCGTTTATTCCGCCAATACTCCTCAGAAATAAGCAATATACAAAACTACTTTTTATTAGTTGTTCAGCTTTTTTTATTAACTTTTCAAATCTGTTTTTAATGCCAATTATTCTTACGAATGTATTCGGAAAAGGGCCAGCAGAGGTAGGAATGATCATTTTTCCTGGAGCCATTTTGGCAGTGATTGCCGGTCAATTTATTGGAAGAATCATTGATCGCTTTGGCAATGCACCGGTAATCATTTTTGGGCAATTATTTTTATTAAGTGCCACCATCTTATTTGCGTTGTTATCAACCTTAAATCCCTATTTCGTACTTTTAACCTATATGTTCGCGAGTGTTGGCTTTACAGCCATTTCAACGAGTATTTCGAACGAAATAACAAGGATCCTGCCAATGACTCAAATCGGTTCAGGGATAGGAATCGTTCAATTAATGCAATTTTTCGGTGCGGGGATAGGAGTGACAGTTTCTGGATTATTATTAACCTATCAGGAAGGTTTTTCTTCGGAATTGATGTATCACAATATTTATTTTTACTATTCCCTGATTATCGTTGTGGCTGTTTTCATGTACGGTTTATATTATCGAAAAGAAAAGATAAAGCAGCTAAGCTAGCCTCGAGGTGACTTTTACTTTGGACATGGTGGAAATGTGTGATTTAGCCTGTATCTATGTAATCTAAAAAATCATGGATACAGGCTTTTTTTCATTTATTCTTTTTTTAATCGTCCGGCCTTTTTGGCTGCTTCTTTTAAGATGACTTCGATTTGGGCGTTCACACTTCTAATTTCATCTTCCGCCCATTTTTCCAGCACTTCATATAATTTGGGGTCTATGCGAAGCGGAAATGATTTTCTTTTCGTCATTTACGACACAACCTTAATAAATGCTTCCTGTATTGATAATCGGCTGCGTTCCTTTTTCGGAAACAATAGCGACCATCAGGTTATTGACCATTTGTGCTTTTTTCTCTTCATCAAGCTCTACAATTTCTTGCTCCGCAAGCTGGTCAATCGCAGCTTTCACAAGCCCAACGGCACCGTCGACAATCACCTTACGCGCAGATAAAACAGCCTGTGCTTGTTGTCTTTGTAGCATGGCAGAAGCGATTTCAGATGAATAGGCGAGATGCATAATCCGTGCTTCGATGACATCCACCCCGGCAACATCCAGTCTTTTTTGTAAATCAGACATTAGTACATCTGCAACTTCATCACTATTTTGACGAAGGGTGAATGTGTTTTCAGCATCATGATCGAACGAATCATAAGCATATCTGCTGGCAATATGACGAATTCCAGTTTCACTTTGAATTTGGATAAACTTTTCATAGTTTTCAACGTCATATAACGCTTTTGCTGCATCACGTACTTTATACACAACAACCGCGGCAATTTCAATCGGATTTCCTTCTAAATCATTTACTTTTAACTTCTCGCTGTTAAAGTTGGTCACACGTAAGGAAACGCTGCGTTTGAATGTAAATGGAATGGTTGCCCATAAACCTTGATCTCGAATGACACCGAGGTAGGTTCCAAAGAACGTTAATACTTTTGCTTCGTTTGGCTGAACTATCGTTAAGCTTGTAGTAACAATTAATCCAATAAGTAAGACGACGACTCCGGTTATTTTGACCGGGATTTCTCCAGTAACGATTAGATAAATTCCAAAACCAATACACAATAGCGCGATAATTAGTGCTGCAAACCCATTCATTTTAAAAATAGATTTTTCACTCATTGTTTCTCCCCCTTAATATAAATATGATATAAAAGTGATATCATATTTATATCATAAGATAGTTACCGAAAAAAGTAAAATGTTTTATCATTTACCATTTTTTACAATAATAAAGTTAATTTTGTTGCTGGATATGATTTCTCAAAAATCACCATCGAAGAAATTTACTCGAAATTATGATAATATTTGGTTATTATGGAGAGGAGTGATTCGTATGGGTAAATTAATTCCTGAAATAATACTAAATGATGGGATTACTATGCCGGTAATCGGTTTGGGTACATATAAATTAAAGGGGAATGAAGGAGTCAATTCTATCCTAAGTGCTATTGATATGGGCTATCGACTCATCGATTCTGCTTATAATTATGAAAATGAAGGAACGGTAGGGGAAGCCGTTAGACGGAGTTCGGTTCCAAGAGAAGAATTAAGAATTACATCTAAATTACCAGGCCGCTATCAAACCTATGACAAAGCGGTTACGACCATCCAAGAATCGTTATACCGCGCCAATCTTGATTATTATGATTTATATCTAATTCATTGGCCAAACCCGAAACAGGGACAATTTGTGGAAGCATGGCAAGCATTAATTGATGCTAAAAAAGAAGGGCTGGTTCGGTCGATTGGTGTTTGTAATTTCTTGCCTGAGCATTTGAAGCGGTTGGAAAAGGAGACGGGCGTTAAGCCGAGTATCAACCAAATTGAATTACATCCATTTTTCAATCAAGCCGAACAACGAAAATGGCATGAAGAGAATAACATTGCAACAGAATCGTGGAGTCCATTAGCCCGTGCAAGTGAAGTCTTGCAAAATGATACGATTCAACAGATTGCCGATCAGCATAACAAGTCTATTTCACAAATTATATTACGTTGGCATTATCAACTAGGGGCTATTTCCATTCCAAAATCGGCATCTCCGGCACGACAACTTGAGAATATTTCTATTTTTGACTTTTCCCTGGATGAGACTGAAATGATGATGATTTCGGGATTAACCCGCCTTGATGGCAGAATTAACAATCAAGATCCTGCTACATATGAAGAATTTTAAACCCTTATCCACGGATAACGGGGTCAGTCTCCCAGTGAATGAAAGCTTTAAAGCACCGGGGGACTGACCCCGTTTTTTTTATTTTATCTATATTCTTTGTGTGGTGGTAGATGATAGGTCTTTCCTGCGACCAATATTTTGCTGCCATAATCGAAAAAAAGGTCTTGACTATAGTCGCCTTTGAGATTCAGTGTTACTTCCGCGTTGTACGATGTAGCAGTGTAAACTACAAGTTCATTTGTCAACTCACGCTTCCAGTTTTCATCAAAAATTGCCGATAATACATCACTACATGACGTGTTATCAAATCTAATTGTTTTAATAATCATCCATCTCCTTTTGGGTATTTTTGCTATTCTATAGATGTTGCAGAAACCTTCTTTATAGTCAATCCACATTTGGACCTCCCTTCCATCTATCCCTGTTGTAAGTTTGTACTGTATTTATATGTATCAAGGGTAGGACATGCTATAGGTTTGTACCCGTTTTTTAATAAAAGCAGAAAAGCAATTTAAAGAATTAGGGCATAAAGGAAAGGAGGGGAATGGATGTGTGCAGGTAGGATATCCCGAAAAAAGAATAGTAAGAAATTTCAAAACACACTTGACACGTCGGAAAAGTCAGAATAAAATGGGAATTACATTAAAAGTTTGACACAATTAAAAACAGAAAGCTGATTGGATAACCAAAGGCTTATACTCATTTACTGGGTATAAGCCTTTTTTATTGTAAAGGGGGGCTAATCATGATGATATTTCCGATTAGTAAAGGAAGTCCACATTGTTGCAATTCATTCGGGATTTTTTTATTTCTAAAACCAAGTAAACTCATATGAAATATTAAGATTGAAGGAGAATGACTACATGGCAAATGTGGATCAAGCAAAAGCTAATTTTATTCTTTCTACATTAAAAAATATGGAGTATGGCTCAGTTATTATAACTGTTCATGATGGAGCCATAACCCAGATTGACAAAACGGAGAAAACACGTTTTGCATCAAATAATTCATCACTTAAAAACAAAAAATGATGATGGATGCTGCCGATCAGTCCACTGAAGGCTGTTTATTTTTAGACAGTGTGTAAGAAATAGGTTGTCTGTACAAACCACAGACGAGTTTCTTTATGCATTGTTCTATAAAATAGGCAGTCTTTTTTAGTAGAAAAAAGGAGGAAATAACATGTTTATTAATAAAAAAATTGCCAATAAGTTCACCCCGTTTCTCATTATTATGGCGCTTATTCTAGCAGGATGCGGTACTGAAGCAAGCAGTAATCAAGAGACGAAAAAAACAAGTGCAGCGAAAGAGGAAACAGCTAAAAAGAAAGAACCGATTCAATTATTGAATGTATCATATGATCCAACCCGTGAACTTTATGAAGAGTTTAATAAAGAATTCGCGAACGATTGGGAACAAAAAACAGGTCAGCAGGTTACCATCCAGCAGTCACATGGCGGTTCAGGTAAACAGGGCCGTGCTGTCATTGATGGGCTTGAAGCCGATGTCGTAACCCTTGCCCTTGCCTATGATATCGATGAAATTGCCGACAAAGGGGCATTGCTTTCGAAAGATTGGCAAAAGAAATTAGGGGATAATTCCACACCTTATACGTCCACCATTGTCTTTCTTGTCAGAAAAGGAAACCCAAAGGGGATTAAAGATTGGGATGATTTAACGAAAAAAGGGGTATCAATCATCACCCCTAACCCGAAGACGTCCGGCGGAGCGCGCTGGAATTATTTAGCCGCATGGGCTTATGCGGAGAAAAAATATAACGGTGATGAAGGGAAGATTAAGAACTTTGTAGGTCAATTATATAAAAATGTGGAAGTGTTAGATTCCGGTGCGCGCGGGGCAACGACTACATTTGTCGAGCGGGGAATCGGCGATGTTCTGCTAGCTTGGGAGAATGAGGCTTTTTTAACGCTTAATGAATTAGGTAAGGACAAATTCGAAATTGTCGTTCCTTCCATAAGTATTCTCGCGGAACCTCCGGTTGCAGTGGTCGATAAAGTAGTCGACAAAAAGGGAACAAGAGAAGTGGCTGAGGCTTATTTAAACTATTTATACACGGACAAAGGACAGGAAATTGTCGCAAAAAATTATTATCGTCCGCGCAATCAAGAAATCCTCGCCAAATATGCGGATATTTTTCCAAAGATTAATCTTGTAACCATTGATGATGATTTTGGCGGCTGGAAAAAAGCTCAGGAAAAGCATTTTAATGATGGCGGCACGTTTGATCAAATATATCAGCCGAAGTAAGTCAAATTAGGGTGTTCCGCGTAGGAGCATCCCTTGTATCTATAGCGGAAGGGGTCAACCTCATGGCTCGTTTACAATCATTTAAAAGAAATAGTGTGCTCCCTGGATTTGGTCTTTCACTAGGGTTTACTATTGTATACATTAGCATGCTTGTCATTATACCAATATCGATGATTTTTATGAACTCAATGGCCGCACCGTGGTCAAAGGTATGGCAGACTATTACGGAACCGAGGGTGATCGCATCCTATCAGCTCAGCATTGGCGCTTCCTTTTTAGCTGCAGCCATCAATGTGATCTTTGGGGTATTAATCGCGTGGGTGTTGGTTCGCTATCACTTTCCTGGCAGGAAAATCATTGATGGTCTTGTCGATTTACCCTTTGCCCTGCCGACAGCAATTGCTGGTATTGCCTTAACCACGTTGTATACAAAAAATGGCTGGATCGGACAATTCTTGGGATTCAAAGTGGCGTTCACACCGCTAGGCATTACCCTTGCATTGACCTTCATTGGACTGCCCTTTGTTGTTCGAACGGTTCAGCCGGTGCTGCAAAACCTTGAAAAAGAAATCGAAGAGGCTTCTGCTAGTTTGGGAGCCAATCGACTGCAAACATTTATAAAAGTTATTTTTCCTGAATTGTTCCCAGCAGCACTAACAGGGTTCGCCTTAGCATTTGCGCGGGCATTGGGGGAGTACGGGTCGGTCGTCTTTATTGCCGGAAATATGCCGATGAAGACAGAAATTACCCCGCTGCTAATTATGACGAAGTTAGAACAATACGATTATGCCGGTGCTACTGCAATTGCAGCCGTAATGCTCATTTTTTCTTTTATTCTATTATTCGTGATTAATGTATTGCAGTGGTGGACAAATCGGAAATTTATTTAACATGAAGGAGGGGGAACGATGGCTGGACATGTTTCTTTGCAATATTCGAATGCGCCGCTGCAGAATTCTAAAAAAGATGCCGAACCTCGTTGGGTGCGCTGGTTGCTTATTTCAGTGGCTGTCGGGTTTTTATGTTTATTTTTGGTACTTCCACTTGCAGCCATTTTTATCAAAGCTTTTGAAAAAGGCAGTGATGTTTTCTTGGCTGCGATTAGCAGCCCTGACGCTGTATCCGCAGTTAAATTAACGTTTTTTATTGCACTCATTACGGTTCCTCTTAATGCCATCTTTGGTGTGGCAGCAGCATGGGCAGTGACCAAGTTCAATTTTAAAGGAAAAAGTCTCCTGATTACGATGATCGATCTCCCATTTGCCATATCACCGGTTATTGCGGGATTGGTGTTTGTCCTATTATTTAGTGCCCACGGCTTGTTTGGTGCTTGGCTGCTTGATTACAATATCAAAATTATCTTTGCAGTGCCGGGGATTGCACTAGCAACCTTATTGGTAACATTCCCGTTTGTCGCCCGGGAACTTATTCCGTTAATGCAAACACAGGGGACGGCCGATGAGGAAGCATCCTTAACCTTAGGGGCGAGCGGCTGGAAGACATTTTGGCTTGTGACCCTGCCGAATATCAAATGGGGATTGCTTTATGGCATTATCTTGTGTACGGCTAGAGCGATTGGAGAGTTTGGCGCTGTATCAGTCGTATCCGGCCATATCCGGGGAATGACAAATACGATGCCCCTGCATATCGAAATATTATACAATGAATATCAGTTTTCTGCCGCTTTTGCCGTTGCTTCCATAATGTCGTTGTTCGCAATCATTACATTAGTGGTGAAAAATGTGATTGAGTGGAAGGCAAAACGATCATTCGTCCCTGAAAAAGGAGAATCCTAGATGAGCATTCAAATACAAAATATCTCTAAATCATTTGGAGCATTTAAAGCCCTTGATAAAATAAATATAGATATTCAAACAGGAGAACTAATCGCACTCCTTGGCCCTTCTGGATCGGGAAAAACCTCCTTGCTGAGAATTATTGCCGGTTTAGAAAACGCCAATCAGGGAGCGATTCTATTTGGCGAAGAGGATATGACCCATATCGGCACAAAAGAGCGGAAGGTAGGCTTTGTTTTTCAACATTATGCCTTGTTTCGCCATATGACGGTATTTGATAATGTCGCATATGGGCTAAGGGTCCGTCCTCGAAAAGCGCGCCCATCAAAACAGGAGATCAAAGAGAAAGTCACAGAGCTACTTGAGCTCGTAAAGCTTGAGGCCTTTGCTAATCGTTATCCCTCCCATTTATCAGGAGGACAGCGGCAGCGTGTTGCATTGGCAAGAGCATTAGCCGTTGAGCCCAAGGTTCTTTTGCTTGATGAACCTTTTGGTGCGCTTGATGCAAAAGTGCGAAAGGAACTTCGCCGATGGTTAAGAAAGCTTCATGACAATTACCAAATAACCAGTATTTTTGTGACACATGATCAGGAAGAGGCCCTCGATGTTGCCGATAGGATTGTCGTCATGAATGAAGGGAAAATTGAACAGATTGGGACTCCGGACGAGGTTTATGAACACCCAAATAACCCATTTGTTTACAACTTTTTAGGAAATGTGAACTTGTTTAAAGGACGCCTGGATCAGGGGAAGCTTCGGCATGGAAGTATTGAAGTGGATGCACCGCTCGAGTTTGCTGGAAAAATAAATACGGAAGCAGTAGGCTATGTCCGGCCGCATGATATAACTATCAAACGCGTTGCAAGCAGTGATTCGGTCGCTGCCAAAATAAGCTACATCCATTTAGTGGGTGCCGCCGTTCAAGTGGAGCTGATCCGACAAGATAATGGTGAGTTCGTCGAAGCGGAAATAGCGAAGGATTACTTTCGCAGCCTAGAGCTAAAAACAGGTGAAGAAGTGTTTATAAAGCCAAAACAGCTGAAGGTATTTATACCCGAGGATTATTCGATATAATAACTGGATTAGCAAATTAAAAGTTACCTAGAAACAATGAAAACAGCTGCTAAAAATATGGCAGCTGTTTTCATAATGGCTAGTGGCACCCAACCATATTAGTCGATATTCAGCTGTTCCTTGATTTTGCTAATCAGTTCGTTATACTCTTCATCGGTCAAGTATGTTTTACCTGGGTTCATTTCGAAAGTTGAGCCCCAATTTTCTTTACCTTCGTATTTAGGCACCACATGCATATGAAGGTGGTGTAGTGTATCTCCGTAAGCCCCATAATTGATTTTATTCGGTTCAAAGGCCTTGTCCAATGCCTCTGCCACCCGTTTTACATCATTGATAAAGGCTGCAGATTCCTGTTCGTTAAGCTGATATAATTCTTTTACATGGTCATTATAAACCACATTGCATCTGCCCCGATAGGTTTGTTCTTTAAAAAGAAAAACAGTCGAAGCCTCCAGCTTGCCAATTTCAATCATCAGTTGATCGCGTCTCTCATCTTCCATGCAATACATGCAGTCTTGATTCTTTACCATCATATTCAACCTCTCTGCTCTACAAATGAAGTAATTCCATTCTTAGTATACACCTTTTAGTCGGCTATTTGTAAAGTGACTAAACAAATAGAAAGTGGTACATACTTTACCGATTCAATTTAAAAATAATACGCAAATTCGAGTTCCATAGTTGTTTCAAGCTGGAGGATGAGACTTGACTAGGTTATAAGTTTTCTGTAATCTAAATATCCGATGTTTTCAAAAAATGGAATAGTGAGGTGACTAGTACAAGGATGAGTGCCAAAGAACAAGTGTCTGTCCGTGACCATAAAGACTATCAAACAGAGGTTGAGCGCTTAGAGTTTTCTAAGGAATACATTCGAACTGTTTTAGAGATTTCTAAGGGGAATAAAGAGTTTTTTCTTGAAAATATGAAACAAGCTTTTGCTGATCTGGACCCTCAGGATAGTAGTACCAGCTACACGGATCTCCTCGCAAATGCAAGATTTCTTGAGTTGGCCGAAAGTGAACTGAAGAGGCTAGAGAGCGTGATTGGCAAACCCTATTTTTCAAGGATCGATTTTACGAGCAATAGTACGAATAAGGAAGAAGTTTTGTACATTGGCAAGGTATCCTTGTTTGACCGTGTATCACAGGAGCCGATTATCGTGGATTGGCGTTCACCGATTGCCAATGTCTACTATGATGGCCGGCTGGGAGATGTCTCATATGAAGCCTATGGGGAGACTCAAACTGGTTACTTATCATTAAAGAGGCAGTATGAAATCGTTGATGGATTACTAAAAGATATCAGGGATATCGATTTAACTACACACGACGAACTTTTGCAGAAATCTTTGTCAGGTAAAGCCGACAATCGCTTAACAGAAATAGTTGCGACCATTCAAAATGAGCAAAATGAAGTGATCCGGGCATCACTGAAGCACCCCATTATCGTTCAGGGCGCCGCAGGAAGCGGGAAAACAACTATTGCACTCCATAGAATATCCTACTTTCTCTATTCCTTAGGGTTTAGTTTTCCTCCAGAAAAATTAATGATTCTCGCACCCAACCGATTGTTCATTGATTATATATCTGCCGTCTTACCTGAACTAGGCGTTAACAAAATTAATCAAACCACCTATATCGATTTTATGAAAAGTTGCTTGGGACAGAAAATAAAGCTTTTTTCCCCAAATACAAAACTAATGAAGCTACTGGAAGGAAAACCATCCAAATCGCTCCAATGGATTTCTAGCTATAAGGGCTCACTCGAATTTAAATCATTAATAGATCATTTTGTAAAGGAATTAGAAAGAAACCTTGCCCCTAAAGAGGATTTTCGAGTGGAAAAATCCATTCTTTTGAAAGGTCAAAAGCTTAAAAAACTATTTTTAAAAGAATATACATATTTACCAATCTATAAAAGGATCAGTAAATTGAAATCCCTATTAGAAGATGATTTGAAAAAAAAGAAAGCCATTATGCTATCAAAACTTAATAAGAAATACGATGATGTTTTAGATCAGGTTCTTTACAGTAAAAGGCTCGATCCGGAAAGTAGAAAGCAAAAAGTGATCATGCTGATGGAAAGGAAAGAAGAAAGATTGAAGCAGGTGGAGAAAGAGTCAAAGTCAGCGGTAAAAAAATATATGGAACCGCTTGAAATGAAAGATATTTTTACCTTATACAAGGAATTGATGTCTTCACCTGAATTGATCAAGAAGCATTCCACCACGCTTTCAGATCAACAATGTACGATCCTAAGTACGTTTTGTCAGAGAATTTTTGCCAGAGGTGCATACGAACTAGAGGATTTAGCCCCATTATTTTATTTAAAGACAAAATTGGAAGGGATCGATGAGAAGTATAAAATGCGGAGTATCTTTATTGATGAAGCACAGGATTACAGCTATTTTCAATTTGCCGCTTTAAAGGAAGGCTTCGAAACAGACTTGTTTACCATCGTGGGGGATTTAGCACAAGGGATTCATTCCTATCGCGGCTTGAATAGCTGGGTGCCGGTATTGAAAGAAATATTCCCAAACGCGAATTATCAAACCTTACAAAAAAGCTATCGAACGACCGTTGAGATAATGAATTTGGCAAACGATATCCTTCAATTGATCGACCAAGACTTGCCAAAGGTTGAACCGGTCATTCGCCATGGCCAAAAACCATTGTTTAAAACCATCGACACGAAGAATCATAAACAAGTTCGGCTGCAGCTGGAACAAGATATAGCCTCACTCAAAAGGGAAGAGCTTCACTCGATTGCCATCATTGGACGTACCGACAGGGAATGCCAAAGAATCCATCAAATCCTAGAAAATAGTCATCTTCACATTCAATTAGTAGAAGAAAAGCAAGATATGAAGAAGGGGCACATCGCGATTTTACCTTCATATTTATCGAAAGGGTTGGAATTTGATGCCGTTTTGATTGTATGCGTGGAAGAACCGTATGTAAAAGTAGATCTGGATATCAAATTGTTGTACGTAGCGATGACAAGACCGATGCATCGCTTGAATTTATACGGGAAGAGCTCGTCAGACTTTTTATTACATCATGCGGATGATTTACATTTCGATTATTAAAATGGGGTTACTTCTAATCCGGCTGCCATTTCAGGTACTTTTCTTCTTAAACTAAAGGTCAGACCCTCGATGCATAAGCGCTTTAGCGCTCCGGGGGTCTGACCCTTTTTCTCCTTTACTCCTTAAGTCCTCGGTGAAAGGGGCATTTAGATAATGAAGTATCGTCATCTCGAAGGAAATATTGTTTCCACTCAAAATTATTCTCTGAGCCATAGCTGTTCAAATCAGGGTGTATAGGAGCGGAGTCATAGTTTGATAGCCTTTTGCGTATCTGTGTTTTAATACTTTGGGCAAACTTCTGTGATTTGTTAAACTCCTGAAGGACCCAACGTGGTGTTATGGCGAGCAATATCACCTCAAAATGCCTGCTTTTTCGATTCAAATGTGCAGGTGTGGCACAGTACATAAAATACTTTTCACCATGATAACAAAATTCCCAAAGCGGATTATGAGGGTCAGTAGGAATATCGTGAGGCCATTCAAAATAGTCTATAGCGCATAACCCGGAAATTTGCTGCCAAAATAATTGTTCGTAATCTACAACTGTATACGTAGCCTTCATATCCTCAGGCGTTTCATAAAAAACAATCAACGAGGTATAATTGCCAAAATCCCTTGAAACTTCTGTAAAACTGCTAACTAACTCAGCAAGCTCGTAAATGGTGGAGGTTTCCCTTGGATCTCCAATAAAACCGTAGCATAACTGATTTACAGAGAACCCGATCGTAGCCGGGATACAGGGAAATGGTTTTTCTTTATCATTTATTTTCATGGCGAATTTCTCTAAGGCATTTTTTTCCCACTCCTCAAGTTGAATTGGAAGAGAAGAATCATTCATGTATAGTCCTTTCATTATAGGCACCTCCAATAGTTAGTGCATTATATTCGAATGACTAGATGGACGGTTCCTCTGAGCTTTTAAGTCACCCCTCTGAAGTATATGAAAAAAGAATTTGTATGGTACCTGGCACTGTTTGGTCAGTCTATTCAAATAGTTCCTTCGTTATTTGAATAAATAATTGGACGACACGCGAGGCATCCTTTATGGAAGGTAAGCCTAAGGCGATATGTCTGTAATGGTTTGTTTCTAATGGCCGGATATTCGATTTGGGATAAGCAAGGTATTTCAATGAGAGCTCAGGGAGGATAAGCACACCTAATCCTTCTTTAATCAAAGCCAATGATGTATTTAGATTGGATGTATTATATTTCTCATTTACAGTCATTTTTTGTTTCCTCATTAGGTCGATCATTGGTGCTTCATATCCGGCATTTGAGATAATAAAATGCTCGTTTTCCAAATCTGAAAGACAAACAGATCGATTCATTAGCAATGGATGGTGATCAGGCAGCATAACAAGATAGCGATCCTTTACAAGAGGAATCGTATTTAATTCATCGCACGGAAGAACGACAAAGCCAATATCAATTTCTCGAGATGTTAGCCAACCTTTAATTTCCTCTTGTGAACCCTCCTTAAAAGTCAGCGACACATTCGGTCGTATTTGTTGAAAGGTACTAATAATCTTTGGTAAAAAGTGAGCTGTTACACTAGGAAAAGTGGCAATCCTAATGGTTCCAGTGATGATTCCTTTTTCCAGAGATACTTCCTGGTCAATTTTTTCAAGGCTATTCAGAATATTTCTTATTTGAAATAGGACTCGTTTTCCTATATCCGTTACAATTAAATCTTTTCCCCGTTCCCTTACTAATAATGTAACTCCTAGTTCTGATTCTAAAGCGGCAATCGCATGACTGACAGCAGGCTGCGACATATTTAGTGCTTGGGCAGCTTTTGTAAAGCTTCCTTCATCAATAACCTTCACAAAGATTTCAAATTGAGTAATCGTTGGCATAACTATTTACTTATCCCCTTTATAAATAACATTCATTTTATTTATCAATAGCGATATTGTAACATAAATACTATGGTCATCTTAAATAAATTGAAAAAAGGGGAGTAAATAATGAAAGAAAAGTTATGGACAAAAGATTATATCGGTATTTTAGTAACAAATTTCTTTCTTATGTTAACTTTTTATTTATTAATGGTAACTATTTCTGTATTTGCTGTTAATGAATTTGATGCAACGGAAAGTCAAGCAGGCTTAGCTTCCAGCATTTTTGTGATTGGAGCGCTAGTCGGGAGAATCATTGGCGGAAAATATATAGATCAAATAGGGAGAAAAAAACTTCTGTTAGCTGGCGTTATCATTATGGTCATTTCAGCGATTTTCTATTTCGGTGTGAATAGTTTTGGAATGCTCATTGCTAACCGGTTATTACATGGCTTTGCATTTGGACTAGCTGGTACTGTATTAGGAACAGTGGTAGCCCAAGTGATTCCGAAAACCAGAAGCGGAGAAGGAATCGGGTACTTTGCTTTAAGTATGACATTGGCTACTGCCATTGGACCTTTTATTGGTATATATATTCAACAACATTTTCAATTTAAAATGATATTTGCTTTTTGTTTAATCTGTATCGCCATAAGTTTAGTTTTATCAGTTATCATAAAAGTTCAAGAAATTACCTTAACAGAAGAGCAAAAGGCGGAATTAAAAGGGTTTAAATTATCCAATTTTATTGAGAAAAAATCTGTGCCGATTACACTAGTTGCAGCCGTTACTGCATTCTGTTATTCCGGAATTTTATCTTTCCTTTCGTTCTTTGCCATCAAGAACGATATTACTTCAGCAGCAAGTTTCTTCTTTGTTGTTTATGCTGCCGCGGTTCTCTTCACAAGACCATATTCCGGGCGGATGTTTGATAAGAAGGGACCAAATTTCATCATGTACCCTTCACTTATTTCTTTATTAATCGGGTTATTTGTTCTAAGTCAATCAACTGTTGGATTTGTTCTATTAATTGCTGGTGCACTTGTCGGTTTTGGATACGGAACCTACATGTCAAGTTCGCAGACGGTTGCCATCCAATCTGCCCCTGCTCATCGTGTAGGATTAGCAACATCGACATTTTTCATTCTTACCGATATAGGACTAGGAGTTGGGCCGTTTGTCCAAGGATTTTTAGTTCCTTCCATAGGATACAATGGATTATATATCGTTCTCGGTATTATCGCCGTCCTGTGTTTACCATTACACTATTTCTTGTATGGAAAAAAAGTTTCATCGTCAAAAATAACTGTTTCATCCGTAGAAGTAAATTCTTCAATAAAATAGACAAAAATCGCTTAATGGAGATGAGCTTATGTTTAATCGTATTCTTGTGGCAATAGATGGTTCTATAATGAGTGAAAAAGCATTAAAGTCGGCATTTAATTTTGTAAAGGAAAGATATTCCAAAATCAGCGTGATCCATGTAGAAAAAAATATAGAGATTACTGAAGGAATGCCAAAAGCGACGATTGATAGAATCTATTCTGAACAAAGTAAAGAAAGCGAGGATCTATTACATCAAGCTACTGCACTTGCAGAAAATGAAGGTATCGAAATTGAAGTCCAATTGGTGATGGGAGAACCGGCAATTCAAATCGTCAAAAAGGCAGAGGAGAGGAATTATCAGCTCATCGTCATGGGCAGCAGGGGATTGGGAAATATTAAAGGGTTAATGCTCGGAAGTGTTAGTCAGAAGGTTACCCAACTATCGCATTGTCCTGTTTTGATCATCAAGTAATCAGTGAGAACAAAGGAAATTAGAACATCTAGGGTCAGACCCCCAACATGCTAACGCTGTAGCAAACTGGGGGTCTGACCCTTTTTTTAGTTATAGTGGCGATAAAATGATTAATGTAATATCAGAAGAAAAAGCATTTTATTTAGCAGCATCCTGGGTACATCGGATAACAGCATGGGTTGTAAACAGGCGGACAACACGGATTGTACATCGGCGGTGGACAGCATGGGTCATACATGGGCTGTGGACAGCATGCTTCATACATCGGCGGTGGACAACATGGGTCATACATCGGCTGTGGACAGCATGGGTTATACATCGGCATAGGGGAGCAACAAGGATTTTGCACCGGGTAACAACTTGGCTGTTGGTAAACTTGTGGTGCGATATAAGGGATATTTGGCATAATATTTGTCGGTAATGTCGGCTGGTTCGGCATGATATTCGGGCTTACCACCGGGTTATTTGGAAATGCATTTGACTTTACATAGGGCTTATTTTCCACAATTTATCTCTCCTCATCATTAATCAATACAAAATAGTGTATGAGTCTATATAATTGTGTGTATAGACGTTTTCCTCAGGATATTGAACTAAACCAACATGAAGGAATACTGACATTGATGAAGAAGTATATTGGAGAACTTGCTTATAGGTATAACAGTTGACATTTTTAACTGTATATAATAAAGTTACAGTATGATCAGTTGAAGAGGTATGGATGGAGATGAATTGTCATGAATAGTGATTTTGTTATTGCAATGCACAGTCTTGTTTTATTAGCTAACCTACCTGATCATATGGCAAATAGCGAAACCATCGCCGAAAATGTTTGTACAAATCCTGTAAGAATTCGCAAGGTTATGAGTATTTTGCGTAAAGAAGGATATGTGAAAACAAAAGAAGGTATTGGCGGAGGATATTTGTTAAACTGCGACCCTGAAAAGACAACCATGTCCGAAGTGTATCTGGCTATTTCATCTGGTTCACTTAAGCCAAACTGGTGCACAGGTGATCCTGAAAAGGAATGTGTAATTTCATCCAATACTCAGAGTGTCATGGACGAAATCTTTATCGAGGCAGAGCAGCATATGCAAGCATATTTAAGTCAAGCCACGATTAGCGGTGTTTTGAAAAGAATTAAATGTCTTGAATAATACAAGACAAATGCAGGGGTTTTTTAATTTAAACTGTAACTTTTTTTAATACATTTTATAGCCCTTATATCTCTAAGTCAAAATAGTTTAATTAAGATATATATTTTTTCATAAAAAATATTCTCAGAAAGGAGAAATAAGATGATTGAAGTAATCGTAACAGTAAACTATAAAGATAAAAAGTATCAAACAAATGTAATCGCCAATAAAGAAATGAGCTGTGAAAAAATTAAGCGCTTAGCAAAAGAACAAGTTGTGAAACAATGGGGCGCATAATAGGGTGCCCCTACTTTTTTTGACAATCCTTTGCTGAAGGACAGACCTCCTAAATGCTAAAGCTTTAGCGTACTGGGGATCTGACCTTTTTTTAAGCATGTTTTCGGATCGATTCCTTAAGAAACGCGGTCAAATAGTCAACGCTGGTAATCCTTCTATTGCATTCAGCACTGTCTAGACAGATATAATTTCCAATCGCTTTATAGTAGTCGGGGTTATTGGACTTTTTGGCTTTGGTGATCGTGGAAATAAAAGCTACTTTACCAAAACGATTACAGAACGAACAAATATTATCCTTATTTAAAATCGAGTATTTACATTCAATTCCCATCAATTTCTCATTCAGATCGTATATAATAAACTTTTTATTGGTACTGATATCAGTCCAGCTTAGGTAAGTCATCTTCTCGAAATCACCTGTAGATAAATCTGGTACCTTTAGCTTCTTGGCTTTTGGAAACATTTTTTTTACTTCCTGCTCTGTCAATTTGGGAAACGGGATTATGCATCGGGTTAACTCTTGAACGTATTTATCCAATTCAGCATCCGTTTTCCACCTTGAGAGATCCAGCATTTCAACTTGTTCCTTTGCTGCATGTGGAAAAAGCTCAAGAATTTGTGCAATGGCCAGTTCCCTGACAGCCATAATGACACTTGGGTCAGTGTTCTTTTTATAACTATCCTTAATTAAATCCACTTGCCGTTTTATTAAATTATATTGCTCATTCTTTATAAATCTTTCATTCATGATCAGTCGCCTCATTTTCTTACGATACTGTTATATATTTTAAAAAAAGCATCCACTTAATAATAGAGGTAAGATGATTTAGAAACAAAGAATACATAAGAAAAAAGCCTGACTAGGTCAGACCCCTTAAAAGCTATTTTCTTTTTTCTGTGTGTAAACTATTTTTTTGATGGTTTCGATAGAGAGGAAATACTCATCCGCTAACTGGTGGATGCTTTTTCCAATAGAAAATGAATGTTTGATGGAGGCATTTCGTTCATCAATAAACTTTCTTGCCCCTGAACAACTTCCCCATTTCCGGTAGGTTTTTTCCAGTTTGGGGATATAAAGGGTTTCCCCTTGAACATATTTTTGAATTTCCGCTATCAGTTTTTCAGGTAATATGTTGCTTGCGTTTACGTATTTCATTGTTTGCCAGCCCCTTATTTTTATGATTAATAAGGTGCAAAGCCGCAAATTAGAAATGAAATAAAAGCATACCTGGGCGATTTTTTAAAATAAATGTCCGCCCCATGCAAAGTATCGCCTTTCCAATACGTGGCTTTGCATGAGTGGCTGGAGTTCCTGGTAATCTACACTGATTTCCCAAGACTCATCACCTCCTGAAATGTAAGATATTTTGGAACTAGAGTATAAATTATTATAAACGAATTTTTACCATAGTGGCCAGTTTGATGTTACTGGTAATTAATTTGCAGATTAAACTTTACAAATGTTTATATATTCCTGCAATAATATACTATAAGCTTATTATTTTTAAGATATAAAATCGCACGAGATTACCTTGAAAGAAGTTTTCTCCATGAATATTACATCAATTTTAATAAACACTCATTTGAAAATATGTCACATGTAAATGGAGGAGGAATGGCTTATGAAAAAATCTAGTGTAATTTTCTTTGAAAGGAAATTTCCAAGTGCAAATATGATCCTTATTAAGGATCAGCTCCCAATCCTTGTTGATACTGGTTTTGGCAGTGATGCGATAGAAACAGAGCAATTAATGAAAGAAGCAGGTGTTTCACCGGAAGAGTTACACCTTATAGTAAACACGCATTACCATAGTGACCATGTAGGCGGCAATTATCATCTTCAAAGAAATTATGGTGTAACGATTGCTGCGCATAAATGGGAGGCCGATTTAGTTAATTCTTGTGACCCTGAATCCTGTTGTGCAGAATGGTTAGATCAGCCTGTAGAACCTTATCGAGTCGATACAAAGCTCTCCGATAACGATGAGATTGATACAGGGAGTAGAACCCTGAAAGTTTTGCACACACCGGGACATACGCTAGGGCATATTTCTTTATATGAACCTGAAGAAGAAATATTAATTTGTGGGGATCTTTTTCACAAAAATGATATCGGATGGTTAAATATCTTTCGAGAGGGTGTCTCATCTATCCAACGATCGATAGAAAGTTTAGAGCGGTTGTCCCTGCTTCGGATCGGGAAGGCGTACTCAGGACACGGATCTCAAATTGAGAATCCTATGGCTGCCATTGATGCAGCAAGGGAACGGTTTGAAAAATGGCTCAAGTCACCGGAAAAAGTTTCATGGCATGCCTGCAAAAGGATTTTTTCATTCACATTAATTATGAAAAACGGATTGGAAAAAGAAGAAATCAATCACTACCTACTAAACTGTGGATGGTTCCAAGATTTTGCACGCTACTCTTTCCAGCTTCAGCCAGAAGAATTTATTCCAATCCTCCTAGATGAAATGATTCGTTCCGGCGCAGCAAACTGGCACAATCATCGTTTAATCGCCTCGGCTCCATACCAAGCATCACAAGCGAAATGGATGGAAAAGAACATAAAGCCAAAAGATTGGAACACTCATATTGTAAATGGATAGTTGATTTTTATTCTGAATCGCTGCAATACTCAGATTATTGTTACCCATACGGTATAAAACCTTTAGGAGGGAGATTTATATGTCATTAAAAGTAGGAGATATCATTACGTTTGAAAGGACTTTTACAGGTAGGGATGTGGAATTATTTATTGAGATTTCAGGTGATGAAGGGATTCATCATACAACCCCAGATGAACAGGGAAGACTTGTCATTCAAGGTTTGCTGACCGCTACATTACCAACAAAAGTTGGTGGAGATCACAATGTACTGGCTCGTACGATGAATTTTGAGTTTTTAAGACCTGTGTTTACAGGGGATACAATCATTTGCGAAGTGAGAATTGAAAAATACGAAAGGCAAGAAAATAATAGAACAGCTATTATGGCAACTTTTTTATGTAAAAATCAGAATGAAAAAGAAGTATTAAAAGGGAATTTTGCAGGTGTAATATTGTAAAAAAAGGAAGGAAGTGCAAAACGATGAATTTCGAAATAGTTATGCAGGAGCTGGAAGCACTCAGCAAGGAACGAATGAAAAAGATATACATAAGCAATGGGGCACATGAGCCGCTTTTTGGCGTGGCTACAGGCGCAATGAAGCCGCTCGCAAAGAAAATCAAGAAAAATCAGCCTTTGGCTGAGGAGCTTTACGCCACTGGGAACTACGATGCCATGTATTTTGCAGGGATCATTGCGGATCCAATGGCAATGACGGAGGCGGATTTTGACCGTTGGATCGGTGCGGCATATTTTTATATGCTGTCCGATTATGTAGTGGCGGTAACTTTAGCAGAAACCGATATTGCGCAAGATGTTGCCGATAAATGGATTGCAAGCGGGGAAGAACTTAGAATGTCGGCAGGCTGGAGCTGTTACTGCTGGCTTTTAGGTAATCGCCCTGACAGTGAATTTAGTGCAGCCAAGTTGGCCAGTATGCTCGATCAGGTAGAAAAAACGATACATGATTCTCCTGATCGAACCAAATCTGCTATGAATAATTTTATCTACACCGTCGCGATTTCATATGTACCACTTCATGATAAAGCTCTTGAAACCGCAAAGACAGTAGGCCCAGTCGAAATCAAACGGGACAAGAAAAAAAGCAGCATCCTGCTTGCTTCCGAAAATATTCAAAAGGAAATAGATAGAGGGAAGCTTGGTTTCAAACGAAAATATGTCAGGTGTTAGTATGGTTCCAAATTGGGACGACCTTTAAAACCGATCAATTGCAAAGTATGGTGATAATACCATTTTTCAAACCTTAAAGGACAAAAATATTAGTATACAGATAGAAATGTCCAATAGAAGCGTTCTATAGGACAAAACTTCAAGAACCCGTTTGGAAATGTCCAATAGAACGGTTCTAATGGACAAAACATCGCAAATCAAGATAAAAATATCCAATAGAACAGTTCTACCTCATTTCATATGAAATTCATCGAAAAAAGCAAAAACTACGTTCAAAAGTCATTTTTGAACGTAGTTTTTGCTAGTTTAAGGCTTATTTTCCCGCCAAAAGTGAAATTGTCTCGTTCGCTCAACTGTTCGTAACCCGTTATGGTAAAGGTACCCGGGAATACAAGGTAAAGCGCGCTTTCTGAAAGGGTTATACCAGTGGAAAGCTTTGAACAGTTAGCCGAACAATACAAGCCAATGATCTTCAAAATCATTCACTCACTACACATCTATAAAGACCAAGAGGAATTCTATCAGCTGGGGCTTATTGCCCTTTGGGAGGCCACCCGCCGATTTGACGCGGGGAAGGGGAAGCTTGCCAGTTATGCTTACATCTATATTAAAGGGTATCTGCTCATGGAACTGAAGAAATGCCGTAAAAACGAGGAAAGAAATCTTTATCCAAATGAAGAATTTTGGACCGTCATCGAAGATCACTCTTCCTTCTGCCCATTAGAAGAAGAAACGCTTCGCTCATATTGCACGGGCCTAACACCTAACCAAACAAAGTGGGTCATCTACTCGGCACTATATTGCTTATCTACAAGCGAGATTGCGTCATTAGAGAAAGTGTCTGTTTCCGCCGTAAAAAGCTGGCGTGCCGGGGCTCAAGAAAAAATAAAGAGGTTAATGGTGGACTAAAAACTACAGGGATGACTCATAGTCAGACCCTTATCGTGCTAACCTTTAGCGCGCTGGGGGTCTGAGACTTACTTCAGACTGAATATTTACTTTAGAATTGTCAGTTGTAAAAATAGTGAATAAATCCTTCGTGAGTATAGTTGGTGAGATTTGAAAGCCACTTTTAATCCATTCATGGATCAAACCGTAAAAACCGTACGCTTTATAGTACGCATTCGTATTAAATATCGGTGAACTATCTTCGAAATTAGTGAAAAGCAGTTCATGCTGTAAAATTGATATAATGGTTTCGATGATGGAACCCTGCAATTTTGGTATAGAGTCATCTACTATTAATAATTTATAATAATGGGAATATCTCATTATATGATGGAAAATAGTTAACTCTTGTGGTTTCATTCGATTGAAGTTAATTTGTTCTTTTTCATTGAAAGGATGAAGACATTCCCGATAGAACTCATGAGATACGTATGTAACGAAAGAGTTGGCAAGATCTTGTTTGTTCTTAAAGTACTTATAAAATGTTGCACGATTATAACCTGAGTGTGCCACAATTTCTGAAATGGTAACACAAGAATATCCGTTTTTAACGGTTAGCTCCGCCAATACGAAATAGAAATCCATTATTGTATGTTGTTGTTTTTTAGAGATATTTTTGTAATCAATCATGAAAAATCCTCCTTAAGTAAACAATTTTTGTTAAATTGTTTATTACCCCAACACTTTTTCACCTTCTGTTGCTTGTGGGCCTTTTTATTAGTTTGCTATAGTGATTATATCATAAATAGTACGAATATTTTAAAAGGTGGATAATCAATTTCTCCTATATTTGTACTATTTCATGAATAAATATTCCCAATATACTAGAAAAGGGAAAAAGGGGAAGGCGGGTATTAAAATGAAAGGTCAACAAAACAAAGGTCTTGTCGTTGCCGGCTTTTTGGTCTTTTTGATCATTGTTGTCGGGTTTTATTTTTTTCTGGACTCAGTCAATAAAACCGAACAAACAGCCAGTAATCCAAAAGGAACTGAAAAAGCCTCAACACAACAAGCAGAGGTGCCAAAGGATCCTATGACACCGGCCTTTACTAGTAAGGAACTGACAACGCTTCCAGGAGAGAATTGGATAACTAATGGCGGCAGTACATTTAATCAACGATATTCAACCTTAAATGAAATCAACACTACGAATGTTAAAAATTTAAAAGGAAAATGGGTAACACACCTTGGCTCGGGACAAGAGTTTAAGTATTCAGGCGAGGCATCACCGGTCGTTTATAATGGGGTAATGTATATTATTACAGGGGCCGATGAGGTATCGGCACTTGATGTAAAAACGGGTAAAAATTTATGGATTTATAAGCCCGAAATTGACGAATTAACAACCGTTTGCTGCGGCTGGACCAGTCGGGGTGTAGCCATTGGCGATGGGTTAGTGTATGTAGGGCTTTTAGATGCCCGAATTGTGGCATTAGATCAGAAAACAGGGAAAGAAGTTTGGTCCACGGTTGTTGATGATTGGAAAAAGGGCTATACGATTACAAGCGCGCCACTTTACTATAACGGTAAAATATACACAGGAATATCAGGTGGTGATTTTGGTACCCGTGGCAGGGTGACTGCCTTTGATGCCAAAAGTGGGAAGGAACTTTGGCGATTCTATACTATTCCGGGACCAGGAGAAACAGGCCACGAAACATGGCCAAGTGACAATGACTCATGGAAACGCGGTGGTGCGCCGGTCTGGCAGACACCGGCCGTTGATCCTGAAACGGGACTGCTTTATTTCTCAACCGGGAATGCCGCTCCTGACTTAGATGGAAGCATACGAAAAGGGGATAACCTTTTTGCTGCCTCGATCGTGGCGATTGATGCAGAAACGGGTAAATACAAGTGGCATTTTCAAGAGGTACACCATGATATTTGGGATTTAGATGCACCAAATCCTGTCGTTTTATTTGACGTCGAGTTGGATGGAAAAATGAGAAAAGGATTAGCTCAAGCTGGGAAAACGGGCTGGGTATATATTTTAGACAGGACGAATGGGGAGCCGTTAATAGGAATTGACGAAGTGCCAGTTTCGCAGGATGAACGTCAGGCAACTTCACCTACTCAGCCAATTCCTAAAGGAGATGCGTTTGTACCGCAAGAGGTAACAAAAGTAGCCCTTGCCAAGGATGCACCCAAATATGAGGGGAAATTTGGTAAAATCTTTGATCCTTTCTGGGAAGAGCGGCTTCTATTAAAACCAGCAGCAGCTGGAGGCGCCAATTGGCCGCCATCTGCCTACAATCCGGACACTGGTTATTTTTATGTTGTAGCTACTGATCAGTACCAGCTTTTTACCAGAAGTGAGGAAGAATTTGAAGAAGGAAGTGTGTATCTTGGAAGTATCATCGCGCCTGTAGATGATTCGCCAAGAAGAGGCACAGTGACAGCAATCGATGTGAAAACAAATAAAATAGCCTGGCAAAAGGTATGGGATGATAGTGCCTATAGCGGTGTTTTAACGACGAAGGGTGGTCTCGTGTTTGTCGGTCATAATGATGGCAGATTAATTGCCTATGATGCCAAAACGGGTGATCAGGTATGGGAGTTTATGACAGATGCCGGTGTGAATGCCGCGCCAATCGCCTATGAGGTCGATGGAAAACAATATATTTCTGTCCTTGTGGCTGGAAATTCTCTTGCTGGAACGAAGCATGGAGATTCCTTATGGACATTTGCCTTGGACGGTACAATTGAATCAGGAACGACTCCAGTTGCCGATAATCAAAATGGCACGAAGGACAACGGTGCTGTGGCAGCAACGGCAAATGTCGATGATGGTCAGAAGGTCTTTGAAGGAAATTGTCTGGCCTGTCACGGAAGAGAAGGAACTGGGGGACATAACGGGCCTGATTTACAGCTTAGCCAAGTAGCGAAGGATGCCGAGAAGGTAACGGAGAGGGTGAAAAAGGGCGGAAAGACGATGCCTGCTTTTGGAGATCTTTTAACAGAGAAACAGATAAAAGATGTTACCGCCTATATCACGGAAGTTGTAGCAAAAAAACAAGAATAGATTAAAAAAGGCTGACCAGTAATAATTACTGGTCAGTTTTTTTAGAGACCGAGGGAGGAACTCACTTTTGTTATGGGGATACTCATGATATATTACAGTTGAGACAATGGTTCTTCTTTTAATAAATACATAATAAAAGTCTATCAATCTTGGGATCAAGGGGACGGTTCTACTGGATTTTTGGATAAGTAAAAGAAATTAAAAAGGCCAAAAGAACCATCCGTGTCCCTGTAGGCATTTGCGGGTTTTGGTCTTCATTAGCATGATGAAGACCATTTTGCTAGTATTCATTCAGCGTTTTGGAGCAAAATAGATAGTGGCTTATTGAATTTCTCTTAAGCCCTTGCCATCATGAATCTCGCGAATCCCTTCCTCGCAAACCCCATAAGAACGCCAAGAACATGTTTCACAGACCACTTGAATATCGGTGGGGATGACTTGTTTTCGGATACGGGATTCTATTTCCTCCCACCTAAGAATTTGTCCGATTTTAAGGTTCATTTTTTCTAAAATATTGGCATCTCTGTCAAAAATCTGGTCGTCTTGGCAATGATATTCACCTGAATTAGGGTACTTTTCACACAACTGATCCGGTCCACTTACAAGCAGAATTAACGTTTTTGGGTCGTTTCTCAAGGTTTGATGCAAACGCGTCATATTTTCCACGTATTCTTGAGAATAGCCCATTCCCCGATAGCCTAGAAGGCAAAAAAGATGATGACCTCGCAGCTTATACATTATTCTCCCCCAGTATGTCTTATCTTTAAAAGTAAACTAAAAATGAAATTTGGTTAACATCTATATGACTAATGATACCATATCAGTCTTTCTATTTGTTTGTTAAATGGATTGCTAATTTTAAGGAGTGGTGAGAAGTTGAAATATCGTAAAGCAATTATCGATGACATTGATATATTAATTGATTTAAGAAAAAAGCAATTAATGGATGAGGGGATCGAACCTAATATTGACATCGATATGGAACTTACAGTTTTCTTTAAAAATAAACTACGTGATGCTTCTTTAATTCAGTGGTTAGTAGAAGAGAATGAAGAAATTATTGCTTGTGGTGCAATAATTGTTTACGAATTCCCTCCATCGTATACCAATAAGAGTGGAAAAAAGGCTTATGTCACCAATATGTATACGAAAGAGAAGTATCGTGGACAAGGAATCGCAACTAAATTGTTGCTTAAGTTAGTTGATGAAGCTAAAAACTTAGACATTTCAAAAATCTGGCTTGGAGCTTCGAAATTAGGTAGACCAGTATATAAAAAGTTTGGCTTTAAAGAAACTGATGAATGGTTGGAATTAAATTTGTAATAATCATAAAATTTACGCTCTTACTGGTATGTATTTACATTAATTAGTATTGATACAACAAAAGATAGAAGGTGAGTATCCTAGTTCCTACTAAGCAAAAACAGCATCGGCCTTCCGAAAGTGAATAAACATTGATTTTAGGCAAACTATAAAGGGAGTTGATAAGAAAAAGGAGATGAGTTCGATGGGACATTATAAAATAACTAACATGATGATCGATGATGATTTTGCCGTAGAGGAATATGTGACTGCAGAATTTACCTACAATCATAAATCGTATAGCATAACATTTAAAAAAGCAGACCTTGAAATCATCAATTCGTGGGTTTTTGAGGAGGGTACCTCATTTCCAGCGAATGTACCTGAGGAAATTGTGGAATCAATTAGGGAAGATGTCAAAAAAAGAATCTAGATTTCTGTTCGCAGTAAATACAAATACATAGAAAAAACTAACCTATTCATTTACGGATAGGTTAGTTTCCGAGGACTACTATATCATTATTCCTGTACCAATCGTACAAGCATATGTGCCAACTTGTGCTGCTCTTCCTCCGTACCTACTTTCCACAGCTCTTGTAAT
This sequence comes from Neobacillus bataviensis LMG 21833, assembly GCF_000307875.1. Lineage (GTDB taxonomy): Bacteria > Bacillota > Bacilli > Bacillales > Cytobacillaceae > Neobacillus > Neobacillus bataviensis. The sequence goes on from NZ_AJLS01000035.1 coordinate 97,030, forward strand.
AATCGCTCCTCAGAATTTTTCGGGGACTGCTGAACCGCTAAATAATCAGCCACTTTTTGCGCAGAATTGGCTAATTGCTCCTCATCCATACCTAGTTTTATACCCAAATCAACTTTGCCACTCAGGTATTCCCTAAAATCATCAAAACTAGTTAAAGCATCACCGTTCTTGTAAATATGATTAGCTATTTCTTGATCCTGTAACTGCTTATCCATGTAAATCACTCCTCGTTTGGATTGTTCGTCTTTAATTTGATGTGCTACTCTATACTTACCCTGTGTCTAAGTAGATAAAACCTGATTTCGGGACTTTGGATATAAAGGGCGCGATTCAATAACAAAGATTAGCGCTCATTTTCATTCTTATACCAATTTGCTAGAATCAATCGAGGTGATGTTCAAACAAGCTGTTTTCTATTTTGAGATGGGGGAACTAATAAATGGTGAGGTGGAGTATTCGATGAAAATAAACCAACAAGAATTTATTGTTAACGGGACGACCTATATAATTAGATCTGCTATACATAAAGATGCAAAGGTTTTGTCGGAAATCAGATTACAGATTGATGGAGAAACTGAAAACCTCGACAGAGAAAAAGGCGAGGCATTCATAGATGTACAAGGTTTTGAAGAATTAATCAAATCAGATACAGAAAATAAGAAGAACCTTTTTTTAGTTGCGGCGGTTCATGACAGGATTGTCGGATTTTCAAGATGTGAAGGAAATCTATTAAAACGATTTGCTCACAAAGCAGAATTTGGAGTGGGTGTCTTAAAAGATTATTGGGGCTACGGCATTGGCAAAAACCTTTTAAAAGAGTCCATTGCCTGGGCTGAATCAAACGGAATTAAAAAAGTAACCTTAAATGTTCTTGAAACAAATGAAAAAGCGATAAACCTATATAAAAAATTGGGTTTTAAAACTGAAGGCATCCTACAAAATGACAAAGTCCTTTCCGACGGGCAATATTACAACACAGTTGTTATGGGAAGATTTCATGAATGAGCATAGTTCGAACTAGGCTCTATGGTCAGGCCCCCGACATGCTAACGCTTTAGCGCGCTGGGGGTCTGATCCTTTTAAAGCGATTTTAAAGAAATCTATTCACTTTACCCAGCTTGTCTGCCTTCAGTGTATACAAATTAACGGGTCTCCCAATCCCATATGTCAATGTTTCTTCGAGGACGCCAAGAGTGGTCAGGAATTTCAAATATTTTCGGATCGACACTCTTGAAATAAGGGTAGCCTCGGAGATCTCATCAGTTGAAAACTGGCTATTTCCTTTTGACTTTATGACATGGATGACAGACTGCAGGGTGCTGCTGGTTAAACCTTTGGGCAGATTATATAGGGATTCTTCGGCTTGTTTTTGACCAGTGCTAAGAATCTGTTCATCCAATTCTTCCTGCTTTAGTATTTCGATACTGGAGAAAAAATTGTATGTAACCTTGTACCGCATCAAGGCCTGATAAAACCTGTCAAACTCGAACGGTTTGATTAAATAGTCGACAGCCCCATATCTTAGGGCAGTTTGAATTTTTTCTTTGTCAGCTGCGGCTGTAATCAAGATTACATCGGTTTTCTTGTTTTGTTCTCTAATAAACTTTAGCAGTTCAAGCCCAGTTGCACCAGGCATATATACATCAAGTAGAATAAGATCAACCTCTGCGGTATGAAGATAATCCTTAGCATCCTTTACGGTATGGACGATTCCTGATAGATTGAATCCTTTCACTTCTTGGAGGAAGCGCTTATTAAATTCAGCAACCATTGGATCATCTTCGACAATTAGGATCTTAATCATTTTCCCACCTCTTTGCTTCATAAGGTATTCTTATATGAAATTCAGTCCCAAGTAATAGTTTTGAATCAATCGTTATTTCTCCACCGAGGTTGTGAATGGCATTTGCAGTTAAATAAAGGCCAAACCCTCTATTTTCCCCTTTTGTTGAGAAACCTTTTTCAAAAATTCTCTTCTGCAGCTTATCAGAAATTCCAGGTCCGGAATCGAGAACCTCAATTGTTAACCATCCATCAGCATATGTAATATTCAATTCTAGCGTTTTTTCAAGACTATCGGCCAATGCCTCAATCGCGTTATCAATCAAATTTCCTAGAATGGTCATTAGCTCATACGTCGTCTTTTGATCTGCCGGCTCAGGAATAACAGTTGCACAATTGATTGACAATTCAACATTTTCTTCCCTAGCATACGATAATTTTCCCATGATAAATCCACCGACAACTGGATCCTTGAAATGCTGAGTGATGTTTCCATATTCCTGATTTCGAAAGTCTACCAATGTATGAATAAAGTCTGATAGTTCATCGTAAAATTTCATTTGGACCATACCAAGGATCACATGAAGGCGATTCATAAACTCGTGCGATTGGGCGCGAAGGGCATCGGCATATGTTCTTACACCAGTTAACTGTTCAGCCAATTGGTTGACGTCGGTCTTGTCCCTGAAAGTTGAAATCGCTCCGACCACCTGACCATTGACTACAACCGGAACCCTATTGAAGAGGATGGAAACACCATTTATTTTCTGTTCTACATCGAGTTCGGGTTTTCCTGTTTGCATCACTTGATCCAATGTGGTGGAAGGCATATAATCATAAATTTTCATGCCTACTGGATGTTGGGAAAGACCAGCCTTTTTAAAGATGAGTAATGCCGACTTATTTACCAAGGTGATGGTGGAACCACGATCAACCGCAATAATTCCCTCATGAACAGACTGAAGCATGGCACTTCTTTCCACATGGATCTTTGCAATCGCAAAGGGTTCAAGGCCTAGCAAGATTCTTTTAATATATCTTGCAAGAATAATAGCGCCAATCACCCCAATCGTTAAGCCCAAAACGGTTACAATCAGAATGCTCCGCTGGCTTCGGCCCAGAGATATTTTTACATCTTTAAGGGAAATGCCGACTGCAGCCACGCCAATTTGTTCGTTTGCCTTATTATAAATGGGCGTAAAGGCCCTAACGGATTCCCCTAGAGTCCCATGTGAGATTGAAACATACTCTTTCCCCATAAGTGCTGGCAATTCATCCCCGCCAACAAAATGCTTGCCGATTTCCTTCGGATTGGGATGCGACTTGCGAATCCCGTTCATATCCATGACGACAACAAACAAAACGTTTGTGGCAGATTGAATATCCTTCGTATACTCTTGAATGGCCTGAGTGTTTTGGCCGTCCACTAATGTATCAATGACTATAGTTGACTTGGCAACTGTCCTCGACACAATCTGTGCCTTCTCCTGATGATTTTTTTTAATACTATTACTAACATTTTTACTAATAAATAAATCAGTGATTAGAAGTGATGCAAGAACGACTAAACACACGAAGAAAATAATGATCGAACTTAATTTAAACTTGAATCGTCGATTGTCCACAAAAAACCTCCGAAAAATACTTGCTGCTATTCGAACGAAAGAATGATTACTCTTTCTCACTATAAAATGAAATGGCTTTAAAATAAAGAACTGTTTTCAACTATATCTCTGCTTACTTTAATTACAAAACAATTTTTAAAGTTTCATTAACTATATTTACTTTTCACAAAATTGTAACATATTGATAAATCCAAAAATTGAAATCGTTTACAAAAGAACATTAAATAGGAGGAAGGCGTATGAAAATTAGGTTTAAGAGTCTTACTACTCAGGTGATTATTGGGATTATACTGGGGATATTGGTTGGTTTTGTGTTTCCTGATATTGGCTCACAGCTAAAGGTGATTGCTGATATGTTTATTAAGTTGGTGAAAATGGTGATAGCCCCTATTATATTCCTTACCATCGTTATTGGGATTGCAGGAATGGGGGATTTAAAGAAAGTTGGCAAAATTGGCGGTAAAGCGTTACTTTACTTTGAAATTGTCTCAACGATTGCTTTGGCTATCGGGATCATTGTTGCCAATGTCCTAAAACCAGGTAAAGGCATTGATGCAAAGGCGGGAGAAGGGGATATCACCCAGTATACGAAGGCGGCTGAGGAAACAAGCCATGGATTCATGGACTTTATTCTTTCCATCATACCTGATAGCTTCCTGGGTGCATTCACGAATGGCCAGCTTCTGCCGGTGCTGCTGCTTGCCGTATTGTTTGGAATCTCACTGGCCCACTTAGGCAAGAAGGGGAAACCAGTCATTGAGTTTTTTGAAAAAGTAACCGAAGTGTTCTTCGGTATTGTCAATATCATTATGAAGGTTTCTCCATTGGCTGCTTTCGGTGCGATGGCCTATACAATTGGAAACTTTGGAATTGGGTCGCTTCTCTATCTTGGAAAACTGATGGGCTCTGTTTATATTACAATGGCCATCTTTATTATCCTGGTTCTTGGTGGAATTGCTAAAATGTTTGGCTTCAGTATCTTTAAATTTATTGCTTATATAAAAGAAGAAATCCTTCTTGTCATCGGTACATCATCTTCTGAAGCAGCACTGCCTAGTATGATGGAAAAGCTTGAGAAATATGGCTGCTCGAAACCAGTAGTGGGACTTGTGCTGCCAACCGGATATTCCTTCAATTTGGACGGAACTTCCATCTATCTCTCAATGGCGGCATTGTTTATTGCCCAGGCCTATGGTGTGGATCTTAGCATTTGGCAGCAGATTACACTTCTTGGAGTGTTGATGCTGACATCGAAAGGTGCTGCTGGCGTCACAGGGTCAGGCTTTGTAACACTGGCCGCAACATTAACGGTATTCCCGTCGATTCCGGTAGCTGGAATGGCTCTGATCCTTGGTGTTGATCGCTTTATGTCAGAGGCGCGTGCAATCACGAATCTTATTGGTAATGGTGTTGCTACAGTTATCATTTCTAAGACAGAAGGGGAGTTTAAACCTGTCCAAGAAGTTGTTGAGGAGAAAATGGGTGCCTAATTCAAAATAGCACAAAAGCTCTGAATAGTGGGTCAGACAACACTGTAATTTTTAAAAATTACAGTGTTGTCTGGTCCTTTTTTCGTTTCTTTCCCTTTTTCAGCGCTGGGTGTATATTATTTCCTTATTATTTGTGTAAAATAGAATAGAAAATATAACAGAATAGGTGAGAACATGAGTAAAATATCAGAATTTGTATCCAAGCATCATCTTCAAAATGTTGAGGAATTAAAAGAATTACTCCGTATTCCTAGCATAAGTTCCTTATCAGAGCATAAAAAGGACATCGAACAAGCAGCATCATGGATCGCCACTAAGTTAAAAAACATTGGAATGGAACATGTTGAAATCGTACAGACAAAAGGTCATCCGATTATTTATGCAGACTGGCTTCATCAGGAAAATGCCCCCACTGTCCTAGTATACGGTCATTATGATGTGCAGCCTGTTGACCCCATTGATTTATGGGAAACTCCTCCATTTGAACCGGACATTCGTGATGAGAAGATTTTTGCCAGAGGGGCAACAGACGATAAAGGGCAGACGTTCTTACATATCAAAGCAGTGGAAACCTTGTTGGCATCCGATGGAAAGTTGCCAGTAAACGTAAAATTTTGCATCGAAGGAGAAGAAGAAATCGGAAGTCCTCATCTTCCGAAGTTTTTATCCGAAAATAAAGAAAAATTAGCCTGTGATGTGGTGGTAATCTCCGATTCTGATATGTGGGAAAGAGGAGTCCCAGCTATTACTTATTCTTTAAGAGGTCTGTGTGCATTGGAAGTTTCCCTTAAAACGGCAAATTCTGATCTGCACTCCGGCATGTTCGGCGGGGGAGTCCAGAACGCCAACCATTTATTGATACAGCTGCTTTCTAGCCTTCATGACGAAAATGGAAAAGTAAAGGTTGAACATTTTTATGATGATGTAGTGGAACTGACCGAATTGGAAAAGGAACAAATCAAAGCACTAGGCTTTGATGAAGAAAAGCTAAAGAAATCATTAGGGTTAACGGAATTAACGGGAGGGGAAAACAATATTCCTTATCCTGAAAAAATTAGTTCCCGGCCAACGGTAGAAATAAACGGTTTATGGGGTGGATTCCAGGGGGAAGGGACAAAAACGGTCATACCAAACGAAGCACATGCAAAAATCACCTGCCGTCTGGTTCACAATCAAAACCCTGAAAAGATTCAGGGGTTGATTAAAAAGCATTTGGAAGAACAGGCACCAAAAGGATGCGCAGTAAAAGTGACGCTTCAAGATACAGGTAATCCGTTCTTAACGCCGATCGACAGTCCGATGATGCAAAAAGCGGCCGAAGCATATGAACAGGTTTATGGGAAAACACCTGTTTACAAAAGAGAAGGGGGCTCGATTCCAATTGTATCGGATTTCAATCAAGTCCTCCATGCTCCTGTTGTCTTAATGGGATTCGGTTTGCCAGATGAAAATCTTCATGCTCCGAATGAACATTTTAACTTGGAAAACTTTGATAAAGGTATCTTAACGATTTGTTCCTTTTTAGAACTGATCTAAATTGATAGGCAAAGGAGGGAGCGCACAGCATCCCTCTTTTTGTGATCATATATCATTGTCCTCTGAAGACATAAACAATGTCTTTGACCAAAGGTAGTGGTGAACGTTATGTCAATAATCACCAAATTAAATCTTGGCATTTGGATATATATGTTAAAATAAAAATATATGCTAAATAGCCATCGGTCGTTTGATTGAACAATTTAAATATCTAAATGGAGGGTCAAAATGAAAAAAGGTACAAAATATGGATTATATGCTTCGTTAATTGTATTAATTGGTTTTCCAGTTCTTTTTTTCTGCCTATCATTGTTTACTGGAAAATGGAATTACCTCTTGGTAAGTATTCCACCCTCGTTAACTGCGGGATTAACTTGTTTAATGGTAACACGTAACCAGATAAAAAAAGAACGCAAAAGCGTTTAACACGATAAGGATGCGTGTTTCTGCTTGGCGAAAGTCAAATTACATCCAAGTAAAAATGAAAATGGTATCATCACACACTAGATGATACCATTTGTCCATGTATATGGTAAGGCAAGCATTTTAGAGAAAGATGAATTAATAGAAGAAATAACAATCATGCTGGAAAAATATGAAGAAAATCATGAAAATCCTGTTGTATGGTATAAACTTTCTCCTAATCTATTAGAAAGTGAACTGAAAGGAATAGTGGGATTTAAGATTAAGGTGGGTGAAATTCAGGCTGCATATAAATTAAGTCAGAATCGAAATGAAACGGGTTATAGTAACATCATTGATAAATTACAAAATGAAGGAAATCCAAATTCTAAACAAATGGCAGAACAGATGGAAAAGAGATTAAAAAAACACATATAAGCCCACTTTTATTCTGTTACTTTGGAGGATATTTTGCAAATCCAACTTTAGAAACCCAGCTAGGTATTTATTGATGTATGTTTTGCAGTATGTTTAATAAATCTTTATGAGTCATTTCTCATGGAAATCTGTATAAACACTAATATTTATACAGATTTTTGAAAGTCATGCCTATTGGACTAACGGGGCAGTTTAGCTTAAGTACATTTCTTCACAAAGTTAAAAAAGCAAATTTCCCCAATTTTTATTTATAACAGCTTAACGTTGATTCGGGAATATTGAACTTCGCTACCTGCTAATTGAATTCTACTTCATCTGGAGACCTTTAAATTAAAATGTTTCCTTTCTTCTGACAGACTTATTAAATTTCGAAAACAATCAATTCAATCATCTTTTCGTATAGAAAAACTTATTAAGAAACATGCACTAGAAAAAATATAAATCATATATAGTAGATATCCCGTTTGAATGCTTGAGGAGGATATTATGAAACCTATGTTACCTAGTGAAAAATATTTCGGTAATTTAGAACTAGTTTATGCATTTTATGGGGCTATGCCTACAGGTGTTACTGTTTCAGAAACCGGTCGTATTTTCATTTGCTTTCCGAAATGGGGAGACGATGTTAAATTTACGGTGGCGGAAATTGTTGAGGATAAATTGCAGCCTTATCCTAATTTACAAACCAATTTGGTTAACCCCGAGAATATCACAATGACTTTCATCAGTGTCCAAAGTGTAGTTGCTGATGGAAGGGGAACGCTTTGGATATTAGATACAGCGGCACCCAATTTTTCTAAACCTATTAAAAGGGGGGCAAAATTAGTCGCTGTTGATTTAGAAACCAATACAATAAGAAAAGTATATACCTTTACAGAAGATGTTGTCCTGCCTACAACTTATCTGAATGATGTCCGTTTTGATTTTCGTGTTGGAAAAGCAGGTTATGCCTATATAACGGATTCTTCTTCAAGAGGACCAGGAGCTATTATCGTCGTAGATTTATCAAATGGAAACGCGTTTAGACGGTTAAATGGGGCAAATTCAACTTCACCCGATCCCTACTTTTTACCGAAAGTAGAAGGTCAAATTTTAATGAATCGAAACAAAGACGGTTCAACTTCTCCATTTAGATTGGCGTCTGATAGTCTTGCGATTTCTCCCAATGGAAAGATATTATTTTTTGCTCCACTAACCAGTCGTCATTTGTTCTCGATCTCAACAGAAGCCCTTAGAGACAGAATGATACCGGACATGGATTTACCTTATCATGTGGAGTATTGGGGAGAAAAAGGTGCGTCTGATGGAATGAGTACAGATGCAATAGGGGCCGTTTATGCTGGAGATTATGAGAACAACAGTATTCGAAAGATATTGCCGAATGGCACAATGGAAACCATCGCACATGATCCGAGAATTTTATGGCCGGATACTTTTTCGATTGGTCCGGATGAATACTTATATGTCATTGTGAACCAATTACATCGGCAGGCAAGATTTCATTATGGTAAAGACCTGCGACAAAAACCTTATAGTTTACTTCGTATCAAAATTGATGAATTTCCTGCTCCGACCTTTTCATAATAAAAATAGTCAATTAATTGTTTTCATTATATAGTGTAAAACAAACACGAGTAAGCAAGAAGTATTAACTTTATTTACTTCTGCCAAATAAACTCGAAATGGTTTAATAGGAACAGTTTATTTGGTGAGTGTTAAACTGTTCCTAGAAATTTTTTATAATGTCGGTAAGTTCAATGCTGTATTGATATTATTTAAATCCAAATTGATTTGTTCGTTGGTATTCCAAGCATGGTACCATCCTTTTTCTACCATATATGCGGAAATTTGTTCATGCATATCAATAGCTTCGGTTAAATGGTGAGTGAGCATTTCTTTAATTTCCGGTGTTCCTGATTCTGTTACTGCCATGGCATAATTTCTAACTCCACTTTTAGCTGAAATGAGTAGATCCATTGCAACGACTTGATCCGATAGTCCGTCCATGCCAGTTAAAGTTTCAATGATTGGATTCATGTTCATTCATCTCCTAATTTACTGCTTAGCGTTGGAAAGGATAGAAGCATATTCTTGTAATTGTCTCGTAGATACATCAATGTCTTGCTGCATAATATCTTTTAATAGCTGATCTGTAACTAACGCTTTCATCGTTTTGGACTTAGTCAAACATGTGGTCTTAAATGCAGCCATCTCATGGACCTCAAGAACTTCATGTAAGGCGTAGTTCATTTTTTATACCTCCTTCCTTAAGGTTTCAACACGACTTTTATACAATCATCCATTTTTGTGTCAAAAATCTCATAGCCACGCTTTGCTTCACTAAGTGGAAGTACATGACTTACGACATCTCCTGGATCAATTTTTCCGGTCGAAACTAATTCAAACATATATGGCATATAGTGAATCACAGGTGCTTGCCCAGAGCGGATATTGATATTTCGCTGCATAATATCTCCAAGAGGGAAACCATTATATCTGCCGCCGTAAACGCCAGTAACTTGAATTGTCCCGCATTTACGCACTGCTTGTGAAGCCATGATAAACGCACCGAATGATCCGCCTTGAAGCTTCATTCCGCTCGCAAGGAACTCCATATCAGTCATTTTACCGTCCATACCAACTGCATCAATGACAACATCCGCACCTCCTTTGGTGATTTCCTTCAGGTAACTTCCTACATTCTCATGATCCTCAAAGTTAACAATTTCTACTTTGTTGGTGCGCTTGGCGTGCTGCAGGCGATAATTGACATAATCAACGGCAATGACACGCTTTGCTCCTTTTAGCCAACAGAATTTTTGGGCAAAAAGGCCAACTGGACCACAGCCAAGAACAATAACTGTATCTCCATCCTTTACGCCTGCATTGTCAACACTCCAAAAACCAGTAGTCATTGCGTCGGCAATAACTGCTAACTTTTCATCTGGTTCTTCACAAGTCTCTGGAATTTTGAAATGAGTAAAGTTAGCAAATGGCACTCTTAAATATTCAGCTTGCCCACCTGGATAGCCACCCGTCGTACCAGAATATCCGAAATAGGCACCCATATCACCATTATCATTAGAATTATCACATTGGCTTTCCAAATGGTTTTTACAATAAGAGCATTCACCGCATGCTATATTAAAGGGGATAATAACTCGATCTCCCTTTTTTAGCTTAGTCACACCTGGACCAACTTCTTCAACGATTCCCATTGGTTCATGGCCAATAACATAGTTTTCTTGCAGGTTAGGAATCATGCCATGAATTAAATGTAAATCAGACCCGCATATAGCTGTACTCGTTACTTTAATAATCATGTCATCTGGTTTTTCAATCTTTGGATCTGGAACTTCTTTGACTACAACATTTTTAATACCTTGATATGTTACTGCCTTCATTGGTTACAGCCTCCAGTGTTAGTGATCATCAGGTGTCCGGTCAAACATACCTTTTCTATTGGTCTCAACAGGAAATAGATTCATTTTGCCAATCATCAATGTATTGTTGGCAGAGAGTTGATCTAGTTTATACTGTTCACTTAGTTCGTGTGGATGGAACCATTTTTTATTAATCATTAGTTCTGTGATTTCTTGGTGCATGGCAATCCCTTGCATTAACTGGTTTCGTAAGAGGGTTCTAACATCAGGTGATGCGGACTCCGTTAATGCGACAGCAATATTGCGAACACCTTCTTTGGCACGAAGAAGTAAATCCATCGCAAATGTGGTATCTGCTAGCTCTGGTACGTGTAGCGAGTTTATAGGGTCTAAATAGTCATGGTTCAATGAATTTGCCTCCCTTTCAATTTATTATTGGTGTTGGCCGGTTTTGAGGAACAGGAGCTTCAAAAGGTGCACGTTGATAAATTGCCTGTAATTCTCCAAGTGCTTGCATGGATTGTTCAACATCTTTTTGCATTAATGCTCTCAAATCATGATCAAATACCAGTCCTTGCATTAGTTTTGATTTTGCTAAGCAAAGGGTTTTAAAATTAATAACTTCATGTAGATCCAAAGCCTCATGATCGGCTAATTTTTGAATATCCATTTTGGTTCCCTCCTTTTTGACTAACCTTACAAATACAAAGGTATTATTCCAAATATACAATGAATCATTCTTTAGTAGTTTTTTTAAGAGGTAGGAAAAACGCTGATTAAATGGCTGGATTAATCATAATGTAGTGAAAATTCATTCATAAGGTATCGCTAATAAATATTCGATATATTTTGATTAAAAGGGCATAGGGTTAACCCATAAAACTTAAGTCTTCTTTGTCTTTGATTTTCTTCTCTAGACTCTGATTCTGCTTCTAGTAATGCCAATAGGAATTCCTCATAGCTAAAGTTACGATCCTCAGCCTCTCTTGCCAGAGAACGATATTGTGCAGCAATAGTCGGAATCTGTAGTTGTTTAGTTAAGTGATCTAAAAGTAGTTCAGTTGTCACCTCCGCGTGCCTCCTGTCAAATTGTTTAATGGTACAATGCGTGAGTTCTTGATTTTTTCCATTGTCAGGTCATTTTTTACAGCAATTGCTGTGCCTTGTTATTTTCATCTAATTAGTTTTTTACAGCCTGCATTTTTTTTTTTTTTAAAGAGATACTATATAAAAATAAATAAAGAGGTAATAATTATGCACGATAAAGGGAGAATTACAGCCTATCAAATGGCACTGATGATATATCCAACGATTTACGCCACAGCTGTTCTAATGGTTCCAGTAATTACAGGTCAATATGTGGGACGCGATAGTTGGGCAGCACCCATTTTAGGTTCCTTAAATGGATTTTTTACTGCTTATGTCCTTTATAAATTACATAAGATGTATCCAAATGAATCACTTATTCAATATAGTAAACATATTATTGGACCCTTTCTAAGTAACATACTTGGATTATTCTACCTGTTCTTTTTCTTGTATATGTGTGGGTTCATTTTAAAGGAGTATTCTTCTTTCATTGAAAGTTCCCTTTTACCAAAAACTCCAATGATTGCAATTATAGGAAGCGTTGTTATTATGGCATCTCTCGCTATAACTGGAGGAGTAGAGGTGCTGGGGAGAGCTGCCCAACTATTCATTCCTATTTTCATTCTCCCTATACCGATATTTACAATCATGCTTCTTAAAGACTTGGATCCAAAGAATGTTCTACCGATCTTGGAACATGGTTTGTTACCTTTGCTTAAAGGTTCCGCTGCCCCGCAGGCTTGGTTTAGTGAGGTATTCCTTATATCTATGTTTCTCCCCTTTTTAAAAGATCCTGAAAAAGGATTGAAATGGAGTTTTATCTCAGTATTTGCGGTTATGCTTAGTCTTGTTAGTTTAAATTTACTGACTACTTTCCTATTCGGAGAGATGACTGCTAGTTACACTTTTCCTGTTTTTAAGGCTGTACGCATTATCAGTCTTTCTGATTTTTTTGAACATTTAGAAGCGGGAATTATCACTATTTGGATTTTAGGTGCGTATATCAAAATTACAATCTTCTATTATGCATTAGTTTTGGGTACCGCACAATGGTTGAACCTTTCAGACTTCAAGCCAATCGTTTTACCATTCGGTTTATTAATATCTCTATTTGCTATTTGGGAATTCGCTAATTTACAGGAACAGTTTGAATTTTCAAAGTTCATCTTCCCGTTTTATGTTCCATTTATGTTAACGGTTCTACCAACAATATTATTGATTATTGCTAAGATACGGACAAGAAATACTATGAAGAAAGAGACACCCCGTATATCAAATTATTAGAAAAGGTTGTTTTTCAAACATTTTATCTAAGACCCTTCCTTTTCCGTTTTGATCTTTTTGATCGAAATTCAATCAGTCTAATAAAAAATGATGTTTTAGTAAATAGGAAATTCGCTAACAGAAAGGACTTATTCAACTTGTTTCGAATTTTAAAAAAACGTCCTCAAAAACAACATCCTTATGAAGGAATGAGTAACCGAAATCTTCCTCTGTCATCAGAGTTGGATAAAAATCTTCAAATTCTAAAATCCATTTATAAGGGTTGCATCGATGTAATCTATCATCCTTTTTTAATTGCCGGAAAAACAAAAGCCCTCCTTGTATATATTGATGGCTTATCTGATACAGAACAAATAGATTCTAGCGTCCTTGCTCCTTTAATGTGTAAAACAATTGATAAATCGATTAACCTTCAAGAGACATGTGAAAAGATACAATTATCAAATATACGAGTTGTCAAGACATATGATGATTGTATAAAGAACATTTCTAATGGAAACCCCATCCTTTTAATGGAACATGAGGAACAAGGAGCGGCTTTAGGACTAGCCAAATGGGAAAAGAGATCCATTAAAGAACCTGAATCCGAAAGCGTAATCCGGGGACCAAGAGAAGGATTTGTGGAAACTTTGGGAGTCAATATTTCCATGCTTCGGCGAAAAATCAGAAGTCCCAACCTAAAAATGAAAAAAATGAATATCGGGAGTTATTCTGATACAAGTATAATCATTGCTTATATAGAGGGAATTGCTAATCAGTCATTAATAGATGAAGTTCAAAACAGACTACAGAAAATCGAAATCGACAGTGTTTTGGAAAGCGGATATATCGAGGAATTGATAGAGGATAATGTTTTTTCACCGTTTCCGCAGTTACTTGATACAGAACGACCAGATGTCGCCTCAGCTAACCTATTGGAAGGACGTGTCGTCATATTAGTAGATGGTACTCCTTTCGTTCTAATTGCTCCTGTAAGCTTTTTTTCTTTTTTTCAGGCACCTGATGACTATTACCAACGTTATTTAATTAGTTCTGTTATAAGAATAATGCGTCTTTTCTTTATGTTAATTTCTGTATTCTTACCTTCGCTCTATGTCGCAGTTTCCAGCTTCCATCAGGAGATGGTACCTACAACCTTGCTATTAAGTATGGCATCGTTACGGGAAAGTGTCCCATTTACTGCCATGATAGAGGCATTAATAATGGAGATTGTTTTCGAAGCGCTTCGTGAAGCAGGGCTCCGTCTACCTAAACAAGTCGGAGCTGCAGTAAGCATTGTAGGGGCATTAGTTATCGGGCAAGCTGCTGTTCAAGCAGGACTTGTTTCTCCTCTCATGGTAATTGTTGTGGCGATTACAGGCATTGCTTCTTTTATGGTTCCTCGCTACTCAGAAGGAATTGCTTTAAGAATGATTCGCTTTCCCATCATGATACTTGCTGGAACGATGGGGCTACATGGATTAGTACTTGGTTTTATTGCGATAGTCATCCATTTATGTAAATTACGCTCTTTCGGTGTTCCATATCTTTCACCAATAGCCCCAACAATAGGACAAGAAATGAGGGATGCTTTTATACGTTCTCCTTGGTGGATGTTAAATACACGACCACATTTAACTGGAAGAATTAATAAGTACAGACAGGCTCCCAATCAGCAACCAAAACCAAAAAAATAGATGAAACTTACTGAAATTTAAAGGAAGGGACTTGAAAGAATGAATGATACTTTGTTTCGAATAATGAAAGCTATTCTTGCCTTCTTTCTTGTTCTTTCACAGTGTCTTTTGCTAACTGGTTGCTGGGATAATAAGGAACTAAATCAATTAGCCATCATAGTAGGAGCAGCCATCGATAAAGAAAAAAATAATAAAATTAAATTAACTGTTCAAGTCTTCCTTCCTCAATCACAAAGTGGTGGGCAACAAAGTAGTTCTGGTAAGGCCCAAGTAGAGATTAAATCAGCTGTTGGAACAAACATGGCTGATGCTGCATCCAATCTTCAACGGGAATATTCACGCAGACTTTTTTGGGGACATTGTAAAACATATATCTTTGGCCAATCCCTCTCTGAAATAGGGAACCTCGGAAGACAAATTGACTTCATAGACCGTCACCCAGAGCCTCGCGAGGATTCTCGTTTATATGTCAGTGATGGAAAGGCATCTGACATTTTACAGATATCACCTTCATTAGAAAAATATGTAGGAGATGTGCTTCGAAAGATGTCGGAAATGCATGTTGGTGCAGATATTACATTGAAAGATTTTGACCTGATGGTTACAAGTGAAGGAGGAGGTGCACTATTACCGCTTATTAAAATCAAGCATCAAAATAATGATGATAGGAAAATGAATGTCTCTCCCATCATTGGTGGCACAGCTATTTTTATGAGAGATAAAATGATTGGCAGAATTAATGAAGTTGAATCAAAAGGATTATTATGGGTAAGAAATCAAAATGAATTACCTGAAATAACAGGGTATCCCAAAAAAGGGCAAACCATTTCACTATATCTGAAAAGAACAAAGACAAAGCTGATTCCAAAAATTGAAAAAGGAAAATGGAGTGTCACTATATATATATTAAAGGAAGGGATGATTGTTCAAAATGGAAGCAAAATAAATATTATGAGTAAGAAAAATACAAAAAGAGTAGAAAATTATATAGAAAAGGACGTTTCTAATTCCATAGAGAAAGCCCTTAAGCAGGTAAAAGATGGAATGAAGGTGGATCCCTTTGGATTTGCTACTGCTTTTCATCGTAAATACCCAAAAGAATGGGAAAAAGTAAAAGATCACTGGGAAGTTGTTCTTCCAGATATCTATGTAGAAACGAAAGTTAAGGTACATATACTCGAGCCTGGGTTGTCGACCACTACTTTGGAGTGAAATGAAAAAGGAGCAAATAAATGAAGATATTTGAGCTTATAGGAATATCCATATTAGTTTTTCTAATCCTCTTACTTGAATGGCGGAAGTTATATCCTAATCAAAAAAAAGAAAAAATAATACTTGTGACCTTAACAGCAATAAGCTTGCTACTTGCTATCTTACTTCTTTACTTTCCAGAAATTCCGGGTCCAACTCAAATGATTAGTTCCCTCTTTTTCCCGCTAGGGAGGATGCTTAAATAAAATATCAATCACTAGAATTTCAATCTACCCAATCAGCCAAGTCTTGATGGAAGCACTAGATATTATTAAAAATATGAATGATTCCGGTAAACGGAAGGTTCCAGAAGGAGCTCCTCTTGGTTTTGTCTCTAATCGGTGACAGAAACATGTATATGACGATGATGGAAGTATCAATCGTCATTATTATGAAATGGCAGCATTAACTAAATTACGAAATCATATTCGGTCAGGAGATGTATCTGTTCGAGGCAGTAAACAACATAAAGATTTTGAAGAGTATCTAATTCCAAAAGAAGAATGGTTAGAAACTGGTTCCCATCATAATCGACTTGCTGTAAGCAGTTCGGCTGAAGAATATTTGAACGAAAGAAAATGAAGCAGAATAGTTCAATAGGAAAATTCAATAAAATTTGTATTTAACTTCCTTAAAGGGGGAAACTATGAAAGGAAATTCTTGTATTAATTTTCATAGGGGCTCACAATTGTCTTTAACTATAAATTATTTAATTAAGGGTAATTAAATAAACTAAAATACTGGAGGTAATATAAAATGGGAAAACTATCGGGAAAAGTTGCAGTAATTACTGGTGGCGCATCGGGTATTGGTGCTGCGACAGCAAAACTATTTGTTGAAGAGGGTGCAAAAGTAGTACTTGTCGACTTAAACGAAGAAAAGGGAAAAGCCTTTGAAGCAGAATTAAAAACACAAAATGCTGAAGCGATTTTTGTAAAAGCAAATATTACAATTGAAGAAGAGGTACAAAATATTTTTAAAGAGACATTAAATACTTTTGGAAAGATAGATATTGTATTTAATAACGCGGGAATTGGACGTGTAACACCAACAGAGGAACTTTCTTATGATGAATGGCGCAACACAGTCAATGTGGACTTAGATGGTGTATTTTTAGTAGCACGTGAAGCCATTCGTGAAATGCTGAAATCAGGTGGTGGCACTATCGTCAATACAGCTTCTATGTATGGTTGGGTAGGTTCACCTGGGTCGGCAGCATACAATGCAGCAAAAGGTGGGGTTCTCAACTTAACACGCTCACTTGCGTTAGAATATGCAGCAAAAAATATTCGTGTGAACTCTTTAGCACCAGGCTTTATTGATACGCCAATTATTCCTGAAGAAAGTAAAAAGGAGCTTGCTTCTATTACACCAATGCAACGTCTCGGCAAAGCAGAGGAAATGGCAAAAGCTGTATTATTCATGGCTTCGGATGATTCATCCTTTATGACAGGCAATACATTAACAGTTGACGGTGGATATACGGCACAATAAAAAAGCCAGTAAAATAAAACCAATCGAAAAATTGACCATTTTTCAGCAATACTAGTTAATAGAAGTTGATAAGTTATGCCATTAAAGGGCGCCTTTCTTGAGTATGAAGGCGTCTTTTTCTAATCAATCGATTCTGGCAACACATTTAAATTGGAGTTATATTAAGGTGTAGAAGAGATTGTGAAGGATTCTACTTAAACTATCGGGTGCAAGAGTTAAAGATTGGAGTTACCATATTGGTGGCTTCTTCTTATTCGACTAACGGGGCAGTTAAATTTAAGTGTAATTATTCACAATCTGTATTATTAAATGTCCTTTTCCTCCACACAAAAAGACTCCCACCACATGAAAAAGGAGAATGAATTCATTGTGGAATCATCCCCTCAAATAGTTTGAATATGCTTATACTTATATTACTCATCAATGACTCGCTAAACGTAATTCAAAATCCGCCTTAAACAACAGAATAGCATCAATATTTACAGCAAAATCATGGTCACTGATATTAAAATTAGTTATAAACTCGTCAGATCTCTCACGAACCATAATTGTCGGACGGATATTGTCTCCAATAGCTTCCTTAGTTACACCACTTCCATAGAAATACCAGTTAGTTTCAGTAGGCGCATTTGCTGCATTCTTAGATAAGTCATTTTTTATTCTTTCGCATAAATTATTCATAAAATCTTCATTAAGATTAATGGTTTTTCCATACTTACCATCAACTGATATATCAGCATCTCCATACCAAATATTCCTGCTTGCTCGCTTTCCCTCATTTGAAGTGTATGTTTCATCAAACAAAATCTTCATTTTCATTACCCTCCGTTAAAATAAAATTACTACACACTATTATATACCAATTAGAAATTGTAAAATAGCTTGCTGTTAGTCTCACTAACTCATAAGAGTTAGGCAAGCTTCCTTTTTGTATAGACAGCGAGATCGCTGCCATTACAAAAAGAACTTGTCGGGGAAATTCCCGAACCCCTACAGGAAGTCAGTAGCCTCTTTTGTTGGAAGTTTGAAATAGTGTCTCCTAGTTTTTTCGCTTCTTCTAATACCTCCGAATAGTCTACATGTTTTTCTAAAGGTACAAATTTTTGTATTGTTGAAGCCGATAGAAAATTATCAGTTGCTGCAACAATACCACCTTTAAGCGAAATTTTTACCATTCGTTCGACTTGTGGATTTAATAGCATTCTTATCTCTTCTCGGATTTGTTGTCTAATAAAATTATGCAGTAAATGCAGGTCTGCGTTCACTTTGTCCTGAATCAGGGAAATCTAAAAAGGAAATTAAATTAATCAATTCTTACCATAAGGTAAGTCCTTAAAATCAGATTAAAAAGTATCAAGTGTCATCTTTACTGATGACACTTTTATTTATTAAAGTTATTGACCTAAGATAATGAACAATACGACCATATTGTGAAGAAATATACTTAAACTAATTGGGAGCGTTTCTACAATACGTGGAGACGTTTTTTATTGAAATAACGAAGAGTTTGGTTTAAAAAGGATAATATTAACGAAAGAGGATAGTAAAATAATACTTAAAGAATACTTTTCATCGTGGAGAATATATACAGAATAGAAGCTAGATATTTACTTTCTTGTGAAGGGAGAATTTCATGGGTAATTTAGTAAATGACAATCTGTATGAAACGAGAAATAACTTAGTAAAGGAGATTACTTCATTAAGTTATACTCAATTTAACGGTAGACCTGATATGAATATGTGGAGTATTGCACAAGTTTGTCATCACTTAGTTTTAGTGGAACAGGCAACAATAATGGCTATTGCATGGGGATTAAAAAAGGTTGATAATACTCAAGAAGAACGTAAAAATCTTTACCTTATGTTGGATAGAACGAAAAAGTTTAAAGCTCCCGAAATCGTTGAACCAGATGTAGAACCATTTGAAGTTCAGTCTATCATTGATTTGTTACACGATTCGAGAAAAAAATTTCTGACTTTCCTCAGTACAATAGAAGATAAATCGATATTGGCGGAAAAATCATTTAAGCATCCTGCCTTAGGTGAATTACCACTTGACCAATGGATTGAACAGATATATTTGCATGAACAGCGACACACAGAACAAATAAAAGAGATAAAATTACTTTTAGATGCTCGGCACTAAACTTATTATTATCAATAGATTAATTTAATGAAAGCCAAGCACCTCCCTTTCTCTACATTTTGTAATAGAGGAAGGGTGGTGTTTTATTATGTGAATTGCAGCAAACGGATCTTGATAGAAAAAATTGTAACGTTTTATCTTCTTTTGTAGAAAACAACCAATTAGCACATTAATCATGCTAAAGTGAACAAAACATATCTGAGGAGGAAGGGTAATGCAGTATATTAATAATTTCGGTTGGGGCCTAAATATAATTCTTATGATTTGTTTTGTTATAGCATTATTAGTGCTAATGAGAAAACCGAAAGAAAGCCGAAAGAACACAAAAAAGAAAATGTGAAGTAATGTACTTAAACAAACGGGGGCGTTAATTCCAAAAAGATATTAAGAGGTGATTTTTAGTTGCTAAAAGTTTTGAGAATTATTTTAGCAGTCAATTGTAGTACAAAAAAGGATAGATTGAGCATATTTTATTCTGCTAATCTATCCTTTTTTATTTGCCCCATCTGAAATTAAATAAAAGTATAATGTTATTAAGGATGGCCACGCGATTCAAGAATAGAGGGCGAAGCTAAAAAAGCGGCAGCATAAATTATTATTTCTTTTTGACTTTTACTAATCCTTTCCCTAAATTACCTTTTTCAAAATAGCATATGACTACATCATCGACGTGTATTTCATCATCCGAAACGATGCTTTGAGTAGAAAAAATGATCCCTGTCCCGTCATTACTTTTTCCGTAGTACTGATTGCCTTCAATTTTGCTAATTTTATATTCTACTGTTGTATATTCAGAAGAATCATTGCTTTTCGTACTTGGATTGTAAACAGGAGCAGCTGTATGGCTTCTAAGTAAAACTAATGCTATTAAAACTAAGGAGAGTACCCCAAGGATGATCACTCTTTTGAACATGCTACTTTCCCTCCCTCTATGTATTGTAAAAGATGAAAGAGGAAAGTAAATCCTACTATTTTCCTTAGTCTTTATACCTAGTGTTCCGAAAAGGCTTGCAAAACCCAGGGAAAGTCAATTCGTGTATATTTTGCAACTTTTCTAATCAACTTAAGAACTATACAGATTAGAAGAAGGTGTAGTATGGTTAAAAATTGTTATCGGTCATTCGCCATCATTTCGTTAAGTATGGTCTTTATTATAATGTCTTCCTGCAGTCATTCACAAAGAAAAGACGAAAATGACAATACGAATAAAACTCCTCGCGAGGTTTTAGGTTTCTACACAGAACAGGAAGGAACGTTACAAGGGTCTCAACCTACAGTTAACTCACAATTCACTAATTTAAGTACCATTGCACCCTTTTGGTATAAGCTCGATGATAAGCGACCAGGCAATCTTATTGATTCGGTTACAGCAGATCATAAAAAAATGGTTATTCAGAGTGCTCATGAAAAACACGTAAAGGTATATATGGTTGTACATAATCTCTTTTATGAAACCGTGGAGAAGGGTAAGCAGGTAGCGAGTAATGTACTCATTAATGATAGTAACCGCAATGTTTTCATTCAGAACTTACGGAAAGAAATAATTCAGTTTAAATATGATGGTATTAATATTGATATGGAAAATTTGAATCTGACTGACCGAGATTCCTTTAGTCTGCTGATAAAAATATTGTCTGATGAATTGCACCATGATGGAAAAATAGTTACGGTTTCAGTCCCGGCAAACACAGGTGATTCCCGTGCTAATCCCTGGTCACCGTGGTTTGATTACGAAAAACTTGGTCTATATTCAGATGGGTTAATGATTATGACCTACGATGAACACAACCCTAGAACAAAACCCGGGTCAACAGCATCAGTCGATTGGACAGAAGCAACGATTCATTATGCTTTGAAACACGGAGTACCACCATCAAAAATTTTACTCGGTATCGCAGGTTATGGATGGGACTGGGATATAACAGAAGGCAAAGCCGTGTATAGATCCTATGCACAGATAATGGATCAGAAAAAAAAATATAAAGCGAAAAGTATGTGGGACTCCCGTTCGCAAACACCTCATTTCAGTTACGTAGATAAAGAACAACATAGCCACCAGGTATGGTTTGAGAATAGTGATAGTCTGCGGTTTAAGCTAGACCTTGTAGAAAAATTTAACTTACGGGGAATCGGGATTTGGCGACTTGGCTTAGAAGACCCAATGTACTGGAAGACAATCCCCCAGCAAATAAAAGTAAAAAAGTGATGGAATGATCAAACCAAAAGTGAGTTGGAACCCAATTTATAGTGATAATATTTTATTAATTGGAAGAAAATAGTCTTAGGAAAGGAGGAATTGCGAATGTCTGTGAAAAAGTGGTTAACTGGATTAGTCGTTTTGCTTGCGATGATTGTGGTTGTAACAACTTCAGGCACGCTTAGTGTATTTGCTGAATCCAGCGTCGTAACACAGCCTATTGAAACAGTGAAAACGATTGAGGTCGAGTTGAATGATGATTATTTTAATCCGAAAGTGATCACTATTACAACTGGAAGCACGACAACGTTGATATTAAAAAACAAAGGTAGGGTAAAGCACACCTTCACCGTGGAAAAGCTCGGAATTGACACCGAAGTTCAGGCGGGAAAAGAAAAAACCATTACCGTGAAACCAACAAAGCCCGGTACATATGATTTGGAATGTCGGTACCATTTACAGGAAGGTATGGTTGGAAAAGTAATAGTCAACTAACAAGCAGGGTCATTGGGCCCTGCTTTTTTAATTGGCAACGGAAATTTACCTATAATAGCCCAGACTCGCAATCAAATTTTCCTTAAATGCTTGTTCTTATGCCAAATTATGTTTGTTTTACTTATTGATCCCCCAAAATAGTTTTGTATAATATTATTGGACTTCATAGGTTAAAAAATATGTAAAAGAAACTAAAATGGGAGGGTTTATGGTGAAAATTAAAATAACCGACTTAAAAAAGAAGCTTAACGATTACAGTCAGAAAGAATTGATTGGGCTAATCGTTGATTTGGTTAAGGTTAATAAAGATGTGCAAGACTTTTTGTCAAGTAAATTTGTCGGGGAAGAGGTAATTGACGAACTTTTCAAAAAGGCTCGTAAAAAAATTGAAAATGAGTTTTTCCCAGACAGAGGGGGATTCAAAGCTTAGATTTTCAGAAGAGAAAAAAGAAATTACTGGTTTTAAAAAGGCTACAAATGATGAAAGACGAACAGTAGACCTCATGCTTTTCTATGTCGAACAGGGGGTTGAATTCACTTCCACTTTCGGTTATATAAATGAGCGGTTTTACTCTAGTATGGTAAATATGTTTGATCAAGTAGCTATAGCATGTGATAGGGATGAAGAACTATTCAGAGATTTCTCTTCAAGAATAAAGAAAGTATTAGAGGACGCAGATGGAATAGGATGGGGCTTCGATGAAGCATTAGTAGAATCTTTTTACACTATTAATTGGGTAGATGTCGAAGAAGATGAATAATATATGTAAATAGTAAATGTAGTGATGGCTGAAACTTCATGAATGCAATGTCCCCACATTTTTTATGCGACAAGAGCTATTAAAAATGAGCTTGAATGTTTATCAGCATTTATCGTTTGGAAATTAAGAAATTAAAGGTCACTCCCCAGCGCATTAACGCTTTAGTATACCGGTATACCGAGAGCTGACCACTTTTTTTCAAGTTGGGCTGTTTTGATCAATCTGATTTGGGGAAAGCTTTTTTAAACCGAAGTAGCTAACAATATTCAAACTGATTATTTGAGAAAAGCTGATTTACCTAGGATTTTCTCATAATGATAGTCAAAAAAGAATTATTAAAAATTCGCGGTGGAATAAGGGGAAATAAGCTTCAAGTATTATATGATATAGAGGGGTGATTCGATGGATTTTATAACCCAAAAAGCTCTTGATGACTATATCGGGGATAAAACGATAATCGAATTAAAGGACTTGACGAAATTAATCGAAGAACAATTTGATGTCGTTTTTAAGATTGAAAAAAAGCTTGATATAGATGAAATGACCAAAATGTTGTCCGAAGATCAGATCTTAATAGAAAAAGTAAAAAAAGCTAGAGAGAAAAGAGATCCGAATTTTTCATCATATCTTCGCAATAAAGATGAATTCAATAAGTACTTGAACGAGGCTCATAATGCCAAATAATGACCTATATGAAGTGATTTGGAATCCCGATGTTAAAAATTTTGAGTATGATGGTTATTACTGGATAAACATTAGAAATATCATCCTTGTTTTTGAAATATTCGAGAGAGATAAAATTGTTGCGATTGAAGCTTCTTATTATGCAAACAATGAACGAAGCGCTCAAGTTTTTTGTGATATCGATCCAAATGAGGGATGGACATAACTATGATTGAATTTTAAAATCAATCATAAGAATGCTCCATCTCTATTTTTTATATCATATTTGTAATGCAAATTCACGATTAATATAGGAAGGATGCATCTTATTACAAAAATGGTGATAAATTAGAGAACATGATCTGTTTATATTAAAAACTAATTGCTGGGCAGTTGGATGCCACGCCAGCTGCTTACATCGCATTGGCCATATTCATTATCACCCACAGCAACCACCGTGCCGTCCGATTTAAGCCCGACGGTATGGGCACAACCTGCCGCAATCGCCACAATATCGCGCCAATCACATACATTACATTGGCCATACTCATTCCAACCTACAGCCACCACAGTACCGTCCGATTTAAGGCCGATGGTATGATTACTACCCACTGCTATCGCCACAATATCGCGCCAGCCACTTACATTGCATTGGTCATGTTTATTCAAACCTACAGTCATTACTGTACCGTCCGATATAAGCCCGATTGTATGAAGATAGCCCGCCGCTATCGCTACAATATTGCTCCAGTCGCTTATGTTGCATTGGCGGTACCGATTATTACCGACAGCCGTCACCGTGCCGTCCGATTTAAGACCGATAGTATGCCAGTCGCCCGCCGCGACCGCCACAATATCATGCCAGCCGCTTACATTGCATTCACCATCATTATTTCGTCCCACTGCTACCACCGTGCCATCCGATTTTAGCCCAATGGTACGACGCCAACCCGTCGTAACTGCTACAATATCGCGCCAGTCGTTTACATCGCACTGGTCATGCTTATTCCAACCCACACCCGCCACGGTACCGTCCGATATAAGCCCGATTGTATGAGCATTACCCGTGTTCGTCGCCATATGAACATTACCCGCCGCGACCGCCACAATATCATGCCAGCCGCTTACATCACATTGGCCCAATTTATTATCCCCCACGGCCGTCACCGTACCGTCAGGTTTAAGCACAACGGTATGACGGCGACCCGCCGCTATGGTATCTTTCGGCCACCTTTTCACCTTTAATACCGCTTCTTTCGGTGAAATGTAATCCATGTTTTACCTCCTCGAATATAAGCAACCCTGTAGTTACCTGACAAGTATATGTATGATTATGGTTGCCCGTCAAATGTAAGTATCCGTATGGTTGTGTGTAAACTATACTGTTTGTTGTTCTACCGAATTCCAAAAAGAATCCCGAAAAAAATGAAATAATTTTTTGTTAAAGATTCCATAGTAATAGGCGATACGTCACAATCGTCAGAAACTTTTGGAATTGGATTATTGGAAAAACGAGAGTTGGAGAAGGAAATTTTGTATAATATTTATTAAAGTAACGATTTTTAATCGTCTTCAACGAACAAGAAAAAATATAGAAATAGACTGCGAATTTGTAAAAAAGGGAAACAAGAGAAACTATTGATTATATAAAAGGAGCGATATATAAAAATGGCTATTAATATAAAAAAATGCACCCGTGAAGATTTATGCACCCTTCAAGAAATTAGTTATGAAACATTTAATGAGACATTTAAGCATCAGAATTCACACGAAAATATGAATGCCTATTTGGAAAGGGCATTTAACTTAAAACAATTAGAAAAAGAATTGGGCACTATTTCTTCAGAATTCTTTTTTGTTTATTTTAACAATGAAATCGCTGGCTATTTAAAGGTAAACACCAATGATGCTCAGACTGAACAACTGGGTAATGAATCAATTGAAATTGAGAGGATTTATATAAAGAATAAATTCCAAAAAGAGGGACTCGGTAAATATTTGCTCAATAAGGCTTTGGAAATAGCAATAGAGCGTGATAAAAAGAACGTCTGGCTGGGTGTATGGGAAAAAAATGAAAATGCTATTGGCTTTTATAAGAAAATGGGGTTTGTTCAAACTGGAGCCCACTCATTTTATATGGGGGATGAAGAACAAATAGATTTAATCATGATTAAAACACTTATATAACTTTTACTAGAAGTACAAAAGAATAGGAATTCTCAAGGGTGGTCGGTATACTCCCAAACAGAAGGGGGGATGCTTGCAATTTCTTTTGCTAGTTTAGTCATAGTGATTCTGTCATGCTATAACTATATAGAAAAACTAATATCCACCCTTGAATTCCTAATCTCAGGTGGATGATCTTCATCAAATTCGATTCGGGTATAGTTTTAACTTTTCAACCCAGCAGCATAGAAGGGACCATTCACTGTAATGGTTGATAGGATCCGTGCCATTTCTTGAGGAGATTCTTTTCTGCCACTATTCAACCACTGTTGAATGACGCCTATATGTGCAGACGCAACGTAAGAAGCTAAGTATTGTCCTGGAACAACTTCCCTAACCAGTCCGTCTGAATTATTTCCAAACATTGTTTTCCACATAAAGTCTTTCAGTCTTGTTTGAAATGATAGATCTCCTTTAGGGCCTAACACTGCTTTCATAAATCCACTATTTTCATTTAAAAACTCAAATACTGAAACTGCTATGGAAAATGGTGTTTCAGTCGGTAATTTTGTTCCATGTGCGGCAATTAAACCTGGGAAGTTCTGTTTTACAATTCTGGACATCTCATGCATAATTTCTTCTTCGCATTTGGTCATTAAATCAAATTTATCTTGATAGTGTGCATAAAATGTTCCCCTATTAATTTTCGCTCTAATTGTAATATCCTTTACCGTAATGGCTTCGAAACCTTTTTCATCGATTAATTCTACTAGTGCATCTCGGATTGATTCTTTTGTTCGAAGGACACGTAAATCCGTATTATTTTCTCGCAAGCTACTTCCTCCTTCATTTTAGCCAACACATCCATAAAATGTGTTCCGTAACCAACACATCTGCCAATTTTGATGATTGAAACAGAACTTGATTCCACTTTATAATCGAGTTGTCAATAATAAACAACAGGTTGTTTATTATTATAACAAAAAACCAGGGAGGATAAAATATGTTCAAAAACAAACTGTTATTAGTTTCACCGATTATCGCATTGGCCGTTATTTTTATATTTTCGCTAACATTATTTCCATCCGTTCAACCTCAACCTAAAAATTTGCCCATTGCCATCGTAAATGAGGATGTAGGAGTGGAAATTCCGAATCAACCAGAAATGAATATGGGTAAAACCATCGTTGAAACAATGGAAAAAAACTCAAAGGCAACAACAGATGAAGACCCTGTCGTAAAATGGGAGGAAGTAAAAACTGCAGAGGAAGCACAAAAAGGAATGGATGATCAAAAATATTATGCGGCATTAGTCATTCCGAAAGATTTCAGTGCTAAACAGGCATCATTAAGGACACCAGCACCTTCTTCACCTGAGGTTCAAATATATATCAATCAAGGAATGAATACAGCTGCCGCAACGATGGCGGGGCAAATATTGAACGGTATAGTTGACAATTTGAATAATAATATTCGTTCACAATTACTTGATGGTTTTGAGAAGCAAGGAGCAACATTAACAGCAAAGCAAGCTGCAAGTCTTGCAACGCCTATTACAAAAAAAGTCACTAATGTGAACGAAATTGGTACGAATAGTGCAAATGGAAATTCTCCTATTTCCTTATTTCAACCATTATGGATAGCAAGCTTGGCAAGTGCTGCTATTATCTTTATGGCTGTTAGTAAATTATCCATTACAAATCGAAAAGAGAACCTAACCGTAAAGATCGGACAAATAGGAATGGGAGCAATTGTCGCCCTTGTCGTTGGATTTGTTTTACCTTTGCTGGCAGATGGGATGGTAGGACTTCATATTCCACATTATACGGAAACAGCTTTATTCCTTTCGATTACTTCTTTTAGTTTTTTCCTAATGATATTAGCTGTACTTTCGTTGTTTGGGATTAGAAGTATTGCTGTATTTGCCTTATTGTTATTCTTTGGGGCACCATTGCTCGCAATGGCTCCAGAAATGATGTCTCCATTTTATCGAGAGTGGATTTACTCATGGTTGCCAATGCGATTTATGATACAAGGTCTACGAGAGCTGTTCTTCTTTGGAAAAGGATTAACGTGGAGTTCCCCTGTATCTACCCTTGTTTGGATTGGAATAGTCAGCATTGGCATTATACTACTGTCAGCTTTTAAACTGAATCCAGTAAAAGTGAACACGCAAAACGAAAGAGTGGAGGGCTAACGACTGTTTTTTAAGGAGAAAAAGATAAGTGTAATTTTCTGTTTTTAGGGAATTAGAATTACAACCAAACTTATTTTTAAATATGGGCTTGTAGACCTGGTTATTTAACCAGCCACAAAAAGAAATATATCATAGGCTAAGTCTAACATGACGTTTTTTAAATGAGGGGAATAGGTATGCACCCGTATTGGTATGCGAATTCAAAGGGAAACTGGCAGCTATATAATAACCAATTTTCAAGACCACCATTATATTCTTATCCCCAAATACCCAAACTTGGAGGATTAAATGGTCATGGGATTCACAAGGGTTGGAGTGGTCGAATCTATCCTACTGTGGGGAATAGCCCCGGGTATTTAAAGGGTTTTGAACGGATAGAAGAGACTGTTAATTGGACTTCTCCCTCCGACCAAATGGGTTTGACAGCACAAGAGCCTACTTCCAGTTGGATCACACCGGCTGACAATAATAGCTTTACACCCCATGGACACAACGGGAATTCGATGCCGCAGGTTAATCATGATGATTGGGAGTCACATGAACAGCCTATCAATTTGCCAGAGCTTCCCGGACATTCGGATTTAATGTCTCAAGGGCACAACGGGAATTTGATGCCGACAGTCAATCAAGATGATTGGGAGTCAAATGAGCAGCCGGCCAACTGGCCACAGCTTCCTGAACATCCGGGTTTCATGTCTCAAGGACACAACGGAAAATGGTTGCAACCGGTCGACCATGACGATTGGGAGTCGCAAGAGCAGCCAGCCAACTGGCCGCAGCTTCCCAAACATCCGGGTTTACCGCCTCAAGGACAGCCTCTGGGTTGGCCTTCATCAGCCGGCCAAATGGGATTCAATCCCCAAAAGCAGTACTTTCCTTGGGCGCAACCAATCAATCATGCGGGGATGTTCGCACAAGGTCATCCCGGCGCATTTCTGCCGCCGTTCGCCAATCCTTTTGGTTTTGGCGCCAGTGGACAGCAGGCGAACTGGGGCGGTTTTGGAAATCCTGCAGGCTGGGGGGGACAGGTAAATCCGATGGGCTGGGGTGGTCCTGGGGCCTTAATGGGATGGGGGAATAACAAAGGTAATGGCCAGCCGGGAATACTTGGAGGCTTACTTAAAATGGGAAAAGGCACCATGGGTGGAATAGGAATTATTAGCAGTCTAATCGGCGTGGGAAAGTTCCTATTTTAGTGAACTAGGTTGAGGTAAAGAGCCCGTGGCTCAGACATTTCAATGAAAGCGAACTTCTTAAGAAGTTTAAATTCATGAAAGAAATCTATTAACGAATGATTGTTCTGTCTGTCTCAGGGAGGCCATGGGGACGGTTTTTGTGGCCAGAATATCCTCACTAAAAACGGTCCCTGTGGCAAATCTTTACTGACCCAATGTTCCTGTTACTTGGTTAGCTTGTAGCCTTTGTTTTTTTGCTTTCCGGAAATGGAATAATTCATAAAATGTTGGGATGATAATCAGCGTCAAAAGGGTAGACACGATGAGTCCAAAAATGACGACCACAGCGAGACCCTTTGAAACAATATTTAAACTCATTGCCGATTCATGTGTAACCAGAAGCGGTACCATGGCAAATACAGTGGCAAGTGCTGTCATAAGGATCGGCCTTAGACGTACAGTTCCTGCTTCCATAATCGCTTCCCGAATGGTCATTGTTTCTTCATTGTGACGGATTCGGTCAACCAGCACAATGGCATTGGTTACCACAATCCCAACGAGCATCAGCATTCCGATACCAGAAGAAATATTGATGCTTGAGCCCGTAATTACAAGTCCTAACAGTGAACCGATCGCTGCAAGCGGCAATGTGATCAAGATGGCAATGCTTGCTCGGAACGACTTTAATGTCACGAGCAAAATCATAAACACGATTCCGATTGATAACATAGACAATTTAGCGAGTTCCCCTAATTGATCGGAGGACTGCATGGAGGAACCGGTAAGTTCTGCACTAGTACCCTTGGCAAATGTTTCATCTTTGTTCCAAGTTAGTAGCTCCTGCTGAATTTTTCCGGTAACGTCTACCATTTTGTCCGGATTTACTTGAGCCGTTACCTGTAGATAATGATGGCCGTCTTTTGTAAAGATGGTCCCTAGCTCATTGCTTTCTTCCACCTTCGCAATGCTTGATAAAGCAACAGGTCCATCTGGCGTCATTAGCTGCAGATTTTTTAAATCGTCCACCGTTTGAATCTCTTTTAGTGCTCCTAATTGTACGGCGGTGGTCCGTCCATCAATCTTAATATTTCCAATCACAGCAGGCTTTATCATCGCATAAATAGATTGGGCGACTTCCTGCGCATTTGATAATTTGGAATCCACCTGAATGCTAATGGTTGGTTTAGTATTTTGATCGTTACTTTCTACTTTTTCAACACCATTTATGCTGCTTATATCTTTCTTAACCCTATCAGCTGCTTTTTTGATGTCGTCGTCGTTCTTTCCGATAACATCAATGGAAACAGTCGTCGTATTGGATCCGAGCAAACCTGCTGTCTCAGCCGTCAGCTCCGCGTTTGAAAACTGGTCTTTTGTTTTTCGGATGTCTTTTACAAATTTGGCAGAATCGATTCCTTCTTTAGGAAAAATCATAAATCGTACTACGTTTGCCTCTTGCAGGTTGCCGTATTGTGCTGCATCCTCATTGACACCTGCCACCGTAATATGGGTTTTTACCCCTTCTTTTTCCGAAAGAATGCCCTCCATTTTCGCTACACCGTCTTTTATTTCGCTAAATGGCGTTCCGTTATCATAGCGAAGACCGATGGCTATATAGGCGGAATCTTGTTGATCGACAGAACCTTTTGGCATGCTTATAAATAAGCCGACGGACCCAACTACAACGAGAACCGCTATCGTGATAGGAAGCCATTTATGATTAAGTGACCATTTCAATAAAGAAGGGTAGAATGCTTTGGGCTTGTGTTCCTTCATCTTTACCTTTTTCATCATACGAGCGCTGAGTGCTGGGACCACTGTCAGTGAAACAAGCAGGGAAGATAATAAGGAACAAGTGATCGTAATCGCAAACGGAGCAACTAGATCTCTTAATCCTCCCGAAACAATCAGCATTGGCAGGAATACTGCTACTGTTGTGAGAGTGGATGACGTGATCGCTGATCCCACCTCTTTTACTGATTCTATAAGAAAGGCTGGGGTTAATTCATTATTTTGCCTTCTTCGGTAAATATTCTCCACTACAACAATACTGTCATCCACTAGCCGTCCGACTGATACGGCAATTCCTCCGAGCGTGAGGATGTTTAAGGTAACGCCAAAGAAGGAAAGTAGAATCATCGTTATGAAAAGGGATAATGGAATACTAATAATCGTGATCAGGGTCATTCGGAAACTGCGAAGAAATAACCAGATGATAAGGGTGGCAAATAATGCTCCGGTTAATACTTCTCTTGTCATTGAATTGATGGAATCAAGAACGGTATTCGCTAAATTCATTACGATTGTTGCTTGTAAGGTTCCTTTGTAATCCTTGTTGATTTTTTTTACTGCGTCTTCTACCTGTTTTCCAAGGGTTACGGCATTGGAGGTGGAATCCTTTTGAATCACGACGTCGACAAAGCTCTTCCCATTCAAATGGGTGATGCTTTCGGTATCTTCCTGCATGCTAATATCAGCAATATCCTGTAGTTTTGTCTTACTGTTTAACTGGATGTTTTTAAGTTCATCAAGCGTTTCTAATTTTCCTGTTACGATTATGCTTGTTGCTTCGTTTTTAATCGTTTGTTCACCCACCGCAACGGAAGCTGATTTCCCTTGAAGGAGCGTGTATAGCTTATCAAGCGGGAAATTTGCTGCTGCTAATTTATTTGGGTCAACTTTAATCATCACTTGTTGATTTCTTCCGCCATTGGTGATGACATTGCCGACACCTTTTAGGTCTTTGAACATCGGCATAATCTCATTTTCTACGATATTTAGTTCTTGATTGCCAATTTCCTTATCAAAGGTGAGACCTAATTCAACAATCGGAATTTCAGAAGTGTTGAGATTGATTACATATGGGTTCATGACCCCATTTGGTAGCTTGACCATTGAAATTCTTTCTTCAATTTGCTGTTTAGCTTCTTTTACATCAATTTTCGTTTCAAATGTGACGGTCAACTGGCTAAAATTATTTCCTGTTTGTGCAACGACACTTTGTTTTCCTCTGACACCGTTTAACGCCTTTTCAATTGGCTGTGTTACTTGTTCATCCATGCTTACGGCATCCATACCATTTCCAACTGTTGAAATGGTTATGTATGGCTGGTCGGCAGACGGCATCAGCTCCATTGGAATCGTGGTGTAACTAAAAATGCCAAAAATCATAGAGGCAATTACAGCGAAAACCAGTGCCGCTTTGTTCCGTAATGCCCATTTCGTAAACCAAGTCATAAAACACTCTCCTAGTTCTAAAGTCATAAAAACAGGTAAATTATACCTTTATTAGGTTAAAACTACCAGTACTTTTTTCTTAATTTTACAAAAATTTAATATAGATAAAACAAAAACACCAACCTGGGGATGGTGTTATACAAAATTCATACTACACGGTTACTTTTTTTGCTATTAAATGATTGTTAGAGCGGATTTTTCCATATCGTTTATTTTTAGAAACAATTTTTAAAAAAGAGCAGCGAAAAAAATTCACATTGCATACCCAGCAAAAAAAAATCCAAACTAACAAAGCGAGTGCAATTACGAATGAAATGTGGTAAAGGTGGTGTGAAAATGTCTAATAAGAAGAATAAGCAACTAAGGAACAATCCAGCAATGCCAAAAACAGATGTGGAATTTGCACAGGAAGGACTTGAAAAAGTAGCATTGAAGGCACAGGATAAAAAGAAGAAGTAATCTTTAGCCTTTTCAAAAAAAAGGTGTCTTTTTAAGTTAAGGCTGCAGTACTGCTCTGCTGCCTTTTTCAAATTAAATATTAACTCACTGAGAAAAACATTAGAGGAGGATTATCGAATGAAAGTGACCATTACAAAAAGCGCAGCAGAAGTACTGAACAAAAAAATTGGAGATCAACAGGGTTATCTCAAAATTCAATACGTAACTGAAGGGCTTGCCTGTGGGTCAGGTATACCTACTTTGTTGTTCATCTCATCAAAGGATGAGACTAAAGACGTTCTATTTGAAACATCCTTTCGCCCAGTGATCGTGGAGAAATCACAGATGATTAATTTTGATGAAGATTTAACAATTGATTATTCGGATTCAGTCAATAGTTTTCAGTTAAAAAGCCCACAGCAAATCGTAAATGGAAGAATGTCGTTTATTATGTAAATGAATGGTATGTAAACGGCAAATACCTCCAACCAGTAAGATATCGCGATTAGTGGAAAATTAATCATAGCGCACTCGATCTTCTCCTTCAATGATTAACTCC
Organism: Neobacillus bataviensis LMG 21833; assembly: GCF_000307875.1. GTDB lineage: Bacteria > Bacillota > Bacilli > Bacillales > Cytobacillaceae > Neobacillus > Neobacillus bataviensis. Next base: position 130,514 of record NZ_AJLS01000035.1, read on the forward strand.
AATTCTGTTAAAAAGTTGAGTTCAAGCGGTGCGGGTAAGCGGTCAATCATTTCTCTAATTTCGCTAAGATTTTCTGCTTCTTCTATCGTTAATGGCGGTTGTTCTACATGCTGATACCAAAGCTTTAATTCGTCAATAAATTCATAAAAATGCAATTCAAAGCGTTCAGCGTATTCTTCGTTATCAATTTCTGAAGCAGTTTTCATCATTTCCCAATCTTCAAGAGCAATTTCCAATTTCTCTTTCACACGATTTATCACATCTTCACTCCTTGGTTTTGGTATCATTTGGTCTTCATTCATAAAATATTAATTGAAAAGTCCGACATCCTAAGAGCTTATCATACTACCCGTATCTTTTCACGTTAAAAAATAAAGATGTTGCCTGTCACGACCAGGATTTTGTCGATTTTATCAACATTTTTCGGGTCGTGACTAGGTACTGGTGTCCTTTTGTTGTTTTTTGAGGAACTATAACAATTTTCTCAACATTCAGGGCAGGAAATTTAAAAGAAAGCCCGAAATATATACTACTCAAGGGATTAACCTAAATTACTAAATCCTTTTCAAATTACTATTCGAAGGGAGAATAGAATCAAATGAAACTAAAGGATAGCATTCAGTATTACGGTTGTTCAGAAGTAGGGGATCGGTTTATATACCAAGCCTTTCATACTGGCTTTTCTGATTATATTATTAAAATGGATATTTCTGAGGATGTATTCCTCGCAAGGTTCTTTGGTCCAGAAGGGAATGGGAGAGAGAACTCCTTTATTGCCTTTGATCAGGATGAACCGGTAGGGGTCATTCTAGGTGGGATGAAGATTTATGAAGGCATCCAAACGATGAGATGCGGAACATTAGCGGTTCATCCAGATTACAGAGGAAAGGGAATCAGCCAGAGGCTGTTTGAACTTCACAAAGAAGAGGCAGTGAAGCACGGCTGTAAGCAGCTATTTCTTGAAGTGATTGTCGGCAATGATCGGGCGATCCGTTTTTATGAAAAGCTTGGATATGAGAAAATCTATGATCTTGTCTACTATACGCATGAAGATTTTTCACTCATGGTAAAACCTCACTCGGAGTTCCTCATTAATCGAATCAATTTTGAAGAGTTCAAGCAAGCGGCGGGTAAATGGGACTATCATATTAATTGGCAGAATGATCTCGATTATATCGAAAAAACAAGTAATACCTATTTTTATAGCGCCATGACGGAAAGCCGCATGGCAGGATGTTTAGCCATTTCAAAAGCCGGAACGATCCATTTTTTAATGGTGGATAAGAAGGATAGAGGGAAGGGGGCAGGTACACAGCTTTTGCAAACGGCCGTTCAAGAGCACAACCTCTCCAGAATGTCCGTAGGTTTGCCCAATAACAGCCTGCTCGAGGGATTTTTAAAAAAGAAAGGTTTTAAAAAGGGAGACCTGAAACAATTTGAGATGTACTTACTCCTTTAATAAGGAAAAACTTCGGTTGAAGGTAAAGGGGGCTGTTTTGATCAATCTGAACCAATCAAGTTTCGGCTAATAATAGATTACCGTAAGTTGGTTAAAGGTACTATTAGAAAAGCAAACAAGCAGGAGCGGATTCACCGCTCCTTTTGTGTATTTCCTTCAAATATTACAATTTAGTGAATTTCATAGAAAAGTATTTTTTAATTACACGAGATTGCTATAAAAATGCATGTAAACCTTTTCGTAAATCTTCAATAAATCTTCGTGTTTCACATTGCCATCACTTTTTTCCTATCCTAACAGTATTTTAAATTTATAATCCTTTTTCCGAACAAACAATCCTGACATTGATTATCTATGTTTCGGCCCTTAAGGGGGTGATAGTTGTTTACAACTTTTCATGGTAATCCCATCACAAAATCTATCCTTCTTTGAGCATCGCTCACCTAGCCTATCAAATAATCATCAATGGATGGTAAAATAGGTTTCATTATTTGGATCTAATGCTGCTGTTTTGGATACCACTATATCTGATAGCGCCCGTTTTATAATCGAGAGAAGTTGTTTGTAATTTATGGAGTTTTAAGGTTTACGGAGAAAAGATAAATGTTTACAATGGATAGAAATAAATAGGCTAATATAGTTTTTTAACGAATGGAGGTGTTTCATGTGGAGGGAAAAATAGATAAAATTCTGACTGAGCTTCAGTATACAAATAAGCGATTAGGAAATTTGGAAACAGGCCAAGTAGATTTATCTAGCGGACAAGATGTAATGAAAACTCAAATTGGAAGTCTTGAAAAAGGCCAAAGGTTATTAACTATTGATATTGCGGAAGTAAAATCAGGTCTGAAGGATGTAGCTATTGAGATGGCAGTGGTAAAATCAACCTTGAATGAATTGAAAACTGGCCAGAATGAATTGCGTTCAGATGTGGGAGAATTGAAGACGGGACAGAATGAATTGCGTTCAGATGTAGCAGAATTAAGAACTGGCCAGAATGAACTTTCAGGTCGTATCGGTAATTTGGAAACTGGTCAACAAGAAATAAAAGACCTAATCAAACATACGACGACTTTAATGACCGAGAGTTTTACCTATATACGGAGAGACATGAAAACATTAGCTTTTGATGTCAATTCTGATGTGGAACTTCTTTTTAAAGAAGTGGCGGAGGTAAAACGAAAGGTCAACAAACTTGAACAAAAATAATCACTATATCAATTAATAGCGGATGCTCCTGTGAAATATAGGAACCTCTAAAGACGTATGACAAGAAAAGGCGCAAAGCACTTGATTATCGGCTTGTCTTGATACATCGAGCAATGGTGCCTGAAGCTGGACAATTCTCAAAGTCAAAATTTATACTTTCTTCATAAAAAAGTGGGAGGGGTTTGAACCCCTACTCCCACATATCTTCCATTAACCGATTAATTTGTTTTCTTCGTTCTTGAGTTCCCTGCACATCAACAGAAATATGCTCGCCATCCACCACAAGGATATCGCCTACTTTTGCGCCACTGGGAAGACGGTTCATTCTTATATCGACAAACGTGCCATCTTCTTTTTCACAAACGACTTGATCTCCTTCAAATCGATCAATGATTAGCTTCACTTTGCTCACTCCTTATTGGGGAATAAAAGATGTTTGTGTTTGATATTCTTTCCCATCTGCTTGAACCGTAATATCGATCAGCACTTCAAAACCGGCTGCGGCTCGGCTGATTTTAACCGGTAAGGTAGTTCCAACAGTCCCGGTATACGTTGTGTCCTTGCTCTTATAATGAAAAACAGCTGTAAACGGTGCACCTGACATACCGGCTACATCTAAATGAATCGTTCCGTATTGGCCAGGCGTGGGATTATCCACACTTGCTTTTATAGACGTATCGGTACCTTGACTCGTTGCAGTCTGTGGTGTCACTGTAGGTGCGACAGTCGCATTGTTTTTCACCGTATCCTGTTCGATTTTTGCTGGATCCGTATTAAACGTGATGGTTGATCCATCACTTGTCGCAATAATCGTTCCTTGTTCATCCGTTCTGAAAACTTGAATGTGTTGTGCCTGCATCTTTTGCAGCGTTTCAACGGTTGGATGACCATATTGATTGTCTTTTCCTGCCGAAACAATCGCATATTTCGGTTGCACCTTCGTTAAGAAGGCTTCACTCGTCGATGTATTCGCTCCATGATGGCCTAATTTCAGCACATCTGCCTGAAGGTTTGCACCTGAAGCAATCATATCCTGCTCAGCTTTGACCGTTGCATCTCCAGTAAATAGGAAACGATTTTCCCCATTCGTGACTTTTAATACAGCACTGGAAGAATTCAGATCCTCACCGTAGCTGGTAACAGGCCCAACAAACTCCGCATCCACACCTGCTAACGCCAATGATACACCGGCTTTCGCTTCCTTCAGTTTTAATCCTTCATTTTTAACAGCTATGACGAAATCTTCAAATGTTTTCGTGGTATGCGTAACCTTAGGCATATAAACCGATTTGACGTCGAAATTTTGCAGGACGGTATCCAATCCACCAATATGGTCAGCATCAGGGTGTGTCGCGATCATAACCTCTAGATCATCAACATGGTATTTCTTCAGATAGGCAACGACATCATCACCTCGATCGTTGTTCCCGCCGTCAATTAATATGTCATCGCCATTGGATGTTTTAATATAAATACTGTCACCTTGTCCCACATCTAAATAATAAACCTGCATTGTTCCGGTAGCGGAGGCATTTGTCTGTTCCGCTTGGTCAGTGGTTTCATTTTTGACTTCCTCACTCGTCACTTTCGCTGGCGTTTTGTCCGTGGTCGCAGCTGTTTTCGTTGGCTCTGGCGTACTCTGACAGGCAGCTAAAGAGCTGGCGAGAAGGATACTGCTTATTATGCTGAATAACCTTTTTTTCACTTGATTACCCCTTATTCATTAATCTTTTCAATAATGTCTAGTATGTTGAACTAGTATTTATAAGTTTACTATATTTATTATAGTACTTTTTTTCGAATAAGGGCGAAGGAATGAATGGAAAATCACGATTAATATGGGAAAGATTCATCTTTATTTCGCTAATGAGGATAAAATAGTGTTCGAAATGTTGTAAAAAGAAAAGAAGGTGGATTCACCTTCCAAATACGATTTGATTATCAAGTTTCAACTACGCTGAATTGTAGAGGTTGAAAAGTTTTTGACCATCTTTTGAAGGTTGCGATGACCCTCTCTTAATTTAATCGTTTCATCGATAATTTTTTGGAATCCTTCCAAATCTCTATCACTTGCATTTAATAAAGACTTCGGTAGACCTTCGACGATTTGTTGTAGGGTTAGCTCCATACTCAGGGGTCATGACCACCTTTCAACTTATTCGTTAGACATCTGTTCCGTTTTCTTTACTATTTTATAGCGGGATGATTTTTTCCTGCCTGCATAGAATAAAACTTATCTACAGTAATCTCCATATTTTATAAAAAACAGTAAAAAACCTCCTTTTTCGGACAAATTAAGACGGTAAATCAATAGATGCTTCTCTTATTTGTAGAAAAATATTGCGTGAAACCCTCTTTCCTAAGGCAAATATAGTATTTGTCAAAACTAACTTTGATGAAAAAGGGTAGATCAAATATTTACAGAATTTAATTAATGAGAAGTAAAATTTAAATAGGAGGCGTTTATTATGGCTGCAACCCAGGCAATTCTACAATGGACTTTCATCTCTGAATGTCCGATTCCAAATGATGTGAATGAACTATTAGTGGGTGGAGAAGAAGCGATTGCTGCTTATAAAACTATCCGTGATAGTGCTATCTTTACTAATAAGAGATTAATTGTAAGGGATGCTCAAGGTTTAACAGGGAAGAAGGTTGAGATTTATTCGTTGCCATATTCATCAATCAATATGTGGTCAACGGAGAATGCGGGTAGTTTCTTTGATGTAAATGCAGAGGTTGAATTATGGACAAGGGCAGGCCACATTAAAGTAAATCTTAAAAAAGGTGTGGATATTCGTAAGTTTGATAAACTAATTGCAAATGCACTCCTTTAATTGGGCAATGACTGAAAAGGGTCGCCTGCCTTATTCCTTAGCAGACGACCCTTTTAATTAAATCTTTTTCCTTTTCATAAAAGAAATAACTGCATTAGAAGTGTCTTGTCCAAAACTGGTATCAAAGCAAGATTGAGAGCCGTATTGCCTTTTATAAAAGTCCAACCATTTGCAGACCATGGAGAATCCCGTTGTCATCAACCGATTTTGTCACAAATTTTGCGACCTTCTTTACCTCTTCCTCGCCATTTCCCATCGCTACACTATTTGTTATGGTCGCCAGCATTTGCAAATCATTCAGCCCATCACCAAAAGCAAATTGGCGTTCCGCAGGAAATCCTAATTTTTCTATTAATTTTTCAATTCCTATAGCTTTTGAGCCCCCCTTTGGAAGAATATCGACGGAAACTGGATGCCATCGGATAAAATCAAAGTCATGAAACTCCTGTTCATATTGGCTCTCTTCTCCTTCAGGACAGAACAGAAGAGTTTGATACAATTCACGGCCTTTATAATATTTGGGATCGTGTGTTGGAAATTGCCTGATATTTAATGTCCCAATGCTTTCAGTAATATAAGCATGTTCCGGAACATTTGCTTTCATGTCCTCGTGGTCCATAAACACAACAGGATGGTTATTCGTAAGCGCCGCTTCTGTCAATTTTTCAAGAGAAGGGATATTTAATGGGTTCGTATGTATCACTTCGCCGTTTAACACGACGTACTGGCCATTATAACTAACATAAGTATGAATATCCAATTCCTTTCGTAAATCTTCGAACATAAATGGGGCACGCCCTGTTGCGATTGCGACTATATGTCCCAGTTCCTTCAGCTTATAAATGGCTTCTTTTGTGGAAGATGGCAATTCTTTATTAGAATCGAGCAAAGTACCGTCTATATCGAAAAAAATTACGCTCTGGTTTGTCATGTTCATTCCTGCCTTTTAGAAAAATTTGTTTGTTGTCTGTCATATTCCCGCTAATTTTTTTGCAATGCAAGTAAGAATTTCCTCTGCCTTCTTTAACTTAGTGTACATTATGAAAACCATTTCATGTCAAATCCCTGAATAGGTAGAGTATTCTTTACCTATCGTTTTAAAAATAATCAAAATAGAAGAACAATAGACAAGGTCACATTCATAAACTATTGTAACAATTCGTGAGGGTGATTCATATGAGAAACAGAAGGGCGATACAAGCCCAACCTATAATCGGGCAAGCTTGGACCGGAAAACATGTTGTCTTGCTTCACTGTACAAACAATAATCAGTTCCTCAATCTTTATAAAAGTTACCACGCTCCGATTGAGCCGCCCCGTCACAATTGTGCGGAAACATTATCTCAATTACTAAGCATTGGTTATCGCATAATGGCCATTACTCCAGTATCCTCTAATCAAATTCAATACTTTTTGGTACTTTGATTTAAGCCAAAAAACCTTGAGCGATTTAGCGGTTCGAGGATTTAAACTTTTGGTTATCATATTTATAATATTTCGGTGCCTGACCCCCAGTAGGGTAAGGTTATTAGCGAAGTGAGGGTCAGGCACCGCCTTCATTATCATTCTAATAGCAAGGCCAACACTCCCCGAACCTAATAGTGCTAATGTAAGGGTTAACTAAACTGAAAAAACTTGCTATTTTGAAAAGGGACTTTCTAGAAAAAAAGTATGATATTGTAGAAAGGTAATGGATAGTCCATTTTTACTACATTTAAAAAAAGGGAGAAGAGATGCTTGATAAATTTTTTGAGAAAATAGGGAATTATATTTACTTTCGCTATGTTTTTTTTATACTTTTATCATTAAGTTTAGTTCTCAGCATTGTTTTTCCTCATAATGATAATTTTGCATTGTTTATGGTTGCTGTAAGTTTTTTAGGCATTGGCTTTCATAATAAACCTGTTTTTTTGGTCTGCTTCACTGTTTTAGTGGTTTATCTTAGGTTTCAATTCGTACCAAAGGCAGAAGAGAGTGTCTTTTTAACTTATTTGGTGACTTATTTTTTAGTTACTTTAACTTCAGCGGGTATGACGCTATATATCCAAAAAGTGAAAAAGGACAGTTTAGATTTAACAAAAACCCTTGTTAATGCTTTGGAATCCAGGGATACATATACATCTGACCATTCCGACAATGTATCAAGATATGCTGTGCAAATAGCCGAAAAGATGAATCTTTCTAAAGACCTGTGCAATATCATTCGTACAGGGGGATTATTGCACGATATTGGAAAGATTGGTATTCCTGAACACATTTTGACCAAGCCTGGGAGATTAACTTCTAAAGAATATACTATTATAAAGACCCATCCAGAAATTGGATATGAAATACTTAAACATGTTGATGGTTTGAAGAAAAATGGTGTTTTGGATATTGTTTTGTATCACCACGAAAGATTTGATGGTACAGGCTATCCGAAAGGATTAAAAGGCAGCGAAATTCCATTGGTTGCTCGGATCGTTGGAGTTGCTGATGCGTTTGATGCGATGATTTCCAAACGTGTTTATAGAAATGGATTGGATTTGAATTTTGCAATTAATGAGATTCGCCGAAATAAGGGGATACAGTTTGATCCTGAAGTAGCAGATGCGTTCCTTCGTTTATTTAAAGAAGAGAATATAAAAGTGGAGCGCACGGCTATAAACTTAGTTGAATCACATAAAAAAACAAAAACGATATAAAAACCGCTTTTCAGCGTTGTTAACAAAATGAGAAAAGAAAACTCTTTTCCCATTTATTTTTTTATAGGATTAACTCTTTTTCATGAAGTTGGTGAATGACCCCTCCTTAGCACCAAGATACAAACGGTTCTGGTAAACTTCATGAATTCAATGTGCCCACTTTTTATGAGACAAAAGCTATTAAAAAGTAGCTAAAAGTGTGAAATAAATAGAGAAGAGTATTAAAAATATTGTAGCTAAAACGTTCATCTGCATTAATGATAGGGGAGTGTAGACAAAATGAAGCAAAATATATTTCATTCATTGGAGGGTAAAAATGTCTCCTTTAAGGAACTAAGCACAACCGACGCAGAAGAAATCCATCAGTATGCATCAGATAAAGAGGTCTCACGTTTTATCGGCTGGAGATTAATGAACAGTTTGCAAGATACTAGGGAACATATTGAAACAATGGTTCAACGTGAGGCGGAAGGTACGCATTTATATGCATCCATTGTTCAAAAATCAACAAGGGAAATTATCGGGACAGCGATGATATTCAATTTTGATCATGAAGCAAACAAAGCAGAAATTGGCTATGTTTTTCATCAAGACCATTGGGGTAAAGGATATGGTACTGAGTGTGTGTCGTTGATGAGTGTTTTCGCATTTGAATCCCTTAACCTGCACAAACTCTATGCTAGTGTAGTGGATGCAAATGTTGGTTCTGCAAGGATCCTCGTAAAGAATGGCTTTGAATTAGAAGGAGAATTAAGGGATCACTATTTTATTGAAGAAACCTATTTTAACGCAATGCTTTTCGGAAAAATTCAAACCAAAAAATAACAAAAGATGAAAGACAATGATTCCTACGCAATGGAATCATCGTCTTTCATCTTTTCCATTATTCATTTACTGCTTTTTTGCTTCTATCAGGCTTTTGTTGACCAAAAATTGCTCGAAGTAGTTGAATGTGAAGTCTTCCCCGCAGATGGATTTGACACGTTCCTGCCAGGTAAAGCGCTCTGTTGGCTCCATGAATTCTTGTAGTATTTTAGTAAAGACCGTTCCCTGTTTGTACATGCCATCTATTTTGCAATAATGGCGCAGCATGTCCCTGATCCCATCTGCATAGATATAATCCTGGACATAGGCCGGATGGCTGACCAGTATAGCCTGGGAGGCAGGGTGCTGCCCTGGGCCGTCGAGTCCCAAGACATCCTTTAGAAGGCTATCGGCAAGATCCTGCAAATCACCATCTGGATTCTGATAAACTTCATACTCTACTAGACTAATGTAAAAATAAAACAAGGAAATAAACAGATCAACAAGGTGCTTGGATTCAATAAGCTGCTCTGCTTCGTTTTGATTTAATCCAAAATAATCGACCAGCCATTCTTTTTGATAGGGAATTGTCATGAATAGTTCCGCCATGGCTTCATGTCCTATCACACTCTGCAATTCCTTGAATTCAGGAATTTTTGAAGAAGCAAAACAATTATACAGTGCATGGCCCAGTTCATGGAATGCTGAGGCAAAGGCTAGGTGACTGTTACGTTTGTTGATGGTTAATTTGATGTCCTCAGGGGCAATTTCTATGCAGAAGCCTCCGAATGGAATATGTAAAAGCTCAACATTAATAGGGGTATTTTTCAGCTCCATTCCAAAATAAGCAAGCGATTCTTCTATTGCCGTTTCAATTTTATCACTAGGAAAAAGGGACATGTCTACCGTTGTATAATTCGTCGCAGTGTATAAGAAATCATAAACATGAAGGGACTCATAACCAAAACGTTCTTTTATACGGTCCATCCATTCATTTATGACAGCGGCGCTGTTTCGGAACAACCGCAAGCCTTCTTCCTTGTATTGATGAAAATTCAGCCCAGCTGCCTTAAACTTGTAGTCGTAGTAATTACTATATCCAAACTCTTTCGCTTTTTTGTTCCTTGCTTTAATAAGCCTCCGGAAATCCTCCGTAAGTTCCTCTCCCAAATCATTCATCGCTTCTGTAAGTTTTCGCCGGATAGCACGATCGGGATGGTCCATTAAAGCAGAATGGACTTGGCCGCTATTGAACTCGGTTTCGTCAATTTCAAAGGTTTTACTGAAAAGTTTTCCTTCGAGCTCATTTTTTAATGTCAAAACCTCAGAATCCGACTCAATCTCCTGCTTTTCAATTTCATTAAGCATTAAAGACAGGCGTTTTTTCCAGATTGGATCCTCTATATACTTGGACCAATTCCGGAGCATAGCTTTAAAAGCTGGATCAGCCATCGTTTGTTTTCTTGCTTCCAGTAAACCTTGCAATTCCTCCGGCTGCTCACCGGTCGCGTATAATTGATACGTAAGACGGTTTATTTCGAAAGACAAGTGTGACAATTTTTGAATTTCTTCCTGATACGCCTCTTTCCATACCTGTTCTTCATTCATCTGGACCAGCCTTTCTAAATCCATGATTGATTCCATCTTTTACACCTCTTTCTGCTAAAATAAAGAGCATTTTTGTTTTGAGCTTGGAAAAACCCACTCACCAAAATAGTATGAATAAACGGTCCTTTTCAATACTTATACCAATGGGCTGCTATCAAATTTGACGACAGCTTTAAGAAATTGTTACATTAGGGCAAGGAGTTATTGTGGGAGCTATCTGTGTATTTTGGAGGTAAAAGATGCCATTCTGGATAAGTCCAGTGTTTATTTTACCTAGATATCAAGGGAAGGGTATAGCACAGATGGTGATTCAATTAATTGAGGTGGTAAATGATGCAGTTTTTTATAAAGTTAAATACTCTTAGTGCCTTAAACGCTATAGCGTTGTTTATTGCAATCGAACTCATAGTAAATGTTTCTCATATTAGTAACTTAACAGGCTGGGAATGGGATAATGTTTACATTGTAATTGCTATTATTAATGTTATTGGACTTCTACTTTCGACAATTTTCTTCATTTTCTTAACAAAAAAATGGACTATAGGTAGTAAATACAGCTATTTGTCACTCCTTTTGTGGGCACCATATTTTATTCTTTTTTTCTCTTTTTTCCCTGTTGTTTTTCCTATTAATGAAGGAGTAACACTTTTTCCAAGATTTAGCCTTCTGATTTATGGTTCTGTCATTCTGTATCCTATTTACATATTATTTATTAATCTATATGCTTCACCTCTACGTACAGATAATGAGGAATAAGGTATTAATATTGAAGGTCACTTTTTGCACCTAATTTATCTCGCTTATAAAAGTAACTAGGTGCATAACTTGATAAAGGGATTGCTACGTCAATCCCGTTTTTAATTGAACTAATGGTGCATTTTAGTTGAACAATAGCGGGGTTCTCCGGCGAACTTGTTTTTTTGAGCTAACGGGAGTTTAGTGAAAGAAGGAGTCCAGATCGTCCTAGTGGAATATTAGGTATGTAGGGTTTAATTGAGTATTTTCAAACTGATGCGCTACAATGAATTGTACTAACGGAGCAGCTTTGATGAATGAAGATCCCAACTTCTGAATAATACAATACAAAGATAATCCATTAGAACAGGAGTGTTGTACTTGAGGATATTGGTGACTGGTTCAACAGGACAACTAGGTTCTGCTTTGCTAAATCAACTTAAAGGTTCTGATTATAAAGTTAAAGTAACTTCAAGAAGAAAACCTGAAGGAATAGGACATTTCGACTGGGTTTATAGTGATTTATTGTCTGGTGAAGGTTTAGACGATGCAATAAAAGATGTGGATGTAATTATTCACGCAGCAACAAGTCCTATAAAAAATTCGAAGAATATCGAGGTTACAGGGTTTGAAAACTTTTTAAGTAAACTGCAACACATAAAACATTTTATTTATCCGTCAATTGTAGGCATTGAGGAAATACCATTGAAATATTATAAGCTTAAATACGAAGCAGAAGAATTGTTAAGGAATAGTTCTATTCCTTATACAACTGTACGTGCAACTCAGTTCCACGGCTTTGTTGAAAATTTACTTTTATCAAAACCTCTCTTTAAAAGATATGTAATCCCTGGAAGCATTAAATTTCAAAGCGTCAGTGTTGGTGAATTTGCCGAACATTTAATAGACTTAATTAATAAAGATCCTCAAGGAAGAACCAATGACTTTGGGGGACCAGACATAATGACGTTAAGAGAAATGGCGGAGCTGAAAATTAAGATAAATAATGAAACCAACAAAGTTTTAAGCATTTCTTTACCAGGAAAATTATACAAATCTTTCCGCGATGGGAAAAATACCTGCTACTCCCGAAAAGTGGGGAAAATTACATTTGAAGAGCATCTTGGTAATAAGATAGATTGAAAATGTTGGTGGGAAAGGTTGCCAAAGACAAACTTTGTTTGAATTCTTAACAAGATTAGAAATAAAACCTTTTTTTTCAAGTAACGGGGAGTTAAGATCAACAGGAAAAAGCTATATATGGTATAATTTAGGTGGAATTATAAATAAACTAAAGGAGTGATTGCGTTGAATAAATTAACAAAGTCATCAAAAAATAAATCATTATTTGGAGTATGTGCAGGTATAGCTGAGTATTATGGTATTTCCCCTTTAGCTGTAAGGCTACTATTTATTTTTATTCCTATTTCTGTTGCTATTTACTTAATTCTTGCAGCTTTTTTACCTGAGAAAAATGCAGCACTATATTAAATTAGAAACTTTCTGGTTAAAACATCTTCTTTAATTTACGTATGCATTCCTTTAAAAGGGAATGAAATGGAGAGGAATTCTTATGAATATAAGACTTGCTGAAGAAAAAGTCATCTTTTTCCTCCACACAAAATGAATTCACCACATGAAAAAAGAGAATGAATTCTTTATGAGATCATCCCCTCAAATAGTTTGAAAATGCTAAAACTGATATTACTTATCAATGACTCGCTAAACGTTTTTCAAAATCTGCCTTAAACGACAGAATAGCATCAAAATTTACAGCGAAATCGTGGTCACTTATATTAAAATTAGTTAAAAACTCGTTAGATCTCTCACGAACCATAATTGTCGGACGGATTTTGTCTCCTATAGCGTCCTGAGTTATAGTACTTCCATAGAAATACCAGTTAGTTTCAGTAGGCGCATTTGCTGCATTCTTAGATAAGTCATTTATTATGATTTCGCATAAATAATCCATAAAATCTTCAGTAAGCTTCATGCTTTTTCCATGTTCACCATCAACAGATATATCAGCATATCCATACCAAATATTCCTGCTCCTTCGGTTTCCGTCACTTGAAGTGAAAGTTTCATCAAACAAAATCTTCATGTTCATTACCCTCCGTTAATTGATAATTTCTTCACACTATTATACACCAATTTGAAATTGTAAAATAACTTGATTTTAGTCTCACTAACACGTAAGAGGAGTTATGCAAACTTCCAATTTGATCGACTTGTGGATTTATTTTGCAAGTTTGTAAAGTGATATACTTAAACTCTATGTTGCAATAGTTAAAGATCAGAGCTGTCACTTTGGCAGCTTTTCTTTTTCAACAATCGGGCCATATAGTGGAGTAAACTCATTAGCTGGAAAATGTAAAAGAATAGTTCGCATACTGGAATTTTGATTTGGACTACGACCAAAGTCGTATAACGAATTAGTTCATAGCCTGATGTCATATTCTAACCAAAACTTTATAATGATTAATGAATAAAGGTTTGTTAAATATTACGATACAAAGGGGAGTAATTTTTAAATGGAAAATAAGGGATTCAAAATATTGATTCATGCTAGTACTTGGTTTGCACCTATACTAGTTCCCATTATCACATATTTTATTATTTCAGATCGAGAAATTAAAAGCTTATCCTTACAGGCTTTGGTATTTCATATTGTGATTGGTATTTTAATCTCAGTGTCTGCTTTTTTTTCTTGGATATTAATCGGGATTCCATTCCTCATTATTTTTGGACTTATTGCTATAATAGCTCCGATTGTTGGAATTGTTAAAGCATTTAATGAGCGTCCTTTTCGATATCCTATTATTGGATCATGGTTTTGATTAAACCTAAACGAATCTAATCGTTTTAATGATGATGAATAGTGGTATTTAAAACACTTAATCTTCATAAACACCATGCCACCGTAATTCATGCGAATGTTCGCTCTACACAGATACTTGAAAAAAGTAGGTATGAGGGTATATTGCTTTAATAACGATCTTCCATAAACGGGCGCTTTTCTTTAGTAAGAAGGCGTCTTTTTTATATGCTTCTACACAAAAGATTGCGAGCAGTTTAGGTTGTATAAAGGTATAAAAAGAATGCAATAGTTTTCATTTTACTTAAAAACGGTATGCTATAAAAACTAAGAATTCTTATTATATAAGCAATAAAATGAATGTAGGATTTTTTTCATACAATAATTTGGGAGGTGATGAAATGCCAAGAGTCAAGGCTAGAAGTCATGATGTAGATGAAATGGCAAGAATGATGAGGGCAGAAGCAGAAGGCGAAGGAAAGCAAGGAATGTTATATGTTGGAAATGTAATCATAAATCGTGTTGTAGCACAATGCTTGGATTTTAAAAGTGTAAACAATATTCATGATGTAATATTTCAAATACAAGGAGGAAATTATTCTTTTGAAGCTGTGCAAAAAGGGAATGTATTTTATCAAAGATCAAGAACTTCTGAAAGAAGATTAGCACAACAAAATATAAATTTTTGGAGAGATCATCCTGCAAAATATGCTCTCTGGTATTTTAATCCACATGCTTCATGTCCTCCAACATGGTACGGTCAACCGCATTCTGGTCAATTTAAAGAACATTGTTTTTATGAACCAAAAGCTGGAACATGTGATAGTGTTTATAGGGGTTAAGCTTACTCTTTGAAGTAAGCTTTTTTACATAATTAGAATATTTACATAAAATAAAATAAAACTTTTATTAATAGTTTTTATCCAAGAAACAAGATTGTGATATGTTGTACTTATTCTATGTGGTGAAGCGTCGATTTTTGCGCTTCATGGATGGCTAACGAGCAGGTTAGCACAAGAAGGAAAAATTGTTAAAGGTACAGTTCAATGGAGTAAAAGCCTTCAAAATATATGGTAAAATATGTATCATTAACAATGTTTAATACTTTGTACAATGGGGGTATTAAAGTGGCGAATAAGTTTAAAATTGCGTCGAATTCATTCTTAACTCTTTCGGCTTTATTGATAGTAATAATGTTAATTAAAATTTATATCGATTATCAGAATTTTATTAAACATCCTGGATGGTCAGCCCCTTTTTCCGCTTATTTGGAAACAACAGGTCTTATTTATGGTGTTCCAACTATTGTGTCATTGGTATTTGCTTTATTTTTTAAAACAAAGGCTAGTAAATAATAGACCATATAGAAACATATTAAAAGTTGCGGAAAAATATTGGCGATTTGACAGGAGGTTGAACATATGAATGATAAGAAGAAGGAAAAATTACAATTCTCGGAAATAATTTTAATGATATTAACATTGGTTGCGTCTTTTGTTTTGTTTTTCTTAGGTTATTACAGTGTGGCATTTGTTTTATTTGGAATTTTTATGGCGATTACGAGTTTTATTAGTAAATGGACAGGCACTAAAAATGCAGATTACGTTTATAGAAAAATTCAAAAAAATTATGATAAATGGTAATTACACTTAGGTACGCCTAAGGGTTTATTAGAATTAAGTTTGTGAAAAAATGTACTCAAGCTAACGGGGGCAAGAATTGAAGATAAGGGCTGTCGTTGCGGCAGCCTTTTCTTATTGTGCTAACGGTACAGTTGTTTAACAAAGACCAATTTGATATTACAGAATTACCCATATTGGGTTATTATTAATTTAATAAATTAAATGAAGTAGGTGTCAAAATGGATTTGCTTTTTGGTTTCTTAATATTTGCGGGAATTTTTGCGGTTTATGATGCTTTAAGAAAAGTGAATAATAATATCTTAGACCAAACAGAAGAGATAAAAAAATTACACGAGGAATTGTCCAAAGGAAACAAGAATTAAACTTTTTTTGTTGAAGTTATTAATCTAATTGGGTCAGATTAGTTCAAGAAACATTCATACTATTTAAAGGACTGGAACGGAACAAATGGTATGATTTGGGAAAAATAGCAGGGGGATTTTTATGATTGGTGTTATGGGTTTTGATTCTTTGCTAATTACAATTGGAATGCCTTTGGCGGTGGTTTTAATTTTAGTATGGATCTATAAAATAAAAAGAAATAGTGACACCCAAGTTGAGCAAAACAATACAATTATTAAAATGTTGGAAAAAGACACTAATCAATAAATTGGTATGAATGCTTATTATGTTAACTGAGCAGTTTCTTAATGTTTGCCATAGCTAACGTGGTAATTTTGGGCCTCCAAAGCAAAGGAAAGAGATCTACGGCTTAAAATTCAATAATCCTAAGAATTTACATGTATCGCCTTGAAAAGTTAAGAAAATTGGTTGGTTCTCGTTATCAAAAGTCATTAAATACGGGTGTTCTTGACCAGGAATTATAATCATCACTTCATCTTCAAGATCATTGAACCATTGATTTTTTACCATAACATTGGGTTCTAAAGGGATTTTATCACAAACCCATTATTAGGATAAGGATTAAATTTTGCAATGGTTTCTAGAGAACTATTGAACACACTGGTAACGAGTACCGAGCCACGGAATCGTGAGGTCGAAGCTGAGCGTGCTCGTACTAGAGCAGCTAAAAGGTATGGAACAAATTAGAGGACTAAAGAATAGAAAAAAAGTGTAAGCATTTTTGGATTTTTCATTATTTCGCAATCTAGCGCAATCCTGGAAGTGGTAGCTCCTTTTCTTTATGGACTAAGGTCGGTTTAATAAAAAGTAACGAAAACCCCAGTCGCTATTACGACTGGGGTATATTTAGTAAATTATATTGAGCAACTATAATTTATCACTAGAGGTATGGAATGAAGGTATATAGATTGAAAAAGAAGCTAAATGGCTATAAACGAGGGACACAGTTTTACTTGATTAGTGAATCAGAATTTATTGGTGTGAAAGAATTTGTGTTGAGAACGGAGGATTTAACAAATAGGATAGTGATCAATGAAAGTGATTTTCTAAACCATTTTGCCTACATAAAAGAAATTTTCTAATGAAATAGCAAGGCCCCATATAGGGGGCGATGCTGAATGACCGCTTTGGAATGCAAAAAAGGTGTGAAATTACACTTATTATCAAGTTAATCTAGTTTATCGGCGAATTGAACGATTATATCGGCGAATCTTAAAATGCAACAAACTTTCAGAAAAGAGCCTTAAATAAAGAAAAAGGCCGGGAATCTCTTCCCGGCTTTGTTTACTTATTACGTAAGAATTGTATAACCTTGTTGTTTACAAGATCTGTCGCTTCGGTGAAGAAAATGTGGCCGGCACCTGGAACAGTAAATAGCTCAGCCCCTTGAATATTTTCCGCTAAGTTTACCCCATTTCTATAAGGAACCAATTCATCAGAATCACCATGGATTACGAGAGTTGGAATATTAATTTCTCCTAATTCGTTAGAGGTATCATGTGCAAGACATGCTTGCAGTTGTGATAAATAGCAGTGGGGGGGTGTGACAATTTCAATTCGCTTTTCAATATCTTCCTGGATTAATTCCGGATGTGCATGAATAAAAGCTTGACTATAAACAATGGGTGCAGCTGCCCATGCATTTTCTTCAGGGGTTCCAGTTAGATCAGCACGTGCCACCATTAATTCAGATATTTCAGGAGAAGGTTGTATATGGGTAGTCCCACCTGCTGTGGTACAGCCCAATACTAATGAACGAACCCTTTCTGGATAAGCAAGTGCCAATCGTTGGGCAATCATTCCACCCATGGAAATACCATAAACATGTGCAGATTCAACCGAAGCGGCATCGAGGACGGCCCTTGCATCATTCGCCATTATTTCGATTGAGTACGGTTGTTCAGGCATACTACTTTTACCAACCCCGCGATTATCAAACATAATAACCTGGAAATGTTTTGTGAGTGCCGGCAATGTTCGATGCCAGGATTGAGAATTATAGCCAAGACCCATAATTAACAATAAAGGCTCACCTTGTCCGTGAATCTCATAGTATAGATTAATATTTTCATGATTAACAAATGGAATAATAAAAACCTCCCTTTCAACAATTATCTATTATAAATGGTATTGATTTAGTTGTTAGAAAAGAACGAAATTTTTTTGGTTTCCATTTTTTAAACTTTAAACTCTTTCGAAAAAATAAAAAAATAAAGAAAGTTTTACCACATTTGGAGAATTATATAGTGTGAATGATTCGATAAAGACCCATACAGGTATTTCGGTGCCTGACCCCCAGTAAGTTAATGCGGTAGCGCAGTGGGGTCAGGCACCGATATTCATAAACTCATCACATTTTTCTAGGTGCGAAAGTTGAGTAATTAATAAACAAAAACTATATAGTTATAGGTCAATTGCGAGGCTACAATTGACCTATCCTATATCCAAAAAAGATAAGGCGGAAATTGAAACAACTACACAGAAGTCACCAGTAGGACGAACACTGAATCAAGTGGGTTAGGCCTTTATCTGTCTGAAAAGTTGTTGAAAAGATGAATGGAAAAATGGATGCAGAGCTGAATGATCATTGGTTTATTATTAAAATCCATCTTCCCATCCATAGAAATCAAACTTAATTATTTGGGCTATTGGTTTCCTATGGTCAGTACCTTATAAAAACCTTGGAACCATCCCCGAGGCACGTATAACTTACATTAGAGAAGCAACCGCAGCTAGCTGATCTTCGATATCCTTCTAATCAGCCCCCAAGTCCAGTGTTTTTACACTGAGATGATTACTTCCCATTTGATAGTATATCCGGGGTAATGTCTTCTTCCGTTTTAGCGTAAAACAGGACGCCTATTACATTTCCACTCCCATAACGATCTTTGTTTTTCACATAAGTAAATATTTGATACAGGTTACCTAAAATAAGCGATGTACTATCGAACAATTTATTTGTTTGCATCGTGTGACCGTAGTACTTGGCATCAATAATCATGATTTTTGTCCCATTAGTGAGGGTAATATCTGATTTCATGACCGGCGGAAATTCCGTCATATCGTCATCCACATTCCAGTCAATATATGAAGCAACAGCCGAATATTGCGGGTACTCCTTTTTGAAATAGGCAAGTAAAAATTTCTCATACAATCGATGCATTTGCTGGATGCCCAAAAATTGCTTCATTCGAAATTGTCCCCGTTGCATTCGTCATTAATAATCCTTTTATGACCAACTCACATATGTTAATTAACATTTTATAGGCAGCATTATTTCGGTTGTACGCAATGTAACCCCATTTAATATCGTGAGGGTTACCCCACGAATGAGGATCGGGGCGAATAAATCATGGACGTTATCAAATTCATCTGGCTGAATGTTTTTATACCCTACTTCGTTAAGAGTTTGATAGGCATACGCCAGCATATAATAAATATTTTTAATTTTAATCATGAAGGGCTCCAAGAATTTTGCTGACCCAATGGTCAATTTTGGAAGGTTCATCAAACCAATACTCTGTAATCAGCGGAATCAGTTCATATTCCACGATTTCGGACAGCGATTGGTCATCGACCTCTTCATTTGAGCTAAAGTAAAGTGCCCGATTTGGAAGCAACTTCCAAGCGATACATCTTCTACTATGGCTCGATTGAGTGTTACAACATTGTCGATTAAGCTATCGAATTTTTCATTTGCGATCGTTCCTTGATACTGTTTTAAAGCCTTAGTCTATTGCTTGACCAATCATGTTAAACCATGTTCATCTTTTTCAAATTTACAGAAGCTAACAAGAAAAAAAGGAAGCCTTGACTCATGATTCTCAGATTGTTACTATTTAATTACATAATTCTGAATTTTCAAAGAAAAATAGATCATTTAAATTTATGAAAACGGCTTAAAAAAGTTGGTGGGTGATTAATAGAAGTGGTGGGGCAAGATAATAAGAGTAAGGTAAGGATTGAAAAAGTCTTTTTGAGATGAGTGGTGTTAAGAAACTCAAACTCTACTTAGATATTAATATAGGAGGCGATTTCAAATATCGAATTGGCAAGAATTTACCAAAAGGACAATTGAATCCGACTCACGAATAGATATAGAAAAGTTAGAGGAAATATATATTACATATCAGCAACTGATAAAACATTCATTAACCGGTGTGGTTATTACAAACAATGATGGCATGATTATTGAGGTTAATCCAGCTTTTGAAGAGCAAACAGGATTAACCACAAACGATTATATTGATCGTCTGCACAGGAATTTAATTGTTGAAGAAATAATTGACCAATCTGCCGAATTACAAGCATTAAAAGATGAAAAACCGTGTACACTGGTTCAAAAAATATATAATGGGAGAGAAGTATTAGTTACCGCTATTCCAATTAAGAATAAGCATGGCGAAATCATAAAGGTTGTCAGTCATATTTTAAACGTAACAGAGCCTAACCAACTTAAGAATGAAATTTCTCAATTAGAGATGGAGCATGATGAAGTCAGCAGGCAATTAGAGGACTTAAAAAACAATAAAAAAGAAATAAATTCCATTGTCGCCTATGATATGAATATGAAGAGAGTCCTTGAACGTGCAAAACGCGTTGCTCAACATGATTCCACTGTGTTAGTTTATGGTGAATCTGGGGTAGGTAAAGAGGTTATTGTTAAACTGATCCATGAAAATAGTAATAGAAGAGATCTACCGTTAATAAAAGTAAATTGTGGAGCGATACCAAATGAACTTTTAGAATCGGAATTGTTCGGCTATGAACCTGGAGCTTTTACTGGTGCAAGTCCAAAAGGGAAGGTTGGGTTATTCGAGCAATCTTCTAAAGGGACCATTTTATTGGATGAGATTGGAGAAATCCCCCTACATTTACAGGTGAAATTATTAAGAGTTTTGCAGGAATTTGAAATAACACGGGTTGGTGGGATCAAGCCGATAAAAATAGGCACCAGAGTCATTGCGGCTACAAATCAAAACTTGGAAAAGTTAATTCAAAAAGGGGCATTTAGAGAGGATCTCTATTATCGATTAAATATTATCCCCATCCATATCCCCCCTCTTAGAGAAAGACACAATGATATTGTTCCGTTAACCTATCATTTTATCAATAACATAAGAAAAAAATACGGTGTAAACAAAATATTTTCTAAGGAAGTTCTAGATAACTTTCAAAATTATCACTGGCCTGGTAACGTAAGAGAACTTCAAAATATGGTAGAACGGCTTTGTATCATGGTTGAAAAACCGATTATTACTGCTGAGGACATAAAAAATGAAATGAAAATAAAAACAGCCAATGAAAAAGATGGAGTAGAAACCTCTTTAGAAAGTGTAGAAATCACTTCGAATCAATTGAAATTTAAGCCCCTCAAAGAACAAATGATGATGTATGAAAAACAGATCATTGAGCGTACATTAAAGGACTTTCCTAGTATTCGTACGGCTGCAAAAGCCTTAGCCATTGACGCTTCCACTCTAACTAGAAAAATACAAAAATACTTTAAGAATAAGAAGTTGTTAGAATAAAAAAGATGCAAAATTGCACGCTGTTGCAATTTTGCATCTTTTTTATTGCGCTATTGCATACAGCCAATCAATTTACCCAATAAAACAAGCCTTTTACAGTTGGCATGTAACTTGCATTACTAATACATGAAGGTAATGGAAGGAGTAATGATAGTGATTCAGGAAGAGATGCTCATTGTTCGTCATTTTGTTCAGTCGATAGCAGAAGATTATTTTCGTCCGGCAGCCAAGGATGTGGATCAATTTCAAAAAATACCCGCAACACACATCCAGGTACTAAAGGAAAATAGAATATTTGGCACGAGTGTCCCAGCTCCTTACGGGGGAGAAGGAAGTTCATATGTGAATCAGCTGATTACAATAGAAGAGGTAGCACGTTGCTGCGGGTCCACATCCATGCTATTGACTAGTCAAGAAATGGTGATTAATCCCATCCTAATTGGGGGAACTGATGAGCAGAAAAATAGGTATGTATGCCCTCTCGCAGCAGGTGAAATATTAGGTGCTTTTTGTATTACGGAAAAGGGTATTAGCAGCGACACTGAATCATTAATTACTACGGCAGAAAAAATAGGCGATTATTATAAATTAAACGGCAAAAAAGTTTGTGTTTTTAATGCGGGAGAAGCAGACCTTTACGTGATTGTGGCAACGATTGATCCATCCATTAAAAATGCGGGAACCACCTATTTTGTTGTAGAGACAGGAACACCTGGTCTTACCATCGGCAGGGAAGTACAAAAAATGGGCGTAAAAGGAATTCCTCTCAGGGAAGTGGTCTTGGAGGATGTAACAGTTCATTTTTCCCAACTAATCGGAGGGGAAGGAAAAGGATTCAAAATTTTAAAAGAAACACTCAACCGCAGCAGATTAAATGTAGCAGCTCAAGCATTGGGAATTGCACAAGGAGCATATGAGGAAGTTATAAAAGTTGCTCATAAATGGAAACTCACCGCTAGAGGGAGTTTGCAATTTCAGAATGTTCAACTTGTGCTGGCTGAAATGGCGACAGAAATTGAAGCCGCAAGAAGACTGCTTTACTATGGAGGAGATTTGCTGGATAAAGGGTCGAAAGAAGTAGTCGGCATTGCATCCATGGCTAAGCTATTTTGTTCGAATGTAGCTATGAAAGTAACGACTGATGCTGTCCAAATTTTAGAAGGACATGGCTACACAGATGATTACCCAGTTGAACGTATGATGAGGGATGCGAAAGTGACACAGCTTTATGATGGCTCTAGTTTGATCCAAAAGCTGGTCATTGCTAGACAGGTTTTATTGTAAGTAGATCAATTTAGTTATGAGGTGAAAATCTGTGAAGAAGAGATGGTTAAAGTTTTATCCAAAAGACGTGAATCCAGATGTTGTAATAGAAGAGAAATCATTAAATGACCTGCTTGATAATGCGGTTTCCCGCTTCGGAAATGATATTTCGCTTGAATATAATGAGGAGAAATGGTCCTATCTGGAAGTTCAAAAAATTTCAAATAAATTAGCCGGGGTCTTGTATCAAAGAGGGTTTAAAAAGGGTGACCGTTTATCCATCATGCTCCCTAATTGTCCACATTATATATTTTCGGCTTTTGCCGTTTTTCGGCTTGGAGGAATTGTTGTACAAACCAATCCGATGTACGTTGAAAGAGAATTGGAATATCAGTTAAACGATGCAAATGCAGAATTTATGATATGTCATGCTTCAGTATATGAAAGAGTCAAAAGGGTCCAAAGTAAAACTTCATTAAAAAAAATCATTATTGTTCAAGTATCCAAGACTGAGAATGGTTGCCTTGAAGAAGGTGATCATTATTTTGATGATTTTCTTGCAACCTATCATGCTGATGCACCACTTATTACGATTAACCCTGTGGAAGATCTCGCCGTACTCCAATATACAGGAGGTACAACGGGAGTTTCTAAAGGAGTTATGTTGACACATCAAAATTTTATTACGCAAATAGAACAATTTTACGAGTATTTATTAAAAAGATTTGATATCTCTAATCTTCAAAACAGATCAGTCATTAGTTTTTTACCGTTTTTTCATATTTTTGGCTTTGTCAATGTAACATTAACAGGCTTTCGTTTTGGTTATAAACAAATCATCATTCCAAGATTTGAAACAAAAACAGTATTGGAATTGATTCAAAAACAACCACCATTTCTATTTTTTGGAGTTCCAACTATGTTTACAGCTATGCTCCATTTTCCCAAAGTGGAATCATACGGGATTGAAAAAATAACAGGTTTTTTCTGCGGGAGCTCGCCCTTACCGCAAGAAATATATGACAAGTTTAAAAAGTTAATGGGAGCAGGTACTTACATTTCCGATGGATATGGTTTATCTGAGGCAACATCTGGAACCCTTAGTAATCCGTACACCAGGACTAAATTAGGCAGTGTTGGTATTCCAATTCCTAAAACGGAAGTCATGATTGGGATTGAACAAGATACAGGGATAGTGGAGGCACCAGTAGGAATGAGGGGGGAAATACTCGTAAGGGGTCCTCAAGTAATGAAGGGCTATTGGAATAATTCTGAGGAAACAGCGGCAGCTTTGAAGGAGGGATGGCTTCATACGGGTGATATTGGCTACATGGATGAAGAAGGATATTTTTATGTCGTCGATAGAAAAAAAGATATGATTATTGCAAGCGGTTACAATGTATATCCTCGGGAGATAGAGGATGTCATTTATCAAATTCCTGACGTGAGAGAAGTAGTCGTAATAGGAATACCCGATGAATATCGGGGTGAAACGGTAAAAGCATATATCTCATTAAAAAAGGAACAAATGCTAACAGAAGCGGATATTATTCAATTCTGCAGGGAAAACTTAGCCGCATATAAGGTACCAAAGATGATTGAATTTAGGGATGAACTACCTAAATCTGCGGTCGGAAAATTATTAAAAAGAGAACTTCGAGACCAAGAATTAGCAAAAATGCAAGGTAGGGTTATTACCTAATAAAATGTAGTTTTCAAAAAAGATTTGTGATTACTAGAGTGATTCGATTTATGAAATGGGGAGAGAATTATGAAGAAACTCCAATTGTTATTAACAATTCTAGTTTTGGCTCTATTGATAGTGGCAGGTTGTTCGCTAAATAGTTCAAGCTCCGTAAAAACAAATGATAGTACAGCGGAAAGTAAAGAAGGAGCAACACCAAAAAAAGGTGGACAATTGAATATTGCCTTTGATACCGATATAAGCAACTATGACCCTCTTCAAGGTAACTCAGGAAATGACCATGCTTTACTCTATCCGGTGTATGATACTCTAGTTAATTTTAATGCACAATTGGAACCCGAGCCTGGATTAGCTGAATCTTGGGATATACCGGATGATAAGACGATCATTCTCCATCTTAAAAAAGGAGTAACCTTTCATGATGGAACTCCATTTGATGCGGAAGCAGTAAAATTTAACATCGAACGTGCGATTGCACCAGATTCTAAGGTTTCTGATTTGAAAAATGTAGAATCAGTTGAAGTCATTGATCCACAAACAGCTAAACTGAAACTTAAACAGCCTGACTCCTCTATCATTCTTGCTTTGTCTGATCGGTCGGGAATGATGGTGTCCCCAACCGCTGTACAAAAATACGGTAAAGATTTTGGCCAAAATCCTGTGGGAACAGGGCCATATAAACTAGCGAATTGGGTAAGGAATTCAGAAATTGTCTTGGAGGCAAATGAAAAGTATTGGCAGGCAGGTCTTCCATATCTTGATAAAATAAACCTAAAAATTATGCCCGACGAAAATTCGCGGTTAAATGCTCTGAAATCTGGTCAAGTTCAATTGTTTTGGAATGTATCACCTGATAACACCCAAAGCTTAAAAAATGATAAGAACATTGTTCTAAATTCAAAAATGAAAGTCGCTTTCCAAAATATGTACATCAATACGAAGCTGGCACCATTTGATAAAAAAGAAGTCCGACAAGCGCTACAATATGCCATCGATCGTGAGGCGATTGTAAATGCATTAACCTTTGGCGAGGGCGAACCTGCCTATCAAACATTCCCAAAGGAGTATTGGGCTTCAAGTCCTGATATCAAAATTCCATTTGATCCCGAAAAGTCAAAATCGCTATTAAAGGCAGCGGGGGAACCAAGTGTTAAATTCGATGTATATGTGCCGAATCTACCTTTCTATCAAAGGATAGCTGAGGCAGTAAAAGGACAGATAAAAGAAGCAGGATTTAATATGAATATACTGACGACGGAAGCAAATAAAGGGAATACCACATACTTCAATGAGAAACGTGCACAGGCATGGTTTACTTTTTGGAGTGGCCGTCCTGACCCACAACAGACCATGAACTCGTTGATAAGTGGAGACGCTTTCTATAATGCGGGTGGTGAAACATCACCGGAAAAAGAGGAGTTAATTGCAAAAGCAGCGGTTACTTATGACCAAAAGGAGCGTGCGAAACTATACGCACAGATTAATAAGATTGCTATTTTAGATGAAGCAATGACAATTCCAGTATTCTTTGCACCTGCAACGGCTGCAATGTCACCAGTGGTACAGGGATTCGAAGGAACTTTATTAGGTAAACCAAAGTTTTCATTCCTTTGGTTGGATAAATAAAAAGTTTGTAAATATAAGAAGCACACTTAGAAAATAGGTTACGAAAGGCGGTACCGAAATGAGCCAAATATTATCATTAATGGCTGGCAATATCTATAAGGTTTTGGTTAATCCAGGAGATCGAATTGAGGCAGGCACAGAAGTGGTGATCCTTGAATCGATGAAAATGGAAATTCCTATAGAGGCTGAAACAGAAGGAATTGTCAGGGAAGTACGAGCAGTGGAAGGCGATTTTGTCAATGAAGGTGATATTTTAATTGAGTTAGAATAACCAAATTTTTTCTTGATTTATTCGTAAGTATTCATTCGGTAGAAGGTAAATATGAGGAGGGACCATATGAGGAAATTTAATAAGTTTTTCAGTTTTATTTTCTTAGCAGTTCTTTTGGTCATTGCAGGCTGCTCACAAAAAAATTCAGCTTCGAATACACAATCATCTACCAATCCACAGAAAAATCAAGGCTCTGGTGAACCTAAACAAGGAGGAGATTTGGTTTTCGGGTACGATACGGATATCAGTAATTTTGATCCTATCTTAGGGAATTCAGGCAATGATCACGCGATGCTTTATCCAATCTATGATACTTTGGTCAATTATAACAGCAACTTAGAGCCGGAACCAGGATTGGCCGAATCTTGGGAAACACCGGATGACAAAACGATCGTTCTTCATTTAAGAAAAGGAGTTACCTTCCACGATGGCACTGAATTTAATGCAGAGGCCGTCAAATTCAACTTGGAACGGGTCAATGCCGAGGGATCAAACGTTTCCGATATCAAGAATGTGGAAAGCGTGGAAGCGGTTGATCCATATACCGTAAAATTAACTCTTAAACAGCCGGACTCGTCCATTATTTTAGCACTTTCTGACCGTTCTGGAATGATGGTTTCTCCGACGGCAGTCCAGAAGTTGGGTAAAGATTTTGCCCAAAATCCAGTCGGGGCTGGACCATTTAAATTCGTGAAATGGATTCCTAATGGGGAAATCCAATACGCAAAAAATGAAAAGTATTGGCAGAAAGGGCTGCCATATCTGAACACAATCACAGCGAAAATTATGCCGGATGAAAATACACGATTAAATGCCTTAAAATCAGGTCAATTAAATTTCTATTGGAATGTCTCCATTAATAATGTTCAAGTACTGGAAAAGGATCCAAATGTCGTATTAGATTCCAAAATGCGCGTGTTTGTTCATAATATTTATCTGAATACAAAGCTGGCTCCTTTTGATAAGAAAGAAGTTCGGCAAGCATTCCAATATGCCATTGACAGGCAGGCAATCATTAAAGCATTGTACTTTGGAAAAGGTGAACCAGCATCCCAAGCCTTTCCAAAAGATTATTGGGCTTATAACCCTGACTTAAAGCTTGAATATAATCCCAAAAAATCAAAAGAACTCTTAAAAAGTGTCGGATTAGATAGAGTTAGTTTTGATTTAATGGTTCCTACCGTTCCTGAGTGGCAAAGAATGGGTGAAGCCATTAAGGGTCAAGCCAAAGAGGCTGGGATTGATATTAATATCCAGACGATGGAAATGAATAAAGGAAATGCTCTATATTTCAATGAAAAACAAATTCCAGCAAATTTAACTGCTTGGACGGGAAGACCCGATCCGCAACAGACAGTCAATTTATTTCTAAGCGGCAGCGGTTTTTATAATACAGGCGGAGCGACTACTCCAGAGAAGGAAGAACTAATCGCCAAGGCAGCGGGTTCCTATGATATAAAGGTGCGGGCACAGCTTTACGGACGTATTAATGAAATTGCTATGGTGGAAGAAGCAATGACCATACCACTTGTATTTACCCCAGTAACTGGAGCTATGAAACCTGAGGTAAAAGGATTTGAAGGCACTCTACTTGGAAAACCAAAAGTCTCATTCTTATGGATCGATAAATAGAATTATAGATGGGGGAAGAGAACTATGTTTTTAACATTTTTGCTGCGGCGATTGATGTATGTCATACCCATGCTAATCGTAACAACATTGATTGTCTTTTCCCTGATTCTGATCATACCGGGTGATCCCGCTCTCGCCTTGCTTGGAGACAACGCTACAGAAGACAAATTAGCATTGTTAAGAAGTCAGCTTGGGCTGGATCAGCCTGTTCTGATTCAGTACTGGAATTGGCTAACTAACGCCGTTCAAGGTGACTTAGGGAGGTCACTATTTACAGGGGAAATCGTAAGTGAGGCTGTTTCTTCAAGACTCGGCGTTACCTTCCAATTGGTTCTGGCATCGATTATCTTTTCCTTTGTTTTTGGGATGATTTTTGCCATTGCATCAGTCATTAAACCAAATAGCTGGGTGGACTATATGGCACGATTTATTGGTACTCTTGGTACCGCCATTCCTAATTTTTGGCTGGCCATGCTGTTGATCGTCTTCTTCAGCGTTAATCTGGGCTGGCTGCCGGCAACCGGTTTTATCAGTATTTCTGAAAGCCCGGTAGGATTTTTCCAAAGTGTGATCCTTCCTGCTATTTGTTTAGGAGCCTTTGGTGCTGCCCAAATTACAAGACAATTACGATCCTCACTACTTGAGGTGTTGGAATCGGATTATATTCGTACTGCCTATTCAAAGGGATTATTAATCGGGCCGATTATTTGGAAGCACGGTCTTCGTAACTCCTTACTTCCCGTTATAACGACAACAGGACTGTTGTTTGGAAACATGCTGGGGGCAACAGTGGTGATCGAAACGGTATTTGCTATTCCAGGAATGGGGCAGCTGGCTGTGAACTCTATTTTACAGCGAGACTTTCCCATGCTTCAGGGTGTTGTATTAGTGATGGTTGTATTGGTATTAGTCATCAATTTTGTCACAGATGTACTTTATAGCGTACTGGATCCTAGGATTGAATATAAGTAGGAAGGAGGTGGGTTTGATGCAATTTCGTATCGCCATTCAACGATTATTTCAGGAAAAATTAGCATTCTTCAGCATGGTTTATCTACTGCTTTTAGTGGTTTTAGCCCTAATCGGTTCCTTTATTGTTCCTTTTGAACCTAATGAACAGGATTTATCAAAAGTAATGCTTCCGCCAGACGGCACCCATTGGTTTGGGACAGATGAATTAGGACGTGATACTTTTTCACGCGTAATTGCGGGAGCCCAAGCAGCTATTCAAGCTGGCCACGTTGCCATTTTAATTCCTATTTTCGTTGGTGTTCCACTCGGTATTATCTCGGGATATCTAGGCGGGATTGTCGATGATGTATTTATGAGAATTGTCGATGCCATCCTTTCCTTTCCTGCGATTCTCCTTGCCTTAGGGATCACTGGTGCTTTAGGTGTAAGTTTATGGAACGCCATGATTGCCATTGGGATTATTTTCACTCCACAATTTGCTCGCCTGGCTAGAGGTCAAACCCTCCAAGTTAGGAGAGAACCGTATGTTGAAGCATCAAAAATATCAGGTGCAGGTCCATTGTGGATTATGATGAAGCATATCCTTCCGAATATTTTATCTCCCATCATCGTTCAAGCATCTTTTAGTTTCAGTTTGGCTATTTTAGTCGAAGCTTCCTTAAGCTTTCTTGGGATGGGAGCTCAGTCTCCACAGGTTAGTTGGGGCGGAATGCTGCATCAGGCCTATAGTATGATTTTTGTTAACCCATTAATGATGATCTTTCCTGGGCTAGCTATTCTGCTGTCTGTTTTGGCAGGAAACTTTTTTGGAGATGGATTGAGGGTGGCCATCGATCCTAAAATGAAGAGAATGTAGGGGGAATGAATGTGAGAGAGCAAAATGGACCTGTATTAGAGGTGAAAGATCTTTATTCCTATATCCCCACATCCAGGGGAGTCATAAAACCGGTAAATCATATTTCCTTTTCCATCGGTGCCGGTGAAATCGTTGCATTAGTCGGGGAATCCGGCAGTGGGAAAAGTGTGACAGCATTGTCGATTATGGGTCTGAATTCCCCGTCTATCCAATACGATAAGGATAGTGCGATTGCGTTTAAAGGCGAAAATTTACTCAAAATGAAAAAAAAGCAAATGAAAAAAATAAGAGGAAATGAAATTTCTATGATTTTCCAGGATCCGATGTCATCGTTAAACCCACTACATCCGATAGGAAAACAAATTGCCGAGCCTATTATGGTTCATCAAGGTGTCAGTTATCAAAAGGCAAAAGCAACCGTCATTCAATTACTAGCAAAAGTGGGAATTCCAGAACCGGAGACTCGGCTCAATGATTACCCGCACCAGCTTTCCGGAGGGATGAGGCAGCGAATTATGATTGCGATGGCACTAGCATGCAATCCTTCCCTCCTCATTGCCGATGAACCAACCACGGCACTTGATGTAACGATTCAAGCTCAAATTCTGAATGTAATGAGAGCGCTGCAAAAAGAAACCAACATTTCGATCCTGCTTATTACTCATGATCTAGGAGTTGTAGCGGAAATGGCAGATCGTGTTCTTGTCATGTACTGTGGTGAAATTGTGGAGGAAGGAGATGTATACTCTCTTTTCCAAAATCCTCAGCATCCTTATACAAAGGGTCTATTGGCTAGTGTTCCTACCCTTAGAGGACCATCGGAAAATCATCTCCATACCATTCCGGGGGCTGTCCCGAATCCTCTTGACCTTCCAACGGGGTGTAATTTTTATTCTAGGTGCAGTCATGCAACGGAAAAATGTCTGGCCGAAAGTCCAAAGTTAATCAAGACAGGAAATGATAGGCAGGCAGCTTGTTGGCTTGTTGCCGATTCCCAGTTCGAAGAGGTGACTGTCCATGCCTGAACCATTAATTTCGATGAAAGACGTCAAAAAGTATTATCCGATTGGAAGCGGTTTGTTTAGTAAAAAAGGCAAATGGCTCAAGGCAGTTGATGGCGTGAGTCTTGATGTCCATCGTGGTGAGACGCTGGGACTGGTCGGTGAATCTGGATGCGGGAAAACCACCCTAGGCCGAATGGTGGTTGGATTACTAGAACCGACTTTGGGTGAAGTGATTTTTGAAGGAAGCTCGATATTATCCAAAGGACGAAAAAAGCGTGATTTAGGGAAAAAGATTCAAATGGTATTCCAAGATCCGTATTCTTCACTTAATCCGAGAATGACTGTTGCCAATA
Organism: Neobacillus bataviensis LMG 21833; assembly: GCF_000307875.1. Taxonomy (GTDB): domain Bacteria; phylum Bacillota; class Bacilli; order Bacillales; family Cytobacillaceae; genus Neobacillus; species Neobacillus bataviensis. Next base: position 161,926 of record NZ_AJLS01000035.1, read on the forward strand.
TTATTGAAGAGCCATTAGTTCTCCATAAAATTGGCACTAGCGGTGAAAGGAAAAAAAGGGTAGATGAACTGCTTGAAAAGGTAGGGTTGACCTCCGCACATGGTTCTCGTTATCCAGAAGAATTCTCTGGGGGCCAGCGGCAAAGAATTGGCATCGCCAGAGCGTTGGCGCTTAATCCAAGATTAATTGTTTGTGATGAGCCAGTCTCAGCATTAGATGTATCCATTCAAGCACAAATATTAAACCTTTTAAAGGATATTCAAGAGGAAATGGGTCTTTCCTATATATTTATTGCCCATGGCTTACAAGCCGTCAAGCACATCAGTGATCGAATTGTCGTGATGTATTTAGGAAAAGTGATGGAAATTTCGGATACCGATCAACTCTTTGAACGGCCGCTGCACCCTTATACCGAGGCATTAATATCAGCTGTGCCAGAGCCCGATCCAACCATGCGTAATCGTGAACGAATTATTCTGAGTGGAGACCTTCCGAGTCCGGCCAATCCACCAGTTGGTTGTAGATTTTCTACCAGGTGCCCGCTTGCGGATGAGAGATGTAAACAGGAAGAACCACCCCTTCAACAAGTTTCAGAAGGCAGATGGGTTGCCTGCTTTTATCACGGGTAATTCCATAAGAGAAATAAAGGAGGAGTTAATCGAAATGACATGGGAGCCGGAAATTAAGGAACTTCATCGCCGTGAGGCCATTGCCCAGCAAATGGGTGGGGAGGAACGAGTAAATAAACACAATGCACAAGGTAAATTAACCGTAAGAGAACGGATTGCTTGTTTGCTAGATGAAGATACCTTTCATGAAACGGGTGCGCTTGCCGGAAAAGCAAAATACGATGAAAATGGAAAACTAATTGATTTTACACCAGCCAATTTTTTAGTGGGAACGGGAAGGATTAATGGACGAAAAGTGGTCCTTGGGGGTGATGACTTTACCATTCGCGGGGGTGCAGCAGACGGAGCCATCATGGGAAAGCAGATTTATTCGGAGAAGATGGCGCACGACCTCCAGCTGCCGCTCATCCGCCTCGTTGATGGTACAGGCGGCGGAGGAAGTGTTAAATTTCTGGATACCGAAGGCCATACATACGTTCCGGTCAATCCTGCTTGGAATCTAGTTGTTTCAAATATGGAACGTGTTCCTGTTGTGGCCCTGTGTCTGGGATCGGTTGCAGGGCTAGGAGCAGCTAGAGTAGTCGCTTCACATTTTTCCGTCATGGTAGAGGAAATCGCACAATTATTTGTTGCTGGTCCACCTGTTGTTAAATATGGCATGGGCCAGAATCTAACAAAAGAAGAATTAGGCGGAGTTCAAGTCCACCGTTCGAGCGGGGCCATTGATAATATTGCCAGTTCGGAAGAAGACGCTTTTGAGCAGACCAGAAGATTCTTATCATATCTGCCATCCAACGTATGGCAGCTTCCTCCGGTACAAACATGTACAGACCATGCAAACCGCAGGGAGGAACGATTAATTTCTGTTATCCCAAGAAACAGAAGGTCGCCCTATAAAATTCGTGAAATTCTCCCGCTTATTTTTGATCAAGACTCCATTTTTGAGATGGGGCGCTATTATGGCGGCGGCACGCTTACCTGTTTTGCCCGCCTTGACGGCCATCCGGTTGGCGTATTAGCCTCAGACCCTTATGTGAGCGGGGGAGGGTTAACAGCTGAGAGTTGTGAAAAAATTGAGAGATTTGTAGATCTATGTCAAACCTTCCATTTACCGATTGTTAATTTAGTAGACCAGCCAGGGATGGTGATTGGTCTTCCAAATGAATTAAAGGGAACGATTCGAAAAGGGGCTCGTGCCATTGCGGCTATTTATCAGGCCAAAGTTCCGATGATTGAAATCATTATGCGCCGTGTTTTTGGTGTCGGGGGAGCTGGGATGACAAATGGCCACGGATTAAATCTACGATATGCATGGCCATCTGGCGATTGGGGTTCACTCCCTGTTGAAGGTGGTGTACAGGTGGCCTATCGCCGTGAGTTAGAAGAAAGCGACAATCCGCAAGAATTATTAAAGGAATTGCTTGAGCGAATGGAGTCAGTACGCTCGCCTTTCCGTACGGCTGAAGCCTTCGGTGTGGAAGAAATTATTGATCCACGAGATACCCGGCCAATTGTTTGTGAATGGGTAAAGGATGCGTATGCACTTCTTCCGCAAATGCTAGGTCCATCCAGTCATGGGATGCGTCCATAATTCAAAAGGAGGTAATGTTATTGAATCCATTAATGGAAGGGACCTTTCCAGAAGAAGTTGTTACAAAAGGCTTGGAATACTGGGCTAAAACAGCGGGAGAGAAAACATTTCTATACTACGGGGAAGATGAGAAACGTATTTCGTATCAACAATTTCACCAATTGACGAATAGCATTGGCCATTCTCTTATGGACCAAGGCATTCAAAAAGGTGACCGTATTTCTGTTTTTTTAAATAATCCATATATTACGATCATGGTTATGTTCGGAATTTGGAAATGTGGAGCAGTATTCAGTCCCATCAATTTTAATTACCGCGGCAAACTATTAAGCTATCAGTTAAACGATACGAAGCCCAAATTGTTGATAACGGAACGGTCAAAGGTGCCTGTATTAAATGAAATATCCTTAGAAGCCGGCGGGATCTGCACCGTGATTCATAACCCTAAAGAAGGAGATCATGATTATTCAGCGGAACTTGCAGCGCTGCCCCTGCACCCAAATTATCAGGAAATCCCACTTGATCTTTTCCTACAGGGTGAAAATAGTAACCTGGATGTAGAAATAAACTATTGGGATACGGCTAATATTATTTATACTTCCGGAACCACTGGACCAGCTAAAGGTGTGGTTCAATCACATCGCTGGATTAATGGCTACACAGCTGGAAGCAGGCAGATGATGTCATCAGAGGATGTCATCTATAATGACCTGCCACTTTACCATGTAGGTGGTGCCTTCTTTAATGTAGCAAAGGCAGTCTATGAGGGCTGCACCGTGGGACTATGGGATAAATTCAGCCCCCAACAGTTTTGGAACCGGATTCATAAGTGTAAAGCGACGATGGTTACACTGTTAGATGTAATGATTCCATGGCTGGTTAATCCTGAGCCAAGTGAAAACGATCGATCCAATACTTTAAATAAAGTCCATATGCAGCCACTTCCGCTCAATCATCACGAAGTTGCTCAAAGCTTTGGTTTTGATATTGTGACGGCTGGATTTGGCCAAACAGAAACAGGAAATCCGTTAATTAGTATTATTCTTGAAACGGAGGAAGGCGAAGGAACTCCACCATCTCTTTATAAAGGTCTATCCCGCCAGGAAATTATGGATCAATGTGAGCTTAACAATATTCCGATAATGGTTGGAAAACAAGTGAAGAAAAAAGGCTATATGGGAACGACACCATATTACTTTGATGCCGCCATTCTTGATGACAATGATGTAGAGGTTCCTAGTGGTGAAGTAGGGCAATTGGCCCTTCGTCCTCATTTACCGCATCTAATATTATCTGAATATTTTAATAAGCCAGAATCAACTGTCAAGTCTTTTCGTAATCTTTGGTTCCACACCGGGGATGCCGCCTACCTAGGGGAAGACGGAAAGTACTATTTCGTTGATCGGCTAGGTGGAGTCATTCGATGCCGGGGTGAGAAAATTTCTTCTTATCAGTTGGAGGATATTATCAATGGACATCCCGAGATCAATCTTACTGCAGCATTTCCGATACCGGCAGAAGTAGGGGATGAGGATGATGTGGCGGTATATGTAGTCAGGAATACAGGGTCTAGTTTAACTGAAGCACAATTACATGAATGGGTAAAAGATAAGATGCCCAAATACATGTGGCCCAAGCATGTTCGTTTTACAGATGAAATCCCACGTACACCAACAAATAAGGTAGAAAAATATAAATTGCAGCAGCAATTAATGGCTGAGTTACGTTTAAGGGTTCCCCAATAGGTGTTATCTGAAAATAACGGAGGATTCACTAACCCTTTTCGTATTCTGCTTATTAGTTTGGGAGGTATAAATGAACTATGAAAGATCTTTTACAAAAAAGCTGGCCTAAAGAAGTCGATAAAACACTAACCTACCGCTTAGGGGAAAGACCATTACATGAATATGTCATGCAGAATGCCATCGATACGCCCCAAAAAAAAGCCTATTCATTTTATGGCAGAGATGTGTCATGGCAGGAACTCAATGAATCAATTGGCAGATTCGCGCAATTTTTGGCGAGTAAAGGGGTAGAAAAAGGGGACCGAATCGCTTTATTTATGCAAAACTGTCCTCAATACATTATCGCTCATTACGGAATACAGCGCTTGGGGGGAATCGTCGTCCCGTTAAACCCGATGTATAAAGAATCAGAGCTCGAGTACTTAATTAATGAGGCAAGCGTGAAAGCTGTTGTAGCAGGCGAAGAACTGCAAGCTTTAATTGGAGCGGTTCGTCCGAAGACTGCTTCGGTCGAATTTGTCGTGACGACTAATTATGCTGATTATCTCCCAGAAAACACCACTTTGCCAATACCGGATGAACTAAGTTTGAAAAAGCAGCATACGGAGCATACTTTTGATTTTATACAGGTGCTTCATGACCATGAACCATATGCAAATCAAGTAAAAATTGACTTGTGGAATGATATTGGGTTGATGGTTTTTACATCTGGAACAACAGGCAGACCAAAAGCAGCCATGTTGCCGTATGGCAGTGCACTGTTTAAAACAGCTGCCACTATCCATGCAAATCAATTTGATTTGGAGGGTCGTTACTTGACAGTCGCCCCGTTGTGTCATATTGCAGGTATGGTAATGGGTGTGAATATACCTGTCTATAGCGGCGCGGAGTGCAACATTTTAACGCGTTTCGACCCCACTGCAATCGTAGAGGCGATTGAAAAATATCAAATAACGAATTGGTATAGTATTGCACCAATGAATGTGGCGATTTTAAATTTACCGGGAATTGAAAACAGAGATTTATCTTCTTTAAAAAGAAACTCTTCTACGAGTTTTGGAATTCCCGTTACTGAACAATTAGCGAATCAATGGAAGGAACTAACGAAAGGCTGCATTATGCATGAAGCGTCCTATGGCTTAAGTGAGACACATACATGCGATACGTTTATGCCGCTCAATCGAATCAAGTGGGGAAGCTGCGGAATTCCAACCTTTAATACAGAGTTAAAAATAGTAGATTTTGAAACAGGGAAACCGGTTGGACCTGGTGAAAAGGGTGAAATTGTTCTAAAAAACCCGGGAGTTTTTAAAGGATATCTAGATAGACCTGACGCTACGGCAGAAACACTTCGAGACGGCTGGGTTCACACCGGTGATATCGGCAGCCTGGATGAGGATGGCTATTTATATTTTCACGGCCGGATCAAAGAAATGATTAAAAGTTCAGGCTATAGTGTGTTCCCAGAAGATGTGGAAGCATTGCTAAATGAACATCCAGGCATCCAGCAAAGTGCTGTAATTGGGGTCCCGGATCCAATTAGAGGTGAGAGTGTTAAGGCCTTCATTGTGTTAAAACCTGAATATGCAGGCAAGATTTCCGAGAATGAAATGATTCGTTGGGCAAATGAAAAAATGGCTGCTTACAAGTATCCGAGATTTGTAGAATTCCTCGATGCGCTGCCGGCAACAAGCTCAGGTAAAGTGTTAAGGAGGCTTCTGAAAGAACCGCAAGCAAAGGACGTGAAAAAGTGATTGATCAAGAAAAGAGTTTGGTTAAAGAAGCAGTAGATGACTTATTGCGAAGAAAAGAACGAGCCAAGTTAAATGGTGGAGATGCGAAAATTAGGCGCCAGCATGAGGCCGGTTTTTATACAGCCAGAGAAAGGATTGACCTGCTAGTTGATCCTGACTCGTTTTTAGAAATCGGGATGCATAATCATTCTGACATGGTTGGATCGGAAGAGAAAAGCGCCGGTGATGGGCTAATCGCTGGAATTGCAAAAGTGGATGGGAGACCCATTGTCGTTCAAGCTGGTGATAAAACCGTATTTGCGGGAACGGAAGGCGCTGTTCATATGCGGAAAGCCGTTTCCATCCATCAATATGCACTAAAACGCGGGCTGCCCATGTTTTACCTGCATGAAGGCGGCGGTCTAAGAATGCCGGATGGTATGGGATCAGATGGAATTAGCGATAAACTTTTTCCAAATGAGATGTTAACCCATGGCAGACAGGTTCCGTCTATTACTAGTATTCTCGGTAATAGCTTTGGAGGTCCAACCTGGACGGCTGTATCATCTGATTTTGTCTCACAGTTAAAAGGGACCTGCATGGCTGTTGCCGGACCAAGAATGATTGAAATGGCGACCGGACAGCAAGTCTCTACCGAAGAGCTAGGCGGCTGGAAAGTCCATGCCACTCAAACCGGGCAAGTGGATGCTTTTGGTGATACGGAGGAAGAATGTATTGCGCAAATGAAGGATTACTTTAGTTACATGCCGCTAAACGGAACAGAGGAGCCGCCGTATAAAGAAATGGGAGATGACCCTTACCGTAGGGTAGACCGGGTTTTGGATATTTTGCCAAATAAAATGAACCGCGCTTATGATATGAAGAAAATCATTACTGAAATCGTCGATAACCGGCAGTTTTTTGAATATAAGGCGCTTTATGGTCCGGCACTCATAACTGTTTTTGCCAGAATGAATGGAAGAACGGTTGGTGTCATTGCCAATCAGCCAATAAAATATGCCGGGGCATCTGGCGTACAGGAATGTGAAAAGGCAACTGATTTTATCTGTCTATGTGACTCCTTTCATATTCCAATGATTTTCCTTCATGATACCCCTGGTTTCCGGATTAGTAATGAAGCTGAGAAAATGAAGATTCCTTCAAAAATTATGGTATGGAATCAAGCGCTCGCTCAATCAACGGTTCCAAAAATTTCGGTGGTTATTCGAAAAAGTGTCGGAGCAGCTTATGGAAACATGTGTGGTCCCACCATGGGAGCAGATTTTGTTGTGGCATGGCCAACAGCAGAAATCAATTTTACCGGGCCGGAAGTTGGAATCAATGTCGTCTATGGCCGCCAGCTGCAAGGGCTGGATAATGCCAAAGAAGTCCGTCAAGAGCTTCTTGAAAAGTGGGCATTTGATAGTTCCCCCTATAAAGCGGCAGCTAAACATCTCATTGATGATGTGATTGATCCGCGGGAAACACGGAAATTCCTTTGTAAAACGTTAGAATTTGCCATGATAAAAAATGGATCGAAAAGTGAACGGAGATTAGCGAATTGGCCTACGGGATTTTAATAGATGAAATGAGGAAATAAATAAAAATATGAAGGAGGAAAAGGAATGTCTAAAAGAGATGCAGTAATCGTGTCAGCGGTAAGGACCCCGATTGGAAGGCAAGGGGGAGCATTGGCTAGTCTGAATGCTTATGAGTTTGGTGCAGGGGTAATCAGAGAAGCATTAAGTCGAGCAGGTGTAAACGCCAATCAAGTGGAGGATGTTATTTTTGGAAATGTGCTAAGCGGTGGCGGTAACATTGCTAGATTAACCGCATTACAAACAGGTCTTTCCCTTGAAATTCCGGGATTAACCATTGATCGCCAATGCGGTTCAGGTATCAATGCTGTGAATTTAGCGGCGCAAGCCATAAAATCCGGAGCAGGAGATATTTACGTAGCAGGTGGAACTGAAAGTATGAGTCGAGCGCCCTATTTAATGGACCGTCCAACAAAAGCCTATAGTCCAGTGCCGCCAAGATTCCGCTCGGCCCAACTATCACCGAAGGAAATTGGTGATCCGCCGATGGGAATCACGGCCGAAAATCTTGTGAAAAAATATAACATTTCTAGAGAAGAACAGGATGCATATTCACTTAGAAGCCAACAAAGAATGGCAGCAGCTATGGAACAGGAATTCTTTAAACAACAAATTGTGCCAATTGATATTCCAGTAAGAAAAGGAGCGCCAATCACTTTCACAGTGGATGAGCATCCAAGACCAAATACTACATTGGAAGGTTTAGCAAAACTGCCACCCGCCTTTTTGGAAGGTGGAACGGTTACAGCTGGAAGCAGTTCAGGACTTAATGATGCGGCCAGTGCTTTAGTGTTGATGTCCCGTGAAAAAGCTTCTGAATTAGGTTTGAAGCCGCTTGCCGTTGTCCGTGACTATGCCGTAAGTGGTGTAGATCCAAACATTATGGGAATTGGTCCAGTCCCAGCAACTAGAAAGCTATTAAAACGCGCAGGTTTAAGATTGGATGATATTGACATTGTAGAATTAAACGAAGCATTTGCCTCTCAAGTCATTGCCTGCAATCGAGAGCTGGAAATCCCGGAAGAAAAACTAAATGGAAACGGCGGGGCAATTGCCCATGGTCACCCACTGGGAGCAACAGGAGCCATCCTACTAACGAAAGCCATCTACGAATTACAAAGAACCAATAAACACACGGCAATTATTACGGCCTGCATTGGCGGCGGGCAAGGAATTGCAACGCTGATTGAACGAGAAGGATAAGAAACAATAGTGTATGTCAACTTGTTGATGACTGAAATACAGTCCATATACTAACCAGTTAGTATTCGAAAGGGGAGAAGATAGTGGATATTAAGGAAGTAAAGCATATTGCTGTACTTGGTGCAGGATCCATGGGACATCAGATTGCCATGTTATGTGTACTAGGCGGTTTTTCAGCCACCATCTATGATATCGATGAAAAAGCTTTGGATAAAGCAAAAGAAAATCTAAATTTCCAGATGGGAAAGTGGATACAAAAAGGAAAAGTTAGTAAAGATGGCTTAGAGGAAGCCTTTGGACGGTTGTCTTTTACTACTAGTTTAATAGAGGCAGTGGACAATACAGATTTTGTGATTGAAGCCGTTGTCGAAAAGCTTGATGTAAAGCGTGAACTTTTTACTGCTGTGGACAGACTGGCTCCATCTCATGCCATTTTGGCATCCAATAGCTCCACGATTGCCAGCTCAAAAATTGCTTTTGTCACGTCCAGACCGGATAAAGTGTGTAATATGCATTTCTTTTTTCCTGCTTTAGTAATGGATTGTGTAGAAGTTGTGATGAGTGATACTACATCTGATGAAACGGCTAATATCGCATTGGCTGTTTGTAAAAAAATTAATCGAACTGGGGTATTATTGCGTAAAGAAACATGGGGCTTTGTTGCTAATCGTTTGTTATTCGCTCTAAACAATGAGGCACTTAGGCTATACGAGGAAGGAATTTGTGATTATAAAGACATAGATATCATTGTGAGGAAGTCACTAAACCATCCATTAGGCCCTTTTGAACTAATGGATCTATCGGGTATCGATGTTGGCTATTTTGCACTATTAGAAAAATATAAAGAAACTGGAAAAATCGATGATAAACCTCCAGCGAGTTTGGAAGAAAAAGTGTCCGCAGGAACCCTGGGCAGGAAGACTGGCAAGGGTTGGTATATATATGAAGAATCAGGGGTGAAAGTAAAATGAAAAATCAATTAGTAAAGCTGGAAAAAAATGAACATATTGCGATTGTAACGATTGATAATCCACCCTTAAACGTGTTGAGCAGTCAGGTAACGAACCAGTTAAGGGGTATTTTCGATGAAATAGCCCATGATAACGAAATTATTGTGGTGATTTTGACTGGTACCGGGAGCAGGGCTTTTATGGCGGGGGCGGATATTAAAGAATTCCCCCAATCTATTGGTAAAAAAGGTATGAAAGACACCATCTTGGAGCAACACGCCGTCTTTAATCAAATTGATTTCCTGCCTAAACCGACAATTGCTGTCTTAAATGGACTGACCTTTGGCGGCGGATGTGAGCTTGCCATCACTTGTGATATCCGTATTGCAGAAGAGCATGTTCAAATCGGCTTGCCGGAAATAAAATTAGGAATCTTTCCAGGCGGCGGCGGTACCCAGCGCCTGCCTAGAATTGTAGGTGAAGCTAAAGCAAAGGAACTTATGTTTGTAGGAGATCCTATAACGGCTCACGAAGCTGAAAAATTGGGATTAGTAAATCATGTTGTTGGAACTGGTGAAGGAATGAAAGTAGCTTTGACGATGGCTAAGAAAATCAGCGGATATTCCCTTCAAGCGCTATCCCGGATTAAGAAAGCGGTAGATGAAGGAACAAACATGGAATTTCAAGCTGGGGTTGAAAGAGAAGCCGAGCTGTTTGCAGAAGTCTTTTTAACAGAAGATGTAAAAGAAGGGGTTTTGGCATTTATTGAAAAAAGAAAGCCAATTTTTGCCCATAAATAGTCAATGAAATGGAGGGCTGGGAAGTTTAAGAAAATTGCTAATCCGGAGAAATTGCTGTTCGTGTTTTCAAATAATTACCAAAGTAAAAAACAGAAATCTGCCTTAGGAGGAAGTTTAGATGAAAAGTTGGATTGTTAATCAATTGGGAGACCCTAAAGATGTTTTAGAATTGAAGGAATTAACTGTTCCTACCATTGAAAAGGGGAAACTATTAATTCAAGTCGATGCTTCCTCCCTTAATTTTTTTGATATTTTACTTTGTCAAGGAAAATATCAGGAGAAGCCGCCGACTCCCTTTACCCCCGGTGCCGAGATTTCCGGGATTGTCCGTGCAGTCGAAGAAGGAAGCAAATTTAAAGTAGGTCAGCGTGTAGTTGCAACTCCAGCATTACCTAACGGTGGCTTAGCTGAATGGGTAAGTGTTTCGGAAGAGTCCGTTTATGCCATCTCAGAGTCGATGTCCTCAAGTGATGCTGCTTCCATGTTTATTACCTATCAAACTTCTTACTATGCGCTATATCACCGTGCAAATATTCAAAAGGGGGAAGTTCTATTAGTCCATGCAGGAGCTGGCGGAGTGGGCTCAGCTGCCATTCAGCTTGGCAAGGCAAGAGGAGCAAAAATTATTGCAACCGCTGGCAGCCCTGAAAAGGTTCAATTATGTAAAGACCTTGGAGCGGATATCGCCATTGATTATCAAACTGAAAACTTTGTTGACATTGTGAAAAAAGAAACTAATGGTCGTGGAGCCGATGTCATTTATGATCCTGTCGGAGGCGATGTTTTTGACCAATCAAGAAAATGTATCGCTTTTGATGGACGTCTATTGGTCATCGGATTTGCAAGCGGTCGAATTCCAGATGCTCCAGTTAATCATGCGTTGATTAAAAACTATTCCATTGTCGGAGTCCATTGGGGGTTGTTCCGCAGATTGAATCCGGAAAAGGTGATTGAAATCCACGAAGATCTAATGGGGCTCTATGAACAAGGGTTGATTAAACCATTAATTTATCGAGAGTATGGTTTTAACGAAGTCCCTACGGCATTAGAGGTGTTGGCAGATCGTCAAACATATGGAAAATTAGTTGCTTTGCCTTAGGGAAATAAATAATTAGGGGATGAAAAGGATGAATTTTTCTTATTCAGAAAAAGTAGTAACACTGCAGAAAAAGGTCATTAATTTTATGGAGGAGTATGTTTATCCAAACGAAAAGGTATATCAGGAACAGTTGAAGCAACAGAAAACTCGCTGGTCTGATATTCCGCCAATTATGGATGAACTTAAAGAGAAGGCAAAAGAAAATGGATTATGGAATTTGTTCTTACCAGAAAGTGAATATGGGGCAGGCTTAACCAATCTTGAGTATGCCCCTCTTTGTGAAATCATGGGCCGATCTGTGATTGGACCGGAAGTATTTAATTGTAATGCACCAGATACAGGAAACATGGAAGTACTTGTCCGCTATGGGACAGAAATCCAAAAAAAACAATGGCTTGAGCCCCTTCTAGCAGGTGAGATTCGTTCATGCTTTTCCATGACTGAGCCAGATGTAGCTTCGAGTGATGCAACCAATATTAACACTAGTATTAGAAGAGATGGCGATGAATTTGTCATCAATGGAAGGAAATGGTGGTCTTCAGGTGCAGGTGATCCGCGGTGCAAGATTGCAATTGTAATGGGGAAAAATGATCCAACCGCCCCTTCGTATGAACAGCAGTCGATGATTCTTGTTCCGTTAGACACACCAGGAGTTAAGATCGAACGATTACTACCTGTGTTTGGTTATGATGATGCACCACATGGCCATGCGGAAATCGTATATGAAAATGTACGGGTGCCTGCTGAAAATATATTATGGGAAGAAGGCAAAGGATTCGCAATTGCTCAAGGACGACTTGGGCCTGGACGGATTCATCACTGTATGAGATTAATTGGTCTAGCTGAACGTGCGTTGGAGGACTTATCAAAGCGAGTTCTTAGTCGAACTGCTTTTGGAAAAAAAATAGCTGAACAAGGTGTTGTTCAAGAGTGGATTGCAGATTCACGAATTGAAATAGAACAAGCGCGTTTATTGACATTAAAAGCAGCCTATAAGATGGACACAGTTGGAAATAAGGAAGCAAAAACAGAAATTGCCATGATTAAAGTGGTTGCGCCAAATATGGCTCTGCGTGTGCTTGACCGGGCCATTCAAGCTTTTGGTGCAGCTGGTGTAAGTGACGATTTCAATCTTGCCTATCATTGGGCGAACGCTCGTACGTTAAGGCTTGCAGATGGTCCCGATGAAGTTCATCGACGCCAAATTGCTAAATTAGAACTACGAAAATATCAATCAGCAGATCTTGCTGCAATCCATTAATCAACAAATTTGAAACAGTTTAATGAATAAAATTGAAAACGGGGTGATAATATGCGTTTAGAGAATAAAGTAGCCATTATTACTGGAGGCGGAGGAGGCATTGGGAGAGCAACTGCTGTCAGATTTGCTAAGGAAGGTGCTCAGATCCTGGTAGCTGATTTTAGAGAAGAAGCGGGTATCAAAACTGTTCAATTAATTAAGGAAATTGGCGGTGAAGCGGAGTTTGTTCGTGTGGATATGACCAAACCAGAAGAAGTGAAGCATATGATCCAAAAAGCGATTGATCTTTTTGGGAAACTTGACATCTTCATAAACAACGCTGGTGTAAAAAGTGATGAGAAAAAAATACCGGATGTTTCGCTTGAAGAATGGCAGGAAGTTTTCGATATCAACACTACCGGTGTGTTTCTAGGAATGAAATATTCAATTCCAAAGATGGACTCAGGAGGAACCATCGTAAACACAGCTAGCATTGCAGGTATTAAAGGCCAAAAGCTAGTTGCCGCCTATTCCGCTTCTAAGAGCAGTGTCATCGCGCTTACAAAGACTGCTGCAACAGAATTTGGTAAAAAGAATATTCGTGTGAATGCAATTGCTCCTGGAATTATTGATACCGATATGGTGGAAGAGTGGAAAAAAACAAAAAAATGGCAAGTTTTATCTAAAGCTAATGCATTAAATCGAATCGGTCAGCCTGGGGAAATTGCTAATACGATTTTATTCCTTGCTTCCGATGAATCTTCCTTTATTACAGGAGAAACAATTGTAGTTGATGGCGGTACACTTAATCTATAGTAACTCTCCATTTATTGATATTTAATTTTTTTGATACCTTCCTATTTAATACTTAGGAAGGTGCATTTTTATTTGCTGATAGAGAAACCAATGATATGGAATCTTCAATTCTCTTTAACCAGTACTTTAAACTTGTGAATTTTCAAACCATTAGCTGCACACCATTTCGCTTGGGTCTGTCCACATGCCCTAAAAACAGCAAACCGCCGTTCCCATTCCTTTCTTAGTTCAGTTTTGGACATTAAAAAAACTTCTCTATTAATTGTTTCTTGATGAGAATATATCATAGACATCGTAATTTAACGAGATGGGGGCAGTTTGACGCTCACTTTTTAAATAAAGGAAAAAGCCGGGAATGTCTTCCCGGCTTTGTTTCCTTATTGCGTAGAATTGTATAACCTTGTTGTTTACAATCTCTGTCGCTTCGGTAAAGAAAATGTGGCCGGCACCTGGAACAGTAAAAAGCTCAGCCCCTTGAATATTTTTAGCAAAGTTTTCCCCATTTCTATAAGGAACCAATTCATCAGCATCACCATGGATTACTAGGGTTGGGATTTTAATATCACCTAATTCGTTTGAGGTATCATGGCAAGACATGCTTGAAGTTGTGATAAATAACAGTGTGATGGGGTTACAATTTCAATTCGTTTTTCAATATCTTCCTAGAATAATTCCGGATGTGCATGAATAAAAGCCTGACTATAAACAATGGGGGCAGCCGCCCATGCATTTTCTTCAGGGGTGCCAGTTAGAGCAGCTCGTGCCACCATTAATTCAGATATTTCAGGAGAAGGTTGTATATGGGGAGTCCCACCTGCTGTGGAACAGCCCAATACTAATGAACGAATCCGATCTGGATAAGCAAATGCCAATCGTTGGGCAATCATTCCACCCATGGAAATACCAAAAACATGTGCAGATTCATTGTTAGAAAAGAACGAAATATTTTTGGTTTCCATTTTTTATACTTTGAACTCTTTTGAAAAAATAATAAAAATAAAGGGAATTTTACCATATTTGGAGAATTATATAGTGTGAACGATTCGATAAAGAATCATACATAAAATTTGATTTAAAAAGTAATCAACTCTTTTTTTTCTAAAAAACACATGACAAAGCAGCGCTTTCAATTCTATCGAACGGAGAGGGAGTACCAAATGACAATTGAATATACGGATGAGAATATTTCCATGTCTGAGAATACGAAGCTTGATCGTGTGAATAAATCCGATATTGACACCATCCTAGTTTCCATTTTTCAATCAAGTTACGATGGTATTTACGTTGCAGACAGTGATGGTGTGGGAGTTATGGTTAACTCCGCTTACTCAAGAATTACTGGTGTAGAAAGCCAAGAGCTACTTGGAAAGAACATGATGACTGTGGTAAAAGAAGGGCTAGTTTCAGAATCTGTTACGATAAAGGTTTTAGAGGAAAAAACGGCTCAAACGATTATTCAAACCGTTCGAGGCAAGGAATTATTAGTAACAGGTAATCCTGTATTTGACCTTAACGGGAAAATTACCTATGTTGTAACAAACGTAAGGGATATATCTGATTTAAATTATATGAAAACTGAGCTGCTGCACTCAAAAAGATTGACGGAACAGTATATCTATGAAATTGAAGAATTAAAAAAGAGAGAATTAATACATATGCATCTTGATGGAATTATCGGTCAAAGCCAAGAAATAATGAAGGTTTTTCATCTTGCAAGGAAGGTAGCTAAGGTTAATTCAACTGTCCTTATTTTAGGAGAGTCTGGAGTAGGGAAAGAAGTGATTGTGAATTATCTCCATCAAGAAAGTGATCGGGCAAATAAACCATTGATTAAAGTGAATTGTGGTGCCATACCAAAACACTTGCTGGAATCTGAATTATTTGGCTATGAAAAGGGCGCGTTTACTGGCGCTGATAGTCAGGGAAAGCCCGGTTTGTTTGAACAAGCGGACGGGGGGACTATATTTCTAGATGAAATTGGCGACATGCCAATCGATCTTCAGGTGAAATTATTAAGGGTTCTCCAAGAATTTGAAATCATGCGGGTTGGCGGAAGAAAAAGCTTTAAAATTGATGTAAGGGTCATTTCAGCGACACATATGAATTTAGAAGAAATGGTAGATAAAAATGATTTTAGAAGGGATCTTTATTACCGGCTGAATATAGTTCCTATAAAGGTGCCCCCCTTAAGAGAAAGGATAGCAGATATTGTTCCACTTGCCTTCTATTTTTTAAATAAAACTAATAAAAAGAATAAGTTAAATAAAAGGTTTCATCATGAAATCATTCATTTTTTCGAAGAATATCGCTGGCCAGGGAATATTAGAGAGTTAGAAAATTTAATCGAAAGATTAGTAGTAACAACAGACAATGAGGAAATAGAGATGCAAGATTTACCAGCTAGTATGTTACAAGGAAAACCTCGTAAAAAGACAGAAACGGGGAAATTAAAGGAAATTATTGCGAATGTTGAGCGAAAGCTAATCAAAGAGCAAATGGAAAAATCAAAAACCACACGCCAAGCTGCAAAAGAATTAGGGATTAGCCAATCAGCCCTGGTAAAAAAAATGCAGAAATTAGGTTTTTGATGAAAAAAGGAATCAAAAGTCAACGTTCAATCGTTGGCTTTTTTCAGTACACTTAATTAGAAACTGAAGAATTATCAATATATTAATGTTGATAAAGGAAGAAATATCTGTATTTTTGTAACAATATGTCGAATTATTTTTTATTTTCTCATAATACGGAAAGTTGGCACAATATTTGCATTAATAATAAATAGCACGACCACAAATAAAAGAAGATGAAGGGGAATGAAGGGAATGAATTTACCAACATTTGATTTAAAAGGCAAGGTTGCCCTCGTTACAGGAGGAAGTAAAGGGATTGGATTTAGCATGGCTCAGGCATTAGGGCGTTATGGTGCCACGCTTGTTATTTCCAGCCGAGGAGTTGAAGAAGGGGAAAAGGCTGTTGCCCAGTTAAAGGAAGAAGATATTGAAGCAGCCTATATTCCTTGTGATGTGACGAAAAAGGATCAGGTGGAACTGCTAGTCAATCGAATTGTTGATCAATTCGGCTCGCTTGATATCTTAGTGAACAACGCAGGAATGAATATCCGTAAGCTGTTAGTTGATGTAGAAGAAAGCGATTGGGATCAAGTTTTAACGGTCAATTTAAAAGGACTTTTTCTAGTGGGACAAGCTTGTGCCAAACAAATGATCAAACAAAATTATGGAAAGATCATCAACATCTCATCCATTTTAGGAACAATTGGAATGCCATTCCAGACATCCTATGCGGCTAGTAAAGGAGGCATTAACCAAGTAACAAAAGTTTGGGCTGAAGAGTTAGCCCCCTATAATATCACCGTTAATGCTATTGGACCAGGTTACATAAAAACACCAATGACCAATGATTGGTTATCTAATCCTGAACGGGCTGAGAAAATAATCAATGCCAGCATGATCAAAAGAATTGGAGAAACATCGGATCTTGTGGGACCGGTAGTTTTCTTTGCCTCTGATACATCAGCATATGTTACTGGCCAAATATTAAATGTTGATGGCGGCTGTACTGCTCGTTAAGGGAATGATTAGGAGGTTAATGAATGAATATCATCAATGAAGTCCACTTTAATCGTGAAGTAAAAGTCTTCGAGAATCGGCCTGAGAACCTGCCCGCGATGTTGAAAGAGACTGCCCAAAAGTATTCATCACATGAGGCGCTTGTGATGAATGGAAGTCGCTTAACGTATAAAGATATGCACGAAAAAGTGGAGCAGATTGCCGGTAATTTACAGAACTCCCTGTGTGTAAAAAAGGGAGATCGTGTTGCACTTTTATTAGGAAATAGTATTGAATTTTGTCTACTCGTTTTTGCTTGTGCTAAATTAGGGGCGATTGTGGTGCCTTTAAATACTAGACTAAGAGAAAATGAACTTTCATTTATGATTCAACAATCTGGCACCAAGATCTTGGTTGTGGATGATGAATTTTTAGAGAAGGTCGAAAGCATGAGAGATCTTGATTCCATCTTAAATGTTCAATACTTTTTCTTAGTGGGGAATAAAACACCAAACAGAAAAGATTATTTGCCTTTTGAAATCTTAGAACAACCATCTTCAGTTGCGGATGTTCATGTAACGGAAGAAGATCCATTATTTATTATGTATACATCTGGAACAACTGGACTTCCAAAAGGGGCGGTTGGCAGTCATTTAGGAGCGATTCACAGTGCAATCAATTATGAATACGTGTTAAAGACAAATGACGAATCTAGAACCTTAATCGCTGTTCCTCTCTTTCATGTTACAGGCTTAATTGGCCAGCTTTTTCACATGGTTAAGGTGGGGGGGACATCCGTTATTATGAGGAGGTATAAGACAGAAGAATACATCCGATTAACAGTGGAAGAAAATGTATCCTTTTTGTTTAATGTTCCAACCATCTACATTATGATGATGGCACATTCAGATTTCTCATTATACAGCTATTCAAAAGTAAATTGTATCGCATACGGCGGTGCTCCGATGTCATCGGAAACGATTTATAAATTGAAAAAGTATTTTCCGAATTCGTTCTTGCATAATGCATATGGAGCTACTGAGACCTCCTCTCCTGCAACCATTATGCCGCAAAACTTTAATGAGTCAAAGGTAGCTTCCGTTGGACTCTCTGTTCCTGTTGGTGAAATGAGAGTTGTAAATGATTTGGATGAACCATGTAAACCTGGTGAAGTGGGTGAATTATTAATTAAAGGACCCATGATCGTTGAAGGTTATTGGAACAATGAGGTTGCCAACCAAACGTCATTTCATAATGAATTTTGGCGCTCCGGCGACTTAGCAAAAATAGATGAAGATGGTTTTGTTTATATTGTCGATCGAAAAAAAGACTTAATTAATCGTGGCGGTGAAAAGATATTTTCAATTGAGGTCGAGAATGTTCTTTATAATCATCCAAAGGTATTAGAAGTGGCCGTCGTAGGAGTTCCAGATCCTCTCTTTGGGGAAATTGTCAAAGCGGTGATTGTCCCAAAGGCCAACGCAACCATTGAGAGCCAAGAAATAAGAGACTTTGTTGCAGAAAGATTAGCAAATTATAAAGTTCCGAAACTAGTAGAATTTATATCCGAACTGCCTCGTAATGCGGCGGGGAAAATAATAAAGAATGAGCTGAAGAATTTACAGAACAACTAATTTTTTATAAAAGAGAGGAAGAGATGCAATGTCTACAATTGTGAAAAAGGCATGGGGCTACCGATATGCTGTTTTAGTTATTCTTTGGTTAGTCTATATTATTAATTATTTTGATCGGATGGCGGTCTTAACCTTCCTGCCATTCATACAGAAGGATTTAAACTTAACCCCTGTGGAAGTAGGGCAGCTAGCATCTGTGTTTTTCTTTGCCTATGCCGCCGCGCAAATTAGCGCTGGTTTCCTGGCTGATAAATTTGGTGCCAAGAAGGTTATGTATGTTGCCATTACAGTCTTTACCTTTGTTACCGCTGTAACGGGAATGGTGAAAACCTTCGGACAGTTTTTGGCACTTCGAATCGGATTAGGGCTTGGAGAAGGACACCATTTTGCCCCGGCCATTCGGGCAATAAATAACTGGTTCCCTCATAAAGAAAGAGGAAGGGCCGTTTCGTTTTTCGCAACATCATGGGCGGTTGCCCCGGCAATCGTGCCGGTTATCGTTACAAGTATCTCTATTTATTTTTTCAGTGGTAATTGGAGACCGGTTTTCTATGTTCTTGCTATACCGGGAGCGATTGGGATTTTCTTACTATGGCGTTTTATAGCAGATTCTCCAAAAGAAATGATTGCGAAAGGAAAATTGAGCAAGGATCAGGATATTGATGGGGATAACGATTCTTCTGTTAGAAAGCTTTCGAAAGAAGAGAAAAGAAAAAGCTACGGGGTTTTCATGAAGGATGTTAATTTTTATGTTTTTACCTTGTGTCTATTTTGCCAATTAGCTGTTTATTGGGGAACAACGACCTGGTTAACTTCCTTTTTGGTTACACAGCATGGGTTAAATCTTAAGGAAATGGGCTTGTTCGCATCTGCACCATATATCGTTGCTTTCTTCGCTATGATGCTCGGGGGATGGTTGATGGATAACGTTCTTCATCGAATGAAGCCTGTTGCTTTGATTGGTTATATATGCAGTATTCCTGTGCTATGGATGCTTGGTGCAGTTGAAAAAGGTAATACGGGTCTATTACTTACACTCCTATTGCTTGTTGGTTTCTTTGTTAACTTAAACTTTGGCTCCATTTATGCTTATCTGCCTAAATTATATCCAAAGGAAGTTGTTGGAAGTGCAACAGGATTAGCGAATGGAATTGGTCAAATGGGTGCATTTGTTTCTCCTCTAGTTGCAGGCTATTTAGTAAAAGTAGGGGCAAATGGAGCACAAGATTTTAGCAGAGTTTTCATCTTCTTTGCCATCGTTTCGGCAGTAGCGGCAGTTTGTGCCATCATTTTGAAGGAAAATAAGGCAAATAATGTAAGTGTAAAATTGATTAACAATGAGAAATCAATTAGTTAGGTTTTTCTAAGAAATATTACGATATGTAATGAGATTGATCAATTTAGGACGAAGTTCCTTACGTAAGGGATTCGTTAATAAACATGGAGGTATACAAACAATGGCAGAAATAAAACAAATCCAAAAAAATGAAACCTATTTAGAACTTTTATGGGATCAAACCTTTCAACAAGTCGATTCTTGGGTTCAACAAGCACAATTTCACGAGGACATACTCCTTCAATTTACAAACAATTTTGCAGAAAATGTGAAACGAAATCAAAAAAATAGCAAAGAACTTAGGGAAAATTTTTTGGAAAAAGTTCGTGAGTGGGAAAAAGCATCTCGAGAAGAGCTTCTGACAACAACGACAGCTTTGAAAAACTTATTCCCAACAAAATCATACGAAGAAATAAACCAACAACTTGATGATATTCAAAACAAAACAGCAGAAATTACATTTACTCCCTTTAATAATCTAGATAATAGTGATCAAGTAGATAAGCTTGTCCGTGCATTAGAGCAATATGTTGAATTTAGACGAAACAATCGAATTCTGTTTGTGAAAAATGTAAAGGAAACAGCTTCCATTATTCGGGAAAACCAAAGTGTATTATTGGAATTAATGACTAAGCAAGTGAAAAATATTTTCTTTCCTTTTCACCAAATATATAACGTTCAGAGCAATTATTTAAAATCGAAATTCAATCAGCAGGGGGATTAACATGGCAGATCAACGTACTTTTGATCCATATGAACCATTTAAAAAGTTTAATGATCTATGGGAAAAGCAAGCAAATGAAATGATTCACTCATGGACAAACAATCGTGAATTTGTTGAATTTTCAAAAGTGAGTTCAGATATTCAATCACGTTACTTGGAAATGTTTAAAAAAGGTCATGAATTATTTGCCAATCAGTTAAATTTACCTACTAAAAACGATGTGGCTAATGTAGCGAAATTATCGATTCAAACGGAAGAAAAGCTTGATACACTGGAAGAACAAATCTGGAATTTACAAGCTTCGATGGATACCTCAAATAAAGAGATTTATAGCCTTGTAGAGGTTTCACGTGAGATTAGTAAGCTAACCAAACAACTTAGAACGGAGCAAGTGAAATACAAAAAGGAATTAGAAAAAGTAAGCGAGTTATATTCTGAAATCCAAGAAATAAAAAGTGAGTTAGCACAAAATTTTGACTTAAAAGAGGAGATTGCCGCTCTTAAAAGGCAGGTAGATGAAAATCTAGGCAAACATAAGAAACACGAACGGGAATTTGAACTGGCAGCTGCAGCTAAGTAGTCGGAGGAGGAGCAGGATTGACCACAGATACTGAAATGAAAACCTCTTTTGATTTTGAAAAAGAGTTGACGCGTTGGAATGAATTTTTCAAAACCATTAATGGGCCAGAACTTAGTACGGAGCTTACCCCAAGACAATTAATTTGGAAAAAAAATAAGGCAACATTATGGCATTATTCTGCTGTTGAAAGGAAATATGATGTACCAATATTTTTTGTTTATTCCCTATTTAATCGGCCCAATATTTTAGATTTTGCACCAGGTTCCAGTGTCATTGAGGGATTAGTAAACAGTGGGTATGATGTGTATTTATTAGATTGGGGAATTGCTGGATACGAGGATAAAGATATTAATCTTGAAGATTATATTGTCGACTATATTAAAAAAAGTGTTCAACGTGTATTACGGCATTCGGCTGCCGATGAGGTGTCGGTGGTCGGATATTGCCTTGGCGGTACACTAGCAGCGATGTATGCTTCAATTGCCGATGAACCAATTAAGAATCTTGTTGTCGCGACGGTTCCTATTGATTTTAGCGTGGCTGCCATTCCGGACAAATTGGCGAATGGAATAAAAGAAGGTGCCTTTAATATAGAACGTTTCGTAGGTGTTTACGGAATCATTCCACCCAGTTACGTTGAGGCCATGTTTAGGTCTGTCACTTCACCAGTTTATAACAGTCCATATGTAACACTTTTAACCCGTGCGAATGACAAGCGGTTTGTGGAAAAATGGCGTCGTATGAACAATTGGACAAAAGGCCATGTGCCATTAACAGGTGGCGCTTTACAACAAATAAATAATGACCTTTTTAAAGAAAATAAACTTGTAAAAGGGGAATTCACCATTCGCGGCGTAAAAGCAGATTTAAGAAATATTCAGGCAAACCTAATGGTGGTCAGCTCGAAGAACGATAACCTTATACCTGAAGAGCAAAGCCTGCCATTGATGGATTTAGTTTCAAGTAAAGATAAAACCTATCAACTAGTGGAGGCAGGTCACGTCTCTTTAGCGATATCAGGAAAATTATCCGGTATCTTAGATCAATGGCTTTGTGCGCGTTCAAGGAAAAATTAGGTAACCATTGAAGCTGTCTATGTCATTAAAATAAGACATAGGCAGCTTCAGATTATATATTAAAAAAGGTGGGATTTAACATGCAGGTTTTGCACTCTATTTTTGAAACGATTAATGAAAAAGAGGCCATTCAATTTTTACAATCACTCATTCAAGTGAACAGTGTGAATCAACCCGGAAATGAAAAAAGGGTGGCTGAGGTGATCAAGACTTATTTAGCATCATCCAATCTTCACGTTGAATTAGATGATCTTGGTAACAATCGAGCTAATATATTTGTTACCTATCCAAATGTTGCATCAGATGAAAAGTATTTAGTTTACAGCGGTCATTTAGATACCGTGCCAACGGGGAAGGTCGAATGGGAACATGATCCTTTTTCAGGGAAGGTAGTAGGCAATAAAGTATATGGGCGGGGAACGACCGACATGAAAGGCGGTGTCGCTGCCATGATCCTTGCTCTGAAATATTTAGAACATGCCGGAGTGAAACTAAAGGGAAAGGTACAGTTTGTCGGGACCGCAGGTGAAGAGGTTGATGGATATGGGGCAAAAAAAGTCGTCGAAAAGGGGCAAATAGACAAAGCAACAGCTTTGGTTATTTCGGAACCTAGTGAAAACCAACTATTCACTGCACATAAGGGCTGTTTATGGCTAGAAATTACTACAAATGGAAAAACAGCTCACGGTTCAATGCCAGACCAGGGTATTAATGCGATTTTAACGATGAATGAGTTTATAAATACTCTCCAAACCTATCAATTTGATTACACGCCACACACCTTATTAGGTCATCCAACGATTAATATTGGGACAATAGAAGGCGGTGTAAAAACAAATGTTGTACCGGATCAATGTAAATTGACTTTAGACATCCGAACCATTCCAGGCCAGGATAAAGATAAAATTTTAAAAGATATTGAAAATATGATCCAAGAAAGCTCCGTACGGTCACAATCCACTTATCAAATAAAGGTCATAAATAGTATGGAATCGGTAGGTACCAATGAATCAGATGATTTTGTGAAACTTGCTGTTAATACTGCTAAGAACCATTTTAACACAGAGCTAATTCCTTCAGGTGTTAATTATTATACGGACGCATCCGTTTATTGCCCTCATTTGCAAATTCCGACGATTATAGTTGGCCCTGGAAATCCAAAACTTGCACACCAGCCAGATGAATATATAGAAATTGATAAATTCATAGAATCTATCCGTTATTTTATGGCACTGGCCATTGATTATTTGGGTGTAAGCTAGTGCTTATTCGATAAGTGTATAATACCAGTATTATTTCTTTTTCTCAGTAGAGCAACATAATAATTTTGGCATGAAAATTGCAAAAAATATTAATGATACTTAAAAAGAGGAGTGAGGAATAGAAAAATGGTGGATAAATTTAGTTTATTAAATAAGACAGCGATTGTTACAGGCGGAAATAGAGGATTAGGAAAAACAATTTCTCTGGCATTAGCTAAAAGAGGGGCCAATGTCGTAATAGTGGGAAGAGATGTGGAAAGAAACCAACAAGTAGTCGCTGAAATTGAGAAATTGGACAGGAAAGCAATAGGGTTTTCGACAGACCTAACAAAGATCTCATCAATAAGTGAAATGGTTGAGACTATCGTTTCTGAATTTGGAACAATTGATATTTTGGTAAATAATGCGGGAACCTCTCAAACAAAATATGCTTTTGATGTAACAGAAGAAGAATGGGATCAGGTAATGGATTTAAATGTAAAATCGTTATTCTTTTGCTCTCAAACAGTTGCAAAAACGATGCAAAAGCAGGGGCATGGAAAAATTATTAATGTTTCCTCTGTAGTTGGGGCGGTAGGCGATATTGGAATAAGTGCTTATACCGCCAGCAAGGCAGCTGTTATTAATTTAACAAGATCACTAGCCTTAGAGTGGGCTAGATTTGGTATTCAAGTAAATGCAATTGGTCCGGCATATATCGAGACGGAAATGAATCAAAAGGAATTAAGCAACGTGAAAGTACGTGAAAAAATAATTAGCAAAACACCAATGAAAAGATTAGGAAATCCAGATGAAATAGAGGGTGCGATTATTTTGTTAGCCTCTGATGCCGGCAGTTTTATAACAGGTCAAACCATTTATATTGATGGTGGATGGCTTGCACAATAATTGCAAGTAAATGATGTAACTCCGTATGGAGAAATAACTAATTAATATTTCATATTTTTTGCATGAATAAAAAAACTCGCAAAAAAATTCCCATTATTGATAAAATGATATGTTTATTAGCAAACGAAATTTGATGGAATAGCAATTTTTACTTTGGCATGAAAATTGCATATTTTATTAATAAGTGGTGATAGGAATTACTTATCTTACTGGTTTCGTGGATAACTGAAAGGGGGGCTTATGTAAGCTTTACAAGGTAATGAAACTTCCCACTGAAAACGCTTACCTTATTTCTTTATTTGACTTGCCAATGGGAAGGAGCACCTGATGGAATCTTTGAAAATACAACAATTTACTTTAGGAAAACTGAAAACAAATAGTTACGTTATTACAGATGAGAAATCTTTTTGTATCATCATTGATCCGGGTGAAAATCCCTATGAATTAATTCGATATATTGGAAAAAGAAAAGTAGATTATATTCTATTAACCCATAGTCATTATGATCATATTGCTGGCTTGAATTTACTAAAAGATTACACAGATGCTTCAGTCATTGTCCATCATTCCGAGGCAGAATGGTTGTTAAATCCAGACTTAAATCATTCCGTTCAAATGAATACGCCGATTGTTTGTGAGTGGCCGGACATTTTATTAAATGGGGATGAATTGATTCAATGCGGCTCAGTTTGCATTAAAGCGATACACACTCCTGGACATTCACCAGGGAGTACATGTTACCTCTTAGATAATGACTATTTGTTTACAGGGGATACTTTATTAGCTGGAATTGTAGGACCAACTAATCTTCCGTATGGGGATCGGGAACTTATTAAGGAATCAATAAAAACCAGATTATACAGTCTCCCTAGCAATATCATCATTTATCCGGGCCATGGTGAAACGACAACTCTAGAATTTGAAAAAACGTATAATCTTCTGCCTAATATTAAAGCCTATTTCTAAAAGAGTGATCCGAATGATTAAGAAATAAGAGGTGAGAAGTTAATGAGATTAAAAGACAAGGTAGCCATTATTACAGGGGCTGGCAGTGGACAAGGGAAAGCTTCTGCAAAACTATTTGCCAGTGAAGGTGCAAGTGTTGTCATTGCCGAATGGAACGAAGAGAATGGGAAACAGGTCGAGCAGGAATTGGTCAATGCTGGATATACAGCTGTATTTATGAAAACAGATATTTCAAATGAAGAAAATGTACGTTCGGTTATTGACCAGGTGGTCGAAAGATTTGGACGTATTGATATATTATTTAATAATGCAGGCATTGGTTTTTCGTCCCGCTCCAGATATAAAATGGCTCCATTACTAGAAACACCTTTGGGGGATTGGAATCAAATTTTGTCAATAAATCTTAATGGAGTATACCTGATGTCTAAATATGTGTTACCTATTATGATTAAACAAGAAAGCGGCAGCATCGTTAATAATTCATCTTTAAATGGGGTTTTAGGTGTTACGGGTGCTGATGCCTATACGGCGTCTAAAGGCGGGGTTGTTGCATTAACAAGAGTCATGGCAGTAGATTACGGGAAACATAATATTAGAGTGAATTGTATTTGTCCGGGAGCAATCGATACCCCGATGATTGCAGAGGTATTAGATAATGAGAAAATCGCAAAAAGTTATGCAACCAATCCGCTTCGCAGAGTGGGTAAGCCTGAGGAAATAGCCCATGCAGCATTGTTTTTATCATCGGATGAATCCAGTTATATTACCGGTTTAATCATGCCTGTTGACGGTGGATGGAGTGTTGCTTAACACACAAAGCAATGCAAATGTTCCTTTGTCCTATGTGATTAAATAGTAGTCTCCTATCCATTTGATTCAGAAAATTGTGTTTATTATAGAACTAAAAACTTATTCAAAGGAGTGAATTTCATGGCCAAAATCTATGAAAAAGAAATAAATTTACAGGATTATAGTAAAGATGATCTACTTCATTTTTACGAAGTGATGGTGAAAATTAGAAAATTCGATGAAAATTTAATTCAGTTAATGCAAGATGGTAAGGTTTCGGGATTCTATCACTCCGGTATTGGATCAGAAGGAGTTTCAGCAGGCTCGATTTCCCGTAATCTACGTGATGAGGATTATATTTATTATAATCACCGCGGCTGTAACCAAAAAATTGCCAAAGGGGTTCCTCTATCAAAACTATATGGCGACTTTTTGGGGAGAGTAGAAGGAACGACAAAAGGATTAGGTGCCGGAATTGTCCATAGTGCAGATCCCGCTAGGGGAGTATTAGGTCAAGCAGGAACGATTGGTTCCCAACTTGGAATTAGTGTTGGTACTGCTTATTCTGCAAAATTTAAAGGAACAGACCAAGTAACACTTGTTTATTTTGGTGATGGTGCTGCATCAAGGGAACCTTTACATGGATCATTGAATTGGGCAGGACTCTATAAATTACCGTTAATTTACATTTGTGAAAACAATGAGTATGCAATCTCAAGTCATATTTCCGAAACTCATTCTGTTAAAGAGCATATTGCCGACTGGGCTGAAGGTTATGGAATTCCTAACTGTGTGGTAGATGGAAATGACGTTTTGCTCATGCATGAAGTAGTAAAAGAAGCCGTGGAAAGAGCAAAAAGAGGTGAAGGGCCAACATTTATTGAAGCAAAAACATTCCGCCACCGCGGGCACTTTGAAGGTGATCCATATGATTATGTTCCTGCAGAAGTGTTAAAGGAATGGAAAGAGAAAAGAGATCCAATTAAAAATTATAAGACTAGATTAATTGATGAGGGAATTTTTACTGAGGATGAGCTAGCTCATTTAGATAATCAAATAGATTCAGAAATTATAGCAGCAATCAAAAAAGCCGAGGATTCACCGCTGCCAGACCCAGAAAGAATTTTTGAAGGATTATTTGCTTAAGGGGGAGTAGAGTATGAAAACATTATCAGAGACCGGAGTTAAGGTGAAAACATTAACAATGCGTCAAGCCATTATCGAAGCATTATCGGAAGAAATGGAACGTGACCCAAGTACGGTACTTTTTGGTGAAGATGTCGGCAAATTTGGCGGTGTTTTTGGTGCAACAAAGGGACTGCATAAAAAGTTTGGCGATAGAGTATTTGATACACCGATAGCGGAAACAACCATTGTTGCTGCTGCATTAGGAATGGCAATTACTGGAGGGATTAGGCCAATTCCGGAGCTGCAATTCGGTGATTTTGTTGGAATAGCGTTTGATGAAGTGTTCCATAAATTAGGGAAATGGCGTTATATGCACGGAGGTCAAATGGAAATTCCCGTCACATTGCGCCTGCCAATAGGGATTGCCGGCGGGGCAGGGCCGGAACATTCTCAAAGTCCGCAGGCCATTTTTATGCATGCACCCGGCTTACAAATCGTTGTTCCTTCCACCCCATATGATGCAAAAGGTTTGTTGAAAACAGCGATTCGAGACAATAATGCTGTTCTCTTCTTTGAACATAAAGTTTTATATGATTTAAAAGGTGAAGTGCCTGCAGAAGAATATTTAATTCCATTTGGTAAGGCGGATGTAAAACGAGAAGGTACGGATGTAACGATTATTGCAACCGCACTCCAAGTGCATACGGCATTAAATGCAGCGAAAACCTTATCCGCACAAGGGGTTGAGGTAGAAGTCATTGACCCTCGTACTCTAGCTCCACTTGATATGGACACCATTTTAAATTCTGTCCGTAAAACGGGTCGAGTTCTGATTGTCCATGAAGAACCAAAAACGGGTGGATCGGGTGCAGAAATCGCTGCACGGATTTCAGAGGAAGCACTTTTTGATCTTCAAGCACCGGTAAAGAGACTGGGAAGCCCGGATGTACCTATTGCCCAAAGTATATACTTGGAGCAGTTTTATCGCCCAAGTGAACAACAAATAGTAGAAACCGTTAAGGAGTTAATGGAATACTAGAAAGCAAAATTCTTGTTCCTACCCTTATAAGGGTAGGAACATCCTAAAAATTTATTCGGACAGGAGTGGAAGAAATGAACGAGGTGAAAATGCCACGCTTAGGTGTAACCATGCAGAATGGAACAGTATCAAATTGGATTATTGATGAAGGAGATACAATCGAAAAAGGTGATTATTTATTTGAATTGGAAACAGAAAAATCAACTTTGGAAATTGAAGCGCAAACATCTGGAGTCCTGAAAAAAATAATTGTTCCTGCTGGTGAGGAAGTGCCAATTAACACGGTCATTGCGATTATTGCTAATGAAGATGAGGAAGTTGATTTGTCTCGATATACAGAAAGTACATCCTTAATTGAAGAGACTGCTGCCACACTTGAACAAATTGAATCAACGATGGATGAAAAAAAACCACAAGTACAAAATGAAAGCCAAAAAGGAAGTATTTCACCAAGGGCTCGAAAATTGGCGAAAGAATTAGGCGTAGCAATCGATGATGTCACAGGTACAGGAAAAAATGGACTAATTACGGAAGATGATGTTCGAAAGTCTGCTAGTTCTGCAAATTCCAATTCTTCTATTGCTATTAAAGAAAAAATTACCTTGAATAATATTCAACGAGCAATGTCTGAAAATATGTTGGATAGCTGGAGAAACGTTCCACAGTTTACACAAATGGTTTCCGTCAATATGGAAAAGGCTTTAAATGTAAAAAAGACACTTAGTGGTATTTCCCTGAATGATATGATTGTGAAGGCTGTCGGCAATGCTGTAAAGGTAACACCAATCGTAAATAGCAGGTTAGAAGAAAATCAGATTTTGGTTTTTGATGAGGTAAACATCTCTGTAGCTGTTAATAGCAAACATGGTTTAGTGGTACCGGTTATTAAAAATGTTGAAAATAAGTCAGTTACTGATATTTCTGAGGAAGTCAAAGATTTAGCTCAAAGAGCTGAACAAAATCAATTGACATTCGATGATTATTCAAATGGAACGATTACAGTTTCCAATCTTGGGAGCTTAGGGATTGAAACGGGCACACCAATTATCAATACCCCGCAGTCTACCTTGGTTTTTGCAGGAGCGATTCGAAAGACTCCAGTAGTGGATGAGAATAATGAAATCGTTGTAGCACCAATCATGACACTTTCAATTTGCTATGACCACCGTTATATTGACGGAGTTACTGGAGCACAGTTTACTAATGAAGTAAAAAATACTTTGGAAAATTTAACCGCAGACGATTTACTGTAAGAGATTTCTCTTACAGTTTTCTATAGAGGAGTGTTTGAAATGGGAACGATGAAAGCAGCTGTATACCATGGGCCGCGTGATTTAAGGGTTGAAACCATTGATATTCCAGAGGTTGGTGCCAGGGATATTTTATTAAAAGTGGATGCTTGTGGTATTTGTGGGTCGGATGTTCATAGTTATGGGACAGGATTGTATATAAAAAAGGGACAAATTATGGGCCATGAATTTTCCGGGGAAGTTGTCAAGGTGGGAAGGGACGTAAAAGAGATTCGGGTAGGTGAAAAAGGGACTGGTTTTTATTCCGAATTTTGCGGTTCCTGTTATTGGTGTAAAAATAAGCAATATATTCTATGCCCGAATTTGTTTAAAGCCTCAACTGGTTATGGACTTCCAGGTGCATTCGCTGAATATATAGTCATCCCAAATGTCAAGAAAAACATTTCCTTCTTTACTGTTCCGAATGAATTGGATAAATTTACAGCAGCAACGATTGAGCCTGTCTCAGTTGCTGCCCATTCTGTCGCTCTTTGCCAGCCTAAAATGGAGGATAAGATCGTCATAATGGGTGCAGGATTAATCGGAAATGCCATTATGCAAATTTTTAAAGAGTACGGAGTGGACAAAGTGGTCGTTACTGAAGTATCTGAGCAGCGATTAGCCTTTGCGAAAAAATTAGGTGCGGACCACGTAATTAATGCGGCCAAAGAAAATGTTATGGAGAGAGTCAAAGCATTAGTGGGGATTGGGCCTTATCATTTTAATGAAGGGGCGATGGCAGATATCGTAGTAGATGCCGCCGGAGCCCCTTCTGCAGTAGAACAGTCATTCGAGCTGGTCAGAAGCGGTGGAACCATTGCATTTGTTGGTCTTCCTGAAAAAAAAGCTTCCTTGGATACAACAAAGATTGTTCATAAGTCACCAAGGATTTTAGGCTGCTTAGGAGGAGATTTTAACAAGTCAATTGAATTGTTAAAAAATAAGAAAGTAATGACAAACGATTTAATTACCCATGTGTTTACTCTTGATCATGTGAAGGAAGCCTTTGAAACACAGATGAAACCACACAAGTCGGTAAAAGTAATGATTGAATTTTAACAAGAAATGTTGTAAAAAAAGAGTATTTCCCAAATTATGGATATCTATGGCGAATATCTGATATAAGTAGGCTAATAATTTGTCATTCTTTAATATTCAGAACTATTGGTTTGGAGAGTGATTGGGATGGAAAATATATATGCCTATAAAGCGCGTGTTCGATCTTTTGAAATGTCTGATCGGGAAAAAATATTAAAAAAAGCTTGGACCAATTACTTTAAGCTGGGAGTGGTTTCTGATGATACTCGTCCCGTTATTTCTACTTCCTGGAGGCGTTCCCAAAAGTATGGAATAAACCCTAATTTGGTTCAGGCTCCTATATGTTCTCCAAAGGTACTAAGAAAAAAACAAGAAGAAAACAAGGAAATTTTAGCGTTAATTCGGCCATTTATGGATGATCTATTTGATATAGTAAAGGGGACAGACAGCCTCATTGCTTTTTCAGATAAAGATGGAGTCGTGTTAGACCTTTGTGGTGACAGTGAAATTGCGATCAATGCAGCGCATGTTAACTTTACAGTTGGGGTCAATATGAGTGAAGCGTGGATTGGAACGAACTCAATCGGTTTAGCAATGGCACAAGGAAAAGCAG
This sequence comes from Neobacillus bataviensis LMG 21833, assembly GCF_000307875.1. Classification (GTDB taxonomy): domain Bacteria; phylum Bacillota; class Bacilli; order Bacillales; family Cytobacillaceae; genus Neobacillus; species Neobacillus bataviensis. Next base: position 193,258 of record NZ_AJLS01000035.1, read on the forward strand.
TTCATGTAGTAGGTGCAGAACATTATAGTATAACCTGGCATACCTCCCACTGCTCAAGTGCACCGATCAAAGACCCTTTTACAAACGAAATGATAGGAGTCATTACATTAATAGGATATGTACGTTCGGCACATTCTCATTCACTGGGACTAGTAAAAACAGCTGCTGACACGATTGTTAAGTTAATTGAACAAAAAGGGATAAAAAAAGAAACGTATCTTCTCAACAATTACTTTAGTGCTGCAATTGACTCTATTTCAGATGGAATCATCATTGTAAATCGATTAGGTGAGATGATCCGTATAAATAAAATTGCTTCTCACATGTTAAAAATACCTTTAATGGATCATGTCAAATGGAAATTAACTGATATTGAGCATTTGCAGCCGCTTTCTAAATACTTAGAAAAGGCAATTACGAGAAATGAAGTAATATTACAGGATGAATTCCAATTACACAATGAAGAGATGTATAAAATATTATTAACATCTAGAAGAATCATGGTTGAGGGAGAACACTTAGGTAATATTATCATTTTAAAGAAGAAAAAAAATAAGGAAATGATAAAGTTATCTGCTAAGTATACCTTTTCATCTCTAGTTGGAGACGACCCAGGCTTTAAACGTGCGATTAAGCTAGCTTCTAGAGCCGCTAGTACAGATAAGAGCGTATTAATCATTGGTGAAAGCGGAACAGGAAAGGAGCTTTTTGCCCAGGCGATTCACAATGAAAGCACCAGACAAACAAAGCCATTTATCGCAATCAACAGTGCTGCCATTCCTAAGGATTTAATTGCTAGTGAGCTGTTCGGATATGTTGACGGAGCCTTCACCAACGCAGTGAAGGGCGGAAAGAAAGGGAAGTTTGAGGTAGCAAATGGAGGAACTATTTTTCTTGATGAAATCGGAGATATGCCTTTAGAATTACAAGCACATTTATTGCGTGTTTTAGAGGAAAAGGAAGTAACGCCGGTGGGATCAAATTTTACAAAACCAATTGATATTAGAATCATTGCTGCGACGAATAAAGATCTGTTCTCTTTAGTTAAAGAAAATAAATTTCGTTTAGATTTATATTATCGATTGAATGTAATTTCTATTAACATACCACCTTTACATAAACGGAAACAGGATATTGAATTATTTGTGAAACACTTTCTGCCGACAAAAACATTAAGTACAGGTGTTTTAAAATGTTTTTATGAGTATGATTGGCCAGGGAATCTTAGAGAAATGAAAAATGTGATGGAACAAATTGAGATATTCTGTGACGACCCCATTGTTACAGAAGAATATTTACCGGACTATATTAAGTTGCAGTTTGAGGATAAAACGAATGGAGAAAGTCTGTATCAATCAGTAGCTAATGATACGAAAAAGGATACCATGATTATAACACTTAAAAATAGTAAAAGTGTTTCAGAGGCTGCTAATAAACTAGGTGTTTCTTCTAGTACTTTATATCGCTGGGCAAGTGAGTATCAATTAAATATAAAGGAATTAATCAAATAACAATAAAATGAAATCGAAATATCAAGATCAATAAAAAAGAATTTCACTTTAAAGGATCCACTTGGTTATCATCACCGGTGGATTTTTATTTTGTATTCACGGAATCAAAAATAAGAATTTCCTAGTAAAATTCTTATCGATAGTAAGAAAGTAGCGTCATATTTTTACGAAAGTATTGAAAATTAAGAAAAATTATGTTGGCATAAATATTGCATAATAATTATGTGAATCTTTATAGAAGGTTAGGAAGTTTGAGTCAAAAGAAATTAAATAAAACTTTATTTGTTTGAAAGCGTTTACCAAAAAAAGAAAAAATGATGACCAATCATTTTTGAAACGAGTCAATTAAAGGGGGTGGTGCAGAAAAGGAAGGGTGTAGATCTTTTTAACAAAAAATTAATTGAATTGAAAAGAGGGATGAAATGGAAACAATCGCTGGAAGTAGCATCCAAATGAAGGGATGGGGGAAACGACATACTGTTTTCCTTGCAGTGATTCTTACAAATTTTGTTGTATGGCTTGATGAAGCAATTTTTGGAACATTGACACCGTATTGGGGGAAGGAATTTGCCTTATCAACCACTGAGATCGCATCAGTATCCTCTGCCTATTTACTCGGATATTTTCCATTTTTATTTATTGCAGGAATTTTAGCAGATAGAATTGGTGCTAAACGGTTATTAATTACCTGCTTAATTGGTTGTACAATCATTAGTGCGTCGACCATATTTGTAGTTGATTTTACCCAAATTTGGTGGCGAAATTTCATTTTTGGTATGTTTTTCGGACTCTTGTGGGCACCGTGTAATCGTATATTAGCACTGTGGTTTCCAGCACATGAGCGAGTAAGGTTCACTGCTCTTTGGTTCAGTTCAACAATGGCGGCATTTGCATTAGCTGGCCCGATCGGACTTACAATCGCTGGCATTTTAAGCTGGAAAATTTCATTTTTAACCGTAACGATATTGGGAATTCCTATCCTCCTATTTTTTGCCCTAGTGGTTAAGGATCGTCCAGAAGAAAAACGAGGAATCTCAAAGGAAGAGTTGAAGTTCATTTATGGAGACAGCGATCAATTAGAATTACAGGCGGATAAATTTAAGTGGAGCTATTTTAAAGAAGTCTTAAAGAATCCTAGCGTGTATTTTATGGCAATTGCCGCTGGTTTGGCAACCACCCCTAACTGGTTAGCGACAACATGGGGATCGACTGGATTAATTAATGGATTCCATGTGTCACCTTCTACTGCGGGGGTCATTATTTCATTGATGTACGCCATACCAATGGCACTCGGTTTCACGAATGGCTGGGTAGTAAATAAATTATGTAAAGGGTATACGAGGGCTGCATTAGCCATTGGACCAGCTATCGGTGGTATTTCATTTATCATCGCAAGCTTTTTTGTACCTAACTATTTAGTTTATGCATTTTTAGTCTATGGATTCGCAGCGGTTAGTAATGTGTACTTCTGGGGCACGATTAATGTTTATTGGTCTGGCATCGCTCGCCCAGAAGTTATAGGAACACTAAACGGACTCGGTTCAGCCTTACAAGTGGCATTCGGTTACGCACTTGTCAGTATGAGTGGTGGCTGGGTAAATAACTCAGCAGAAGGAGCGGCTGCCTTTAGTAAAGTATGGTTAATTGGCGGTATCGTATTCCTTGCAACCATTGTATTAATCTTCCTATCAAAAGAAATCATGATCCATCAACAATATAAAAAAGAACCAAAAGAAGATTTAAAGAATGCTATAGAGATCTAGTCGGGAAAGGGTAAACAGAAAATGTTTTCTGTTTATCTTTACCCATTATTGAAAAGTTTACATAAGAAATGAAGGAGGAGAACGATGGAAGTTTTAGTAGAAAAAGAAACCAAGTATCATGTTGGAATTGATATTGGAGGCACATTTACTGACCTCGTCTTATCTGATCATGAAGGAAATGTAAATAGAGCAAAAGCGCTGACAACACATGGAAAATATACAGAGGGAATCATACATGCATTAAAAAAGATTTCTAAGAAAATGAATACAGACATAGAAAATATTTTAAGTAAAACAGAGTTATTTATAAACGGTACCACAATTGTCACGAATGCAATCGCTGAATTAAAAGGGGATATCGTTGGACTTATCACCACCAATGGTTTTAAGGACACGATGAGGATTGCTCGTTCGGCTAGAACAAATGATTACAATATGCATACCCAAACAAGTTTACCGGAAATTGTAAAAAGAAGTGCGATTGTTGAGGTAGATGAGCGGGTCGATTCTAATGGGAAAGTATTGATTGAGTTAAATGTTGAACAGGTGAAAGAAAGAGTAAAATATCTTGTTGAAGAAGAAAAAGTAGAATCCTTTGCCGTTTGTTTACTTTGGTCATTTAAGAATCCACAACATGAGCAGCAAATAAAGGCTATTGTTCAAGAAATGTATCCTGATAAATTTATTACCATTTCTAGTGAGATTTATCCAGTGGAAAGAGAATATGAAAGAATGGTAACAACTGTATTAAATTCGTTTAGCGGTCAAGCAGTTGAAAAGTACGTGGATATTTTGGAAGGTGAACTTAGAGAAAGGGGCTTACAAGTACCTGTAGGATTGATGCAATCAATCGGTGGAGTTTTATCCTCAGATGAGGCTAAATATCGAGCCATTAATCTGATAAACTCAGGACCTGTTGGCGGAGTTTTAGGGGCAAATAACCTAGGGAAACTGCTTGGGTTGAAGGACATCATTACAGCTGATATGGGAGGTACAAGCTTCGATACAGCCTTAATTAAAGATAATCAGCTTGGTTTGGCCCATCGTGCTGAACTGAATCGTTTCATGACGGGGCTAAGTATGGTTGATATTACAGCCATTGGTGCCGGCGGGGGAAGCATTTGCTGGATTGATGAACGGAATGCTCCAAGGGTAGGCCCTGAAAGTGCAGGATCATTTCCAGGGCCCGCATGTTATGGACAAGGGGGAGAAAATCCTGCGATAACAGACGTTGTCGTTGCGCTAGGAATGATTAACCCTGACTTATTTCTTGGAGGTGAGATGGAATTAAATAAGGAAGCCTCTGTTCAAGCGATAAAAAATAAAATAGCTGATCCGTTAGGATGGGATGTCAATCAAGCAGCATCAGGCCTATATAGAATTGTGGTTAACTCCATGAGTAATGCCGCAAGATCTGTTTCCATTGAAAAAGGATTTGATCCGCGTGATTTTACAGTCATCTCCTATGGTGGTGCAAGTCCACTATTTATTGCGCCGATTTGTAAAAATCTTGGGATTAAAAAGGTGATTATTCCGGCAAACTCGTCTGTGTTCTCAGCATATGGTTTATTATGGTCTGATAATATTAGAAGTTTCGCTCAAACAGTAAACTGGAATGTAAATTTGGGTGAAACGGAAGAGATCAATGATTTATTAAATGGATTGGTTGAACAGGCAAAGGATGCATTACATTCTAACGGTTTTGCCGAAGAGAATATTCAGGTCATTAAGGAAGGCGATTTTAAATTTTCCGGACAAGCTTTTGAAATTACCATTCCATTACCAGATGGAAATATTACGGCCGATGATAAGGAAGAGATTATTGCCAAATTTGTGGAAACGTATGAAAGACTTTACGGAGAAGGAACAGCATGGGAAGGCTCAGATGTCATTATGTTAAATTGCCGGGTGACTGGGGTAGGTAAAACGGTTAAGCCAAAAATAAAAAGTAATCAAAACAAAGTAAAAGGTGAAGTCACACCACATAAATTTAGTGAAGTATTTCTTCCAGATATAAACGAAGCAAGAAAGATACCTACTTTTGTTTCACAAGGTATCTATGTCGGAGATGAAATTTGCGGTCCTGCTATTGTGGAAGCTGGCGATACAACGATTTATGTCCCAGAGAACTCAACTATTTCTAAGGATGAGTACCTTAATTATGTTATGGAAATAAGATAAATCTTAACTAGGAGGGGAATGCGATGAAGTTAAATACGATGGATAAGATTACCTCGTCCAATTTGAATGAATTAGGCTATGATCCAGTGACAGCAGAGGTTGTTCAAATGCGTTTGGTAAATATTGTTGGAGAAATGGCTACAACCTTAATGAGAACATCAGGTTCTCCCATTTTAACGGAAGCACAGGATTTCTGTACAGCCATTTTTGACGATAACAATGAACATATTGCCTTCTCTGGTTATGTTATCACACATATTGGTTCATCTGTTGAGGGTGTCAAAAGTATTACAAACTACTATGACCTTGATTCGATTAAACCAGGGGATCATTTTATCGTAAATGATCCACATACCGCCGGTGCACTTCACCAGGGGGACGTAGCAATCATTAGTCCACTGTTTCATAATAACGAATTTATTGGCTGGTCATTTTCTAACGCCCATATTGCAGATATAGGCGGAATGTCTCCAGGAGGCTGGGCACCTGTTGCACGCGATCTTTATTCAGAAGCATTACGGTTTGTTCCCACAAGGATTGTGAATGAAGGGAAATATAATTATGAGTTATTTAACTTAATAAGAAGTAATGTACGGTTACCAGAACCAGTAGTTAATGATATTAAAAGTTTAATTGCAGCAAATAATGTCAGCCAACGCCGGGTTTCCGAGCTTATAGACCAAATTGGCATTGACGAATACCGCAAATATTGCGAAATAAACAAAGTTCTTTCTGAAAAGATGATGCGTGAAAAAATTTCAAAAATACCGAATGGCAGCTTTCAGACAGAAGATTGGGTTGAGTACGATGGTCATGGTGATAGTAAATTAGTGAGGGTCGGGTGTACGTTAACTGTAAATGATTCATCCTTACATTTTGATTTTAGTGATACTGATCAGCAATTAGATGCCTTTATTAATGCGGGATCCGGGGTAATGATTGGCATTGTTAATGGTCTGATGATGATCGGCTTAGCCTATGATATCCCAATAAATGCCGGGATATTACGCCCCATTGAAATTGATCTTGGTCAGCCGGGAACAGTGGTAAATCCTACAGTACCAGCTCCTGTGTCATGTGGACATATGGAAGGCGGACTTGCAGCAGGAAGAGCATTGTGGGAAGGAATGGTTCAAGCTTTGCAAAGAAGCGAGGATCAGACTATTAGGGAAAGAACGGCCGCACTTAGTCATTATTCTTGGCCCGGTAATAGCTGGGTTGGGCTTGATAAGGCAGGAAACTACACTGCATTTGCTGTTTTAGATTGTGGAAGCGGCGGTTTGGGCGGCCAATCCATTGGTGATGGGTTAGATATTTCCTGTCATGAAGTCATGTTAGGTAACTCCATTCCGGATGTTGAGATTAATGAAGGATTATATCCAATGTTGTACCTCTGGAGATCACTGAATTATGGATCAGGCGGCCACGGCTTTAACAGAGGGGGACAAGGAATTGACATTGCCTGGGTTCCGTATGGTACCGAAGAATTATCTGGAACACTTGAGAATGCGATGGCAGAAATCCCGACTCGGGGTGTCCTTGGCGGATATCCAGGAGCGACAAATTTATACAAGGTACATCGTAACGCTAAGTCACAGTCGTTTATTAAAGAGAAAAATCGGATGCCTTCATTACAAGAAATTGGCAATGAAGAAATTATGCCAAACCATGCTACTAACATTAAGCTGACAGAGAATGATGTCTTCCGTCAATTGACTGGTGGTGGAGGCGGTTATGGTGATCCTTTATTTAGAGAAATCCATAAGGTTGCGAAGGATGTAACGGATGGATTTATTACGGCGGATACGGCAAAGACGGTTTATGGAGTCCTATTTGAATCATCAAATGTGGTCGATGTTCAGGGAACAGAAGCATTACGAGGGAAAATACTTTCAAACCGTATTGGCAAAAAAGTATCCTTTTCAGACAAAAACCATACAGAGTTTGGCCTAATTTTAGCTGATAATGTGTTGAAATGTGCATGCTGCCAGGAATCAATTTCCACGAGTCATGAAGATTGGAGAGAAAAGGCTCTTGTGGATCAATTTCCTTTATCCAGCAGACTAAAAAGTTTAAATATTGAGATTCAAGATAGAAAAGAAGCCGACTTATTTTTAGAAGAATCCTATTGTCCAAATTGCGGTGTTCTCTTGGAAACAGCCATTAAAAAAAATGCATAAGTTTTGATTATTTGTCCATAAAGATTAATTCCAAAAAACTAGGAGGTTTTATTTATGTTTACAGCAACTAACAATATGGTTGATATTCTTGGAAAAATTAAAGAAGGGAAAGTCTTTGACCTAGGAATGCCATTAAAAAACTTTATGCCACATGCCCCGTTACATCCTCCTTTCCTATTTGCTCAGTGGGCAATGCATGGAGATTATCAAAGTGGATGTTGCTCTCCATCTAACGATTTGATTGTAATGGGAGGACATGTGGGTACCCATGTGGATGCATTAGGTCATATTGCAAAGGATGGGAAAATTTATGGCGGGATTGATGCTAAAGAAGTTCAGCATGGTCAAAAAGGGTTAGCTAAAGGGGGGGTAAATGAAATTCCTCCTGTTATTTGCAGAGGCGTGTTATTAGATGTTGCGGGCTATTTAGGTGTTGAACACATGGGTCCAAATGAACCAATTGATGCGGAACTTTTACAAAAAACAGCGGAAAAACAAGGTGTGACCATTCAGGAGAATGATATTGTATTAGTTCGTACAGGCTGGATTCAACACTTTGAAAATAATGAAGTATATACAGGTCACCATGATGGTTGTCCAGGGTTAAATGTAGATGGTGCTAAATGGATTTCAAGTAAAAAGGTACTTATGGCAGGAGCAGACACACTAGCATTTGAAGTATGGCCAAGTCCGGATACACCGGTCCATATTCATTTAATTGCAGAGAACGGTATACCTATTATGGAAATGGTGAATTTGGAAGAATTGGCTAAAGAAAAGGTCTATGATTTTACCTTTATCATGATCCCATTAAACATCGTAGGCGGAACCGCGTCACCTATTCGTCCAATTGCGGTAATTTAACTAATAGATTGAGAGAGGAGATTGAACGTAACATATGAGTAACTATTCGAAAGCAAATTGGCGCTCCTTAAATCTAGGGGAAATGTTAGCTCGTAATGCTAGAAAGACACCTGAAAAATTGGCACTAGTTTTCGAAAAAACAAAACTCTCTTATCGTGGGTTAAATAATCGAGTTAATCAACTAGCCAATGCATTATCGAAAAGAAATGTAAAAGAGGGTACAAAAGTAGCTATCATGTCCTACAATTCCCATCGGGTCGTAGAATCGTTTTTTGCTTGTAATAAGCTGGGGGCCGTTGCTGTACCCATAAACTTTCGGCTTATAGAAGAAGAAGTACGCTATATCCTTGCAAATTCAGACAGTGAAGTGTTCATTTTTGGTAAAGAATTTACAGAGTTATCAGATCGTTTAGTTTCCGGTAAGGTTGTTCGAAATGCCATTCAAATGGAGGGGGAAACCTCTGCTCATTCTGAAGATTACGAGGAAATAATCGCATGTGAACAGGTTGAGGAGCCTGATGTCTATGTCAGTGATGAATCCGATGCCTTTATCATGTACACTTCAGGGACGACAGGACGACCTAAGGGTGCCGTCCTAACACATAAGAACCTCTGGATGAATACGACGAATTGGTCAATGGAAATGCAGGTAACTAATTCTTCAGTCTGGCTTTCCGGATTGCCCCTTTTCCATATCGGAGGACTTAACGGTGTGTTGCCATTTATCTTTGTTGGCGGGACAAATGTGTTAACTTCCAGTACGGGATTCGCTCCAAAGCCAACACTGGAGTTAATCTCAGCCAGCCGTGCTACACATTGTTATTTTGTACCTACACAGTGGCAGCAAATTATTGAAGAAGATTTATCACAGTACAATCTTAAACAAATTAAAAAAGCTTTATGGGGTGCATCCATTGCACCAATCCCTGTCATTGAAGGGATATTAAAGGCGTTTCCATCTGTTGAAATTGTAAATGCCTTTGGTCAAACTGAAATGTCCTCCAATACATGCTTTTTAAAAGGGGACGATACCAGAAGGAAAATTGGTGCCGTAGGATTGCCGGCTGTAAATGTGGAAATTCGCATTGTGGATGATTTTGATCAGGATGTCCAGCAAGGGGAAGTTGGAGAAATTGTCTATAAAGGCCCTACTGTGTTTAAAGAATATTATAAAAATCCAGCTGCCACTGCTGAGGCTATGCGTAATGGATGGTTTCATTCAGGTGACTTAGTTTATCAGGATGAGGAAGGGTATATTTTTATTGTCGATCGTAAAAAGGACATGATTATTAGTGGCGGGGAGAATATTTATCCTGCAGAGGTTGAGCAGGTCATTCGAAAACATCCTTTGGTAGAGGACGTTTCGGTTGTCGGAGTTCCACATGAAAAATGGGTAGAAACACCAAAGGCGTATGTGGTAACAAAAGACAACGAGAAAGTAACTGCAGAAGAAATAGTCGAGCATTGCCAAAAACATCTGGCAAGTTATAAAAAACCAACAAGTGTTGTGTTTATTGATGAGCTTCCAAGGAATGCTGCAGGCAAAGTATTACGCAGAGAGCTGCGAGAACTTGAAAAAATCCAAGCACCATAAAGTAAATAATTTAGAGTGATAGATATATAAGAAATCACTGGTGATGTATAATGTCCAAACTTAGACGCAAATGGCAGATAATATGATTTGATGCAATGACACTTCTGGAAAAAAGTTTGATGATATTATACATCGTCTTTTTTTATAGATTCATTAATAGTATATAAGAGAGAACTTACTACTCATACAAAATTACAACTTTACATGAAGAGGAGGAAAATAATTATGATGACCCAAGAAGAATATATTGAAAGTCTTCGCAATCAAAAGAAGGAAGTTTATTTCATGGGAGAAAGGGTTGAAAATGTAGTCGATCATCCGGCGATGAGGCCGCATATTAATGCAGCATCTGTCACCTATAAACTGGGTACAGAAGAGGAATATGAAGAACTTGGGAGTGCCATCTCCCATCTGACTGGAAAGAAAATTAACCGCTGGACACATATTCCGCAAAATCAAGAAGATCTCGTTAAGAAAGCGATGATGCTTCGGGTTGCAGGACAAATAACAGGAACCTGTTTTCAACGATGTGTTGGAATGGATGGCTTAATTACTCTCTATTCAACAACATGGGAGATGGACCGAGATCTTGGTACGAATTATCATGAAAGATTTAAACGATTTTTAATTGATACACAAAATAATGACTATATGACAGATGGAGCCATGACAGATCCAAAAGGAGACCGTTCGAAAAGACCGTCAGAACAACAAGACCCTGATCAGTATGTCAGGGTGGTAGAAGAAAGAGAAGATGGTATTGTTGTTCGCGGTGCAAAAATGCATCAAACCGGTGCCGTCAATTCACATCAAATTTTAGTCATGCCGGGAGCTGCGATGACACCAAACGATGCAGATTACGCCATTTCATTCGCTGTTCCAGCCGATGAAGAAGGGATTGTCTATGTTTTTGGACGGCAAGTTAATGACAGCCGGAAATGGGAAGGAAAAATTGATCAAGGAAATGCAAAATATGGAGTGGTCGGTGGAGAAGCACTAATTATTTTTGAAGATGTATTTGTTCCATGGGAACGCGTATTCATGTATAAGGAAACCAAGTATACCGGAAAACTTGTTGATCGCTTCGCATCCTACCATCGTCAAAATTATGGTGCCTGCAAGGCCGGAAATCTTGATGTGCTGATAGGTGCAACAGCTTCTCTTACAGACATGCACGGAATCTCAAGGGCCAGTCATGTGAAGGAGAAGCTTTCAGAAATGGCACACTTAGTTGAAACCATGTATAGTGGAGCCCTTGCCTGTTCATTTAATTGTTCTAAATCTGGCTGTGGTACTGCTTTTGTTGATCCAGTGCTGGCAAATACATCTAAACTAAATACTGCCCGTTATTATCCGGAAGTAACAAAGATTTCACAAGATTTAGCAGGTGGATTTGTTGCTACACTACCATCTGAAAAAGAGTTGGATAACCCAAGGATTGCTCCCTATATTCATAAATACTATCGTACAGGTGAAAATGTAGATCCTATTCAAAGAATTAAAATGGGACGCCTTATTGAAAATATGACCGGTTCTACTCCAATAATCGAGTGTATGCATGGTGCGGGATCGCCGCAGGCACAAAAAGTGGTCATCCAAAGATCGATCAATTGGGGAGAAAAGATTAAATTTGCTTCGGAAATTGTCAAGGATACAGAGGAACCAAGTGAAGTAAAAAGATAATTTACAAGGAATTATACATTTTTGCTGCCCGAGTAGATGCCCATTTGCAGCTACTCGGCTTCGTTTTATGTAGATTTTTTTACATAGTATGAGACAAAATGAAAATGGGAGGAATGATTATGTCAAAGGTTCTCGTTATCGGAACAGGAACAATGGGAGCAGGAATCGCTCAAGTAATTGCACAAAATAATCACGAGGTCACATTATTCGATCAATCCAAAGAGCAGCTTGAAAGAGGAATGGGCGGTATTGAAAAGCAGCTTAATTCTTTAGTAGAAAAGGGGAAAATAGATTCACAACAAAAAGAATCCGCATTAAATCACCTAGAACCAACCTCAACCTTGCCACAAGTTTGTTTTGATATCATCATCGAGGCAGTACCTGAAAAGAAGGAGATTAAAAGTGCCGTTTTTAAACAAATGGATAAAATCAGTGATGAAAAAACCATATTAGCTACAAATACTTCATCGATTAGTATAAGTGAAATATCGTCGTATATAGAAAAACGAGATCAAGTTATAGGACTGCACTTTTTTAATCCGCCCACCATTATGAAACTTGTAGAAATCATTCGCGGCCAACGGACAGATGATAGGATTGTAACGAGAAGTAAAGAGTTTATCCATTCAATTGGAAAAGTACCGATTGAAGTGAATGAAGCCCCTGGCTTCGTTGTAAACCGAATGTTAGTCCCTATGATTAATGAAGCTGTATTTCTTTTGTCGGAAGGAGTCGCATCAACTGAAGAAATTGATCAATCAATGAAATTAGGTGCAAGTCATCCGATTGGGCCACTAGCTTTAGCCGATTTAATCGGTTTAGATGTGTGCTTACAGGTAATGGATGTTTTATACGATGAGTTTTCAGATAGTAAATACCGCCCAGCTCCACTCTTACGTAAAATGGTTCGGAGCGGCTACCTTGGACGAAAAACCAAAAAGGGATTTTATTCCTATTGATTAAAAATGGGCATTTTCAGGAAATCGAAGCAGGGAACAGGATGACAGTATTATTTTAATAAGAAAGGATGAAGAAAATGAAAGATATCTATATTTTAGAAGGAGCAAGGACACCGTTTGGTTCATTTGGGGGAGCGTTAAAAGATGTGGGCGCGACAGAACTCGGGGTGACCGCAAGTAAAGAGGCGATCAGACGAAGTGGGATAGAACCGGATCATATTGACTTCTCTGTTGTAGGGAACGTTATCCACACTGCCCGTAATGCTTCCTATCTAAGCAGGCATATTGCCTTAAAATCAGGAATTCCAATTACAAGCCCTTCCTTAACGGTTAACCGTTTGTGTGGCTCAGGCTTGCAAGCAGTGATATCGGCTGCCCAGTCCATCATATTAGGGGAGGGTGAAGCCGGTTTAGCTTGTGGAACTGAAAATATGAGCCAGTCACCGTATGTAATGAATGGCAGCCGCTTTGGAACAGGCTTAAAGAGTCCGCAATTAGATGATATGTTGTGGGCTACGCTCACTGATGAATATAGTGGAATTGGTATGGGGATAACAGCTGAAAATATAGCTAAGAAATATAATATATCACGTGAAGAACAAGATGATTTTGCTTTACAAAGTCAACAGAGGGCATCTGCTGCGAGAAAAAGTGGTGTATTTCAAAAAGAAATCGTTCCAGTTGAAATAAAGAATAGAAAAGGAAGTTTATTGATAACAGAAGATGAGCATATTCGGGAAAATACTAGTATAGAAGCATTAAGAAAATTAAAATCCGCATTTGAAAAGGAAGGAACGGTTACCTCTGGGAATGCCAGTGGAATTAATGATGGAGCTGCATCACTTGTGGTTGCTAGTGACTCCTTTATTTCTAAGCATGCTAAGTCACCGCTTGCCCGTATTGTTTCCTGGACCATTGCAGGGGTTGAACCTACATTAATGGGAATCGGGCCCATTCCAGCTATTCAAAAACTCTTAAAAAAGGAAAATTTAACGATTCAAGATATTGATTTATTGGAAGTAAATGAAGCTTTTGCTTCACAGTATTTATCTGTTGAGAGGGAACTAGGTTTAAACCGTGAAAAGACGAATGTTCACGGGGGGGCAATCGCTCTTGGACATCCGGTTGGAGCAAGTGGGGCGAGGATTTTATATTCGCTTATACTAGAATTAAAGAGAATAAACGGACGTTTCGGGGTTGCTTCTCTCTGTATTGGGGGAGGCCAAGGAATTGCGATATTAGTTGAAGCATGTTAATTTTTATTATTAATAGGATAATAAATATTGATTAGTTAAAAGATAATCCACCCTTCTTGATAGGGGTGGATTATTCTCTATTTTGAACTTGTAGGGCTCTTTTACAGCACGAACTACTGCGTGCGTAATATTTTGAACTTGAACATCAATACCCATCCCGGTTTCAATAAACATTCATTTTTCCATAATTGATTGATCAACCTTTCAATTTTCTTGCAATACAATAATTTACCGCAGGAAAAAGCGTGGGAGCTGGTTACCTTTGAAATTTTATTCATAATGGTGTTAAAGCTACCCTATAGTTGAACAAGATAAAGTGTGTTATTCATTATTTGGTTTTATCATTGGTTTTCCATCCTTATCCAATAACGGGGTAATTCCCCCTGCATATCCACTCCAACTAAATAAATATTGAATTCCTGTTTCTTTATCTACTATTATTCTGTTTCCATTAGCCACGCCATTTTCTGTAAGGATTTCTTCAAATCTCTTATTTGAGCTTTTATTCTTCTCTGAGTCTTTTTTAAACATTTTTTCGCCCCCATATTCATTTAAATGTTAACACTATTACTGAAATTTCAAATAACACCTTTTTATACTATAATCTTAGCAGGAAATTATTGCAAAAGTAGTAAAAAGGCAACAATTTTCTTGATAACAGCCCATTGTATTAACCTGCCCGTTCGTACTGTAAGGATCCCTTCAATGATTAGTATTATAAATCACATAATAAGTCCTTCTGCTTTAAGCAGTAAGGGCTTTTTAGAATTATTATAAATCATGTCTGTTATTTTTGTCCTAAATTCACATAGAACAGAACTATTCGGAAAAAATGTATATGAAATGGTTTTTATTAGAAGAGGTGACAGGATGAATCCTTATGTTGAGGTCAGAGGTGTTTCTAAGATTTTTGGTACGAATCCAAAAGTAGCGATTGATTTATTAAAGCAAGGGAAAACGAAGAAGGAAATTTTGAAGGCTACCGGTCAAACCGTTGGGGTCAAGAATGTTTCCTTTGAAATTTACCCCGGTGAAATATTTGTCATTATGGGTTTATCCGGAAGCGGGAAATCCACATTGATTCGAATGTTTAATCGCCTAATTAAGCCAACAATTGGGGAAATCCTAATTGAAAATGAGGATATTGTGAAGATGAATGACGCGCGGCTAAGGGAAGTCAGGCAGAAAAAAATCAGCATGGTGTTTCAGAACTTTGCGCTGTTTCCTCATAAAACGATCTTGGAAAATACGGAATATGGTCTGGAAATCCAGAAAGTTCCCGTTGAAAAGCGCCGGGAAAAAGCATTTAGTGCACTGGAGGTTGTCGGATTAAAAGGGTACGAAAACCAGCTTCCCAAACAATTGAGCGGGGGTATGCAGCAGCGGGTAGGGCTGGCTAGGGCGCTCGCTAGTAACACAGATGTGATCTTGATGGACGAAGCTTTCAGTGCACTTGATCCATTAATTCGAAAAGATATGCAGGATGAATTGCTGGAGATCCAAGAAAAATACAAGAAAACGATCATTTTTATCACTCATGATTTGGATGAGGCACTAAGAATCGGTGATCGGATTGCATTGATGAGGGATGGGAGTATTATTCAACTGGGAACACCAGAACAAATTTTGATGAATCCTGCCAATGAATTTGTCGAGAAATTTGTGGAGGATGTGGATTTATCAAAAATATTAACAGCCACACATGTGATGAAACCGGCTGAAAGAATCGCAGTTGATCGCGGGCCGCGGGTGGCCTTGGAAATCATGCGGAAGCAGGGATATTCAAGTGTATTTGTCGTTGATCGAAATCGAAAATTACTGGGAGCGATAACCGCTGAAGAGGCGCGACAGGCTATTGATCAGAATCAATCGATTGCAGAAGTCATGTCAACAGATATTCCAACCGTTTCCGGAGAAACTGTACTTGCTGATTTGATGGACGTGATGGCCACATCGAGTCTGCCTATCTCCGTTATCGATGAAGAACACCGCCTAAAAGGCGTGGTCATTCGTGGTGCGGTTATTGGGGCATTGGCAGGAAATAAAGATTCCTTGAACGATTTGGAGAGTGAATGAGATGAATGTGCCGAAAATCCCTTTAGGTAATTGGATAGACGTTCTGGTCAAATGGGTCACCGTTGCATTTGCCGGATTTTTCACCTTATTAACTGCCGTCATCGAGTCTCTATTAAATATTATTGTGAATGTATTAAGTGCCGGCCCACCCATTGTCATGATTATCGTCTTAACACTTTTGGTTGCCTATACCAGCAGGTGGCCATTAGGAATTTTCACCCTCATCAGTTTACTTTTGGTTGATAATCTTGGCTATTGGGATTCAAGTATTCAAACCATTGCCATTGTTTTATTATCAGGCTTACTCACCATCATTATTGGGATCCCTGTGGGTATCTGGTGTGCCCAAAGAAAAACGGTGCATAGAATTGTGACGCCGATTTTAGACTTTATGCAGACCATGCCGGCGTTTGTTTATTTAATTCCTTCTATTTTATTTTTTGGCATTGGGGTAGTACCGGGAATTATTGCCTCATTTATTTTTGCCATTGCACCTACGATTCGGATGACCAATCTGGGCATTAAGGAGGTACCGAAAGATTTAATAGAGGCAGCCGACGCCTTCGGTTCCAGTAACAGGCAAAAGTTATTCAAGGTTCAATTGCCTATTGCCACGCCAACCATAATGGCAGGGGTAAACCAAAGTATTATGCTTGCTCTATCAATGGTGGTAACAGCATCATTAGTGGGTGCACCGGGACTGGGGGCAGATGTTTACCGTGCTGTCAGTCAAATAGACGTTGGTCGGGGTTTTGAGGCTGGATTATCGATTGTGTTCATCGCCGTTATTCTTGATCGAATTTCGCAAAACCTACGAAAACCGGCATATGAAAGTATCTTAAATAAAAAAATAGTCTTTTCCATTGTAGCTCTTCTAATCATCGTGACGGCGGTTGTGACAAGCATTACAAAAGAAACTGCTAAGGATAAGAATGGTAACAGCATTGGGACCCGAGTTGATTATCAAATTATTGGGATTGAGCCTGGTGCAGGAATCATGTCACAGACGAAAAAAGCCATAAAAGACTATCAGCTGAAAGATTGGCAGCTGCAGGAAGGTTCATCCGCAGCGATGGCGGCAGAATTGGACAAGGCTTACCAGAATAAGAAACCAATCATTGTTACCGGGTGGGCACCACATTGGATGTTTTCTACTTACGATTTGAAATTTCTCAAAGACCCTAAGGATTCATATGGAGCGGTGGAAGATATTCATACAATCGTAAGAAAAGGTCTGGAAAAGGATGCACCAGGCGCCTACACCATCCTCGATCAATTTACCTGGAAACCTGCGGATATGGAAAAAGTGATGCTGGACATTAAAAAGGGAACAGACCCAGCTAAAGCAGCTGAAAATTGGATCAAGGCGAACGGGGAAAAAGTGGGGCAATGGACAAAAGGTGCACAGGCAGGGAATGGGGAAACCGTGAATCTTGTCTATGTTGCTTGGGATACTGAAATTGCTAGTACAAATGTCATTGGAAAGGTACTTGAGCAGAATGGCTATAAGGTAAAATTGAGCCAAGTTGAGGTTGGACCAATGTTTGCTGGTGTGGCAAATGGCAGTGTGGACGGAATGGTAGCTGCTTGGCTTCCTAGTACGCATAAAGAATTTTATAAACAATATAAAAACGATATTGTTGATCTTGGATCCAATCTACATGGAACAAAGAATGGACTGGTAGTACCAGAGTATATGGATATAAATTCAATTGAAGATTTGAAGTAGAAAAAGGGAATGTCACTTTTGGAGAAGTAGCTTTGCTTTTGTGGAAGAAGATAACAATCACAACCAAATGAAAAGACCAAGTCATATAGATTTGGTCTTTGACTTGTATTCATAGGATAATCCGACTTTCTGATTTCCCTTTAAGGTCTTGGCTTTCATCGGGCAAGCATCGACTGGATTACCCTAAATCACATTTGATTCATATGATTGATGAAGATAACGTTCTATAAACTCAGCTAATCCATCATTTTCATGGTGTCCTGTAACAAAATCAGCTGCTGCTTTAACCTCTTCGCTAGCGTTCCCCATTGCCACGCCAGTTCCTGCATGACGAAGCATTTCTATATCATTGGGTCCGTCTCCAATAGCAACGACTTCATTTGGACTAATTCGAAATGCACGAAGTAAGCTTTTTATAGCAGACCACTTGGAAACATTAGGAGCGAGTAATTCAAACCCGTCATTCCAATTGATGACTTCTGCTTCCTTGTTAAACAAACTGGAAATTTGCGGACATGGTGCACCCGTTCGAACACTATATTTAAGAACATCTTGATAATTTGCCTGTCTTAAATCACCAATATACTGTGGCGGAATTTTGCCAACTTTTGTCCAATAATCGATTTCTTCATTCGTTTCCTTACAATAAAGCCCATTTGCTGTATGGATCATAACATTACATGGATTTTCAGCGGTCAGTTGGTGGAATCGTTCTTCGTTCAGTTGGACGGTTTTCATTTGTATAGCTCTTCCTGTCTCAGCATCGTGAATAGCAGCACCATTTAAACAGATCATTGGAGTTCGTAATCCAATTTCTTTATGGTAAGGAGCGGTTACTTCATAGTGCCGACCTGTAGCTAGAAAAACCTTGACCCCTTGATTAATGAGCCTATAAATAGCTTCCATATTTCGGTTGGAAATGTTGTTTGAGGCTTTTAGTAGTGTACCATCCATATCAATAAAAATTGCACGAACATTCATTTATACTACCTCCTCATCGTTGGTGAACCAATCATATCATCTGACTATTAAAGAATTGTAAACTCAGTGTACAGATTTAATAAAGTTTATTGGGAAGCAATGGATAGTTCTATGCAAAACTTCCGATTTGGCCTCTGAGAACCGTCCCACTGTCATAAAAGTGCCGGCAATATCTAGCAAATAGATTGTGCTCGGCACTTTTTTTTGTGAGTTTTTAAATATAGATACACTCGTAACATTTTATTATACTACATTATTTAAATAAATCGAACATTAAATTTACAGTTTCTTAATAAATCTTCGCTACGATAGGGGAGAAAAGAAACTTACTTCAAGGAGGCATTCTGTTGAAAGTACAGCTAAAAGATATCACCATGAGATTTGAAAATATGACGGCTGTTGATCGTTTAAATGTAACAATTGAAGAAGGTACGCTCGTATCACTGTTAGGTCCAAGTGGCTGTGGAAAAAGTACTACTTTATTTATGCTAGCAGGCCTTTATCAGCCAACTGAGGGTGAACTATATTTTGGTGATCGTATCGTAAATAAAATTGAACCAGAAAACCGAGAAATTGGAATGGTATTTCAAAACTATGCATTATATCCTCATTTGACCGTTCTTAAAAATATTATGTTTCCGTTAAAAATGGCGAAAATACCTAAAAAGGAAGCAGAAGAAAGAGCTAGAGAGATGGCTGCACTCGTTCAAATAAACCATTTATTAGATCGTAAGCCTAGTCAATTATCAGGCGGACAGCAGCAACGTGTGGCGATTGCCAGAGCATTAGTCAAAAAGCCGAAGCTACTTTTATTAGATGAACCTTTGTCTAATTTAGATGCACGGCTGCGTTTAGAAATGAGGGAAGAAATAAGACGTATTCAGCAAGAAGTTGGCATTACAACTATATTTGTGACTCATGATCAAGAAGAAGCCATGAGCATTTCAGATAAAATTTTATTAATGCAGGATGGAAAAAAACAGCAATTTAGTCCTCCGCAAGATATGTATGACTATCCAGAAAACCATTTTGTTGCTCAATTTCTAGGGAATCCTCCGATTAACAGACTATCAGTTAAACTTGGCGAGGATTTACAAACTATCGTGTTACCGGATACTGAAGATTCATTGCATTTAGGAGCACCACTAAAAAGTAACGGTGAGGTAAATATGCATTATGAACTTGGTGTTAGACCGGAGGATTTTTACATTGAACCTGATTTAGCAAAAGCGGGATTCACGGTAGAGACGATTATGGTTGAACGAATTGGAAGAGATAATTTATTGTACGCTAGATTAGGACAAACAAACCTGCGTGCCATTGTTTCCCCGGATGTAAAAGTTAATCGAGGAGATATGGTGAAATTAGCCATTCGTCCTGGACGCACTCATTTATTTGATTTGAGCAATGGTAAAAACTTGCTGCACCACGAAGGATAGGAGGGTTCTGATCTTGAATGACAAACCAACTATGAAAAAAACGATAAAGGCAGCACTTTACCTAATTCCTGCTTTGGTCCTCATTATTACTTTTAGTATTTATCCAATTGTTAAGTCCTTTTTTATGAGCTTTTATACGGATTATGACTATTTTAAAGATCTTGTTTTTGCAAGAGGTCTGGATAACTATAAAATGATTTTTCAAGACCCTGAATTTTGGAAATCGATGGGAAATACCTTACTATTTGTTGTTGGTGTAGTTCCACTTTCGATTATTATTTCATTGATCATTGCTACATTATTAAATCAAAAAATTAAGTTTCGCGGTTTGTTTCGTACTGTTTACTTTCTGCCCTTTGTTACATCTGTTGTAGCCGTTTCGATTGTTTGGCGGTGGATTTTCCACAGTCAATATGGTGTATTGAATTATTTCCTTGGCCTAATTGGGATCTCGCCGGTTAATTGGTTAACGGATCCAAAATGGGCGATGCCTTCCCTTGTTATTCTAGCGATCTGGAAAGGCCTTGGTTACAATATCATTATTTTCCTGGCAGGATTACAAAATATTAATCAACAATACTATTTAGCGGCTAAAATTGATGGGGCAGGTGCTTGGGAGAGATTTAAGAATATTACAGTCCCACTGTTATCGCCGACGACCTTTTTTATCTCCATCGTTTCCATTATAAACTCGTTTAAAGTATTTGATGAAGTGTATGCCCTCTTTGGCGGCCAGCCGGGCCCCGCAGGGAGTGCCGTGACGATTGTTTATTATATCTATAATAAATTTTACGGTGAATGGGACTTTGGAGTTGCCTCTGCAGCAGCGTATGTCCTTTTCTTGGTAATTTTTATTTTTACGCTGATTCAACTTTATTTTGGTAAGAAGAAAGTGAATTATTAACAGAAGGAGGGAGCAAGTTGCAAAAAGAAGCACTTTCCAAAAGTTTTATTTATCTATTATTGATCATTGGAAGTATATTAATGCTCTTGCCTTTTGTTTGGATGATCAGTACATCATTAAAACAACCAAACGAAGTGATGATTATGCCTCCAAAGTGGATTCCTTCGGACATTCAATGGAGCAATTATATAGAAGCATGGTTCTCAGCTCCCTTTGCAATTTATACGGTCAATAGTGTGATTGTCTTAATCGCAAGTACTATAGGTGAGTTGATTACAACTATTCTGGCAGCTTATGCTTTTTCCCGAATTCATTTTTATGGACGTGAAATAATCTTCTCCGTCCTGCTTGGAACGATGATGGTTCCGGGAGAAGTGTTATTGATTCCTAATTTTGTTACTTTATCAAATTTAGGATGGATTGATCAATATCAGGCGTTAATTGTTCCTTGGCTTGCTAGTATTTTTTCAATCTTTTTATTGCGTCAATTTTTCTTTTCGATCCCAAAGGAGCTTTCATTCGCAGCCAAAATTGATGGGTGCAGCGACTTTCGGTTCCTATGGTCTGTCATGGTTCCACTTGCAAAGCCAGCATTAATTACCATTGCCATCTTAAAGGCGATTGGAAGCTGGAACGCCTTCTTGTGGCCCTTAATCGTTACAAGTTCTGAAAATATGAGGACGCTGCCGGTAGGACTAATCTCCTTTAGTACAGATACAGGTACGAAATACGAATTATTAATGGCAGCTTCATCTATGATTATCCTGCCTATGATTATTTTATTTATCGTTTTGCAAAAATATATCATCGAAGGGGTAGCTAGAGCAGGGATTAAGGGGTGATTTAAAGAGAAATAAAGGGGGTGATATGTGTTCACTGATCCTGCTTGAAATAATTTATTATTTTCATAATTATTTAAAATTTGGAGGAAAGATACCGTGAAAAAAATCGTCAATCTATTTTTAGTTTGTTTGTTAGCGATTGGTCTTGCTGCTTGTTCAACAGCTAGCAAATCAACAGATTCCAAAAAGCAAAATACGGCAGAGATTCCAACGAAAATTGATAAGCCTGTAACCATTGAATTCTGGCATGCCATGACTGGCGGATTAGAGAAGACGTTACAGACTATGACACAAGAATTTAATGATTCACAATCAAATATCACTGTTAAACTTGTCAATCAAGGGACTTATGATGATTTAAACAAAAAGTTAATGGCCGCAGCTAAATCTCATACTTCACCTGTAATGGCACAAGCTTACGAAGATTGGATGCAGGATTATATTAATAATGATTTAATTACTGATTTAACACCATATATTCAAAATAAGACGGTGGGTTGGACAGATGCCGAACTCAATGACATTGTCAAAGTATTCCGTGAAGAAAATACTTGGAATAATAAATTCTATGGTGTTCCATTTAACAAGAGTACAGAAATCCTTTACTATAATACAGATATGTTCAAAGACAATAATCTAAAGGCTCCAACCACATGGAAAGAGCTTGAAAAAGCAGCTCAAACACTAACAAAGGGAAATGTAGTGGGTATGGGCTTTGAAAATGCTATTGGTCTTAATTTCCCGACATGGGTTCAGCAAGCGGGCGGACAGTTTGTCGATAGTGACAAAGAAAAGGTCACTTTCGATTCAGCAGAAGGGAAGAAAGCTCTAACTTTCTTAAATGATATGGTTAATAATAAAAAGATTGCTAGATTAGCTGGCGAAGATAACTATATGTCTGATCCATTCACTCGCGGAGATGTGGGAATGTATATCGGATCTTCAGCAGGAATTTCTTTTGTGGGCGCATCAGCACAAGGGAAAATTAATTGGGCAACTGCCCCGCTGCCAGCTGATAAGCAAGCATCTACACAATTTCAGGGTACAAATTTAGTGACTTTCGATTCTGCGGAAGATCAACAAAAGCTTGCAGCATGGGAATTTATGAAATTCCTTTCCAGCAAGGAACAAACCATCTTTTGGGCTAAAAACACTGGATATGTCCCTGTACGAGAATCGGCTCTAAATGACCCCGAATGGAAAAAACATATAGAAGAAAATCCAAATTATGCTGCAGCAGAAGAACAGTTTGATGCTGGGTACTACTTCCCACATCTTAACGGTGCTTTCGCCATGAAATCAGCGTATTCTACAGAAATTCAAGCAGTATTGGTTGGGAAAAAATCAGTTGATCAAGGGATCAAAGATGCTGCCAAGAATTCTCAAGATGCTTTAGATAAGGCTAGTAAATAAAAATGAGAAGAATTGGGGGCCAGTAAATGGTTCCCTTCTTCATTCACTTAGGTATCATTCAAAAAGATTATATTTTAAAGAGGTGACGGAAAAGATGGCAAAAGAGGTAAATCATACGAATATTCGATTTTGGGGCGGCCTAAGAACGATAGGCGGCACGGTTGTATCGGTGGAATACAAAGATTCACGAGTTATTTTTGATTTTGGTCTGACGTATAATCCTGCATCGAATATTTTTGATGGACAGATTAAAAGGCGAGTTCATGGAATGGTGCGAGACAATCTCAAATTAAATTTAATTCCAGCTATTGATGGCGTATATTCAGCGGAAAATCTCGGAACTTATCAGCATGACCTGATCCCTGCTGAAGAAAATGGTCAAGAAACGGCAGTCATAATTTCTCATTTACATCTTGATCATATAGGTGCAATGGGATCAATTGCTCCGTCCATTCCTGTATACTTAACAAAAGAGAGCTATGAACTCTATCATGCATTAGAAGTAATTGGAGAAGGAGTTCCGGGTAAACGCAACTACCAATCCTGTGACTATGGGGTGTCTTTCTCAATAGGAGAAATCACCATTACACCTATTCAAGTTGATCATGATATTCTTGGGGCGTGTGGTTTTCATATTCAAACTCCAAATGGAGCTATACTTTATACGGGAGACCTTAGGCTGCATGGGAAATACCCAGAACGAATCGAGCATTTTATTAATGAAGTAAACAGGCTTGGTATAGATGCTCTTATTATCGAAGGAACCACATTGAGCAATGTAGAAGAAATGCGCGAAGCTATTATAGGTAATCCTATCGTACCAGAGGGAATGACAACAGAAATAACTATTCCTGAAAAAATGAGTAACAAGTTAAATGAAACAAAGGGTTTAGGAATATTTAACGTTTATCATCGGAACATTGATAGGTTAATAGGAATCATAAAAGCATCACAAGGCTCTTCAAGGAAAGCTGTTTTTGAACATGAGACTGCTTACTTATTAGACAAGTTAACAGATGAACATGATTTTCTTGTTTATAAATCTGTTGAAACTATTTTTGAAGAACAAACAGGTACACTACCAGATTGGAAATCTGAATTGTTAAAACGATATGAATCGATCAGTGCCGAAAAGATTAATATCAATCCTGGAGAATACTTTCTGCAAAATACGTATGAAAATGTTCTCGAGTTATTTGATTTAGATGTTTGTGAGGGGATATACATCCATTCAAACGGAGTACCGTTGGGATCCTTTGATCCTGCATTTGAAAATCTAAAAAAAATCTTGAATAAATTGGATGTTGACTATGATTATATTGGTGCGGGTGGCCATGCCATACCATCTCATTTAAAATATATCGTAGATCGCATTGATCCAAAATTCCTACTACCCTTACACAGCTTTAATCCGGAAAGATTAAAACCTAAATCCGGTATTCAATTGCTGGCAGACTATGGTGTTGATTATACATTAAAAGATCATCAAATTTTAGCAAATGAAGGAAAGGAATGAACTGATGGAAAGAATGGAACTTGTCATCCTAGAAACAAGTGATGTTCACGGCAACATTTTTCCTCTGAATTATGGAAATAATCAATCATCTGATGTTGGTCTTGGTAAAATCGCTTCTTTAATCAAAAAGGAGAGAACGAAAAATCCATATGTTCTATTGGTTGACAATGGAGATCTTATTCAAGGGACACCATTGACCTATCATTATGCCCGAGTTAACAGCCATCGCCCGAATCCGATGATTGTTGCTGCGAATGAAATGAAATATGATGCAGCTGTTTTTGGTAATCATGAATTCAACTATGGGAAGGACATCTTAGATTCCGCTGTAAATGATTCAAATTTTCCTTGGCTTTCAGCAAATATTGTTAGTGTAGAGACAGACAAACCCTACTTCGGAAAACCTTATCTGGTAAAAAAGGCAGGAGACCTAAAGGTAGGGATTCTTGGGTTAACAACTCATTATATACCAAACTGGGAACAGCCTCAGCATATAGAAGGTATGAGGTTTGAGGATGCTGTTTTAGCAGCTAAAAAGTGGGTAAAGATACTAAAAGATGATGAAAAGGTAGATATTGTCGTGGTTTCCTACCATGGCGGATTTGAACGAGATTTAGTAACAGGAGAGCCAACTGAAAAATTGACAGGGGAAAATCAAGGATACCAAATTTGTATGGAAATAGAAGGTATTGATGTGCTTTTAACAGGTCACCAGCATCGACAAATTGCCGGAAATTTAATAAATGGTGTAATCGTCGTACAGCCAGGAAAAGATGGGATTGCGTTAGGGAAAGTAACTATACTGCTAGAAAAGGATGCAGCTGGCTGGAAATGTATGCAAAAATCCTCTGAATTGCTATCCGTTCCTTCTGACGAGGAGGATTTCAGCTTACTAGAAGTAGTGAAGAGGTACGAAGACGATACACAAGACTGGTTAGATCAACCAATTGGGAAAATCGAAGGAGCTATGATTTTTCGAGATCCAATGGAAGTTAGAATAAAGGATAATTCCTTAATTGAATTTATCAACCGTGTCCAAATGGAGGTTTCAGGAGTTGATATCTCTTGTACTGCTTTATTTGATAGTGTAGCACTTGGGTTTCCAGAGGATGTAACAATGAGAGCGGTTGTTTCAAACTATATCTATCCAAATACATTAAAGGTTATCCGCATTACAGGACAAGATATGAAGGATGCATTAGAGCAGTCCGCCTCTTATTTTGAACAATATGATGGTATAGAAATCAAAGTGAATCCGGCATTTATTTACCCGAAACCACAGCATTACAATTATGATATGTGGGAAGGGATAGATTATTTAATTGATATTTCGAAGCCAATCGGCGAACGAATTGTAAAGCTGGAGTACAAAGGTGAACCAGTAGAACTTGGAAAAGAATATGATGTTGTCATGAACAACTATCGTTCTAGTGGTGGCGGTAATTATATTATGTATAAAAACAAACCCGTTATGAAAGAGATCCCAACAGACATATCAGAAATTATCGCAAACTATATTCTAAAAAATAAAATTGTGAAAGCAACGGTTAATCACAATTGGAAGGTCATTTATTAAAAAAACGGGTAGACAGCTAAAATCCTTTTCCAAATGGAAAAGGATTTTTAGTCATATACCGAAGATAAAAAAGGATTTAACTATTTTTTAATTCATACTTTACAGATGGGAATTGTATGTTTATAGTAAAGTTACTACACTAAACCACGAGGAGTGTTTCTTATGAGAAACAACGTTGAAAAAAAGAGACAAAAACTTATTAATAAACTAATTTTCTTTAGTGTATATAACAAAGATGACAAACAGCTTTACGAATTATCACTTTCAAAATTAGAATATGAATATAAAAGATTTAAATTACAAAATCATCCACATGGTGAGTTTGGTTCTATTCAATGGATATAAAGCCAATTCTCCTAATGATCAAAATGCAGCGTAAATCCCTAGCCATGGGGGATAAACGCTGTATTTTTTTGAAGCATTTCAAAAATGGTGGTTTTGTACAAGAACAATGGACTAGGATACCTGTGAAATTATAATAATATATGAATTCTGAAAATTCAATTGACAACTTGATTTTGAAAGATTAGTATAAATTTATATTCATACTAGCGGATGAATATTGTGGGAGAGTCTAAACGCATTGTTTAGCACCGAAGGAGCAAGTCCCAAAAATTGGGGTCAATCTCTCAGGTAAAAGGGACCACAATAGGACGCGTCTCTGGAGAGCGCCATGTGCCACCAAAGGAGTTATACTCTCAGGTAAAAGGACAGTGAAAAATAGGGGAACGCCTATTTTTCACTGTCCTTTTTTGTAGAGAAAAATAGGAAAAAGCAAAAAAAGGAGGAGTTAAACACAAAAATTAATAATGGGGGCGTCCAATTCTTTTCGAATTCCAATTAGGTTTATCCATTAAATATTTACTTTTTAAAAAAAATGTAAGCGCTTATTTCTGCCGAATTGACTAATATTATATTAAACTTTTATAGGGAAATTACTTTTCAATTATTTGATTTTACTTTATTATTAAAACTATCAAAAAATTGCAAACATCCTTGAAAAGTAGGGAGAGGGAATTCATATGCAGGAACAAACATTGTCGCGAGGTTTAAAAAACAGGCACGTTCAACTTATTGCTATTGGCGGGGCTATCGGAACAGGATTATTTCTTGGAGCAGGTAAATCTATTCATTTAGCAGGTCCATCGATTTTATTTGCTTACTTGATTACAGGGATAATTTGCTTTTTAATCATGCGCGCACTTGGCGAATTGCTTTTATCCAATTTGAAATATCATTCTTTTGTTGATTTTGTTAGAGACTATTTAGGTAATATGGCGGCATTTATTACTGGCTGGACCTACTGGTTTTGCTGGATTTCAATTGCAATGGCCGATTTAACAGCCGTTGGTCTCTATACTCAATTTTGGTTTCCAAGTGTACCACAGTGGATGCCAGGATTAATTGCACTAGTCGTTTTGCTCATCATGAACCTTGCAACCGTAAAACTTTTTGGCGAAATGGAATTCTGGTTCGCATTAATTAAAGTCATTGCGATTCTAGCATTAATTGTAATCGGGATTTTCATGATTATTAAAGGCATTTCCACAAATTCCGGGGCATCCAGTTTCGGGAATCTATGGAGCCACGGCGGCATGTTTCCAAATGGCATAAATGGTTTTATCCTCTCATTCCAGATGGTAGTGTTTGCGTTTGTTGGCATTGAACTTGTAGGACTTACAGCAGGTGAAACAGAAAACCCAGAAAAAGTAATTCCAAAAGCCATCAATAATATCCCTATTCGGGTTTTAATTTTCTACATTGGCGCCCTTATTGTCATCATGAGTATTTATCCGTGGAACGCCATCAATCCAGCGAAAAGCCCATTTGTTCAAGTCTTCGTGGCGGTTGGGATCGCTGCAGCTGCTGGTATCGTCAATTTTGTCGTTCTAACCTCTGCAGCTTCGGCATGTAATAGCGCCATTTTCAGTACAAGCCGGATGGTATTCTCGCTTGCCAAAGATAAAAATGCACCTGTACCATTTGCAAAACTTACTTCACGTCAAGTACCTACTAATGCATTGTTCTTTTCCACTGTCGTCATTCTAATTGCCGTTATTTTGAACTATGTTATGCCAGAAGGAGTATTTACGCTGATTACAAGTATTTCCACAGTATGTTTCATCTTTATTTGGGGAATTACGGTCATCAGCCATTTGAAATACCGGAAAACCAGACCAGATCTAGCGAAAGTGAACAAATTTAAATTGCCGCTTTATCCATTTTCCAATTACTTAATCCTTGCTTTCTTAGCGTTCGTGCTTGTTGTACTTGCACTTGCGGAAGACACTCGTGTTGCCTTGTTCGTAACACCTGTTTGGTTTATCATGCTGATTGGGATTTATAAGCTGTTGATAAAGAAGGAGAATTATGCGGAGCAGGAGAATCAACAAAAAGTAGTAGGAGATTGATTAGCAACTCAGGAAATAGAATCTTAATTCATGTTTCTGCTTGAAAATAATAAAAATGAATAAGCGGTAGATAGTTGTGGGAGAGTGCAAGTTTACACGCCACCGAAGGAGCAAGTTCCAAAAAGACCCTTGGAACAAATCTCTCAGGTAGATGGAACCACAATTGGACGCAACTCTGGAGAGCGCGTATACAGTTATATGCCACCAAAGGGGAAGGTTCTTAATCGAACTTAAACTCTCAGGTAAAAGGACAGAGAAGGGTAGAAGAAAGCCTTGTGCTACCCTTTTTTGTCCTTTTTTGCGTGCAAACAAGTATGGCCAAACAAGTTATTTTATTCCTATTAATCCAAGTTTTCCGATATATATTAGAGATTTTAAGAGGAAATTCATGCGTAATACAACATAAATTATAACCCTAAGGATGGTGGAAGAGCAATGAACACAAAGGTAAAGCTGAACCGTGCAAAATTATTAATTTCTTGTCCAGAAAAGCCAGGGATTATCTGGACTGTAACGAATTTTTTATTAGAACACAAAGCAAATATTGTACATTTTGATCAACATACTACTAATCCACAAGCAGGTATATTTTTTATGCGGATCGAGTTTGACTTGGAAGAATTTGATTCTACATTTGAAAAACTTGAAAAAGATCTTCATGTTATGGCGCGGGAGTATGCTTTGGATTGGCAGTTGAGCAGTAATGAAAGAAGAAAGCGAATGGCCATCTTTGTTTCCAAAGCTGATCACTGTCTCACCGAGCTTATTTGGCGGTGGAAATCGAATGAAATTCCTGTGGAAATCCCTATGGTGATAAGTAATCATGCTGATTTAAAAGAATTAGTTGAAGGCTATGGCATCCCTTTTTATCATATTCCGCTGTCTCAAGAAACGAAAGAAGATGCCGAACAAAAAGTATTAGAACTATTAAAAGGGAAAGTAGATTTTATTGTTCTGGCCAGGTATATGCAAATTCTTTCTCCTAATTTCATTTCCCATTATCCGAAACAAATCATTAACATACATCACTCTTTCTTACCAGCTTTTGTTGGGGCAAATCCTTATGTAAGGGCGTTTAACCGCGGGGTGAAATTAATAGGAGCAACTGCCCATTATGTAACAAATGATCTTGATGAAGGACCAATTATTGAACAAGATGTGCAGCGTATTAATCATCGCTATACAGTAGCGGATTTGAAGACTGCGGGACGTCATGTGGAAAAAAGAGTTCTCGCCGAAGCCGTTTCCTGGCATGTTGAAGACAAAGTACTTGTTCATGGTAATAAAACGATTGTATTTGCATGAGTTGAATTCATAAGGTGGTTGCCCTGTAAACGAAGTTCCTAGGAGTGCAATGCCCCGTCTCTTTATTTTAATAGAGATGGGGCTTTTTATATGGATGAACTAAACGCGAAATTAAATTTCAGAAAAATGAAATTAGTAGGTTGTTTTTTAAAATAAAGTATAATAAAATAACCTACAATACCAACTAAACCACTATGAATATATTAGTTTGAAATAAAGGAGGCTGAGATGTGTTAACGGATGTGATTGAAGTAACCGATGTAGAGAAGAAATATGTTAATGGAAAGGAATCACTTCATGTACTTGACCAGGTTTCTTATCAGGTCAAAAAGGGGGAAATTGTCACATTACTTGGAAAAAGCGGCTGCGGGAAGAGTACTATATTAAATATGGTGGCTGGTTTCGAAAAGGCAGATGGAGGATCGGTGATGCTTGATGGTCATGAGGTGAAACGTCCTTCAAGAAAATGCATTATGTTGTTCCAGCAAATTAATCTTCTGCCATGGCGTACGGTTATAAAAAATGTGGAACTAGGACTAGATGGAGAAAAAATTCCGAGAGTGGAAAAGAAAAAACGGATCATGGACGCATTAAAGCTGGTTGGACTTGAAAATGTCCTCCATCAATTTCCGCATGAATTGTCGGGTGGAATGCAGCAGCGTGTTGCCATCGCAAGAGCGCTCGCCATGCAGCCTGATGTCATATTGATGGACGAACCATTTGCTGCACTTGATACGTTTAATCGCTATCTCTTACAGGATGAACTTCTTCGGATTCAGGAAAAATTGAAGACAACTATTTTACTCGTGACCCATGATATAGATGAAGCTGTCTATTTATCTGACAGAATACTAATTATGAGTTCCCACCCGGGAAGAATTTTTAAAGACATGCCGATTAAGCTTGCCAAGCCGAGAGACCGTGCGGGGGAAGATTTTCATCACTACCGTAAAAGAATCTTAGAAGAGTTCGAGCTTAGCGGTAGTCACCAAGAACCGGAATACATCATTTAAGGGGAAATGAGCGTTGAGGAAAAACAAAAAATGGATAATCCGACTAGTAACCGCTTGTATTATGCTATTTTTGACGGCATGCGGACAGCAGGCAGGGAAAACCCTGGATAAACCAACGATCAAAATTGGTTACCTTCCCATCACACATGCTGGACCACTGTACCTAGATGCCCATGTTCATGATGGTCAATTTGAGGATTATAACATTGAACTGGTCAAATTTAACTCCTGGCCCGATTTAATGGATGCCTTAAACACCGGACGTGTAGATGGTGCTTCTGTCTTAATTGAACTTGCGATGAAAGCAGTGGAAAAGGGAATTGACTTAAAAGCAGTGGCACTCGGTCATAAAGACGGAAATGTCTTAATAGCATCAAAAGAGATTGATGATGCAAAAGAACTTAAGAATAAAACATTTGCGATTCCTCATAAATATTCAACTCATAATCTCTTATTATATGAAACATTGAAAAAAGAAGGGTTGACCTATGATGATGTCAAGGTAGTGGAAATGCCGCCAGCTGAAATGCCTGCTGCGTTAGCGGGAAATCGAATTGCGGGTTATGTAGTGGCAGAACCCTTTGGTGCGCAAGCGGTTGTATTGGATAAAGGGCATGTTCTTCACTCTTCTGATGACATTTGGCCAAATTCCTATTGCTGTGTACTCGTTTTCCGTAACGATTTTATTCAAGGGAACCGGACTGCCGTTCAATCGATGGTAAGCCAGTATATAAAATCTGGCGAACTTGCCAATCAGAAGGATCCGGCTTTATACGAATCATTCCAGCATTACATGAAAGTAGACAAGAAAGTCCTTGATCTATCGCTTCAATGGATTTCGTTTGATGGATTACGCATAGAGAAAAAGGAATATGATAAGCTCCGCAATCTCATCTTGGAAATGAAGCTAATGGAAAACCCGCCATTATATGAAGAATTTGTTGACAATACATTTATTAATAAAGCGATGTGACAAATGATGAAACTAGGAAATAAACTGTTGAATTTTTTAATAGGGATGGTCATTTTGGTGATCATCTGGCAAATCGTGATTTGGATTGGCGGTTATCCTGAAGCACTGCTGCCCTCTCCGTTAAGTGTGGGGAAAGCGATTATTGCCCTTATTGTTGAGGGTACTTTATTCGAGCATTTACAAGTGAGTCTTGGCAGATTTCTAGCAGGTTATTTCTTAGCTGCAATTCCTGCTATTATTCTCGGAATGATTCTCGGAAGATTACCGAAAGTGTGGCAAGTGTTTGACCCGATTGTGCAAGTGCTGAGGCCGGTATCCCCCGTTGCCTGGTCGCCGTTCATCGTTCTTTGGTTTGGAATAGGAAACATGCCAGCGATTGTGATTATTTTTATTGCTGCCTTTTTTCCCGTGCTATTAACGACAGTAACGGGAGTCAGTAAGATTGATCGTTCCTTTTTGAAAATTGCCGAAAACCTTGAAATTCGGAATCTGAAATTGATGGTTACATTCATTTTTCCTGCTGCCTTCCCATCGATTGTCAGTGGCCTGCGTCTTGCTGTGGGGACGGGTTGGATTTTCCTTGTAGCCGGTGAGATGGTTGGAGCCCAGTCAGGCCTTGGCTTTTTAATCGTGGATGCGAGAAATACCTTAAATCTCGATTACGTTCTAGCAGGGATCATTTTTATCGGAGTGAGCGGATTTCTATTGGATCGATTAATTGGCTTATTTGAAGGATGGGTGGGCAAGCATTGGGGAATGACTTAGAAAAGCGCAAACGCCCTGTTCAGCGGCGTATGGCCTGGAGCGATCCAACTGAGATAAAGGAAACACGAAGAGCCGGAGGCGATTCGATGTTGACTTATCGTAGGGCGGAGAGC
>NZ_AJLS01000036.1 GCF_000307875.1 Neobacillus bataviensis LMG 21833
CTTTCTTGACAGAAGACCAAAATATCCAATTTTTGCGTTTTTCGAGTCAATAGGCGGAATCTCTCCGTCTGTTTAAGCTATTTTCTATGCTATTTACTTATTAAGCGGAATTTGTCCGTCTATTAATAAGCTTGGGTGCTTAACCTGATCCCACAACTACTAAGGAAGCACCCGAAAACGGAACCTTTTATGTTCATTTTGCCTTCGCATTTCTATTCTAATTTAGTATTCAATTGTGATGATATTTAAGGTGTTAAAACCTATTATATTTATAGCTTTATTTTGCTATTTGCACCTCAAAACAGAACCTGATAATTTTTAATGGGTTTCTTTCTTTTTTTTGAGCTATTATATGATTAACCTTTTGAAAAATTTGATATTATAAAAATATTAAAATACTCTTCTGAAAATTGAAAGGAGCCATAAAATGGTTGTTCAGCTTGAACATGTCTCTTTGAGACGCAACGGAAATTGGATCCTACAGGATATACAGTGGGATATAAAAAAAGGAGAAAACTGGGTTTTGTTTGGCTTAAATGGCTCCGGGAAGACTGCTATATTAAATTTAGTAAATGCCTACAACTTCCCAACTG
Source organism: Neobacillus bataviensis LMG 21833 (assembly GCF_000307875.1). GTDB lineage: Bacteria > Bacillota > Bacilli > Bacillales > Cytobacillaceae > Neobacillus > Neobacillus bataviensis. The sequence goes on from NZ_AJLS01000036.1 coordinate 594, forward strand.
AAGGAAAAATAACGATTTTAGGAATGAAATTTGGCAAAACCTATCTTAGTGAGAAGCTTCGAAAGCAGATTGGCTTTGTATCATCTTCACTGCAAGAGAAGTTTTATCCAAGTGATAATGCATTTGAGGTTGTTTTAAGCGGTGCCTTTGCTTCTATCGGTCTATACGAAACACCAACGGATGAAATCAGGAGTAAGGCTATCAGCCTTCTGGAGAATCTGGGATGTATAGAATATGCCAACAGAAATTATGAAACATTATCCCAAGGTGAAAAGCAGCGTGTTTTAATTGCCCGTGCATTGATGTCAGACCCTTTATTGCTAATACTAGATGAGCCGACAAACGGTCTGGATTTTATTGCTCGTGAGCAGCTGTTAGAATCAATTGAAAAAATGGCTAAGAGCCCGGGAGCGCCAACATTGATTTATGTCACCCATCATGTCGAAGAAATATTACCTGTGTTTAATAAAACTTTGCTGTTGAAGGATGGACAAGTTTTTGCAAAAGGAAATACAAATACCATGATCTCAAGTGAACAGCTGAGTACATTCTTCGGTCTTCCTGTTCAAGTCTTTTGGGAAAATAATCGGCCAATGCTATCAAAACTTCAAACAATAGAACAGTAAAGAAAAAAGGACTTCAAATGAGGTCCTTTTTGTTTGGTTCTGCTTTTGGTTTGGTGCCTGACACCCTTTTTACTCCTTCCAAGGTGTAAATGGTGCTTTCTCTGCCCGTTATGTGCGAGATTTTTCAAGGGCTAGTTTTAGGCCAAAACCGAGCAGGGCTATCCCGGTTATTCCTTGAACCACTTTTTGGGTGGATGGCTTTTTCATAAATGCGCTGATTTGATTGATTAAATGGATAAATAGAATGAACCAAAATAGCGTAAGCACTGTATAGGTGATGCCCATTATTAGAAATGGAAAAAAGGTGTCACTTCCTCTGTCCACAAATTGTGGTAAAAAGGTTAAAAAGAAGATCGCTACCTTTGGATTAAGGAGATTGGTGAGAAACCCTTGACGGAAACATGATTGTTTTCCGTATTTATTTTCCCCATTTGCCTCAACGCTTGCGGCAGCTTCATTGTTCTTCAATGACCATAGTGTTTTAAAGCCAATGTACGTTAAATAAATGGCACCAGCATATTTAAAAATAGAAAATAAAAATGCTGATTTTACAATAATGGCAGATAGCCCGACAACTGCGGCAAAAGTATGAATTAATAGGGCGCAGCATGTTCCAAAAAGGGTTTTCATGCCGCCAGACCTGCCCACTGCTAATGTATTCTTTGTAGTCATCGCGGTATCTGGCCCGGGTAAAATAATGAGAAGAATACACATCAGGATAAATAAATAATAATGCTGCAAACGAACAGCCCCTTTCAGATTATTTTTAAAATTCAGTTGTTACTAATTTAACATAATTGGAAGCGATTATGTATATAAAGAGATGATTTTTTACAAAAACAACTTGATTATAGGTATAATGGGAGGGAGTTTGTAAAGGGGAGAATGTGGAATATGAAATTTGCAAAAGTGCTGCTTATCGCGGTGGGAATAATTTCTTCCATGGTATTAGCCGCAGCGTGCTTAGATCCATCTGTAGAGAAACATACTGACCAGGTGAAAGTAGTATCAGAGAATAAAGATGCTAAAGTAAAAGCTAAAGAAGAGAAAGAAGGAGTAATAGAAGAAAAAGACAAAGTAGAAAAGGAGAACCGGGAGAAACAAGTAGCTTCAAAGCAGTCGCAAGAAGAATTGGCAAAGAGTATGGGGTTAGAGCTGATAACGGTTGGTAGAGTTGTCGATGGTGATACCTTTGTCACCTCTGATGGAAGGAAAGTCCGTTTAGTAGGCGTGAATACACCAGAATCAACCACAAGGCATGAGGAATATGGCAAAGAAGCAAGCAATTATACAACCTCAAAGCTGAATGGAAAACAGGTATGGATCCAAAAGGATGTATCAGAAACGGACAGGTACAGCCGCTTGCTCAGAATTGTTTGGTTAAGTGTGCCGACAAATGATATGGACGAAAATGAAATTCGTACGAAAATGTACAATGCTGATTTAGTGTTAAATGGTTACGCTGAACCCTCCACCTATCCACCTGATGTGAAATATAGCGAGTATTTTGTGAAATTTGCCCGTGAGGCAAGGACGGCCAGTAAGGGATTATGGGCCTTCGGCGAACAAGGTACAACAAAAGGTGATCTAGATTCCGGACAAAAGAGCAGCACAGGATCCTCCCCATCAAGTGGAAATACCTCTGGCGGTACAACTCCTGACAGCGGATCTTCGAACACTAGTAAAGAATCTTTTAAAAATTGCACTGAGATGAGAAAAGTATATCCAAAGGGTGTTCCATCCACACATCCCGCCTACGAATCTAGGCATGATCGTGATAAGGATAACTGGGCATGTGAACAATAATAAGTATATCGGTTAAAAGATTCATGACATGTTCATGAATCTTTTTTTATGGAAAGAAAAAACGTGAACAACTTCACAGATAAAACGATGATAGAAGGATAAAGTGAAAATAGATGTAATTATCTTGGTAGAATAACTTGAAAGGTTGGACATTACATGAAAAAAATATCTGTTTTCATCATAAGTCTTTTAATAATTTTAAGTACCGGATGTGGGGCATCGAATAATTTAAACGTAAAGCTTTCAGCATCAAAAACGTATACTCCGGGAAAACCTTACGCAATGCAAATTAAAATAAATGATAAGGAGGGTAATCCCGTTGAAGGTGCTATGGTAAGCGCTAATTTAAATATGAAAAATATGGATCATGGAACCATTTCTGTAACCGCTGAAGACATTGGTGATGGAAAATATATTGGGACAGCTGATTTACCGATGAATGGCGACTGGGTGGCTAATATCTTTGTCGAACATGACGGAGATAAATTTGAGGAAGAAAAACAGTTTTCGGTTGAGGTGAAAACCGCAGAAAATGCTCATAAGGTTTCAAAAGATGTCACGCTCCCCGATTTCAACTTAATCGATGAAAATGGGAACAAAGTGTCGAAACAGAATCTCTTGGGAAAAACAGTGGTGATGACCTTTACTTATGTAAACTGCATTGATCCTAATGCCTGCCCAATATTATTGGGCAACTTCAGTAACCTGCAGCAGGATCTCAAGTCGAAAGGTAGTAACACAGATAATCTCGTCCTTGTTTCTGTTTCACTTGATCCGGAAAACGATACGCCTGAAGCAATGAAAGAGCACGCACAGAAAATGAATTTTGATATGGCCTTTGTAAAATTGTTGACTGGGGACATGAGTGATATTCAAAAATTGACCAGTACATTAGAGGTAAATTTTGAGAAAAAGGACAATGAGGTACTACATGATAACAAAACCTTTATTTTTAATAAAAACGGGAAGTTAACACATGAATTCACTGGCAGTTATATTGACCGTAATGAATTGCTGCAGGTTGTAACTGCAAACGGATAAGGAAAACCGTTATTGTTTTTCTTCCATATCATGGATCAGGGTTTCAAGCCAAATTTAGGCGGAAATATATAAAAGCTTTTTACGGCCATTCTACACGAGGATTTTTCCCTCAGTTTGAATGGTTTTTTTCTACAAAAGAAAAACCCTTTTTATTTAAGGGTCTGTTTTTGTGAATTTTCATTCAGGGAGGCATCGTCGTTGTTCTCTTCCAGCTTTGGAGAGGGTTCATGATTTGTTAATGAGGCGGTCGAATGAGAAAAGTTGTTGCTGTCACCGTGAATATTTCCTAATCCCTGATAATGTTTTTTATTGCTCTTAAAGTCCTCAATGAAGTTATTTCCAATACTAAAGCAAGATGCTCCTTCAATGCTTCCGATTTTGATGGTACCGATATGAAATGTAGGAGAAAGAATGGGGGATGCCACGTATGATTCATCCTTCCTTCATTTTGTTTGTAATCCAAACACTTTGACTTAACTTATTTTTACTTCCTGATACGCTTCCAATGACTTCATTTACGATTGTTTCGTGATGAAATTGTTTAATGGTATTAGTTTTTCCAATGAAAACCCCTGCAGATTTCCCTATGCTTGTAATGGAGATATTCTCTAATGAAAGTTTCATCCAGTATCATCCTTTTTAATAAAAATAAAACTTGTCAACACCGTAGCCAGCCATTTTCTTATTAGTTTATTCAAATTCTTGGGCGAATGACACAAATATTTCTCTGTAATAGTCTGTCATCACAATGCAGCAAAATGCTTTGGTTTCGATAGGGGAACGGAATGTAACGGGGAAGGATGCTAACAAGAAGGTGAACCAAGCGCAAGGAAGTACGTACGGGAATCAAAATCAATTGTTATGTAATCTAAATGTAAATAACAATCATGATAGGGTGGATGCGATTATCGAGGATGGAGATGTTAAAATCGCCAATGTCAAACAGGGAAGATTATTGGCCGTTATGAAAACGGAAGCCTTTCTCCGTTTTTGTCATCTTTTGCTGTGAGGTCATGTCTTCGTCAGCTGCCTCTTTTTTCGTGTTTTCCTTGTCAATTTTCCCAAGAAGTGAAACGGCTAAGTCATCTGAGCCGGTAATATTCGTTCCAATCAGTAACTTACCGCTTAGCTCATCAATTTCGATATGATCTAAGCGAAAAATAATATTTTCTAGATGATCAATCTGAACATGTTCAAGATGAATATTCTTTCCGTTTTCAGTGGATTCCCGCGGCTGCTGTTCCAAAAGCTCAATCATCCGGTCTAATTTTTCTATAATCAGAGAGTTTATTTTTTCATCTTTTTCAATTGGTTTCTTCTTTTTTAAAGAAAAAAATTTAAACATAAACTCCCCCCTTTCGAAACTGTAGACTACCCCATTCTTAACTATATGAGAGTGAGGCAGTTCTTATTCAAGGGGCTGAACATAGTAAAAAGGAAGGCTGCTATCCAAAGATAGTGGCCTTTTTACAATGGAAAATATTGTGCCCGTAACACTGTGTTTGATATACTTTTATCAAATACATAAGAATAAGAGGTACCCATTTTGCGAAAGTCAAAATTACAATTCTGGTTGATTCAAATTTTACTTTTCTTCACCATCATTTTTGTCTCAACAAAAATTTCGTTTTTGTTTGCACCGATTGGCATCTTTTTCTCCACGATCTTCTTTCCAATATTGATTACGGGCTTTTTATTTTTCATGTTGAATCCAATTGTGAATTTTCTGGAACGTCAGAAACTACCAAGAATAGCGGCCATCCTGATCATTTATATTGTCTTTGCTGGTATCCTGGTACTAGCCTTTGGTAATTTGGTACCCGCTATTACCAAGCAGGTAACGGCTCTTGCTAATGAAATCCCGGTCTATGCTGATAAGACCATGAAGTTTTTTGACAATCTGGCGCATTCGTCGGAATTCAAACGATTCATGACCCAGCAAAGCGATTTAATTGAATCAATGCAAAAAAGGTTAATGCAGTTTGGAAACACCCTGCCAAACCGGGTTACAGGTGCAATTGGGAATATTTTTGGCGTCATTGCTAATATTGCAATTATTTTAGTCACCGTACCGTTTTTATTATTTTACATGTTTAAGGACGGGCACAAATTTCCGACAGCGGTTGGAAAATTTATTCCGAATGAGTACAGGGAAGAAAGCTTATCGATTTTAAAAGAAACGGGAGAGACGCTTTCGGCCTACATTCAAGGTCAGGTGACAGTGGCTTTGGCTGTGGGGACACTGGCATTCATTGGCTACTTGATCATTGACATGCCCTTTGCGCTCGTATTGGCTCTGACGGTGGCCTTCACCAACATCATTCCATATGTCGGTCCGATCATAGGCGGTGCACCTGCAGTACTAATCGCACTCTTCGATTCCCCGACAAAGGCTTTGCTTGTTGTGTTGGTAATAGTCATAGCACAGCAAATCGAAGGGAATGTTTTATCACCGCTGATTCTTGGAAAAACCCTGGATACCCATCCAGCAACCATCATCATTATATTGCTGGCAGCCGGAAACCTTGCTGGCGTACTAGGAATGGTATTAGCCGTCCCGACCTATGCAGTTTCGAAAACGATTGTTTTAAATGTGGTGAAATTTTTAAGGGCGAGGAAGAGGGCAGCTAATAGTATTGTTGAGGAAACATAATATTGTAGAGAGATGAAAATTCGTAATTCGAATACAATTTAGTGACTTTTATAATATTTCGGAAAATAGATTGACACGATTTAATGAAAAATGATATAAACACAATAAGATTTTAATAAATAAAAGCGTTAAAGTTAAAAAATTAGTAAAAGAGGAACAAGGGGGTTACATCATGGAACAACGCTGCAAAATATTAGATTGTACCATACGTGATGGAGGTTTGGTTAATAATTGGGATTTCAGTATCGAATTTGTTCAGGACTTATATAATGGCCTAAGTGCAGCGGGTGTTGAATACATGGAGATTGGCTATAAAAATTCGCCAAAGCTCCTTAACGCAACTGAACCCAATCCATGGAGATTTCTTGACGATAACTTTTTGAAAGAAATTATTCCTGAGAAAAAGTTCACGAAGCTATCGGCTTTAGTAGATATCGGGCGTGTAGATCCAAATGACATTCTACCAAGAGAAGAAAGTGTTTTGGATATGATTCGTGTAGCATGCTATATCCGAGAAGTGGACAAAGGCTTGGAACTTGTACAAATGTTTCATGATTTAGGGTATGAGACTTCCTTAAACATTATGGCTTTATCAAGTGTTCCAGAAAAAAAACTTATTGAAGCATTTGAATTAGTACGAAATAGTCCTGTAGATGTGGTCTATATCGTTGATTCGTTTGGAAGTTTAGATCCCGCAGATATTGAGCATCAAGTGAAAAAGTTTAAGGAAATGATCCCTAATAAACAGCTTGGAATTCACACGCATAACAACATGCAGTTAGCGTTCGCCAATACACTTTCTGCGATGAAAAACGGGGTAACTTTCTTAGATTCCTCTGTTTACGGTATGGGTCGTGCGGCTGGTAACTGTCATACAGAACTTCTCGTCAGCTATGTACCAAAAACAAGCTATGAGCTCAAGCCAGTTCTAGGTATTATTGAAAAACATATGCTTGAGATGCGTCAAAAGTGGGAATGGGGCTATATCATTCCTTATATGATTTCAGGTGTACTGAATGAACATCCACGTGTCGCCATGGCTTACCGTGAAAGCGACGATCGTGATAAATTTTTAGATTTTTATGACAAGGTTACATCACCTGAAGTTGCCTTGGCATCAGTTCGAAATAGATAGTATTGCTAAAAGTACCTTAATAGAAAAGGGTACTTTTTTTATATTCACACTATATTAGGAGATTGAATGTTACTTCATTTCAAAATGAATGTACTCGTTTAGGATGGTTTTTCAATACAAAAAGAATAAACCTCTTAAGGTCTAATGATTTTCTTTGGGTGGGTGGCATCACAATGCTAGTGCATCAATCATAATGTAATGTAATGAAAAAATGTATGGTGAAGCGTGGTGAGGAACATGAACCATTCGTTTGAATTTAAATTTGCCGGAAATATTAATGTGCAGTCTATGGAGCGGCAATCCGGCATTTTCATTGGCGAACATAATAATGCGGTGGGCTGGAGTGCCCATGGAAAGGCAAATAATGTAATTGGGGAAATTGGAGGACACTCCAATCTTCTATATCAAAATGTAAACATTTTAAATGACCCGGATTTTATTGATACCCCGATTGATGATCGTGATATCAATATTTCTGTTGAAAATCCAGGTGCAGAAAAAACATCAAACCTAACCTTTGAAAGTTTTAATGTAAATACAATGGAGCAAAATGCCGTGGTATCGATTGGGGAAGGGCATATCACGGGGATGGATGCAAACGAGAAGGTAAACCAAGCGCAAGGAGGTACCTATGGGAACCAAAATCAATCAGTATGTAATTTAAATGTAAATAATGATAATGATCTGGTGGATGCGATTATTGAGGATGCCGATGTAAAAATTGCGAGTGTAAAAAAGGTGGATTAAAGGGCGCGGTGAAAACGAAAGTCTTTCTCCGTTTTCGTCATCTTTTGTTATGAGGTCGTGTTTTCATCAGCGGCCTCATTTTTTATATTTTCTATGACTATTTTCCCAACAAGTGAAGCGGCTAAATCATCGGAGCAGCTAATGTTCGTTCCAATCAATAACTATCCGTTCAGTTTTTCTTTAATAGAAATAAACTAAACAATGGTCAAAAACAGTCCCGTCAGTATGTAGTAAATAACTGAAACAAGCCGTATATTTGATAAAAAATCGTGATATACGGCTACTTGTTATGCGTTTCGCATAGATCCGATTATTTGTGTTTACGATACACCTTGATTTTCCCTTTATACATTACCGACAACACCGCCAATATTTGGCTTAAAATCTTGATCAAAAATAACCCCATCTAACACTTCAAAGCTATCTACAATATTATTTATATTCCCTATATTTAGATTGTTAATACCATAGTTCCCCCCCATGTTTAAATTATATTTCCTGTTTGCATCCATGCCATTTACCATACCTTCTCCAACAAAAACTGCGGCGCTTGGTTGGGGAGAATTAACATTCAACAATCCTATATTAACAATACTAGGCACTCGAATTTCCCCCTATAATAATCTGTAAAATATCCTATGTTCAAAAAATAAAACATGTGAAGAAGTAACCTGAAATGTTCAAGTTTAAAGTGATACCTATCCCCCTTGACCATGGGTACCAATTTAATATTGATGCAATTTTATCTACAGTCACAGATCATACTAAATTGATTTATATCTGTTCTCTAAATAATCCAATGGAAACGACAAAATCAATCGACGGAAATTAACGGCTCTTACGATTTTCAATAATATGGTGCCAAATCTGCTGATCGACATAGTAAAATCCTGCAATACCTGGAGTGGTGTTTACTTCAAAAATCTTCGGGTTTAGATTCGTGTCGACCCCAACATCTAATCCATATTCTCTAGTTGGGTATTCGCTTGCTATTGTTTTAGAAACCTCAATGGAAACAACTCTTATTTTTTCTAAAAAACCTCTTTCCTCTTCAGGATTCAATCTAAGATGATGATTCAACAGTTCTTGTATAGATAAATTCTGTGAGCCACGGCTTCTATTTACGATTCCACTTTTCTCAAGCTGTCCAAAGCTAATCGTTCCGAGCATGCCGCTAACCTGCCAATCACCTTTGACACATTGAACATGAACACGAATAATAAAAGGTTGTCCACTTTTAGTTACGCTTTGAATCCCTTCCTGAATAATATAAGGGCTTAATCTCCCCAATCTTTCAAATGGTTGTAATTGCCTATGAATCTGTTTAATTGTGAGCTCTTGATTTATAGCCTTTCCATGGATAGAAAAACCGTCAAGGGTATGGATTTGTTTTTTCCCCTTAGTGAGCTTGAAAACCCCTCGTCCTTGGCCGGAAGTAGCGTGTTTAATATACACTACGTTAAATTTAGTTAAGAAAAGATGTAAATTTTCCAGTGAATATTCAGCAGTTGCTGGAATGTATAGGGGGTTTATTTGACTAGAGTTTAAAAGTTTATACTGTTCCAGTTTCCCTACTTTTTGAACCAACGTTTTTCACCTCTTTCACAAAAAATACTTTTTCTATTCACTTTATTCAAATTCATTTGACAGGTACGGGTTAATTGGTAATTGTTCGATAAAATAAAAAATCCCGTAAACGTTGTTAAACAACATTTACGGGATTTAACATTACGTCCCAAAGAGGATACAAACCTCCGACCTACCGTTTAAGAATGTGTTGTATCTTCAATCACATTAGTTTTTTGCGATTTCCAATACCATTTTCCCATTGGCTTTGCTGCTTACAATCTGGGTATGTGCTTTGGCCGCTTCTTCCAGCGGCAGTATTGTTCCTACGAATGGTTGTAGTCCACCCATTTTCAGAGCCGCTTCAACAGCAACTAAACTTTCATTGTATTCGTCCAATGGTGCATTCCATACGGCCATGCCGAAGATATCCGCTTCTTTGGCCATGATTAGGCGTGGATTGAAATCCAATGATCCGCGGTTGCCTACTATGACTATCCGTCCATACTTGTTGATCAGCTTTACGTCTTCTTCCAGATTTACATTGGCCAGCATCTCAATAATAACATCAACTCCTGCACCGTTTGTAATGGAAGGGATTTCCTTCAAATAATCAGCTTGATTGTGGTTAAGGACTGCATCGGCACCGGATTTTCTTACTATTTCCATATTTTCTTCTGTGCCGGCAGTTCCGATTACTTGTGCGCCAACATATTTTGCCAGTTGTAAAGCCAAGATCCCTACACCACCGGAAGCACCATGGATCAATACCGTTTCACCTGGTTTTAAATGTGCCCGGTGAAAAAGTGCGCGATAGGCAGCAGTGACAGGGATGCCAAGTGCTGCACCTTGTTCAAAGCTTAACGATTCCGGCAATTTATGCACGGCAGTGACATCACAAACTACTTTTTCCGCATATGTTCCCGTTTTTCTTTTTGCCAATGCTGAAGCGACAAATACACGGTCGCCGGTCTTGAGCCTAGTAACACCGGAACCAACCTCATCCACTACACCTGAGCCATCAAATCCGGGGATATATGGCAGCTCCGGATTGAAAAAGGCATAACCTCCTGCCCGTATATACGTTTCAGCTGGATTTACCCCGGCATAATAAAGCTTTACACGGATTTCGTTTTCTCCAGGTACTGGTTCTTCAACTTCTACCAGTTTTAACACTTCAGGTTCCCCAAAGGACGACATTTGAATAGCTTTCATTCGGCTTCCCCCTGTTTATGTAAAATCATTTCTTCTTAATGATAGACTATCTTCTTGGCAAAAAAAACCTTTTAGGCAAAATGTGAATTTGAAATTTTGGTTATTTCTTTTTTGGCTAATCAAATTGATTTTTGGAAGAACCACTCATTGTCTAAATACTTAATAAAAAAGATAGCCAACATAAAAATACTTTAACTAGCTCTTTAATTATTTTGTTATGCCCCAGCATTGCATTAATTGGTGAATGCCTTCCTCAATTTTCCCAAATGGGATGCCGCCAAACCCTAACAAAAATGTTGGATACTTATATTCTACTGGCTTTAACAGGTAATCGGTTACAGGGTAAATGGCGATAGAGCTTTCTGCCGCGATTATTTTTAACTCATTTTCACTTTTTTGCAGGGGGAGGGAAATTAAAATGTGCATCCCGGCATGGTCTCCGGTGATGATGACTTCAGAATAATACGTTTTAAAGATATGGGTCAGTTTATCAAGTTTTTTATGGTAAATTTTCCGCATGCGATTTAAGTGTTTTGAAAAATTGCCGTCTCTCATGAAGCTGGCTACAATATGCTGGTCGAATCTCGGGACAGTCGCTGAATAATAACTGAATGATTCCTTATATTTTTTCAGCAATGTTGTGGGCAAAACAAAATACGCCACTCGCAATGATGGCATTAATGACTTGGTAAAAGTACTCAGATAAATAACCTTATAGTTTTGGTCCATCCCTTGTAATGCGGGAATGGGTTTTCCGGTGTAACGGAATTCACTGTCGTAATCGTCTTCGATAATATAGCGATTTTCAGCTTTTGCTGCCCAATGCAATAGCTGTGTTCTTCTTGTTGCGGAAAGGATCGCACCGGTAGGAAATTGGTGGGAAGGCGTAATGTAAACCACATTCGCATTTGTTTCTTCAAGTTCATCCACAATCAATCCATCTTCATCAACCGGAATTGGGATCGCTTTATTTTGCAAGTGAATTCTAGGGATTGCCGAATATCCGGGATTCTCGAGGGCGAAGTTTGAATTATTTTCAAGCAGCCTTAAAATCATGGGAAGGAGTTGTTCCGTTCCCGAACCAATCACAATTTGCTCCGGCTTACACACAATCCCCCGCGATTGATAAAGGTATTTTGCTATTTCAGTCCGTAACATATATTCACCCTGGGGTTCTCCAATCTGTAACAACTCTTTTGATGGATGATCATATAAATCTTTAGCATATTTCCTCCACTGTGAAAAAGGAAAGGAGTCTGTATCGATTTTTCCGGGGTGAAAGTCAAATTTGATTATTTTGTCCTCCGAGTCCTCTACAGGCAACTCTACCTGTTCTGTATCGATATATGGTAATTCATTAATATCCTCTACAAAAAAACCAATCCGCGGTTTTGACATAATAAAGCCCTCTGCAATCAGCTGGGCATAGGCAACTTCAATAGTTGTTTGGCTGATGTTTAAAAAATCGGCTAATTTTTTTTTGGAGGGTAGTTTCGTACCAACTTCAATTTGTTTGCTCATAATAGCAGTTTTGATTCCAACATAAAGCTGTTCATACAAGGGTTTTGCTGTGTTTTTATTCAATTCAAACATAAGCATATCCATTCGGGATTCCTCCTCTCTGACCATGGTGATTTTTTAAAAAGTGACACTTTTTATATTGTCAGATTTTATTATACTAGTAATCATTAAAGAAGAGGAGATTCCTTTTTAATAAACTGAACACTAACACTTGAAATGACGAGGGGGATTTACATGTTTACGACAGAACAAAACAAAACGAGAATCCTGGTTCTCAATGCACTATTTATTACTTTAACATTCCTGGCTACAATGTTTATCAACATCAGGCTGCCGCTGATGGGAAATGGGGGCCTGATTCATTTAGGCAATGTGCCGCTTTTAATTGCCGCGTTTGTTTTTGGCAAAAAAACAGGTGCGATAGTAGGTGCCTTCGGAATGGCTCTGTTTGATATTGTTTCAGGATGGGCATTATGGGCTCCGTTTACGTTTGTTATCGTTGGTGCCATGGGATATGTAGCTGGACTTATTGCTGAAAAGATACCCGGCAAAAAGGTTTTCGTACATGTACTGGCAGTGGCTGCTGCCCTGATTATCAAAGTTGTCGGCTACTATTTTACAGAAGTCATCCTTTTTGGTAACTGGATCCAGCCGTTCGGTTCCATACCAGGTAACATCATGCAGCTCGTCATCGCCGGCATCATTGTCGTGCCACTGGCAAATGGGTTTAAGAAAAGGGTTGGGCATACTAATTCAATATAGTTTTGAAGACCGGCGCTGACCGGTCTTTTCATCTTCTACAATTTGCTATTTGCATATTTTTAACAAAAATAAAAAGCCTTGATAAGTTTTTCAAGGCTTTTTTACGTCCCGAAGAGGATTCGAACCTCCGACCTACAGTTTAGGAAACTGTTGCTCTATCCTGCTGAGCTATCGGGACACTTATTAGGAACGTTATTTATTATAATCAGTTAATCGAAAAAGGTCAATAAAAAGATGTAATTATTGGAACAGAACATCCCGGGACGCTTCCTTTTTTACAGCGGACCTCTCCCTGAAAATGACCCAAACGATTAAACCTAATGAAAGTAACAATCCTTCCATCGATACAATATACCAAGGGTATGGTCCAAGCACATCTAATAAACTTGCACTGTCAGGCTTGTGGCTTAGGAACATATAATTTCCGCCGACTAGTTTATTGATGACTATAATAATTGGCATTAATATATTCAAAAAGATAAACAATTTAAATACAGACCATATCGTTGGCCGGTAGCCTTTTGCCCACGTAAAGTAGAGCGGTACCCAAATAATCATTAAATGGGTATAAAAAAAGTGAAAGAATCGAAAATGAGGGAAGTCATAATTTAATAATGGAGTAAATAATGCCTGTGATGCGCCAAGTAAAGCGGTAAATAATAAAATTTCATATATTATTTTTTTCCTAGTTAGTAATAAAATCACTGTTAATATCAGGCTGATGCTACATAGCTCCAGTGGAATGGCATGACTAACATTCCAGCTGCCATTGATTAACATCCAAAAATGATAAGTTACTTCTATTAAAATTAACGAAATTGCAATCCCAATTTCAGCAGCCCGCCATTTTTCTGTTTTCAAATTTTCCCTAAATAAAAATAGTAAAACTGAAACCACTACACAGATTGATATAATGACAAAGTGGCTGATTGAAAACATTTCAAAATCAAAGTTTTTGTAACTGCGGCCAAACCAGCCTGTCATTTAATAACCTCCAATATTATCAGATTTTATACATTATATTCGATAAATTCTCCTCTTACTCCTTTTAAATACTCTATTGAAAAATATAACCATTTCCTTTCTTATGGAAAATATTCGATGTATGCCTGATACCATCCATGTATGATATAATAGTTTGTCGAAGATACTCGAAATGAATTTTATAGTGGAGGTCATTATGGCTGCTTACACGCCGATGATACAGCAATATTTAACCGTTAAGGCAGATTATCAAGATGCCTTTTTATTTTTTCGCTTAGGCGATTTTTATGAAATGTTTTTTGACGATGCGATTAAGGCATCGCAAGAATTGGAGATAACTTTAACAAGCCGTGATGGCGGTTCAGAGGACAAGATTCCAATGTGCGGTGTTCCGTATCATGCTGCTCCAAACTATATTGAACAACTGATTTCAAAAGGGTACAAAGTGGCGATTTGTGAGCAAATGGAAGACGCCAAACAAACCAAAGGCATGGTAAGACGCGAAGTTGTTCAGCTGATCACACCTGGAACGGTAATGGATGGCAAGGGGTTAAATGATAAAGAGAATAACTATATTGCCTCGATTACTGCATTTGACGATCAAACCTATGGTTTTGCTTATAACGACATCTCAACGGGAGAAAGCAGAGTAACCTTGCTATCAAGTAGTTTTGATGATGTATTGAATGAACTTTCGGTTTTGAATGCTAAAGAGGTAGTTGTTGCAAGCAGTTTTGACGAGGATCTGCAAAAGAAAATGCAGGAGCGTAATGTCCTCGCCATTTCAATTGAGGATAATAGTTCGCTAGATATGAATTTTTCTCATCTTCTCGAAGACCTTAATCAAGATAAATTGAAGCAAACAGCAGCAAGGCTTTTTAACTATTTATACCGGTCGCAGAAAAGAAGTCTTGACCATCTACAACCAGTTACCACCTATCAAATTCATCAATATATGAAAATTGATTATTTTTCAAAGCGCAATCTAGAATTAACCGAGACGATCCGTTCCAAAGGAAAAAAGGGCTCATTATTATGGCTGCTCGATGAGACGATGACGGCCATGGGCGGCAGGATGTTAAAGCATTGGATTGACCGCCCGTTAATTAATCAGGCCGAAATTGAGCATCGCCAAACGATCGTTGAAGTGTTGATGAATCAATATTTTGAACGTCAGGAGCTTCGGGAAAAATTAAAGGAAGTATACGATTTGGAGCGATTAGCAGGTCGGGTAGCCTTTGGAAATGTCAATGCCCGTGATTTAGTGCAATTAAAGCGCTCCTTACTGCAGGTACCATTTTTAAAAGAAATCCTGCAGCAGATGCAGAATGAAGAAGTAAAAAAAATCGCTTCAGACCTTGATCCTTGTGAAGAGGTTACCGATTTGTTAGAGCAGGCGATTGTTGAAAATCCTCCATTATCTTTAAAAGAGGGGAATATGATTCGTGATGGCTATCATGCTCAGCTTGATCAATATCGTGATGCCAGCCGAAACGGAAAGACTTGGATTGCCCAGCTTGAGCGTGAAGAGCGTGAAAAAACAGGGATTAAATCATTGAAAGTTGGTTATAACCGCGTTTTTGGCTATTATATTGAAGTTACGCGTGCAAACCTGCATCTTTTGGAAGAAGGGCAGTATGAGCGCAAGCAAACATTAACGAATGCTGAACGCTTTATTACCCCTGCTTTAAAAGAAAAAGAAGCGTTAATTTTACAGGCGGAAGAAAAATGCGGTGTGCTTGAATACGATTTGTTTACTGAAATCCGCGAGATTGTGAAGGAGCAGATTCCTCGCTTACAGGCATTGGCGAAAACAGTCAGTGAGCTGGATGTCCTGCAATGTTTTGCGCAAGTCAGTGAGGAGCGCCGCTATGTGAAACCGCAGTTTTCAATGGAACGGAGTGTAGCTATTAAGGACGGACGTCATCCTGTTGTTGAAAAAGTGTTAAACTCCCAGGAGTATGTACCCAACGACTGCCAGATGGATAGCGATCGTGAAGTCTTGCTGATTACGGGGCCGAATATGTCCGGTAAAAGTACGTACATGCGTCAGGTAGCCTTGACCGCCATTTTAGCGCAAATCGGCTGTTATGTACCAGCATCTGAAGCCGTTCTGCCGATTTTCGATCAGGTATTCACTCGGATTGGTGCGGCCGACGATTTAATTTCTGGCCAAAGTACGTTCATGGTTGAAATGTTAGAAGCAAAAAATGCGATTACGAACGCAACACAAAACAGCTTAATTTTGTTTGACGAAATTGGCAGGGGAACATCCACCTATGATGGAATGGCACTAGCGCAGGCAATAATTGAGTATATTCATGAGCGGATTGGGGCGAAAACATTATTTTCTACCCATTATCATGAGTTAACTGTATTGAATGAAGAGCTTTCAAAGTTGAAAAATATTCATGTCAGTGCCATTGAACATAATGGCAAGGTCGTCTTTCTTCATAAAATTAAAGAGGGACCAGCTGACAAGAGTTACGGAATCCATGTGGCACAGCTTGCGGAATTGCCTGCGGAATTAATCAGTAGGGCAAATGAAATTTTAACCGCATTAGAACAGTCAGATGTACCAGCTGTTCCAGCTAAAACGGCAGAAATAATCAAAGAAAAACCGCAAGAGCAGCCGGCGCAGCTGTCATTTTTTGATGAACCGAATGAGCCAAAGAAGCACGATCTCACTTCGAAAGAAAAACGAGTGTTAGAGAAAATAAAAGAATTAGATTTATTAGATGTTACTCCACTCCATGCGATTAATGTGTTGTTTGAGCTCCAGAAAAAGTTAAAGTAGGGGGTATAGGCGATGGGAAAGATAATCCAATTAGATGATGCCCTATCCAATAAAATAGCGGCGGGGGAAGTGGTTGAACGCCCCGCCTCCGTTGTAAAAGAACTTGTTGAAAATGCGATTGATGCTGGCAGTACTGTCATTGAAATTGAGGTTGAGGAAGCGGGACTTGCCAAAATTCGCATTACCGATAACGGATACGGAATTGATGAAGAGGATGTGTTAATCGCCTTCCACCGCCATGCCACTAGTAAAATCAAGGATGAAAATGATTTATTCCGCATCCGCACCCTTGGATTCCGAGGTGAGGCATTGCCAAGTATTGCATCGGTATCAAGGCTTGAAATGAAGACCTCTACGGGGGAAGGTGCCGGAAATAGAGTGGTGATTGAGGGCGGGAAGGTAGAAGTGTTTGAAAAAGCTTCGGCTAGACGCGGTACCGATCTCACAATAACCGATTTATTTTTCAATACGCCTGCACGCTTAAAGTACATGAAGACAATTCACACAGAACTTGGGAATATTACAGATGTCGTCAACCGGCTAGCCCTATCCCATCCCGAGGTGGCCTTTCGTTTAATTCATAATGAACGGAAACTGTTGCAAACAAACGGAAACGGTGATGTTCGTCAGGTTCTCGCGTCGATTTACGGGATGGCGATTGCCAAGCAGCTTGTTCCAATCCAGGGGCAGTCGCTTGATTATAAAATCAGCGGCTTTGCTTCGATGCCTGAAGTAACTAGGGCGTCAAGAAATTATATTTCGACGATGATCAATGGCCGCTTTATTAAAAATTATCCGTTGGCAAAAGCGATACAGGAAGGCTACCATACCTTGCTGCCGATTGGCAGATTTCCGATTGTGCTCCTGAATATTGAGATGGATCCACTATTAGTGGATGTAAACGTCCACCCATCGAAAATGGAGGTTCGGATTAGTAAGGAAGCAGAGCTGGATGAGCTAGTTACTACTATTATTAAGGATACTTTTAAATCGAAGATCTTAATACCGACAGCCTACACTCATATGAAAAAAGAAGAAGTCAGATCGGAACAGACATCGTTCATTTTGGATGAAGGAACTTCAAGTACGAAAGAAATTCAAAGGGAATGGTCTGTTCCCATGCAAACTGTTCGGGAATCTAGAACATTATCGGTTTCGCCAGTGGAAACGATTCCTGTAAGATCGGAAATGGATGAAGAAAGAGTGGCTTGGCAATCACCAATGCCGTTTTTTGAAACAGATGAACAAGTCGTAGAATCCAAGATGGATCCAATTGATCAAAAGCTGTCAATTAATTCAACTAGTGATCAATCTGAGAGCAGGATTCCACGTCTTTATCCAATCGGGCAAATGCACGGGACATATATTTTTGCCCAGAATGAAAATGGCTTATATATCATCGACCAGCACGCGGCACAGGAACGGATGAAGTATGAGTATTTTCGGGAAAAAGTGGGACAGGTTCAATCTGAACTACAGGAAATGCTCGTTCCGATTACGTTTGAATATTCAACAGATGAATATGTGAAAATAATGGAGAATTTAAATGAGCTTGAAAACGTCGGCGTATTTCTTGAGGAATTCGGCATGAATAGCTTCATTGTCCGCTCTCATCCCCAATGGTTTCCAAAAGGGGATGAAAAGCAGATTATTGAAGACATGATTGAGCAGCTATTATCAATGAAAAAAGTTGATATCAAAAAGCTCCGAGAAGAAGCGGCGATCATGATGAGCTGTAAAGCATCAATTAAAGCGAACCGCCATTTGCGGAACGATGAAATCCAAGCATTGCTGGACGATTTACGGAAGGCTTCTGATCCTTTTACCTGTCCGCATGGAAGACCGATCATCGTGCATTATAGTGTTTATGAAATGGAAAAGATGTTTAAACGGGTGATGTAATTAATTGTTGGTCACAAAAAGAGGCTGAAGGGCAAATGTCCCTTTCAGCCTTTTGTTATATCCTCATTATTTTACTAAAGCATGCAACTTGCTCATATATTGCAATGCTTGTCCGGTTCCAATCGCCACAGATTCTAGCGGGCTTTGTGCAAGCTGAACCGGAACTACAATTTCTTCACTAAGCCATTTTTCCATTCCATTCAATAGGGCACCGCCGCCAGTTAAAATAACACCACGGTCAACAATATCCCCGCTAAGCTCAGCAGGACAGTCTTCGAGCGTAGCCCTAATGGCTTCCAAAATTTGCAAAAGTGATTCCTTTATGGCTTTACGAATTTCGTAGGAAGATAATTTAATAGTTTTTGGCAAACCAGTTACAAGATCACGACCGCGAACATCCATGAAAAGTTCCTCATGGTCAATAAGGGCATACCCAATTTCTATTTTTATATTTTCCGCTGTTCGCTCACCGATTAACAAATTATATTCTTTGCGCACATATTGAATGATTTCATCATCGAGGCGGTCGCCGCCGACTTTAATCGAATGACAGGCCACCACACCGCCGAAGGAAATAATCGCAACCTCGGTATTGCCGCCGCCGATGTCAACCACGACATTGGCAACCGGTTCGTCAACAGGTAAGCCCGCGCCAATTGCTGCCGCTACTGGTTCTTCAATCAAGGAGATTTTTTTAGCACCAGCGTTTCTTACGGCATCATGGATGGCTCTTCGTTCCACACTTGTTGAACCTGATGGAATACATACGACCACATTCGGTTTACGAATCGCGAAGCCTGCTTTTTTAGATGCCTTTTTCATTACGTGCTTCAACATGTCAGTTGTTACATCAAAATCAGCAATGACTCCATCCTTTAAAGGGCGGATGGCCATGATTTTTTCCGGTGTTTTTCCGATCATTTCTTTTGCCTCAAGCCCAACGGCCACTACATTTTTTGTTTCTGTATCGATGGCCACAACGGATGGCTCGTTTAGGGTGATTCCTTTGTTTTTGCTATACACTAATATATTTGCTGTTCCTAAATCAATTCCAATTTCAAAAGTTGAAAGCATTTTTTCACCTTATTCCTCATTTTTATCATTCAAAATACACTACGAATAAGCCTAACATGAATGTGGGGGTGAAGAGCCGTTTGTAAATGAACCGTTATTGAATTGTAACCTTACAAGAAATATTTCACATCTTTGTGACATAAATGGATATCTAAATATATCATCAAAAACGCATAGAAAAATAAATTTTTGTCCATACTTAATTGATGTTCAACTGCTTTTTAAATTATGTGGTACGATAGAATAGTGGAGAAGGGATACTAGAACCCCAATTCGCTGAAAATGGAATAAGGCAGTGTGAAAATAGTGGATTCGAAACAAAATTTATTGGTAATCATTGGCCCGACCGCAGTAGGAAAAACAAAATTAAGTATCGAAATGGCCAAACAGTATAATGGTGAAATTATTAGCGGAGATTCGATGCAAATTTATCGGGGAATGGATATCGGGACAGCAAAGGTCACGAAGAATGAAATGGATGGGATTCCTCACTATTTAATCGATATCAAGGAGCCTTCAGAAAATTTTTCCGTTGCTGAATTTCAACATCTTGTTCGGGATAGAATAAATGAGATTGCCAAAAAGGGAAAGCTTCCCATCATTGTCGGCGGGACAGGATTGTATATCCAGTCCGTCATTTATGATTATCAATTTTCCGATGTTCCCGGAAATGAAGCATTCCGCCATAAACTAGAGGAAAAAGTAAAAGAAATAGGTAATGAAGCACTTTACAAAGAACTACAAGAGGTGGATCCAGAAAGTGCTGCCCAAATTCATCCAAATAATGTTAGAAGGGTGATTCGTGCCCTTGAAATATTCCATCTAACAGGGAAGACGATGCATGAATTCCAAAGCACACAACAGCGAGACCTTTTGTATAATACGGCACTTGTCGGCTTGACAATGGATCGGGAAAAACTTTATGAACGGATCAATACTCGTGTTGATTTGATGCTAGATGAAGGTCTTTTAAAGGAAGTAACCGGCTTGCATCAACAGGGTCTACGCGGCTGTCAATCGGTTCAAGCAATCGGGTACAAAGAAATTTATGACTATTTGGATGGGAAAATTCCATTGGAGGAAGCTGTAGAAAATTTAAAACAAAATTCAAGAAGATATGCCAAAAGGCAATTGACTTGGTTTCGGAACAAAATGGATGTACAATGGTATGACATGACGGATGTGAATAATTTCTCAAAAAAAATAGCGGAAATTTCACATTATGTTGAAGGAAAGCTTCAACTAAAATCGAATACATAGTAGTAGAGATTAAAGAGGAGGATATACAAATGAAAACAACCATTAATATTCAAGACCAATTCTTAAACCAGTGCCGTAAAGACAACACCCACGTAACGGTGTTCCTTTTAAACGGTTTTCAATTAAGAGGGCAAATTAAGGGCTTTGATAATTTTACCGTTCTTTTTGAATCAGAGGGGAAACAGCAATTGGTATTTAAGCATGCCATTTCAACCTTTGCGCCACAAAGAAATGTCCAGCTTGAATTAGATAATCAATAACCTATTCGTCTAAATCGGAGTCCACACCATGTGGACTCTTTTTATTTTTCGAAGAATGCAACTTTCACAAAAAATTCTTTTTAATGAATTTCAATATTTGTGAATACATATAGAATGAAGGATTTTGTCTAAACGAATACACTTCTGAGTAGCTTAAAACTTGCTACCTTACGTATACTGTTTGCAGAATGAGAGGTGATAGCTTTGGATCAACCATTCCGAATGAAAAGCAACGGCCAAATAAGAGTTGTTCTTAATTCACAAAAGAAAAAAACTGTAACAAAGGAGTTACCTGACTTTCAAGTTGTTCCAAAGGACATTCCTCCTGAACACGCGGCCCTAAAGGAAATCGAAGAGGAGCTTGGGTCTTTGGTTGGCATGGAAGAAATGAAACGCATGATAAAGGAAATTTATGCCTGGATTTATGTGAACAAAAAGCGCGAGGAGATGGGGTTGAAGGCACGGAAGCAAGCCCTTCATATGATGTTTAAAGGGAATCCAGGAACGGGCAAAACAACCGTAGCCAGGATAATTGGAAAGCTGTTTCAAAAAATGAATGTCTTGACAAAGGGTCATTTAATTGAAGCAGAGCGTGCCGATCTTGTTGGTGAATATATTGGTCATACAGCACAAAAGACGAGGGACTTGATTAAAAAGGCACAAGGAGGAATTCTGTTTATTGATGAGGCCTATTCATTAGGACGTGGAGGGGAAAAGGATTTTGGCAAAGAGGCCATTGATACATTGGTAAAGCATATGGAGGATAAGCAACATGAATTTATCTTAATTCTTGCTGGATATTCACGTGAAATGGATTATTTTTTAACCTTAAATCCCGGTCTTCATTCTCGCTTTCCGTTGGTGATTGATTTCCCTGACTATAATATTGAACAGTTGATGGATATTGCGGGCAGAATGTTGAATGAAAGGGAATACACGTTTAGTCATGAGGCCGAAAAAAAATTACGGGATCATTTAATTTGGGTGAAGGCTGTGTTAAATCCAAATAGTTTTTCAAATGGAAGATACGTTCGCAATGTGATTGAAAAATCAGTTCGGGCGCAGGCGATGAGGTTGTTAATGTTAAATAGCTATGACAGGCATGAATTGATGACCCTAAGAAGCAATGATTTGGTATTTGAGGAAGATTAAAAAAATCGGCGGATGAGGAATCCGTCGATTTTTTAATGTGCTCTAAGCTTTCGGGTTGGCAGCTTCCAATCAAAGGTATAAGATAGGACCCGCAAACTGGTAACTAATGCAAAGAGTGTATACATTTCCCAAGGGTGCGTGGCAATTTTAAGTCCGATTATCAAGCCAGCAAAAATTGCCCATACAGCATAAATTTCAGCCCTTAAGACAATCGGTTTTCTTCCGGCTAATAAATCACGGATAATCCCGCCGCCAATCCCAGTCATGACCGCTGCAACAATCACGGCGCTTAGCGGGTGATTCATGTTGGCAGCATACATGGCGCCTTGGATAGCGAAAGCGGATAAGCCAATGGCATCGAACAGGTTTCCCCATTTTTGCCAGTGCTTAAGAAGATTGCTTGGAAATAAAAACACAGCAGTAATCGATAACAGGGCAATTTGAAAAAATAAACCTTGTTCCCATAAGGCGGAAACCGGTACGCCGATTAACAGGTTTCGAATTGCCCCGCCGCCAAAAGCAGTGACAATGCCTAATATGTAAACTCCTAAAATATCATATTCCTCTTCCATGGCCACAATTGCGCCGCTGACGGCAAAGGCAATCGTGCCAATCATACTCAGTACTTCCCATGTCATGTTTATCTGATTTCTCCTCGTTGATCCATATAAAAACACTATAACAATAGTAAAAAACGTTTTATTACAAACATTAATATTTTAACATGTAAGTTGAAAATTACAATCACTTTTTTATGGGGAAATTAGTGATTAAGGCAGTTTTTTGATATGATGAATAGTAGAGCTCATTTGGGAAGGAAGGATGTTTTTTGGAACAAAAGGAAACGAAAGAGAAAGCGATTCTTGTTGGCTGCCAAACCAATAATAATGATGATTTACGTTTTCATTATTCGATGGAAGAGTTAGGCTCGTTAACGGAAACCGCTCAGGCCGAAGTGTTGATTTCGGTTATCCAAAAACGGGATCGGGTTCATCCGGCAACTTATATAGGAAAAGGGAAAGTGGAGGAACTAAATGCGCTGGTTGATGAACTTGATGCAGATATTGTCATTTTTAATGATGAACTTTCTCCAAGTCAAAAGCGAAATCTGTCATCCCAGGTAAATGCACGGATTATTGACCGTACCCAGCTCATATTAGATATTTTTGCTCAAAGGGCCCGTTCCAAAGAAGGGAAACTCCAAGTTGAACTTGCACAGCTGCAATACATCCTGCCGCGGCTTGCTGGTCAAGGGATTGCGTTATCACGACTTGGTGCAGGGATAGGAACAAGGGGTCCCGGGGAAACGAAGTTAGAATCGGATCGCCGGCACATCCGCCGCAGAATTGATGATATTAAAACCCAGCTATCGGTCATTGTTCAGCATCGCGATCGCTACCGGGAAAGAAGAAAGAAAAACAAAACTTTTCAAATTGCGATTGTCGGCTATACAAATGCCGGAAAATCAACCCTTTTTAATCGATTATCCGAAGCAGAATCATATGAAGAAAATCAATTGTTTGCGACCCTTGATCCGATGACACGTAAATTAATTTTACCAAGTGGATTCATCTCGTTGATTACCGATACCGTTGGTTTTATTCAAGACCTGCCAACATCACTTATAGCGGCATTTCGCTCGACGCTTGAGGAGGTAAAGGAAGCGGATTTGCTCCTCCACGTGGTCGATATGTCGAACCCGGATTATTTTCAACATGAAAAGACGGTAAAGAAGCTGCTTGATGATTTAGAAGTAAAAGATATTCCACAGTTAACCGTTTATAATAAAAAGGATCTACAGCATCCTGATTTTGTTCCAACTGCCGATACGCCGACTGCTTTTATCAGTGCTTTTGATGAAAAAGATCGTCATGCATTAAAAGAGAAGATGGAAAGGGTAATCATTGAACTAATGACTCCATTCGAGGTTCAGGTTCCTTCGACAGCAGGTAAGCTGCTCTCGCAATTAAAAAATGAAACCATCTTAAGGGAACTCACGTTTGAAGAAGAAGGTCAATGCTATCGCTGCAAAGGTTTTGCGCTGAAAGATCATCAAATTACAGGGCAATTACAGAAATTTAACATATAGATTGGAGTAACAACATGTTTCAACAGCTAAAAAATGGGGAAAAACTTCATCCGATTGTAAGTGAAGTCGAAAAACAGATCGCAAAAGTACATAAAGAAATAGATGAGAAAATTGAAATCAATCAGTTTCGGGTATTAAGAAGTTTTCAAAACAAACGGGTAAGTGATTCGCATTTTATCCCTTCAACAGGGTATGGTTATGATGATATTGGCAGAGATACATTAGAATTAGTCTATGCAGATGTGTTTGGCGGTGAGGCAGGACTTGTCAGGCAGCAAATTATTTCCGGCACGCATGCCATTTCAATTGCCTTATTCGGTGTTCTCCGCCCTGGCGATGAGCTTCTTTATATCACAGGTAAGCCTTATGATACCTTGGAAGAAATCGTGGGAATCCGCGGGAATGGGGTTGGATCATTAAAGGAATTCGGAATTTCCTATGATAGCGTCGCTCTTACCAACGATGGCGGGATCGATTGGGACACGGTCGCGAAGAAAATAAAACCAAATACGAAAATGATTGGCATTCAACGCTCCAAGGGCTATGCGACTAGACCGTCTTTTACGATAGCGCAAATTGGGGACATGATTGATTTTGTTAAAGAAATCAAGCAAGACTTGGTTGTATTTGTGGATAACTGTTACGGGGAATTTGTAGAAGAGCAGGAGCCTTGTCATGTGGGGGCGGATTTAATAGCAGGCTCCTTGATTAAGAACCCTGGAGGCGGGATTGCTAAGACTGGCGGATACATTGTGGGAAAAAAACAATGGGTGGAAGCCTGTTCGTATCGAATGACATCCCCTGGGATTGGAGCGGAAGCAGGTGCATCCCTTTATAGCCTGCAAGAAATGTATCAAGGTTTCTTCCTGGCGCCGCACGTGGTGGGTCAGGCGTTAAAAGGAGCGGTATTTACCGCCGCAATGCTGGAGAAATTAGGAATGAATTCCTCCCCCAGATGGGATGCCAAGCGGACAGATTTAATTCAATCGGTTCAATTCGATGACCGTGATAAAATGATTGCCTTTTGCCAAGCAATTCAATTTGCTTCACCAATTAATTCTTACGTCACCCCGCACCCTAGTTATATGCCGGGATACGAAGACGATGTTATTATGGCAGCAGGTACGTTTATCCAAGGTGCGAGCATTGAATTAACAGCAGACGGGCCGATCAGACCGCCATACGTTGCCTATGTTCAAGGCGGTTTAACCTATGCACATGTGAAAATGGCCATCTGTCTTGCCATAGATCATTTAGTGGAAAAAGGATTAATAGAACTGAAATAGGTGAAAAAATTCTTGGGCAACTCTAAAAAGTGTTGTCCAATTTTTTTATTAAAAACCATGTTAGAAAACCTAACATAAGATTGACATCTTTTCTAACACCAAATATAATACAAATATGAATTAACAAAAAGGAGGAGAAATTTGGTGAGTGGAAAGGAAATACGTCGTTCCATGCCGCTGTTTCCCATTGGAACTGTCATGCAGCTTACAGAATTAACAGCAAGGCAAATCCGCTATTACGAAGAACACCAATTGATTTCTCCAGCAAGAACCGAAGGGAACAGACGGCTTTTTAGTTTAATCGATATTGATAGGTTATTAGAAATCAAGGATTTAATTGACCAGGGTGTGAACATGGCAGGAATCAAGCAGCTATTCTTGGTCAAAGAACAACAGTCAAACGCTGCAGAACGACTGAAGGAAAAGGTAAAACGCGATCTTTCGGATGATCAGCTTCGAAAGCTTTTGCGGAATGAATTATTGCACTCAGGCAGACTGAATAAGTCATCGCTCCGGCAGGGTGATATCTCACGTTTTTTTCATTAAAAACTTAAGTTTTTCAAAATTGGAGGGTTTTATTATGACAAAGTATTCAAGAGAAGATATTAAACGGATGGCAACAGAAGAAAATGTAAAATTTATTCGCCTACAATTTACCGATATTCTTGGAACCATTAAAAACGTAGAGATTCCCATCAGCCAATTAGAAAAGGCGCTTGATAACAAAATGATGTTTGATGGCTCATCGATTGAAGGATTCGTTCGGATTGAAGAGTCTGATATGTATTTGTATCCGGATTTAAATACATGGGTTGTCTTCCCATGGACAGCAGAAAAAGGAAAAGTTGCCCGTCTAATTTGTGATATTCATAATTCTGACGGTTCACCATTTGGCGGTGACCCGCGTAATAACTTGAAGCGTGTGTTAAATGAAATGCGCGAAATAGGCTTTACAGATTTCAACCTCGGCCCTGAACCAGAATTCTTCCTGTTTAAACTAGATGAAAAAGGCCAGCCAACATTAGAGTTGAATGACCAAGGGGGATATTTTGACTTTGCACCAACCGATCTTGGTGAAAACTGCCGTCGAGATATCGTGCTAGAGTTAGAAGGAATGGGCTTTGAAGTTGAAGCATCTCACCACGAGGTCGCACCAGGACAGCATGAAATTGACTTTAAATACGCTGATGCTTTAACAGCTTGTGACCAAATCCAAACGTTCAAATTAGTAGTAAAGACAATCGCCCGTAAACACGGGTTGCATGCTACATTTATGCCAAAACCATTATTCGGTGTTAATGGATCCGGAATGCATATGAATCTTTCTTTATTTAAAAATGGAGAAAATGCCTTCTTCGAACCAACTGGTGATTTACAGATGAGTGACAATGCCCGCCATTTTATTGCAGGAATCCTAAAGCACGCACCGAGTTTTACAGCGGTAACCAATCCAACTGTAAACTCTTATAAGCGCCTTGTTCCAGGATATGAGGCACCATGTTATGTTGCTTGGTCTGCACAAAATCGTTCACCATTAATTCGTATCCCAGCTTCACGCGGGTTAAGTACTCGTGTTGAGGTACGAAGTGTTGACCCTGCAGCAAATCCATATTTGGCAATGGCTGTACTTCTAAAAGCAGGCTTAGAAGGAATTAAAAATAAATTAACTCCACCTGAACCGGTAGACCGAAACATTTATGTGATGAGCAAGGAGGAAAGAATTGAAGAGGGGATTATCGATCTTCCTGCTACATTAGCTCAAGCATTGGAACAATTAAAGTCAGATGAAGTGATTGTCTCAGGTCTTGGGGAGCATATCTTCGAACACTTTGTTGAAGCGAAAGAGATTGAATGGGATATGTTCCGTACGGTAGTACACCAATGGGAAAGAGATCAATATATGTCCATGTATTAAGAATAAGCCTCGGCGCTCTAAGCGTCGGGCTTTTTTAGTGTTAGTCTCTGTTTTAACTGAATTTTGATTTCACTGTGTTTGTAAATAAACGGAAAAGTTCCGTATATTTTGAGAAAAACCCCTATTTCCTTAAAAATAAAGGGAGTTTTTCCGTTAATATTATCCAAATCATTGAATTTTATCTTATTTAGAGCAGTTAATCGGAAATTCTCCGCTTATATCTGCCTCTAAGCATCCTCTATACACATTAGCCGGAAATTCTCCGCCTATGATTTCTCATACCTACACGAAAATCAACAATGAATAATAACAGAACCTAGTTTAAAAAAAGAGAGTCGGCACCCCGACTCTCTTAAGCTTAATGAATATGTCGATAAACGCCAATGACTTTACCTAGAATCGAAACATTTCTTAATATTATAGGATCCATGGTAGAATTCTCAGGCTGCAGGCGGATATAATCCTTTTCCTTGAAAAATCGTTTACATGTTGCTTCGTCTTCCTCCGTCATCGCGACAACAATATCACCGTTATTAGCAGTTTGCTGCTGCTTAACAATAACGTAGTCCCCATTAAGAATTCCTGCTTCTATCATACTTTCACCCATGATTTCGAGCATAAAGACATGTTCGTCAGCTGGTGCCATAGTCTCTGGAAGGGGAAAATATTCTTCCACGTTCTCTATTGCCGTAATGGGAAGACCTGCGGTTACTTTCCCAACTACCGGGACATTTACAACCTTGTTTCTAGGAATATGTGCTGCCTCATCTACTTCCAAAATTTCAATTGCCCTAGGTTTAGTAGGATCTCGTCTAATTAATCCCTTACTCTCCAACCTTGCCAAATGTCCGTGAACAGTAGAGCTGGATGCGAGTCCAACTGCTTCACCGATTTCCCTGACCGATGGTGGATACCCCTTACTTCTTACCTCATTCTTAATGAAATCCAGGATATCCTGCTGCCGTTTTGATATTTTTACCATGATAAAATGCACCTCGCCTGGTTAATGTTGTCTTTATTATAGCATGTTCTCCTATTTTATACAAACATAAGTTCGAAATAATAGTTGACAACAAACAGATGTTCGGATTATAATAAAATTATCCAAAAGGGAACATATATTCTTAATAGAGGTGCGGAAAGATGAAAAAGTTATGGTACAAATACTCTTATGCTATTACACTAATCATTTTAAGCTGTTCATTGGCTTTCATCCTATCATTTCAACATCATACGAACGACCGGGATCAATATGTAAAGATCACAATATCTGAAGGGGACTCATTATGGAAAATTTCAAATCAATATTCCGGTCAGCATTCCTTATCAAATGATGACTTCGTAAGCTGGGTGAAGAAGCACAATGAAAATGTCAGCGATCAAATTTTTCCGGGCGAAGAAATCGTCATTCCTGTAAGTAAAAGAACTTCAACGGCACAAACAGAACTAGCAAGTGCCCCTCAAGAATAGAAAGGAAGCTTTATGAAAGCAATTATATACTGCCGTGTTAGTACGAATAAAGACACCCAGGAAACCTCATTAAATCGTCAAGAAGAGGAATTAATCCTACTCGCCAAACAGTGCCAATTTGAAATTGATTCCATTATAAAGGAACAAGCGAGCGGATATGATTTTGAGAGAGAAGGAATACTAGAAGTATTAGAACGTATAAAAGATCCCCAGGTACAAGCATTGTTAATCCAGGACGAAACGCGGCTTGGAAGAGGGAATGCCAAAATAGCCCTTCTGCATTGTATATTGAAAGAAGGGATTAAACTTTATAGTATTTCTCATAATGGAGAATTGGAGTTATCAGAATCAGATTCCATGGTATTGAAAATCGTCAGTATGGTGGAGGAATACCAACGAAAACTTCATAATGTGAAAATTAAACGGGGAATGAAACGTGCGGTACAGCGAGGCTATAAACCGGAAATGAATTTAAAAAATCTTGGGAAAGCCTCTGGTCGAGATAAAATCGAAGTTCCTATTGAACAAATTGTCAGGTTAAGAAAAAATAACTTGACCTTTGCTGATATCGCCGCAACATTAAGAGGTTTTGGGTATAATATTTCTAAAGCAACCGTACATAGAAGATACCAAGAACACATCGAATCACAAGATGAGTAGACCTTTTGCCTTGTCAGGAGGTTCTTTTTTTAGTAAAATCAGTTATCTTAAACAGTTTGAAAGGAAGGTTCTGAAATGCTATCAAAAGAAAAAATGACACGAATAAATGAACTGGCAAGAAAAGCAAAAGCAACGGGATTAACGGAATTAGAGGCAAAAGAACAATCGAAATTGAGAAGTGAGTATTTGGCAACTTTTCGTTCAAATATGCTTGATACATTAACAAATACAAAGTTTATTGATCCGGAAGGCAAGGATGTAACACCTGAAAAGCTGAAAGCAAGAAAAAGAAATACACTACATTAAAATAGGAATACATTTTATTGTTATTCCTTTTTACATATATCTACTCTATAAAAGGTAAAATAAAAAAGTAAAAACTAAATTTTATATTTGTTTAGTAGTTGAATTAATTCCAACTGCACTATAATATAATGGTATGTTAAGTAATTGTAGACAAGAAAGGATGTAATTCATGTTTAATACTATTGATGATTTATCTGTTACCTCAATACGGACTCTAGCTATTGATGCAATCGAAAAGGCAAATTCAGGACACCCAGGAATGCCAATGGGTGCGGCACCAATGACTTATACATTATGGACGCGGATTATGAATCATAACCCAAAAAATCCGCATTGGTTTAACCGTGACCGTTTTGTCTTATCTGCAGGACATGGTTCTGCTTTGCTATACAGCATGCTTCATTTATCTGGTTACAATTTATCTATGGATGATTTGAAACAATTCCGTCAATGGGGAAGTAAAACACCTGGACACCCTGAGTATGGTCATACTGAAGGCGTAGAAGCAACAACAGGTCCACTTGGTCAAGGAATTGCGATGGCTGTCGGAATGGCAATGGCAGAACGCCATGTAGCAAGCGTTTATAACAAAGATAACTATGAACTTGTGAACCATTATACATACAGTATGTGCGGTGATGGGGATTTAATGGAGGGTGTTTCTGGAGAAGCAGCATCACTTGCAGGACATTTGAAATTAGGTCGTTTGGTTGTCCTTTACGATTCCAATGATATTTCACTTGATGGAGACTTAAATAAATCATTCTCTGAAAGTGTGAAAGATCGATTCCAAGCCTACGGCTGGCAGTACCTTCGTGTAGAAGACGGCAATAATCTTGAAGAGATTGCAAACGCACTTGAAGAAGCAAAAAATGATTTAGAACGTCCAACAATGATCGAAGTAAGAACAGTAATCGGCTATGGTTCACCTAACCGTGCTGGAACATCTGGTGTTCACGGTGCTCCACTTGGTGCCGATGAGTTAAAGCTTACAAAAGAAGCTTATAAATGGACATTTGAGGAAGATTTCCATGTACCACAGGAAGTTTATGATAACTTCCAAAAACTCATTGTCGAAAATGGTGAGAAGAAGGAAAAAGAGTGGAATGACCTTTTTGCACAGTATAAGAAAGAATACCCAGAGTTAGCAACACAGCTAGAACAAGCCTTAAATAATGAACTTCCAGAAGGCTGGGACAAAGATGTACCAGTTTATCCTGAAGGAAAGAGCCTTGCAAGCCGTGCCTCTTCTGCTGAAGCATTAAACGGAATTGCGAAAAACCTTCCTATTTTCATCGGTGGTTCTGCTGACCTTGCTGGATCAAATAAAACGACGATTAAAGGTACAAAAGACTATATGCCTGGTTCTTACGAAGGTCGTAATTTTTGGTTTGGTGTCCGTGAATTTGCAATGGGTGCCGCAATGAACGGGATTGCTCTTCATGGCGGTGTCAAAGTATTTGGCGGAACATTCTTCGTTTTCTCTGATTACTTACGTCCGGCTATTCGTTTAGCAGCGCTAATGGGATTACCGGTTACCTATGTATTCACGCATGATAGTATTGCAGTTGGCGAAGACGGCCCGACACATGAGCCAATCGAACAGCTTGCCGCATTACGTGCTATGCCGGGATTATCCATCATTCGCCCTGCGGACGGTAATGAAACAGCCGCTGCCTGGAAGCTTGCGGTTGAATCAACAAATAAACCAACAGCACTTATATTGACCCGTCAAGATCTCCCGACATTAAAAGGAACCGATACAAATGCGTATGAAGGTGTTTCTAAAGGAGCATATGTTGTTTCTCCTTCTGAAAGAGCCACTCCAGATGCATTACTATTGGCAACTGGGTCAGAAGTAAGCCTTGCTGTTGAAGCACAAAAAGTCCTTGCTGGCGAAGGTGTTCACGTTTCAGTTGTCAGCATGCCTTCATGGGATCGCTTCGAGCAGCAATCCCAAGATTACAAAGATTCTGTGCTGCCAAAGAATGTAAAAAAACGTCTTGGTTTAGAAGTAGGGGCTTCATTCGGCTGGCACAAATACACCGGTGACGAAGGTGATGTGTTAGCGATTGATAAGTTCGGAGCTTCAGCACCTGGTGAAAAAATCATGGAAGAATACGGATTTTCAGTTAATAATGTAGTTGCTCGTGTGAAGGCACTATTAGAAAAATAAGAATATATGAGCAGAGAACGGGTTTTCCGTTCTCTTTTTTGTTGTTTATTTTTATGTATGCTCACTTTTAAATGTGACTGCCTTGCCGGAAAACAGCTCGCAGGTTAATGGGAAAATACAAATCGACAAAAATAGTGAAAGTTTTTGCCGCCGTAAGACAAAAGTTTTGCTTGTATTTTTTTATAATAGATAAAAGGGGTTTCAACGAAGGAGAGAACAGTGGTGAGAAAATATCAGCTATATTTAATAGAAGATGAATTTGCCGCCCATTACTTCGGAAGAGAGCGATTATTTTTTCAGCTTTTTCAGGAACATCAAACAGCCGTCGGCGAGCTTAAATTTATAACGCAAAAACAAATTTCTTATATAACGAAAAGAGTAGAAGTCCTAAAAATCCACCAACTTATTCAAAAACAACTTGGGAAAATTAAGGGATTCAGTGCGGATCATGGTGCATATACGATTTACTTAAGCGGAAAACTAAGTACAGCAAGGGTAGAGGTGTTTCAAGATTTAATTTTAGTTGAGGCAGAGGGCAGCTATGAGGCAGAAACGGCGTTTTTTGAAGTGCTTCGAAAATGCGAATCTTCCTTCTTAGCCATTGATCTTGAACACGAGCGCTACGGCTGGTTAAAACCGATTAAAGAAAGAAAATTTATCTAATTGCAATGAGATATTGTCTTATCCCGTTTTATTTAGTACACTGTATGGTAGACAACATGAAGGAGGAAGTTGAATGGGTTATTACATTCTAGTTGGTATACTAGCATTAGCAGCTGGTGTAGCACTAGGATTTTTCATTGCTCGTAAATATATGATGAGCTACTTAAAGAAAAATCCGCCAATCAATGAACAAATGTTAAAGATGATGATGATGCAAATGGGCATGAAACCGTCGCAGAAGAAAATAAATCAAATGATGCAAGCCATGAACAAGCAGCAATCTAAATAAAGCGGACAAGCACTCATATAAAATGGGTGCTTTTTTCATGTGAATAAGCCAATCAGCGGATAAGCCTTTTTATCGGTGGATAACTCAGCCCAATCAGCGGATGGGCCTTTCCAATCGGTGAATATCTCACTTCAATCAGCGGATAACGCTCCCCATTCAGCGAATACTGTACCACCAATTTCTAAATCTTTATTATTTTATAAAAATTTGATAAAATATAACTTCGATAAGCTAAATATATGTGGGTCTTAGCAATTGAGGGGGTATTTATGAAGGTTTTTTTAGAATTAGGCTGGTTTTTTAAACAGGAGAAAAAAGCGTACATATCAGGAATTTTAATTTTATTACTAGTCGCATTTCTACAATTAGTTCCTCCTAAAGTAATTGGTATAATTGCCGACCATATTTACAATGGAACGATCACAAAAGGGATGTTAATTGAATGGATGCTTGTATTGATTGTGGTTGGACTCGCAATGTATGGGCTTAGATATTATTGGCGAATTATGATTTTTGGTTCATCCGTTAAACTTAGTAAGATTTTAAGAAATCGTTTATTTCAGCATTTTACCAATATGTCACCATCCTTTTATCAAAAAAGCCGGGTCGGCGACTTGATGGCACATGCAACAAATGACCTGGCTGCAATTCAACAAACAGCTGGAGCAGGGGTGTTAACTCTCGTTGACTCCCTATCGACAGGCGGATTTGTTATCCTCGCGATGGCATTTACGATCAGTTGGAAGTTAACCCTCATTTGTTTGATTCCGATGCCATTTATGGCATTGTTGACAAATTGGTTTGGCACCATGCTGCACAAAAGCTTTTATAAGGCACAAGAGGCGTTCTCATCACTAAATGATAAAACCCAGGAAAGCATTACCGGAATTAAAGTGATCAAAACATTTGGACAGGAAAAGGAAGATATTGAGGATTTTCGCAAGCAGTCGGCAGATGTCGTTCAAAAGAATATGGTCGTGGCGAAAATAGACTCCCTCTATGATCCTACTATTTCAATCATTACCGGTATATCCTTTTTTTTATCAATCGCCTTTGGTGCAAAATACGTCCTTAATGGCGAGTTAACGATTGGGGAATTAATTTCTTTTACCACCTATTTAGGCCTATTAATTTGGCCGATGCTGGCGTTTGGCTGGCTGTTTAATATTGTTGAACGAGGTCGTGCCTCCTATGACCGTGTTGCCAAACTTCTAAACGAAAAAATAGAAATAATGGATGATAAGAATGCATTAAATATTGTACCATGTGGGGATATCCACTATAGGATTGCGGAATTTACCTATCCGGGTGAAGAAAGACCCATCTTAACAGATATTTCGTTCTCTCTTAACCAAGGGGATACGCTCGGTATCGTTGGTAAAACCGGTTCTGGAAAAACAACGCTGTTGAAGCTGCTTATTCGAGAGTTTGAAGGCTATACTGGTCACATATTATTTGGTGGAAAAAAATTGCAAGAGTATAAGCTGGTAAATTTACGTGAAGCAATTGGCTATGTACCACAGGATCATTTTTTGTTTTCAGCTACTGTCGCCGAAAATATTGCCTTTACAGATCCAACTACCTCGATACAAAATGTTGAATTGGCTGCGAAACTAGCCAATATTCACGACGATATCCTCCAATTTACCGAAGGATACCAAACCGTTGTTGGCGAACGAGGGGTATCGTTATCAGGCGGACAAAAACAAAGAATATCAATTGCTCGTGCTCTATTAATGAATCCGGAAGTATTAGTATTAGATGATTCATTATCAGCTGTTGATGCCAAAACGGAGGAGTCAATCCTTTCATCCTTAAGGGAGAATCGCACGGGAAAAACAACCATCATTACTTCGCATCGATTAAGTGCCATTCAGCATGCCAATCACATTATTGTCCTGGAAGATGGGAAGGTCATAGAAAGAGGTACACACGAGGAACTGATGGAATTAGGCGGATGGTATAAAGAAATGTATCTGCACCAACAGCTAGAAGAACTGGTCGAGCATGGGGGACAATAATATGGTAGAGAAATTAAAGCTGTCGGATCGTGAACAAAGAAAGGTTTTATTCCGCCTTCTTTCCTATACAAAGCCGCATAAAAAAATAATTAGCTTCGCCTTTGTCCTACTGATTTTAACAACAATTGGTGACATTGTTCTGCCAATTTTAGTGAAAATCTTTATTGATAATTACTTAACACCGGGAAAGCTTGAGTATCAGCCATTATTGATTCTTGGATCAGTATATATGGGAATTCAAGTGGTAAAAGCAATCCTGATGTTTTTCCAGTTTGTGAAATTTCAAGAGATTGCCTTATATATTATCCAACAGCTGCGGATTGATGTTTTTTCAAAGGTACAATCGCTGGGTTTGAGGTATTTCGATAAGACACCTGCGGGTAGCGTTGTGTCACGGGTAACGAATGACACGGAAGCAATAAAGGATATGTTTGTTACTGTTATTGCGACCTTTATCCAAAGTGGATTTTTACTGACGGGTATCTTTATTGCCATGTTCATTTTAAATGTGAAGCTGGCGTTGTTCTGTGTGATTATTATCCCACTGTTATTATTTGTCATGAATTTGTATCGTAAATTAAGCTCGCGATTCTATCTGGATATGCGTGAAAGACTAAGCCAGCTGAATGCAAAGTTAAGTGAATCTTTGTCCGGTATGTCGATCATTCAAGTATTTCGCCAGGAAAAACGCCTGCGTAAAGAATTTGGTGACATTAATGAACAGCACTTCAATGCAGGGATGAAAAATATTAAAATTGATGGGCTGCTTTTAAGACCAGCCATTGATTTGATTTATACGTTTGCGCTGATTATTGTCCTCAGCTATTTTGGGATCACCTCCTTCGGGCATAGTGTCGAAATTGGGGTCATCTATGCGTTTATCAATTATTTAGATCGTTTTTTTGAACCTGTAAACCAAATGATGATGCGGTTGTCCCTATACCAGCAGGCGATTGTTGCCGGCTCCAGGGTATTTAAATTACTTGATGAAAAGGAATTGGCACCTGCACAAAAAGAAGAGAAAACGAGTTTAATTGAAAAGGGAAAAATTGAATTCAGAAATCTTAGTTTTTCCTATGATGGGAAACGGGATGTACTTAAAAATATTTCCTTCACCGCGAATCCTGGAGAGACGGTCGCCCTTGTCGGCCACACAGGAAGTGGCAAAAGTTCAATCATTAATCTGATGATGCGGTTTTACGAATACGAACGTGGGGAAATTTTGATTGATGGTGAATCTATTCGCAATTTTACTATGCCTGAGCTTAGGGAGAAAATGGGGCTAGTCCTGCAAGATCCATTTTTGTTTTACGGTACAGTGAAAGATAATATTCGGCTTCATAATGTATGCATGAGTGATACGCAGGTAGAAGAAGCAGCAAAGTTTGTTCAAGCCCATTTATTTATCGATAAGCTGGAGGGAAGATTTGATCATAAAGTGGTTGAGAGAGGAGCCACTTTATCTAGTGGTCAACGGCAATTGATTGCCTTTGCGAGAACGATTGCAGCCAATCCCAAAATATTGGTTTTAGATGAAGCGACTGCTAATATTGATACAGAAACGGAAGAAGCGATTCAAACGGCACTGGCGAAGATGCGAAAAGGCCGGACTACGATAGCAATTGCCCATCGACTATCAACGATCCAAGATGCAGATCTTATACTTGTTCTTCATCAAGGTGAGATTATAGAGAGAGGAACCCATCAAGAACTACTTGCACAAGAAGGTTTATATCACAAGATGTTCCTTTTGCAAAATGGAGCGGTGGAACGGGTAGAGGATGCGGTTAATTAATAGAAAAAAGCCTGGCTTAAATGGCCGGGCTTTACCTTTCTCTTGTTCGCGTAAGAAGTTAACAAGCTGATGATGAAACTTTTTTTATATATATTCTATTATATTCATTTATAAGATTATCAAGTTCCTGACTATAGCGAATTGCAACGGAGGAAGTAAAGCCGTTGGTGATGGCGACTTGAATTAATTCAGCTCGCTTTTTTTCGATTAATGCAACTAATTCTTGTTTGATCACGGCCGATAATCCTTTCCGGAGTAACTCCTAAATTTGGGAGAAATAGGTTAAAAGCTAGAAAAAATGCACTGTTTTACTAGTATAACCTATGATGTAAATAATTTCAAAGAGATTTGTCAAAGAATATCCAAAAATAAAAAGATGGGAATTCGAAAAAACGAATTTTAATTAAAGTGTGAATGAAGGTGACACAAAATATTCATGTTAACCATTATCTTTTAGTCAAAAGTTTTGTTAGAATGGAGAGGTATCGACTATAGTGGGAGTGTTAATATGTCTGATGTAAATATATTCATGGCACTTGGTGCAGGTTTTTTAAGCTTTATCTCACCATGTTGTTTACCTCTTTATCCAGCGTTTTTATCGTACATTACAGGAATGTCTGTCGGTGAATTAAAGAGCGAAAATGCCATGCTGCAAAAACGAAGTCTGTTACATACCTTATTTTTCTTAATCGGCTTCTCCATCATTTTTGTAGCGATTGGCTTTGGAACAACATTTATTGGAAGCTTTTTTCGCGAGTACAAAGATTTAATTCGTCAACTTGGGGCCATTTTTATTATTTTATTTGGTTTGATGATTGTCGGCATCTTTAAGCCAGAGTTTTTAATGAAGGATCGTAAATTTGAATTTAAAAACCGTCCATCAGGTTATATAGGCTCAATTTTAATTGGTATGGCTTTTGCTGCAGGGTGGACACCATGTACGGGTCCTATTCTTGGATTTGTCATCACGCTTGCCGGGCAGAATCCTAGCTCCGGCGTTCTATACATGGTTGCCTATTCTCTCGGTTTTGCAATTCCATTCTTTATTTTATCGTTCTTTGTTGGCCGAATGAACTGGATAAAAAAACACAGTGTGAAGATTATGAAAGTTGGCGGCTACATTATGATTGTCATGGGATTTGTTCTTTTCTTTGACTGGATGACAAAGATCATTACAATCTTTTCCGGACTGTTTGGCGATTTTACTGGATTTTAATTTCTTTTCCTTGCTTTATTTTGCTGTTAAAAATCAAATATATGTAAATATAGTAGTCTTTAAGAGTATTTCACTATTTCCTTCTTTTGTATTGATTACCTTTGCATTTCAATATTGGGAACATAAATACAATGAAAAATTGATAGCAAAATTTATCAATTGAGATATAATGGGTAAGAAAATAATTTAATAAGGGAAGAATGGATCCAATGAATTACGTTGTTATTTCTTCAATCGGAGCAGTTTTTATGGGGTTCTTTGTGCTGTTTGTTCGGATGAAGGCAGCAAAGAAACCGACAAATGTGAAAAAGATTATCATGCCGCCTATTTTTATGTCCAGTGGGGCACTCATGTATTTTGTACCGGAATTTAGACTTACCACAATGAAAATCTTAGAGGCAATGATTGTCGGTATGTTATTTTCCATCTTACTAATCAAAACCTCAAAGTTTGAAATTCGTGACAATGATATTTATTTAAAGCGTTCTAAGGCGTTTATATTTATTTTAGTCGGCTTGTTAGTTGTTCGGCTGGTTTTAAAAACAATCCTAAGCAGCACGATTGATATCGGGCAATTAAGCGGGATGTTCTTCCTGCTTGCGTTTAGTATGATTGTGCCGTGGCGCGTGGCTATGTATCGATCATATATGAAGCTATATAAAGAATTACATGGGATTAAAATGATTTAAGTAAACCGACGCTGATTCTCTTGGGAATCAGCGTTTTTATTTTTGAAAAAAGAAAAACCGTTCACGGTGAACGGTCTAGAATAAATGCTCATAGGGAGCAACATCTATTTGATTTTGAAAAAGTTTTTTTCGCAAAAATTTATGATCTCGTTTAGGTGTCGCTTGAATATACCCGCGAATCACCAGTTCTTGAGTGATTTTAGGGGCATTTTCTCGAATGGCAAGTTCGCCAATTTTTCCGGCTATTTTATGTCGGGCAACATCGCGGAACAGCTCGGGAACGGGGCTAACCAAATCCTCTAGAAGAGCCTTTTCCTCGTCATTCCACAAATGACGCGATTGATTTACATAGTGCTCTTCCCAATCCATCACCGACTTGCCGTCTTCTTTCGGCATCTTCTTTAAAAACTTGCGGAACATAAAAAATCCGCCAATTCCAAACGAGCCTACTAAAAAAACCACCCAAAAAAGGATAAACCACAAAAACCAACCTTGAAGCATATATTTTTCACCTTCAAAAAACAATATTATTCCTTATTATAGACTGTTGGGCAGGAAAATGACAAGTGTTCGCCATTCTTCCTGAGATAAGTCATAGTGTACAGACCTTAAACGAAAATAGTGAAAAATGAAAACCTTGTCGAAAAAATGACAAATCCACTGATTCTATTGATTAATACTATATTCCATTGTAATATGATTACAAATGATAGATAGGGAAATGACTGTGTAATTTTTGTCATTACACCATGATAATACAATGTTCTATGGGGCTGATTGGGGTGCTGGTGCCCTCCACAGTCTTCAAAACTGCTTGAGACCTGCGTGCCAGGTCTGGTGGGTTCGATTCCCACGCAGTCCCGCCAATTTTGTTGCTACTAATACAATTAAACCGCACTGTGAATTTTTCACTTGTGCGGTTTTTACCATTTAATGAATAAATTTGCTTTTTGACTTGTGGAACTTTTTTGTGGAACAGGATTTTTCGGGTAGTGCCAGTGTTAACTAGGGTGGTCGGCACACTCCCAAACTGAAATGGGGTGATGCCGGGTGACAGTTTTTGAATCTCTAATGTTTGCGATAGGTTTTGCTGGCTTAATCGTAACCATGCTGTCATTTAGCCGAAAAAAATAGTCCTCCCTTGAGTTAATGGCGCTCAGGTGGATTATCCCGCCAATAAACCGACCTCCATTGCGGGAACCGTTTATTGCTGACCGGACAATTTACCGCATGTTCGGTCTTTTTAATTATTCAATGTATATTCATGTTATAACTGAAATTTATAAAAGTAGAAATAAATTGCTGCCTACAACTCTTTAATAAAATTTCTTGTTTTATTTTTATGTCAAGGGCATTCATTTGTTAAAGTCATCAAAAATCATTAAACAAGGATTGTTATAGTATTTTTTATTTAATCTATGCTTTATACAATAGGTAACTTAACGGGCATTGCATTATCAAACGTAAGAGGCTATGAACTTAAAGCTAAGGGCTATTTTTTTATTTTATAAAAACAAATATCAGCATCAATATCATTTTGAGCGGAAAGCTAGAAACCCACTAGAACAATAACAAAATTAAATACTCAGCTAGAATTTATAGAATAGGTTTTCCATAAGGACCAGAAATTTATCTTCGCTATTCCATTTCTCGGAACTTTGCCCAACCCATAGTATGCATTCATTTTTGCACTATAACCCATATAATCTTTTAAAAATGATTGCCTGATCTTTAATCTCTTTTTTAAACTCCTTACTTGCAATTGATTGGTTAGTTTTTAATTGGATTAAACTATAAGATACCTCATTCATACCCGCATCTGTAATTTCTAATGGAATAATCTGACCTGAAGAGACATAAGGGTCAATTTTTAAAGAGGCTTCCGTGTAAAATCCGGTCGCAATTCCATGCGTTATTATATTTTTTGCTCCTTCCAAATTACTTGATTTGAATAGATAATTTGGTTGTCCGTATTTATTTAAAAAGTTAATGAGCGCTTTCGAAGTGCAAATAACAGGATTTTGGAATATTTCATTTAAAGAAATACTAGTTTTATTTGCAAATGGTGAATGCTTGCCAACGCACGCCATTATTTTGTTTTTAAATATTTTTTCGTATAACAAATACTTGTTAGATTCTCCATAATTAGAGAACTCCGCCAAAATACCTATGTCTACCTTCTCGTCCATTACATGTTTGATAATTTTTGGAGAATCTCCTTCCATAATTTCAAGTTCAATACTAGGATACTTTTTTTTAAATGAAATCAATGCTTTTGGCAAAATACTTTGACATATTGATGGGGCTGAAGCGATTGACAATCGTCCCGCGATTAGAGACTGTTGAAGATTTGCTGTTTCTATTAGTTCATTCATTTTGTTTAAAACCTCCTGCGCCTTGATAACAATTTCTTTTCCATGTTCTGTAAGGTGGGTCCCGATTTTGGACCGTTTAAATATCTTTATCCCCAACTCTTCTTCAAGTGAAGAAATGGCTTGACTTAAGCTAGGCTGAGAAATTTTGAGACTCTCAGCTGCCAATGTGATTGAGCCAGTTTTTGCAATCTCAACAGTATATTCAAGCTGTTCAATACGCATTATAATCACCATCCATAGGTTTTGCCTATATTAATATAAAAATAGGATATTATACATTGTAACATTCTGTATGTTTTAATAATACTAAATATTGAAAAAATTAAATTGGAGGACGCTCGCATGCCCTATGATTTTGATAAAGTTACCAATCGATTTAGCACAGCCTCTGCAAAATGGGATGAAGTAGGAAATTTGTTTGGGGAGGATGATTTACTACCTATGTGGGTGGCGGATATGGATTTTGTATCACCTGATCCCGTCATTGCAGCAATCAAACAGAGAGCTGGGCATGGTATTTTTGGCTATACGACCATACCGGGGTCATACTATGAAGCGGTTATTGAATGGATGAAGATTAGGCATAACTGGTGCATTAAAAAGGAGTGGATCTGCTATAGCCCAGGTATAGTTCCTGCATTAAGTTATATTGTTCAATCCTTTACACATCCCGGAGATAAAGTCGTGATTCAATCGCCCGTTTACTATCCATTTTCAAATGTTGTTACCGATAACGGGCGAGAAGTCGTTCATAATCCGCTTACATTCGAAGATGGCCGATATTCAATGGATTTCGATGATTTGCGGAGGAAATTAGAACCAGACGTCAAGTTGTTAATTCTTTGCAGTCCACATAACCCCTCAGGAAGAATTTGGACAAAGGAAGAGCTTACGGAACTGGGAAATATCTGCATAGAGCACAATATAATAGTCGTTTCCGATGAAATTCACTGTGACCTCATTTTAAACGGGAAAACACATACGCCATTTGCTGCTATTTCCGACCAATTTGCTCAGAACACGATTGTTTGTACCGCCCCTAGCAAAACATTTAATTTAGCGGGTTTACAAACATCTAACGTCATTATACCAAATACTAAACTGAGAGAAACTTTCCAAATGACTATGAACAAACTTGCCTTGCGTCGACCAAACACCTTTGGAATTGTAGCCACTGAAAGCGCTTACCGTTACGGCCAAGATTGGTTAGATCAGCTTCTGGATTATTTGCAGAGAAATTTGGAGTTTCTAACTGAGTATATCGAAGAAAATATTAAGGGTATCAAGGTGATTAAACCGGAAGCATCTTATCTTGTTTGGCTGGACTGTCGTGAACTTGGTCTAAGTAACGAAGAGCTTCAGCAATTTATGCTGAAGCAGGCAAAGGTAGCTTTTAACCAAGGTTTCACATATGGCCCTGGAGGGGAAGGTTTCATCCGGATGAATATTGGCTGTCCTAGGTCTTTAGTGGAGAAAGGACTAAGAAGAATGAATAATGCATTACAAAAGCTGAATTGTATAACGAAATAAGAATAAAATCAAAAAGACCTGCGAAAAATTAAACTTACAATCTACAAAGATATTTAACTTTAGTTAACTTTTATGAATTCTCACCTTTTTACTATAAAACCTCTTAATTCCATGTGTTCATAATCTAAACAGAAAAAATATACAGAAATGAGGGCTTAATAATGGAACAAGTAGAAAATACAAAGGATTGGCAATCAATAGTGAATAAGTTGTATCAGTACCTGAAAATAAAAACAATCCCTATTGGTATGAAAATGTTTGAGAAAAAAGA
Source organism: Neobacillus bataviensis LMG 21833 (assembly GCF_000307875.1). Taxonomy (GTDB): domain Bacteria; phylum Bacillota; class Bacilli; order Bacillales; family Cytobacillaceae; genus Neobacillus; species Neobacillus bataviensis. The sequence goes on from NZ_AJLS01000036.1 coordinate 43,846, forward strand.
AGATATGGAATCAATTCCTAAAATTCGACGACCAAATAGCATTCACACGACGGATCAAATTGTTGCTCAAGCAGCACGGCTTGGTTGGACGGTAGGTATTACAGCTGAGGATTTAGTTGGAGCCCAATGCCAGGCTGTTATTGGATTACATCCTCGTAACGATGAATGGTTATCAGGCAAGAATATGGAAGGTGTTTGGTTTGAAAATCTACAAGCTTCTTCCGACCATCAACATGCTATGACAGTAGTTCCATACGGGAAGTATGAGGCAATGGCGGTTTCTCCACTCAGTTCTAATAGACTAGATAATCCTGATATTTGCTTGATATACGGCACCCCTGGTCAAATGATCCTTTTTATTAATGGATTACAGTGGAAGAATTATGAAAAGTTCGAATGGAGTGTTGTTGGAGAATCATCATGCGCTGATTCATGGGGACGGGCACTTGCTACCGGAAAGCCAAGTTTATCTATTCCTTGTTTTGCGGAGCGCCGGTATGGCGGAGTTTTGGATGACGAGATGTTAATGGCCTTATCCCCTGAGGATTTAATGAAGGCACTAGACGGTTTAGAACATTTAAGTCGTAACGGTTTACGTTATCCAGTTCCACAGTATGGAATCCAAATGGATGCAAGAGCTGGCCTTCAGGTTAGTTATGGTAAAAAATGACTAACTTAAAACAAAAGGCATCAAAGGAAGGATAAGAAGGAATGACATTTATTAACTTTTTTGAAACGCTTAAAAAGCAAGCGGAAGAGAGACCTGACCAAAGTGCCTTTATTTTTATGGATGAGTCAATTACATGGAAACAATATCACGATACTGTCAACTCAGTAGCCAATTCTATTATTCGTATAGGTTTAAAACCAGGTGATAGCATCGCTACCATTTTGCCACAATCCCCAGCATTTATGTATGTGTATATGGCTGCAGCAAAATTAGGATTAGTTATAGTTCCTTTAGACCCAAGACTCAATGCATTAGAAATGATAGCACTCTGTAAGAGAATAAAACCTAAATTACTTATTACAATTGCTACTACGGAAAGAATAAAAGAAAATGTAAACACTTTGTTAAAAGAAGTAGATATTAACCACGTTTATTCCTATTTTGGAGATCTAATTATTGAATGCGCTTTACCTTTTGAGAGCCTAATAGAATTTAGTTCAGACCACGCTTCCTATTTATATGAACCCTCTTTAGATGATCCGCTACTAATCATTTTTACTAGTGGTTCAACTGGAAAGCCTAAAGGTGCTGTAATTACACATAAGAATATTTTTTCAATTTGCAAAACAACAATTCATTCTTGGGGAATTACAAATCAAGATCGGATGTTAATTAATTTACCAAATAGCCATGTGGGGGGCCTGACTAATAGCATAGGAGTACAATTACTGGCGGGGGCGTCTGCTGTTCTAGTTCCTGCTTTTAACCCAGAAGAAACCCTGCACCTTATTCAAAAATATAAAATAACCGTAACTGGGGGAGTCCCCACAATGTACCGAATAATGTTTAGAAGCTGTAGTGTTAGGAACTTTGATGTAAGTTCTATAAGAGTATTAAGAGTAAGTGGAGAGCCGTCTTCTGCAGAACTAATCAATGAAATAAAAAGGAATTTTGTAAATGTCACGATAGCAACTAGCTGGGGGATGACCGAAACGTCAGGATTTTTCACCTTTACTAAGCCTAATGATGATATAAATATTGTGGCGAATACAGTGGGTGCACCCGGTGATGGATACCAAATGAAAATTCTAAAAACTAATGATACATGGGCTCAAACGGCCGAAATAGGTGAAATCCTTGTAAAGGGAGATAGCGTAATTTCAGGTTATTTGAACGAAGAAGATAATAAAAATTCCTTTTACAATGGTTGGTTAAAGACAGGAGACCTCGGTTATTTGGATGAAAATAATTATTTACATTTCGCAGGCCGCTTAAAAGAAATGTATATTAGTGGCGGTTATAACGTTTATCCTTTGGAAATTGAATCATTTTTAAATAAATACCCCGGTGTAAGTGCCTCCGTAATAATAGCTATTCCAGATGAAATATGGGGTGAGGTTGGCTGCGCGTTCATAATACCGCACGATAACACAAATCTTGATATAGAAAGCTTAAAAGAGTATTGCAAAAAAGGTCTTGCAGATTATAAACAACCTAAAAAATTTATTATAGAAAGAAATCTTCCTAAAACGGCTATTGGTAAAATTGCAAAGCAAGAAATTAAAAGGTATTTGGAAAAATACATCGATTGAGGATATAAAAGAGGAGATTTTAGCTAGTTGAGGGATGTATCGATTCACTATTTCGATTAGAATATCTTTTTAAAACGTTGGAAAATGTTAGGAGGATTCTAGATTGGGGCTTAGAAGTAAATAAAGGAAGCAGGTGCCTTAAGATAGAGGGGATATGGATGAATGAAGCAATTGTGAATCATATAAAAACGAATGTAAAGTTTTTAACTGCTGAGGACGCCATCAGACTAATTTCGCCCGCAGCAACGATGATGGCAGGCGGATTTGGTCTAGCTGGTATACCAGAATATCTGCTCCAGGCTGTTGTTGAAAGGTCTGATCTTCGAGACTTGACGATGATTACCAATAGCATAACTGTGGGCTCACCTCTTGATAAGCTGTGTTTACAAAATCGCATTAAGAAGGTAATCGGCACCTATTTCACGACCAATAAAGAAATTGTTAAAGCACATCGTGAGGGACGTTTGGAAATTGAATTATTACCACTTGGAACCTTCGTAGAGGCAATTCGTTTAGGTGGAGCGGGAATTCCTGCATTTTATACACCGACTGCAGCGGGAACCGATCTGGGTAAGGGAAAAGAAACGAGGATCATGAATGGGCGCGAACATGTACTAGAGCATTCGTTATTTGCCGATGTAGCCTTGATTAAGGCTCATAAGGCAGATAAAGCTGGCAATCTTATTTTTCATAAAACGGCGCGTAATTTCAATTCATTAATGGTTACTGCAGCCAATCTTACCATTGTCGAAGTAGAAGAGATCGTAGAGATTGGGGAATTTAACCCCGAGTCAATTGTTACTCCCTTTATCTATGTTGATATTATTGTGATTAGGGGTGCGACAAAATGAGCAATGAATCGATAAAACATGACATTGCCTGGCGTTGTGCCCGGGAATTGACATCAGGAGTAGTTAATTTAGGGATAGGCATTCCTTCCCTAGTAAGCAACTATCTTCCACAAGGTATGGTTACCTTACATTCTGAGAACGGAGTACTTGGCGTGGGTCCTTTAGCTACTGAAGATAATATCGATCCTGAATTAGTAAATGCAGGAAGATTGCCAATTACACTTCTCCCCCACGCCTCTATTTTCGACATTTCCATGTCACTTGGAATGATGCGAGGGGGGCATTTAGATGCTACTGTTATCGGTGCATTGCAGGTAGCCGAAAACGGAGATCTTGCCAGTTGGGCGATTGCAGGTAAGGATGTTCTTGGTGTGGGAGGTGCTATGGATTTGGTGGTTGGAGCAAGACGGGTAATCGTGGCGATGACTCACTTGACTGATAAGGGAGAGGCGAAAATACTGCCAAACTGTACACAACCGCTGACGGCAAAGAAAAGAGTGGATACAATCGTCACTCAATATGCTGTCTTCAAAATTCGCGAAGGTACGCTTTGGCTAGTGGAAATGGTTGAAGGAATTTCGTTTGATCAACTAAAAGCCATGACACCGGCATCCTACGAAATAGCCCCAGATTTTAAAATAATGAATCGAATGCGTGGAAAGCATGTGGTGTAATTAACTATGAGGTTAGCAAGTTTTCCGAGAAGGCATTATACGTCTTACCGAACACCGATTGAAAAATTAGAGAGGTTCTCTGAATCACTTGGTGGTCCAACCATCTACATCAAAAGGGATGATCAGCTTGGACTTACCTTAGGAGGAAATAAAACTAGAAAATTAGAGTTTCTAGTTGCAGATGCATTGGAAAAGGGAGCTGATACACTCATAACTTGTGGAGCTATACAATCAAATCATTGTAGGCTTACACTTTCCGCAGCGGTAAAGGAAGGATTGAAATGTCATCTCATCTTAAAAAAAGCGGTTCCACAAAGCTATCCTACCGAAGAGAGCGGAAATTATTTGCTTTATCATCTCCTTGGTGCCGAAAATACTACGGTTGTCACTGAAGATAGTGATATGCAGATGGAAATGCAGAAGGTTGCTGACAAATTGGCTGAGGAAGGAAGAACAGGGTATATGATCCCTGCTGGTGGGTCAAATGAAACCGGAATGTTGGGCTATATTGCATGTGCGCAGGAAATACTTGAACAAGCATATAATTTGGGTGTTCGTTTTGACCATGTTGTAGCAGCTAGTGGAAGCGGCGGAACACATGCAGGTTTAGTCCTTGGTTTTGAAGGATTCAACAGCCATATCCCTGTCATTGGTATTAACGTAGGAAATAATAAAAAAATGCAAGAACAAAAGGTATATAAATTGGTCAAAAATACTGCCACTTATATCGGATTATCAAATGAAATATCTAGAAAAGTGGTCACTTGTTTTGATGATTACGTTGGGCCTGGGTATTCCCATCCTACCTTAGAAATGATAGAAGCCGTGAAACTCCTAGGGCAAACAGAAGGGATATTACTTGATCCTGTCTACACAGGAAAAGCTATGGCAGGACTTATTGATTTGATTCGAAAACAGTATTTTAAGAAAGAGGATCATGTCTTATTTATTCATACCGGCGGAACTCCAGCACTTTACGCTTTTACCTCAACTTTCTTAAAAAAGGATTTTGAAGAACGCAAAAAGGTATAAGTATATTATTTTGGGGATTAATAATAAATTTTACAAAATATGGGGGCTTGGTAACAATGAAAACTAAAAAACGGGGATTATTTATTGTAATTTTGGTGTTAATGCTAGCGATGGTAGGATGTAGTTCTGGGACATCCGAATCTACTAGTAAAAAAGATGAGGGAGATAGTTCTCAACAAACTGGTGGTGAGATTAGGGTTGCATACAATGCTCAACCGTCTACTCTGGATCCGCATATGAATAATTCAACAGCAACAAAATATGTAGCTAACCATATCTTTGAAACCCTTGTGACTTTTAATTCCAAATATGAGCCGGTACCGATGTTAGCAGAGTCGGTGGAAAAGAGTGAAGATGGAAAAACATATACCTTTCATTTAAGGAAAGGTGTAACGTTTCATAACGGTAAAGAGATGACAGCAGAAGACGTAGTCGCATCTATGAATCGATGGACACAAAAGTTTTTAGCATCAGAATCACTTCTAGGCAAGGGAGCAACATTCGAACAAATAGATAAATATACTGTCGTGTTGAAACTGCAAGAGCCTTACCGACTTGCCTTGACAGCATTGGCAACTGCAGCACAGTTTCCAGCAATTATGCCTAAAGAAATAATTGAATCGGCAGGTAATTTAGGAGTTACAGAGATTATTGGTACTGGTCCTTTTAAATTTGTAGATTGGAAAAAAGATCAATATATTCATATTACAAAATACGAAGATTACAAGCCTTTGAATACTCCTGCTGACGGGTGGTCTGGTAAAAAAGAGGCATTGGTCAAAGATATTTATTTTGATATAGTGACGGATGCCCAAACCCGAGTAGCTGGTATTCAGACTGGGCAATACGATGTTGCTTTATCCCTGCCGAATGATAGTTATGAGCAAATAAAAGCAGACCAAAATTTAAAAGCTGTTGGTGATTTCTATGGAAGTCTTTATGTTTATTTTAATAGAAAGCAGGGACTATTCACAGACATCAAAATGAGACAAGCCGTTAATGCAGCGCTTGATGCAAAAGAAATTTTACTAGCATCTTTTTCAAATAAAGATCTATACAAGCTAAGTCATCAGTATATGATTCAAGAAAAATGGGCTGCGGAGGCAGGAAAGGAAGAGTATAACCAAAGGGATTTAGAAAAAGTAAAAGGATTGTTACAAGAAGCTGGATATAATGGTCAAGAAATTAGGCTCATTACCACCAAAGATTATTCTTATTTCTATAATGAAGGAGTAGTAATAGCTGAGCAACTTAAAAAGGCTGGATTGAACGTGAAATTAGATGTTAATGATTACCCAACATTAGCAGAAAAACGGAATGATCCAACGAAATGGGAGATATCGGTTGCTGCTATTGTTAAAAGGGCGACACCCCTTGAATTAGAAATTCTTCAACCTGCAACGTTCGGATCCGTAGAAAATCCTCAATTGGCTGAAATGCTTGGTGCTGTCAATACAGCAAGTTCCGATGAAGAAATGAAAAGAAAATGGGATGAAGCACAGGGATATATTTGGGAGTACCTGCCTGGTGTTAAATTCGGTGATTATTCTGGGTTCGATGCAACTACTAATAAGCTAAAAGGAATTGTAAATTTTGAAGGAATTAATCTTTGGAATACAACGGTTTCAAAATAAGTTGTACTGTACAGTTGAATATCGACCTAGCTCTTACTAGATCAGGTCGATATTCAACATTATGTTGATATCCTTCAACAAATAGGAGGAGTTTTTATTGAAATTATACGTTTTAAAGCGCTTATTCGTACTCATCCCTGTACTGTTTGTCGTATCAACTGTTGTATTTTTAATTATTCATTTATCACCCGGTGATCCAGCTTCCGCCATGCTAGGGGATAACGTAACGAAAGAACAAGTCGATGAATTACGTCAGGAACTTGGACTTAATCTCCCTCTATACCAACAGTATTTTAACTGGCTATTCGGTGTATTACAAGGAGATTTGGGAAATTCTCTGTTTATGAAACAACCGGTGATGGGGGCGATAATTGGACACTTGGGACCAACTATTTCTCTCTCCATTTTGGGGCTGCTTTTGGCGATGGTTATTGGCATTCCTGTGGGTATCATTGCTGCAAAACGAAGGGGTTCTGCAGCGGATCAGTCGCTTATGGGGCTTTCTTATTTGGGGATTTCCGTTCCGAATTTTTTGGTCAGTTTATTTTTAATGTTGCTATTTGCAGTAACCTTAAAATGGCTCCCAGTAGCAGGTTTCAAACCATTAAGTGAGGGGCTGTGGAATCATTTGCAATATCTTATAATGCCTACAATCGCATTGGGAATGTTTCATGCGGCACTAATTGCCCGTATGACAAGATCTTCAATGTTAGAAGTTCTTAATTCCGCTTTTATAAAAGCAGCGCGATCCAAAGGTGTGAAAGAACGGCAAGTCGTTTATAAACACGCGTTGCGAAACGCTTTTCTTCCTATCCTAACTGTGATTGGCCAGTCTTTTGGAGGTTTGGTTGCAGGGACTATCGTGGTTGAAACGATTTTTGGTATCCCAGGAATCGGTCAATTAGTGATTAATTCAATCGCACATCGTGATTTTCCTATGATCCAAGGGGTTGTGCTATTTGTTACGGTATCCTATGTGTTTATTAACTTGACAGTTGATTTGTTATATGGGGTTATCGATCCACGAGTAAGATTGAATCACAAATAGAGAGGAGATGGATTATGGAGGTAATCCAAAGAAACCTTGAAGAAAATCCAGAACTGTTCAGTATAAGAAAAGAACTCAAAAAACGGCAACGAAGTTTATTGTTCCGGCGTTTTTTTTCCAACAAATCAATGCTAATTGGAAGTATCATTATAATGCTTTTATCGATAGTTGTTTTTTTTGCACCATTAATCGCACCCCAAGGGGCAAATGAGATGGTAGTTACGGAACGTCTTCAAGCACCTAGTGGGCTACATCTGTTGGGGACGGATAATTTTGGTCGAGACTTGTTAAGCAGAATCGTTTATGGTTCACAAGTATCGATGGGGGTTGGTTTATCAGTTGCCATATTTGCTTCTTTGTTAGGGTTGGTAATTGGATTGTATGCAAGTTACTACCGAGTGTTAGATGGCGTGCTAATGAGAATATGTGATGGGTTAATGGCTTTTCCAGGTATCTTGTTAGCCATTGCCCTAATGGCTGCTTTTGGGGCGAAGACGGAAAATGTGGTGATTGCATTAAGTATTGTTTTTACTCCCTATATCGCTCGGGTTGTGCGATCAGCTGCTTTAACGGTAAGGGAACAGACCTATATTGAGGCGATGATGGCGATGGGTGCCAAATCTTGGCGAATCATTTGGTTACATATTGCCCCCAATACGTTATCTCCTTTAATTGTTCAAGGTACTTTTATTTTTGCGGAAGCCATTATTGTCGAAGCTGCGCTTAGCTTTTTAGGAGTAGGAGTTCCAGCGCCAGATCCTAGTTGGGGTAATATCCTCTCTGATGGGAAAATGGTCATCTTTCAAGCTTGGTGGATGACAGCGTTTCCAGGTATCGCCCTTATCCTATCTGTACTTGGATTGAATCTATTTGGAGATGGATTGCGAGACTTTTTGGATCCACATACTAATCATGTGAAAAAGTAATAGGAAACAAGCAAGATAACCCTTCTAAAGAAATTAAGGGAATATCAAAGGGGGATTCTATGAAAAACCAACATCTACTGGAAGTCAAAGAGCTGAAAACACATTTTAACACAGAAAGTGGAAGAGTTACTGCAGTTGATGGGATCAGCTTTCATTTGGAAAGGGGCGAAATTTTAGGTGTTGTCGGTGAATCAGGATGTGGAAAAAGTGTCACATCACAGTCGATTCTTAGATTGTTTGACGAAAAACATACAGTTAAATACGATGGTGAAATCCTCTATAAAGGGCAAAACCTATTAAACCTACCAAACTCAAAAATGCAACAGATCAGGGGCAATGACATTTCTATGATTTTTCAAGATCCATTAAGTTCGTTAAATCCAGTTTATACGGTCGGCTACCAAATCGCTGAAGCAGTAATGCTCCATCAAAAACTCTCCAAAAAAGCAGCTTATGAAAGAGCAGTTGAAATGTTGAGGGTTACAGGTATCCCAGTCCCTGAAAAGAGAGTAAATGAGTATCCACATGAATTATCGGGGGGCATGAGACAGCGTGTGATGATTGCAATGGCACTAGCTTGTGAGCCAAGTCTATTAATCGCCGATGAACCAACGACTGCATTAGATGTCACGATTCAAGCCCAGATCTTAGAATTAATTTTAGAGTTAAATCAAAAAATTGGAATGAGCGTCATTTTTATCACTCACGATCTCGGTGTGGTAGCAGAAGTCTGCACTCGCGTTGTTGTCATGTATCTTGGCCAAATCGTTGAAGAAGCAGACGTTGAGATACTATTTGCAAGACCGCTACACCCATATACAAAAGGCTTAATGAAATCTATTCCCCAGATGGACGGCGACCGATCACAAAGTTTGCATGTAATTGAAGGAACGATGCCTTCCTTGCATGAAATGCCAAAGGGTTGTCGTTTTGCATCTAGATGTCCTTTTGCTGATGAAGTGTGCAGGGAAGAAATGCCTGAATTAAAAACTTTTCAATCGACACATAAAGTTCGCTGTTGGCATTTTGAAAGAATTGCCGAAAAGGAGGAGTTGAGTTATGCCAGTAACAATTAAAAACATTGAATCCACAGAACCTTTAATAGAATCTATGAAACCGTTACTAGAAGTGAAGGGATTAAAAAAGCATTTCCCTGTAAGAAATCCACTTGGCCGTACAGAGGCACTAGTTAAGGCTGTTAACGATGTTTCTTTCCAATTATATGAGGGGAAAACGTATGGGTTAGTAGGAGAATCAGGCTGTGGTAAAAGTACAACAGGTCGAACGCTTTTAAGATTGATAGAACCAACGGCTGGTGAAGCTTTTTATCAGGGCAAAGATATCTTTCAGTTAAAAAGAGACGAGTTTCAGAAGATTAGAAAGCAGATGCAAATGGTATTTCAGGATCCTTATGCTTCTCTTAATCCTCGAAAAAGAATTGGAAACACGCTAGAGGAACCGCTTAAGATCCACGGTATCGGTACAAAAGAGGAACGTATTGAACGTGTAATGAGTATCCTTGATAAAGTGGGTCTGGGCATGGAGCATTTCTACAGGTATCCACATGAATTTTCGGGGGGTCAACGTCAGCGTATTGGTTTAGCACGGGCACTCATTATCAATCCGAAGCTAGTTATTTGCGACGAGCCAGTATCAGCCTTAGACGTCTCAATTCAATCACAGATTATTAATTTATTACGTCGGTTGCAGGAGGATTTAAACCTTGCATTTTTATTTATTGCCCATGATATTAGTGTTGTTCGACATATCTCCGACAGAATCGGGGTAATGTATTTGGGACAGATGGTGGAAGATGCACCGACTGATAACTTGTTTGCCGAACCTCTACATCCATATACCCAAGCTCTTTTATCCGTGGTTCCGATTCCGAATCCTAAATTCAAAAGAGAAAGAATTATTTTAAAAGGAGAAATTCCTTCGCCTTTGAACCCGCCGTCAGGATGTATTTTTCATACGAGGTGTCCACATGTAATGAAAATATGTAAGACGGAACCTCCAGTGAAGAAAGAAATTGCCACCGATCACTTTGTTAGTTGCCATTTATACTAATTACCTGAGGATGCCCAGAAGAAATAGAAGCTTTCAAAATACTTGAATTTATTAAAGAAGGAAAAAAACTAATTCTAGCTGGTAGGATGTGCAAGATGGTCTTCAGTTCAGTTATGGGAAAAAAGTGAAATTATAAATTTCGGAGGTAAATTTATATGAAGAAAGTCCAATTAGGAATGAAAGCACCTGAATTTACATTCAATACACCTTGGTTAGAATCTAATCAGCTATATGATGTTTTAGAAAATAAAAAAACAATTTTAATGTTTTTAAGATATTATGGTTGCAGCCTTTGCCAATTGGATATTGCAACACTTATATCAGGATATGAAAAAATAAAAGGAAATAATGCTCAAGTCCTTGTGGTTTTACAGACGGAACCTGCCTTAATCAGTGAGCAAGTCAACCATGAGAAAATGCCTTTGACGATCGTATGTGATCCAGAACGTGTGTTTTTTAATCTTTACGGTGTGGAACCAGGGAAAAGTGAAAGTGACCTCCTTTCCGAAGAAGTGCTTGAAAAACTTAAAACTGCCAAAGAAAGGGGAATTAGCAAAATTGATAACGGAGGAAAGCAAAACGAATTACAATTACCAGCAACTTTTATTATAAACCCTGATGGAAACATTGTTTATGCCCATTACGGTACACATGCAGCAGATATACCTAACGTTAATGACTTAATTATATTAACCTCTGGTCAGTGAAAGGCGTATAGAAAATGCTTCTATAACTCTCCTAAATTATAACTTTAATTCTTGAATTCTTGAATTGTTGAAGAAAGAGTAAATAAGAACTATGTTGTTATCATTTTATTATACGGCATTTAACGGGTAGGAATGGGAGGAGAACGTGTTGTTTGAGGAGATTACTAAGGTAAACCGCGTAGCTATTGGCGATATCATTCGTAGGGCTGCAAGCCGTTATAAAGATAAAACAGCGCTTGTTGAAGAAGATAAAATAATATCTTACGAAGAGCTCGACCATGGAGCAAATCGTTTTGCAAATTATTTAATTGAGATTGGTTTTAAAAAAGGAGAAACAATTGCAACAATCTGTAGTAATTCTATCGATTTTGTAATTGCAATGTTCGGCATTCAAAAAGCTGGTCTTATCTGGGTACCAATCAATCCCGGTATTTCCATTTCAGAAAAAAATTATATTTTAACTAAAGTAGCCGCCAAGATGATTATTGCCGATTACAATTTTGTTCAACATAATATTTCCGAATTTGAAGAATATCCCGTGATTATCATTGGACAAAAAACTCAAATGATTGGAAAGCCATTTTCGGAGACACTTATAGGACAATCAGATGAGGAGCCTGATGTCCCTATTCAAGATAGGGACGTTGCCCAAATTATGTTTACAAGTGGGACAACAGGAAATCCGAAAGGAATAAAGATTAGCCATTTGGCAGTTTACTTTGCAAGTCTAAGTAACATTATCGAATTTAATTTTAAGGCAAGTGACGTCGCAGCCGCATTGATGCCAATGTTTCACTGTGCACAACATACATTTTTAGCGTCTTTTCTAAATGTGGGGGCAAGAATTGTAATAATAAAAAAGTTTGAGCCAGAGAATTTTATGCATCTTATCGAACAAGAGGAGATTACATTTATGTTTGCGCTTCCAATGATGTATCGAGCAATTATTCATCATTCAAAACAAAAAAGTTACCATTTAGATTCGCTCCAAACTTGTATGTATGCGATGGCACCAATGGACAGAAATACCTTGGAAAAGGGGATTAATGAGATTGGGGCTAATTTTTTGCTTGGGACAGGACAAACGGAAATATATCCAGCGACAATGCAATTTAAACCCGAAGAGCAATTAAGAAGATTCGGTTCTTATTGGGGAACAACTGCAATCATAAATGATACAGCAGTGATGGATGAAAATGGAAATATTTTGCCAAAAGGTCAGATCGGAGAAATCGTTCACCGTGGGCCAAATGTCATGAATGGCTATCTCAATGACGAAAAAGCAACAATAGAAACCCGCTTATTTGGTTGGCACCATACCGGCGATCTTGGTTATTGGGATGAAGACGGACAAATGGTATTCGTTGATCGAAAGAAAGATATCATTAAAACCGGTGGAGAGAATGTTGCCTCAATTAAGGTTGAACAAACACTATTAAATCATGAAAAAATTGAGAACGCTGTTGTTGTTGGATTGCCACATGACAGGTGGATAGAAGCAGTAACTGCTTTTGTCATCCCTAAGGCTGACAGTGATGTAATAGAAGAAGAAATAATTACTTATTGCAAACAACATTTGGGTGGCTTCCAAGTCCCAAAGAAAATTATATTTATCGATGAGTTTCCAATGACAACAACAGGAAAAATCCAAAAACATAAATTACGCAAGCAGTTTGAAAGTTTGTATTCCCTAGAACACCCTGAAAATATTCATTAAATTATAAAATCACTAATAAAGGAGAAAAAAAATCGAAATGTGAAGGAGAAATAAAAGTGAGGAAAATTCGCTACGTCACTACTGCCTTAAACACAATGACTAATGATGAAATTTTACAGTTGCGTGAAACAAAATTGCTTAATCAAATGAAATACTGTTATAGGAACTCTGAATATTACCAAAATAAGTTCAAGGAAATTGGTGTATATCCTCAAGAAATCAAATCTATCGAAGAATTTCGTAAACTTCCGATTATGATGAACAAAAATCTAGAAAGAAGTAGTCAACAAGAGTCCATGGATAGACACGGTCACCCGTTCGGTATGCACTTTTGCTGTTCCCCTGATGATGTATTCCTTACTGCTACTACGAGTGGAACAACAGGTATACCGACTTTTTCTTATACATTGGCTCAACAAGATATAAATAACCTCTCAAAAGCCGTTTCCTACATGTTGGAATATGCCAGAGTTAGTCCCGGTGATCGGATATTGTTTAGTCATGCATTAGGAATTTATGCGACTTCAGCTGTTTTACCAGGTATTCGACATGCGGGTGTTTTACCAATAGATGTAGATGTAAGAGCAGGGACTGCAGCCATCTTACAATATGCAAGGCTAACCAAACCAACTGCAGCAATGATGACCCCTTCATTAGCGGAACATTTGATACAAAAAGCCCCAGAAATCATAGGTACACAGGTTAGTGATTTTAATCTCTCTGCATTACTTACCGTTGGAGAAATTGCAATTGGCATCCCCGAAGTAAAGCAAAAAATTGAAGAGGCATATGGTTGCCGGGTCTACGATTGGATAGGGCCAATAGGAGGATCATTAGCATTTTCATGTGACTCTGATGAGTATTATGGTATGCACTGTGTGACCCCTGATTTCGATCTATATCCTTATGATTTAGTAGACCCGGATACAAAGCAATCTATTGATATGTTTGATGGTGTTATAGGTGAGGCGATTTATACTTCATTAGACCGCATAGCGGTCCCGATGTTGCGGATGGCTTCGGGAGACATCGTTCAAGTGTTTACCAAGGAATGTCCTGGTTGTGGATTTAAAGGATTGAGGGTTAAAGTTGTTGGGCGTTCAGATGACATGTTAATCGTTAAAGGAGCAAATGTGTATCCTGCAGCAATTAAACAAGTAATTACTACCTTTAGACCAGATGTAACAGGAGAAATAAGAATTGTTCTTGATCAAGCGCCACCTCGAGTAACTCCGCCATTAAAAGTGAAAGTGGAATACGGTGCTAACATGGATTCTAGTAATCTTTTTGAATTGGAAGAAAAAATTAAAGAAAAGCTTAGGCAAGAAGTAAGAGTTACTCCTGAAATCATTTGGTGTCCTTCTGGAACGTTAGAAAAGTCGATGGCTAAAACACCTGTCTTCGAAAAAAATTACTAAATTAATAAAAAATAAGGAGGCTGTTTTAGATGTCAGTTGATTTAAAAATAAACGAAAACTATCATCCAGAGCTTAAAAGATTCCTCAAAGATGTCTATGAATTAGTTCAGCAAAACCATAATGAAAAAACAATTACTAGAGAAGTAGGAAATTTATTAAAGCCGCTTTTGCAGGTGGAAGGTTTTCTTGATGAAAGATTCAGGGAACCGAATAGTGAAAGAAGTAAAGTTTACAATGTATACGTAGCGCCAGATAAAAGTTTTTCAATTGCTTCAGCAGTTTGGAACCCAGGACAAGGTACCCCAATTCATGATCATTGTACTTGGGGGATTATTGGAGTTGTACAAGGTGTAGAAATTGAAACCCACTATCACCAGCCTGATGGGTATAAAAAAGAACCGCTCAAGTGTAAAGAGGTTCATATATTACAAAAAGGTGAAGTATTAGTTTGTTGTACAACAGATCAAGATATTCACGATGTGCGTGGTGGTTACTCTGGAGAACCATGTGTAGGTTTCCATGTATACGGAGGGGATTTAGCGGAAATTGACAGGCATGTATATAATCCGTTGACCGGGGAGCGCAAAGCGATGAAGACGGCTTGGGAATATCCGCAAGCTTAAAAAATATCTGGTTGTAGTAATCGGATACTCAAAAAGGATTATTGGAAGCAAATCGCTCGTATTCAAACCAATAGGATATATATATATCCCTATGGAAATAATTTTAGGCAGGAGTGAAAATTCATGATGAATAAAGTTACCCAGGATATGGTTTTAAAGTTAATTAAATCAAAGGATATTTTGTATTCTCTAATTGATGTAAGAGAAAGGACGGAATATAACAAGAAACAAATTCTATTTGCAATAAATATTCCAAAGAGCCAAGTAGAATTTAGAATCTCAAAATTAGTCCCAGTGAAAGACACCCAAATTATTCTCTATGATAATGATGAAAGTAGATCAACTTTAGTTGCAAAAACACTTGGAGAATTAGGATACACGAATGTTGATATTCTTAAAGGCGGGTTAAATCAATGGGAAGGACATAACGAATACTTGATTAATGGAGTTAATGTTCCGAGTAAAGCTTTTGCAGAAATTGTTTATGAGGAAGAACATGTACCAGATATAGAAGCGCATAAACTATATGAACGGATGCAAAAGGGTGAAAATGATTTCACAGTTATTGAAATACGACCTAGAGAAGAAGTAAACATTACAGGTAGCATTCCGGGAGCTATCAACATTACTGGTGTAGATATTATTCATAGTATCCACGATTATGTAGATAATGAAAAAGACTTAATCATTACTTGTGCTGGTCGAACTCGAGGGATAATCGGAACCCAGATATTAAGAAAGATGGGATTTCAAAATGTTTATAATTTGAGAAATGGTACTATGGGTTGGCTTTTGGCAAATCAAGAATTGGACGATAATATCCCTCTGGTAAAATTATCATGTAAAAGTAATTCTTCAAAATTAGATAGTTTTATTAATCAGGTAATTGATGAAAATAATATAGAGTTAATTTCCTTGGACTGTTATCAAGATTTACGGAATGCATCAGATCATCAAACGCTGTTTGAGATTGATGTCCGTACACCGCTTGAATACGAGGAAGGACATATACCTGGAACCTATAAACTTCCAGGGGGGCAAGTTATACAGGCCACGGATGATCATATTGGTGTTAGAAATGGCAATATTGTGTTAATCAGCAATTCTAGACACCGTGCAGTTATAACCGCTTATTGGCTTAAAGAAAGTGGTTATCCAAAAGTTATGGTACTAGATGGAGGTATTGAACTATGGAAAAATTCTAATCTCCCAATTGAAAAGGGAGAGGTTCAAGATGATGTTCCACTTGGGTATAATACAAGTTATAAAAAAGGGAATCGTATAGTTGCAAGTGAACTAAAAGAAAGATTAGAGTCTGATTCAAAATTAATCGTAATCGATATTGATACAAGTAAAGGGTACCAAAAGGGGCATATACCAAATTCGTTATGGTTATCTAGAAGCTGGCTTGAATTTAATATTCGTGAGGTGGCAAAAGAATCGGATATGGTTATCCTAACCGATAGAAATGGTTATAGTTCTACCTTAAGTGCTAAGACTTTAAAAGAATTAGGATATGAGGATGTATATGTTCTTGAGGGTGGTAAGAAGGCTTGGTCTGAAGCGGGATACACCTTTGAGAATGGAAAGAAAGGCATTATAAAAGAACCTGATGATATTGCATATCATCCATATGAGATTAGTGAAAAAGCAATGATTGATTATTTGGAATGGGAAATAGGTTTGGAAGAACAGTTTAAGCCATTAAGGGCAATTTATCATCCTCTACAAGACTTTGGGGGTATAATGAACAAAAAGTGAGTCGATTGATTGCTACAATGCCAATGACCATGGGGAAAAGCGAATTAACCTTATTTAAGGATAATATCTTTAGGTTTACTATTGATATAGCTTAGGAAGATGAAGAAATTCTCTATTGCTGGACAAAGGAAATTTGCGAATACAGTCTTCATGATCATTTTTAACGTATGGGAATAACTCCGGTAAGTGTTAAGAAAACGGTAGCAAAATTCTATGAGATTCTAGGGGCCTATAATATTAGGCTCTTTTTGTTATTGCCGCATACTTTCGTAATAAACAAAATGGGGAAGCCGAATTAAAAGAAACAAGTGATTACGAAGGTTATAAAAAAGCATACAGAAAATCCTGTAAAGCGTTTAACTTATTGGAAATCTGTCAAACAAGCTTTTGAAGAAATGATGCTACATGATATTTTACCGTTGCAAAAGAGATAGATAAAACAAGGTTAGATTCAAAGAATGCTGTAAACGTGAATTTACAACAAAAGAAGCCTACCTATTTTGAAAAAAATATTAAACAAAATAGGTAGGTTTTGCTTTTAGAAAGTCGGATTTTTACTGGCAAAAAAAGCACCCATTTTCATGGCTCTGTCAGGAATATTTATTGATGGAATAGAGGTTTTTTGGCGATTGGGTAATTTTTTTAATAGAAAAATATAAATATTTAATCTATCATAAAAGCTATAGAGGTTGAGGGAAAACAGTCCAAAAAACTATCAAGAGACTGTCGTGACCCTTTGATATGACCGGGGAATTTGAAGCTGATTTGACCACTGTCCCCATTCACAGTCTTCAAAACTGCTTGAGACCTGCGTGCCAGGTCAGGTGGGTTCGATTCCCACGCAGTCCCGCAAACATCATTATATCAAGGATTCTAATAAATTCTTATAGCACATAGACCAGAGGGTACTCGGTCTGTTTTTATTATGCATTTTGCAGTATTAAGTAGAATTTTTAAATCATGGAACAATTTCAAAAACAGTACCTTGGTTAAAATCAGTCACTTTCATAGATCCGTTAACTCCTAAATATAGTTTGGTTTGATCCAGATTCGTTCCCAAACTAACATAATAAGCTGATTGAGACCCAAAATGATAATCGGTTTCAATCATACTAAAATCATTTAGTTTACCATCTGTTCTTACCCTGGTATAGGCTAAAACTCCTCTAACCGGAGGTCGAGATTCTTCACGTCTTGCAAGATCAGTAAACACAACGTTTCTAGTTAACGCGGGGATTCCAGTCCCCATATAGGCTTGCACTCCTGTAAGTGAAGTTCCTCCAAACTTATCGTGGCGAGGGTCTTGATGAAAATAACTAGTTAGAGGCTGAAGTCGCAGCACTGAAGTTTTTAAAGCTTCATTGTAATAAGCTATTGTTTTCTCATCCGAATTCGGATTTGTAGAGCAGTCCCTAATAATCGAAGTGGGAAATGCACCTTCCCATCCTCGCCAGCCGAAATTAATAAAACCTTCTTGGTTAGGATTGGTGTTTCTTAAAGAAGCTTGAATTAGCTGCGTAACCGGTATAGGTTTATAATAAACGAATGAAAAAATGGACTCTACCAAATCTTGTCCGACATTTCCCACATATTTGATATACTGATTATAATACCTTTGATATGAAATGCCTGTTATATTGCGAACCCCTTTGGCAATGACCGTAAGCGTTTCTTGTATTGGTACGGGAAGTTCATTAAAACGTGTGACTACAGGTGGATTATAGATATTTGTATTTTTATCTACATCTATTTCAACTATTTTACCAGCGACTTCCATATCGTCTTGGCTTAAATTAAAGGGATCATAGCCAGATCCACCATCCCCCGTTGTTAAAACAAGTTTTCCTGTTTCAGGTGAAAAGTTTAGGCTATTGACACCATTGTGATTAAAAAATGGTCTTCTTAAGTTAAGTAATGTCCTTCGTTTTTGTGGTTTGCTATTCGATTGTAAAATCCATTCTTCAATTGAATCAATATGATCATATTTAGTTTCTCTATTTGCCCACCTTAGGCTTAATGTTCGGGGCTCACACGGGTTAGGCTTAAAATGTTCAGAAAGAGCACCTGGGCCTTGTGTTCCAGCTACTGAATAATGAAGATAAAACAAACCGTTATTATAAAATTTCGGATGAAACGCAAGCCCTAGTAATCCCCGTTCATCATATCCACCACTAGAAACACCTTGTTCAGAAGCACCTAGTTTTATGATTCGCGTGCGAATATCTAAAAAAGTCCGTATCACTCCATTGTCTATGTAAAAGATCTCACCTACCTGGGTTGCAATAAATAATTTTTCCATTGTGTCACCGGGAAGTATAGCTGTTTTCAAAACAGTGGGCAAATTGATCTTACTAACAATGGGACGTAAACGAACCTTAACTTTTATCACCTAACTTTCCACTCCTTCTTATTGTTTTCTTTTAAAAGAATATGAGTAGAATTGTTCTATTAGTACCAAATTAGGCTGGAACTGATTATTGAGTTATAGTATTGGGGCGATATATAAAAATGACTATAAATATAAAAAGGAGCATTCCTATGTCAAGTACAAATCAAAAAATCGTTCCGCATTTATGGTATGACAAGGAGGCAAAAGAAGCGGCCGAGTTTTATGCTGCCATATTCCCGGACTCCAAAATTACAGATGTTACAACAATCCACGACACACCCTCAGGCGACTCCGATATAGTCTCTTTTGAGCTATGGGGGCAGAAGTTCATGGCAATCAGCGCGGGACCTTTTTTCAAGATCAATCCTTCGGTTTCTTTCATTGTTAATTTTGACCCATCGCGAGAAAAAGACACAAGAGAAAAAATAAATGAGGTTTGGAACAAATTGTCTGAAGGTGGCACAGTGTTAATGCCACTTGATCAGTATCCGTTCAGTGAGAGATATGGCTGGATTCAGGACAAGTATGGTTTGTCTTGGCAGTTACTCCTAACGAATCCAGAAGGTGAAGAGCGACCTGCAATCCTGCCATCACTTTTGTTTGTCGGTGAGAATTGCGGTAAAGCCGAAGAGGCGATTCATTTTTATTTATCAATATTTAAGAATGCAAAGCAAGGACTTTTCGCCCGCTATCCTAAAGGCATGGAGCCTGACAAAGAAGGTACGATCATGTTCTCTGATTTTAGCTTAGAAAATCAATGGTTTTCCGCAATGGATAGCGCGCACGAGCATAAATTCAATTTTAACGAGGCAATCTCATTTATGGTGTATTGCGACACACAAGAAGAGATTGATTATTACTGGGAACAACTTTCTGCGGTTCCTGAAGCCGAGCAATGTGGATGGCTGAAAGATAAGTTTGGTATATCCTGGCAGATTGTGCCAGATGAGATGGACGAGATGATGAGTAAGGGCACACCTGAGCAACTTGCGCGTGTAACGAAAGCATTTCTTAAAATGAAGAAATTTGATCTTGTGGAACTACAGAAAGCATACAAGGGATAAAGAGAATAGAGCCTAAGACTGACCTAAAAATATATAAATTTTAAATCTGCACAGTGATTTTTTCGCTTGTGCGGTTTTTTGTTTATTTTAGTGCAATTTCAAACTTCTGTGGCGATCGTTTTGATTCATTTGCAGTCTATTATTATTTTGAAAAAATATCATTTACCTTCAATACCTGAACTAGTTTATAATATAAGGATGTCCAAAATGACAATAAGAGTATGTAAGCAGGTGAGTTCAATCGACATCATTGAAACACGGGTGAGGGGTTTTATAGCTGATATTCAACACCCTAACAAAAAAAAGAAAATAAATAGTAATGATTTAGAAATTCAGTTGCGTAAGCTTTTGGAGGATTATTTTGAAATGGACGGTTATTCATTGTTTTATCGTGCCATTGAAACATTGCAGGCTGAGGGACAACTGATCCCTGTTCAAAATAATCAATATAATGGTAGAACACCAGCGCTGCCCCTATATTACTGGGTAAATATAAAAGAGAAGGCAAACAAATGGGATCGTCTTGAGATGATGAAATTAGGTAATCAATTTGATTTTTCCTTTTATGAACGGCATCCCGAATGGCAAACGAAGGAAGAATGGGAGCGAATCCAGAATGTATATGCTTTTTTAAAGTCCAGTCAGGAACGGAAAATGGTGTCAGTCGAAGAAAGAAGTCTGGAGCTATTTGGCCATGAAAAATTCTTACTAGACACTGATAGCTTTCCTGAGGGAAAAGGATTTTTGTGTAGAATTGGAGTATCAGAAGAGCAGCTAAAAATGGTGAATTACGGGGAGCCCTTTGTATTTTGGATAAAACAAGGGAAAGAAATAAAAGATATTCAAAGGGTATTAATTGTCGAGAATCTATCTTTCTTCCATACTTCCATTAAGTTAGTAGAAGCAAATAAACTTGACTATGAACCTGAACTGATTATTTATGGTGAAGGGACAAAAATTGAAAGGAGCTTTTCCTTTTTCTTTCGAATGTTTCCACTGAAGCCCTACCTTTTCTATTATGCAGGTGATTTGGATGCCGCAGGATACGGGATTCTCATTCGGTTGATCGAAAAATACCCGGAATGCTGTATTCAGCCTGCCTTAAAAATTTATTGCAAAATGCTTGAATGCCTAGAACAAAAGAATAACCAGAAACAAGGTCAACTATCAACTCTTAAACTTCGTGATGCATTCTTTCAATGGTTTACGGAAGATGAGCAAGCCCTATTAATGCAATTATGGCAGGAAAATAAGCGGATCCCTCAAGAGGTTTTAACAATAGAAACATGGAGGAGATGGCAGTGAACGAATCATGGGAAGGCTTTGGCAAGCGAGTGCAACGATTAAATCCACTGTTTGAGCTTGGGAGGGGAATGGAAGTTGGTGAGCTGAAGCCACATATTCAAACCATTCTCATGCAAGTACTCCTTAGCATTTTTTATAGAGAATTAAATGATGATGATAGTAGACGCAAATCAGATATCAAATATATGGTAGAAGACTCAGTTAAACAAATGAAACTTTTAGCAGACGATAAGCAAATTGAACGGATGACAAGCGGGCTTTTATATCAGGGGAAAGAGGAGTATAGTAAACCGTTTGAAGCCCTATATTACGATGAAATAAGACAATCCTGGGAGACTCAGGTCTTTCGCTATGTCACAATGGATGAATTATATACGAATTTAGAAATCGGCGGATCCATTGTTTATAAACTCACAGATGTGTCTCAGGAAATGATTTTTATGAGCAGGGAAATGGCTGAGGAATTCTCGATTACGATTGAACAACTCTACAGTATGCAGCTGATTAAAAACGGTAATTTTAGAAAAGCTACACGAAACCTTGATCACCTCATTTCACGAGTAAACCGCTTAATGGCAAATGAATTCACCTTTCAAAAGGAAATGATCAACAATCCTAAAATCTTATTGATTGAAGAGGAATGGCAAAGGGCAGACAATCGTGTTGAAATTGAAAAGCAATTTGAAGAGGAAAAAAATCACTTCCGTACCATTACTAGTATGATAGATAAGACGAAACGAAGGAACGAAGAAGATGATTATATTCAGAAAGAATTGATTCTTCTCCAAGAAAAAATTGGCCATACAAGGCAGTTGCATGATCGTTTTGCGAAGCTAGTCATTCAAAATATTTCCTATGAGATGAAATTAAAAGCGGAAAACCCCTCCTTGTTTTGGGAAAATAGCTTGGTTTCATTTCGCGAGCATATTTATGAAAATTGGTTTATGAAGGAAGGCGTTCATCATTTTACGGATATAGAAAGAGTCCTTTCTCCTTTATTTTCACCGAAGAATGAATTTATTTTGCCGCTAGATTGGATTTGGGGTGAACAAGAATTCGATGAAAAACCATTAACGGAAGCTGTTATTGAAGAAGAGGCTGAAGAAAGCATTACTCGTCAGCACGTGACGAACTGGAATTCTGTTATTAAGGCATGGAGTTATGTATTTCAATTTTTACAAACAAATAAAGAGTTTTCGTTAACGGATTTAAAGTCAATGCCATTAGAAGTGCAGGATTTATGGTTTGAGGAATCTGAAACAATTGATTTGTGGATGATGTTCGATAAAAAGCCGCTAATGGTTCAAGTTCTGCATCGGAAGGAAGAAACATTAAGCGATGAAAGGGAAATTCTTCTTTATAAACTAATGAAGGAATATCCACAATTCGAACTGTTTGAAGGCTTGAAGATTTTTACCATGTTTGATCATCGTGCGGAGCCGCATCATTGGTATCAAATGAAAATGACCCCTTTTAAAATCTGTGTACAGGAGGAGAAATGATGAATGCCGAAAACATAAAAAAAGCATCTGCTGTCTATTTTACACTATTAAAAAATAAAGTAATCGACGAAAATAGTGAACACTTCCAGACTTATTTTGATCCGGAAGTAAGACAGACGGTTCTTTTATTAGCAGACGAATCAGGTACATATATCATTGAATCGCCTAAACGCATCCACTTAGTGGTCCAGCCAACTGGCTCCGTGTTCGCTACCAATTTTACCCATTTGAAAGAAAAGCATCGGCAAGTGGAAACGAAAAAACACTTCCATCTGATTAGTGTTGTCATAATGTCCTTTTTAGCAGCCATCGATCGCAACCAGGCTGCAAAAATCCGTACGAAGCGGGAAGGGATTAGCTACTACGCATTAGAGCGGCAAGTGAACGACCTCATACTAAAATGGGATAGCATTCTTAAAGCAAAACCGACCTTCGGAGACGAAGAACGAATTGATATGAAGGATGTGGTAACCACATGGAAATACATGGAGGTTGACACGGACGATTATGGGTTAAAAAAAGGCAATAGACGAACGAGAATCGGTTTAATTGCCGGTGCTATGCGTTTGTTAGACACAGAGGGGCTAATCGTCATTCTTGATCGCGACGATATTCCCAAGGTGATTCCAAAACAAGAGCTATTTGAGCGTATTGAATACTTGTATCACGATTATGATCGTTATGAAGTTTTGAAAAAATTAATGACAACAGAGGAGGATCAGCATGCCGAAAATCCATCGCATTAGAATTGTCGGCCTGAAGTATGATGGCATGCAAAAGCAATATAAAGATACCACGTTTAATTTCCATAATGATGAGACATCAACAAATGGTCTCATTGCGATGATGAACGGTGGCGGGAAAGGTGTGTTCCTTCAGACCATTTTCCAAATACTTAAACCTGGAACTTCGTGGGGAAAACAGAACAATCGGTATTATCAGCAGTTTTTCTTTAATAATAAAGAGCAATTTATTCCCTATACCTTCCATGTTCTTATTCAGTGGGAATTGGACGGTGCCGATAGCAGGCATCTGATAACCGGAGGAATGTTCTCGGCCGAACAGCGGATTTCCATGAGTGATGAAAGTGGTAATGAAAGTAAAACACTGGAACAGGAAGCTAAGATCCTCCCTAACATTACATTTTATACAAGAGAATTTGAGCGGAAAGAAGAGGCAGCACTTGAGCATATCCCACTCTTTGAAAATGATGAGGTTGCTGAAACGGAAAGTTTGAAGGACTATTTAAAATGGAATGGATTTGACGTTTACCGAGATACGAAGAAGCACTATCGCATCCTTGATACATATGGAATTAACCGTAAGGACTGGGATATTATGAAGGACATTAACAAGGACGAAGGCGGCGTGGGGAAATATTTTGAAGGAGCTGAGGATGATCATTCGCTGTTCCAAAAACGAATCATTCCTACTGTCAGTCAAGTCTTGCAGCGAACTGAACATCAAAAGAATGATCTTGTTGAAATTTTCAAGAGCCAGGCAAGTATCGCGAAGGATCTGCCCGTTCTCTTAAAAAGAGAACAAGCCCATAAAGAGTTTTTAGAAGACATTCTCCCATTTGAAGAGCACCTATCTAAAGGAGTAAAGCATAAAGAAATTGCTCTTGCAAGTATACAGGCAGGGAGACAACTGCTTGGCGCTTTAGAGCATTTGAAGCAATCGGAAGAGGAAACACTGCTTACTATAGAGAAAGACATGGAAAAATTAACTATAAGGCAAGCAGATTTACGGTATCAAAAGGATAATTTAGAGTTTGCAAATGCTCACAGAGAGGTCATGAATTGGGATAAGAAATTAGTGGCAGAAAGGGAAAAACATACTTCTTTACAAGCGATTGTTAAAGAGAAACAGGAACGAAAAGAACAGCTTGCCTTTCAGTTATTAGTAAAAGAGTGGAGTGAAAACGAACAAAGTATTCGCTCTCTTTCACAGCAGATTGCGACATTAGAACAAAATAGCGGCTTAGAGCAAGTGAATCAAAGAATGGATGAAATTAAACTAGAAGCAAGAAAGCAATGGGAGCATGCCCTTTTATCGATAAAAGAAGGTATAAAACAGTATTTAGGATATCAAAAGTTTTTAAATAAAAAAGCAATAGAGCTGTCGCAGCAGGATAAAAAAATGACAAAAGACATTGCTAAGCTTAGTTCCGAAATTGATTTTCTTTATACGCAAATGCATACGTTTGAGTCTAAGGAAGCAGCACTCATCCAAGAATTTGGCGACCGCTTAACCTATGATTTAAAGGGTTTAACCGAGAGTTTTTTAAAACAAATTGAAGACAAAGAAGCTAGGTTAGTAGAGTTGCAAGCAAAAGACAAAGAATCCATTGAAAAGCAAAATCAACTTGCCAATTCACATGGTACGCACGTTCAATCAATTCAGTTTTCAGAAGAAAAATGTGAAGAATTAAAGGCAGCAAATGATGTGCAAAAGCAAAAAGAAGCAAAACTATTAGATAAGCTTCTTGGTTTACTAGATGATGTTACAGCGCCGTTTACTCACTCTTCCTTATCAAAGTATGCGATACAAATAGAAGAAATAATGGGCAATAATCGTCAACAAGCTGAACAGATTAAAAAAGAACTTTGGGAAACACAACTCGACCATTCCTTAAACAATGAGCCCTTCTGGATTGCAAATAAAGATGTGAAAGAATTAAAGGAATGGATCGATGAAAAGACGGGGATTGATGTGTTTTATGGAACTCAATTTCTCCAATCATTAAGTACAGAGGAAATGGTGAACTCCCTTATGACCGATCCGCTTCTTCCATACGGTTTGGTTGTAAACGGGCAGCAATGGCAAAAGATTAATCAACAGGTTCTTACAGGAAGAATGTATAAAAGTCCTGTTCCGATTTTCTTGCGTGAGGAAATGAACAGCCAAAAACACCAGTCATCCTTTGTGATTATTAACGGAACCGAGAAAGAGCTTTTAAGTGATAAAAATCAATTCACCAGTTGGAAAATAAAGATTGCTAAGCAAATAGAAGAAAAAAAAGATACTCTTATAGAAATTGAAAAAACGGAAACCTCCTTACGTCATATTCTAAAAGAACTCGACCGTTTTTTATCAAGTGAGCTTTCTAGTGATATCGAAAAAGCTTTCTCTCAGGAACAAAACGTTCTTTTTTCTCTGCAAACCAAATTACAGGAAGTCAAAACACAAATAGAAAAAGAGAAAGAAACAGAGCTGCAGCTAAAAGAACAGCTGGAAAAGACGAAAAGTAAAGTTGAAAAGCTTACAAGCAATGTGGAAACATTAGAAGACTTTATTCAAGAAAAAACGCTTCATCAAGAAAACAAACGGGTGAAACTGGAGAAAGAGAAACAAAGGGAAACTTTTGATTCAGAGCAGCAAGAAATAGGAATAGAACACCAAAGTACAGTTGAACTGCAAAACCAGTGGAATCAAACGTATGTAGAATGGAAGCTTACAACCGAACAAAATATAAAGGAGATCTCCTTCTTTATTAAAGAAGCGGTTTTTCCTACTGATAATAAAGCAGACCATTGTGAAGAGACTTCACATCTTTCACTACATTTATTACAAGAGATAAACGGAAGTATTGAAGAGCTTAAACTGCTTCAAAAATCAAAGGAAGAGCAGGCTAGGGAATTACTCGTTATTCAAGCGACAAAAGAATCCGAACAAAAGCAGCAAAAGAAGCTAGAGAAAAAGCTTGCTACTTATGATCAGGATTGGAATCAAGCTCCAGAACCAGATGAACCCATCGGTATATTAGAAAATATGCTGCAAACCGCACAGAGGGAAGCAAAGACAGCGGAAAAAGAAGAACGGGAACAAGGAACTGCTGTAACAGTAGCAGAAACCACCTTAAAGCATGCGAACGAACAGCGTGACAAGTCGGGAAAAAAGATAGCAAAGCATGAGAAACTGCCTGAAGAATGGGAAGACCTTGACTTAGAAGTTAAGGCTGTAGAAATTAAGGATCAAATGAAAATAACGAATGAGGAGGTAAAGCAGGCCGAGAAACGGCATAAAGAAACAGAAACGAATATAGCGGTCTTCGAAGGAGATTTGTTAACCTTATCCGTTATTCTTAAGGAGGAAGCGGCAGCATTCACGAATGATGATATAGAAAAAATTAAGAGTCAGGGAAAAACATGTATCTTATCCTGGAGTGAAGAACATCAAGCTAATCAGGAGGAAGGCCAAGAAAAGCATGCGAAAATCGATCAATCATTAAGAAATTTAAAGCTCACGATTGAAGGCAAAGATTGGGAGATTCGGTTTAAAAATGAAGTAATAACAACACTAGACCATATGGATACAAGGCATTATACACATATTCAAAGCATTGTTAAAAATATGAAGCGTTTTTCACAAAGTGGATTGGAACAATTAGAACGCGACAAAGAAAGGGCGGAAAAGGCTCAAAATTTCTGGGCCAGCCGTGCCAGCATGAAAGTCATGAGCATTTCAGAGGCGATTCGTTCCATGATTGCGAAAATGAAACTGAAAAATGAACGAGGATCCTTTCCGCTCGTCCAGCTCAAGGAAGATATCTTACCAAAAAAGGCTGAAGATATCGAACCACTGCTTAGGCAGCATTTTGTATCTGCCATTAACAAAATTACTAAACAATTTGATATGATTGATAATCATAATCAAGCATTAGACCAAGAAATAAAACAACTCATTAGTGATGAGCAAATTTTGTTTGTATCACTAAGAAATCGATATCCTGAGTTGCTTGTCTATAATATGCGAACCGATAATGCCTTTATGTACGGTAAACCGCAAAAAGAGCATTATTCAACCTGGCGGACTATTAATCAAGGTTCAAAGACAAAATCGGATGGAAGTGGTGGACAGAAGCTATCAGCACGAATGGTGATGATGATGATGTTATTATCAGTTAAGAGCGAAACAGATCAAAGCTGGGTACCTTTAGTCTGTGATAACCCATTCGGACAAGCTGCTTCGGCACATGTCCTTGACCCGATCTTCGCAGTTGCTGAAAAACTAAAGTTCCAATTCATCGTCGTCACTCCTCCTGAACTGGTGAAAACGGAAATCAGCCAAAGATTTGCCGCCTATTATAAATTGGACTTCATCCGTGAAAAAGGTAAAGAAATTGTTTCGGACACGATTGTTCCAGCCTTTCGGATTTACCAGGGAGAGGAAGTCGTTCATTAATTCCACCATAGGGGCGGTTCTAATGGCTTTTTGATTAAGTTTAAATCAATCAAATGCCAGGAGAACCGTCCCTTTGATTTCAATTATGACAATTTTTTTGTTTATGATAATAGGACTTTTTGATTAAAATGCAAGGAAATTGTTGGTTTTTAGAAGAAAAAGAAGGATTTTAATTTTTCATAATGAATATATAATACAATTGATTCACTAATCAGAAAATAAAGGATCGGAACCATTTTACTCATCCATCCCAATCTATTTATGAAAGAGGTATGCGGTATGAACGAAAATTTTTTTGCGGACTATAAAAAGTTTATTGTTACACCGGTCGATGAAAAGACAAATGGAATAGAAGTATTTGATCCGAAAAATTTTGCCTCGCATTATATCTTGACACTGTCTATTTATAATTCTCGATTGTCGAACTGGAGGGATGCTAGTAAATATGATATAGATGTTGAAAAAAGTATCAAAACGGTTCTGAAAGAATTCAATCAAAAGCAGTCTGAAAGGTACCATCTTGAATTACTTGAATTAGATAGGTTTAATAATTATTTTGTATTGGCCCTTTCGTCAAAAGTAAAATTTGAAACAAAGGAAGAAAATGACGGTATATCTTATATTGTTGATAGAATGCTGACGAATCCATTTTATGTTGGACAAGGATGGTTCAATTTAATTGGGGAAAAGGGAAGAGTTGAACGTAAGCTATTTTGTTGTTCTTTTAAAAAATATGAAATAGGGAACCGTGAACATCAAAAAAAAGACAATAAATTTGAAAACATTACTGAACTAATTCCTAAAAATGGTGAGATTAAGCTAATTAAAACGCTCTGAACATAAACCACATGCACAAAATAAGTGAAAATAAATGTATAAAGTAAAAAGGACTTAACACGAGGGTTAAGTCCTAATAAGTTTAATCTCCATATAGAGAATGTAATTTTTAGCCAAATTCCTTTCCTTATTTTTTTGAAAATTATTCAATCGAAAGAGATGAACCATTCCATCTCTTAATTTCGATTACTTAGTATGAAGTTGTATAGTCCATTATGGACAAATCTCATCAACACCCCCTCATGTATAAAATGGTACGGTTCTGATCACCTGGACCAATAAAGTCTAATGCGGCAGGAGAAAAAACTGCAACTTTTCTTTTAACGCCCTCCAAAGAAATTCGGATTGGCTTAATAACTACATGATCCTGAAAGATATTGCCTCCCGAGCGTATCTTCTTTTTGGCAGTTTTTCCAAGGACAGTCTTATTTTTTTTACTAAAAGAGGTAACTGCACCATTATCTATTTTTTTCTCTTTTCGTTGTACAGCTTCCTTCTCTGTTTGTAAAACTTCTACTTCGATTGAGGCCACTATTCCGATTTCACGTTTATCCACCATTAAGATGAAGTCATATCCAGTTTTCGTTTTCTTTTGAACAATTTCTACTTCATCCGTAATAACAGTGACGAAATCTAGGGGTTCTATTGCTTGTGAGTTTTGAAAGGCTTCCTTTTGCTTGATGACCCGATAAGATGCTTTTGCTCCAATTCCTTCATCTGTAAAATCAAACGGTATTATACTCTTTGTACGAATAAAGTATAATTGATCAAACTTTTCTTTACTGTTTAATTGGACACATAAGGCAACTTCTTCCTTCACCGCTTTTCCCTCACCGCTCGAGAGCATAGGGACATTCATTTTCATTCCTGGAAATTGAACGAAGATGTAGCTGAAGTTTTTCTTAGGCTGCACATCCGAAAGTCTCATAAACTCACAACCTTTCCGATTTGGTACAAGGTTAATTACCCTGTAGGAATATAATTCAATATTGTTTCTCACATTCCTGTTTATGTATGAAGGGTTTTCATCGTCACTTTCTTATGAATTGTGATAGTTCCTACCATTTGTTGCCTAATTACGAGGAAATCTACTAGCGAAATATGGCATCGATTACAAATGACTTTTTACAAAAGTGCTTTAAAAGTCAATTCTGTTGACAATATTCTGATAAAGATGTACTGTTATATGAATACGTGGGAATTTGAATCTTCGAAATTAATTGAATATTGGAATATCAATGAAAATACAAAAGATTTCACGATTTGATTTTAAGAGTACTATAATAATATCAACTAGAAAGAAGTGTAATGATGCAAAAAATTAGAAAATCCTTCAAAGAACTTGTAAAGGAGAATACAGAAGAATTACTGAAAGATAAAAAAGAACTAGAAAAAATTGAAAAGCGAATTGAAAAGCGGCATGAATTGGTAAAGTTGGCATAACTCAAAACAGAAGACATCTTTCTGCGCAATCTGTTTTCCAATATTCGGTTAGTTCGGTTTTAATAGAAATTTGCAAATTCGACATTTTACTACTATAATTTACCTATATGTTTCACTGGTTATAAAAAACTAAATACACCTACAAGAGTAATCGCTCCTTATGTCATGTTTGTATAAGGGGTGGTTACTTTTTTATTTTTACAAAATTATAAAAAGTGGCAGGAGATAAAAATATGTGAATTGGAGTGCATGTATTAAATATTTTAATGGATAAAGAGATTAGTTTTTAAGTATATTAAAAGGATGTGTTCTTATGGCTAAGGGTCAAATGTATGATATTAATGGAAATCTGATTACCAATAATGATTTGCAAAATAAAGGTGCATGGTGTGAGCATGGCGTAAGAAAAGAATACGTTTTTGTTGAAAAATATGGTCATGAGTTAGGCTTAATGATCAATCCCGAAAAGGAAACCAATAAATATGCTCCAGACCTCTGTCAATTTTTATCTACCGAATTATCTGATTTAAAGACCCAAAATACGCCCTTTTTCACAGCTAGAAAATATGGATATACTCCACAATATACAGTTACCTTTAACAAGAACGATGCGGACAGATATAGAAGTGATTACCCGAAGATTGATATTTATTTTTGGGTAGATTGGGTAGCTGTAAGATACTTTAGGAAAAGTACTGATTCAAGGTATTCTGATACGGATATACGGGTCAACCCCATGTATGGAGTTTGGAAAGTTTCGTTTAAAGATTTAGATCAAATTATTAAAAAATCTCCACTACATGCATATCAAGAAAGAATATATGACAACCAAGGTAATGCTAAAGAAAGTTATTTAATAAATTTAAAAGATTCTCGAATTAAACATGTATTATAACTAATCATTTTCAAATAAATAACCTAAAAAGAGTATAAAAGTAATGTGTGACCTGGAAAAAGTCATCATAGGCTACTTGACCCCTGCATTTCCTATTATAGGGGGTGGTTTGGATGAAAGATCGTGTAGAACGCAATCAATCGTACATAAATAGCCAAAAGGTGGGGGTCGTTCAGTATACGAATACGAGAAAATTAGTATTAGGCTCCGTTTTAGCGGCAATTGCAGCTCTGTTTCAGTCAGCCGGAGTTTTCGTTGGGATTGGCTATGCATTTAGTATCTTGGCTACACTTCCGATTGTCCTTTCTGCGATGATTTCGTTAAGAATTGGTATTATGTCCTATATCATTACGATTTTATTGTTGACCATTTTGCAGCCAAGTGAGCTATTTGTTTTTCCGTTTACTACTGGATTACTTGGAATTACACTGGGAGCTGCTTTTAAATGGTGGAACAATTGGATGATGGTTTCACTTGCCGGGGGAATTGGATTAACGCTGGGGATTATGATTTTATTATACGGTCTTCAATTTCCTGTTTTAGGACCTTCTGTTTCCCATACATTTGATTTCAAAATTGGAGCCCTCATCCTATTATTTTCCTTGTTTTATAGTTCGATTTGGACGGGGTTGAGTAAAAAGGTTTATAAATTATTATTTCGAGAAAAAGTTATATCAAATTGTTAGGGAATAATTTTTTTAGATAAGATAATCATAAGCTTTGGACAGAATCATAAGGATGTAGGGATTTGTCTAAAAAGGTATAAACGGAGGAACAGTTAATGCAATTAGCAGGGCACGAGTTTCATGAATTAAGTGAATTAGTGATGAGTTGTTACAACACGATTACCTGTATGTCCAGCTTTATTGAACAAGCACAGGATCCGGAATTAAAGCAATTGTTGCAGGGGCATTTTCCTAAACATGTCGCAGATTATAATTTGAAGGCGGAATTTTTACAAAGCAATACAACACCCGATATCACAAAGTTTGTTCCTACTGAGCTGCATCCAAAATTATCTTCATATACGCAGCCGCCGGCGCCAAATTTTCCACCAGTAGAGGTTAGGCTTTATGCCCAGCAGCATAACGACAGGGAAATTGCTACCAGCTATTTATTAAATCAAAAATCTGCTGCCAAAAATTATGCGTCCGCATCGCTGGAAAGTGCTAATCCTGATTTAAGGACATTTTTTGAAAATGCCTTTTTAAATAGCAGCCGCCATGCTTATGATATTTGGCAATATATGGTGAAAAAGGGGTACTATCCATTAACCCCTGCTCCAGCGGCAGATATTCAAAGCGTGGGAAGCATTTATCCAATTGTGAATCAATAATGAAAAAGTCTTAAGTACTCAAATTTTTTTGAGTGCTTTTTTGGTACCTAGAAAAGGCCGTTGAATGGCTTTTTCTATTTTATAGGATTGGATTTGTGATTCTACGTGACCGAAAATGCGAACAGAAGAGGCAAACGGTCATGTAGCAGGGCTCTACGTGACCGAAAATACGAACAGAAGAGGCAAACGTTCACGTAGCAGGGCTCTACGTGACCGAAAATGCGAATAGAAGAGGAAAAAGGTCACGTAACCACCGTGCTCAGGCTCCACTCATTTACTTAAAGGGGAAAGTGGAAATAACCGGATAAAATATATAACGAATTTAACAACTTAAGGTTTTCTTAAGGTTATCCCAATAAAATGGGAAACAGTTAATGTTAATAGTTGAATTCGGAGGAATAATTATGAAAAAGAATTATACAAAAATTGTCCTGGATTTGTTGATGGCCATCACTTTTGTTTTGCTAATGAATCCCAGAGTTTTAAACGGATTACCGTTTCATGAAATTGCTGGTCTGGTAATAGGGGTAGCTATTCTGGTACACATCGGCTTGAACTATCGATGGGTGATCAATACAACCAAAAAGATTGTTGACGCTAAACTACCCCCAAAAACCCGATTTAGTTACTTATTAAATATACTGCTATTAATTTCGATGGCAGCCGTCATTATTACAGGTATTTTAATTTCAAAGGTAGTTTTGCCAAGTTTCGCCGTTCAAGAGGGTCATTCGATTCGTGGACTTCACGGATTCACTGCTGATGCAACGCTTGCGTTAGTTGGTCTTCATATTGGGGTGCATTGGCAATGGGTTTTGAGTATTTGTAAAAAGGCGTTTAAATCAAAAGAAGGAAAACTTAGAATGGCTGTTATTACATCAGTTGTCTTTTCACTTGCCATTTTGGCAGGTGGCTTGCAATGGTATTCAGCAACAGCTTCTTCTAATCTTGGTCCTTTTAATTCTAAGCCAATGCTGCAAATTGACGGAGGACGATCATTTCAAAATGGGAACACAGGGAATATTACGAATACAGATCAAGAATCACTAAAAGGAGATTTCCGTGAAGGGAGATTTCATGGAAAGGATGGACATGGTGGCAGCAGTAACCCATTTCTTGTTGTACTTAACTATTTTGCGATTTGGGCGGCAATCATCATTCCTACCTGTTTTCTGGAAAGGCGATTCTTAAGGAATAAACAAAAAGCAAAACTTACTCATCCTAAGCATTTATGAATAGATTTTTATTTCAAAAAGTTAAATGGAACTTAAAACAACGACCACTTATTTTTTTTAAATAAGTGGTCGTTTCCTATTTCTCTAATTTACTCTAAAAAGGTATTTCCCTAAAATATCTCAAAAGTTGTTTAAAATACACCGAATATGGAGAAGTTTATTTAGGTGTGGATAATTTTTACATGAAAAGTGACTTACTAAAGGAGGCCTAGCATGTTACTCGTACCACGTGAGATTGATAAGCTCATGATTGTTGTCGCAGCAGATCTTGCTAGAAGAAGAAGAGAACGAGGTTTGAAACTAAATTATCCTGAAGCAGTGGCTTTCATCACGTATGAAGTGCTGGAAGGTGCACGGGATGGAAGAACGGTAGCGGAATTGATGGAATATGGCACTACCATCTTAACACGCGATGATGTCATGGAAGGTATTGCTGATATTGTTGATGACATACAAGTAGAGGCTACTTTTCCGGATGGAACAAAACTAGTGACCGTGCACGATCCAATCCGATAGGAAGTATGGGAGGGAAATACGAATGGAAATGGAACCAGGCCAATTGTTCTTAAAAGAGGAACCCATCATTTGTAATGAGGGAAGAGATTTATACAAGGTCAAGGTGACGAATACAGGGGATCGTCCAGTTCAAATTGGATCACACTTTCATTTCTATGAGGTGAATGAGTCCCTAAAATTTAATAGGGATGAGGCATTTGGAAAACGTTTAAATATCCCTGCCGGTGCGGCCGTGCGCTTTGAACCGGGTGATGAGAAAGAAGTGGAATTAGTTAGCTATGCTGGCGAGCGCAAAGTGTATGGATTTAACAATAAAACGGATGGATCTGTTGAAGGAGGACCCCGCAAGTGAGTTTTAAAATGACAAGAAAACAATATGCCCAAATGTACGGACCCACAACAGGGGACTCAATCCGTTTAGCGGATACAAATTTATTTATCCAAATTGAAAAGGATTTTACTACATATGGGGAAGAAGTCGTCTTTGGAGGCGGAAAAGTTATACGTGACGGAATGGGGCAGCATCCACTAGTAACCAGAGGGGATGGCATCCCGGATGTAGTTATCACGAATGCAGTTATTTTAGATTATACAGGGATTGTCAAA
Source organism: Neobacillus bataviensis LMG 21833 (assembly GCF_000307875.1). Lineage (GTDB taxonomy): Bacteria > Bacillota > Bacilli > Bacillales > Cytobacillaceae > Neobacillus > Neobacillus bataviensis. The sequence goes on from NZ_AJLS01000036.1 coordinate 78,884, forward strand.
GCAGATATTGCCATCCGTGATGGGAAAATCGCTGCAATTGGAAAAGCCGGTAATCCATTGGTCATGGATGGTGTAGATATTGTCATCGGTGCTTCAACCGAAATCATTGCCGGTGAAGGTATGATTGTCACTGCGGGAGGAATCGATACGCATGTCCATTTCATTAACCCGGCACAGGTTGAAGTTGCGCTTACAGCCGGTTTTACTACTTTAATTGGTGGTGGCACAGGACCAACAGCGGGATCACGGGCGACGACAGTGACACCGGGTGAATGGAATATGCACCGTATGCTTGAAGCGATTGAGGGATTGCCTATTAATGTTGGTTTAACTGGTAAAGGGCAAGCCGCTACAGAAGAACCGTTAGCAGAGCAAATACGGGCAGGGGCTATTGGCTTAAAAGTCCATGAAGACTGGGGGGCAACACCTTCAGCTCTTGACTATTCATTGAGAGTTGCGGACAAATATGATGTCCAAGTTGCCCTTCATGCAGACACCTTAAATGAAGCAGGTTTTGTTGAAAATACGATGGCTGCTATTAAAGACCGGGTTATTCACATGTACCATACGGAAGGGGCAGGCGGCGGACATGCTCCAGATTTAATCAAATCAGCAAGCTTTATGAATGTCCTCCCATCTTCTACTAATCCAACCATGCCGTATACCGTTAATACTGTTGATGAACATTTAGATATGCTTATGGTTTGTCACCATTTAAATCCTTCAGTACCTGAGGATATTGCCTTTGCCGATTCACGAATAAGAAAAGAAACGATTGCAGCTGAGGATATCCTCCAGGATATGGGGATTTTCAGTATGACCAGTTCAGATGCACAGGCCATGGGGCGTGTGGGTGAGGTCGGTATTCGAACATGGCAGGTAGCGGATAAAATGAAACACCAAAGAGGTTCAATGGAAGGAGACAAGAAGCTGTCTGATAATAATCGTGCCAAACGATATATCGCAAAGTATACAATTAATCCAGCGATTACGCATGGAATTGCCGATTATATTGGCTCCATTGAAGTAGGGAAAATTGCGGACTTAGTCCTTTGGTCACCGGCATTTTTTGCTGTGAAACCTGAATTGGTTTTAAAAAGTGGATTTATTGTTCATGGAATGATGGGAGATGCCAATGCATCCATTCCAACTCCGCAGCCTGTTATTAGCCGTCATATGTATGCGGCTACTGGAAAAGCTTTGCAAAAAAGTTCAATAACTTTTGTTTCTCAAGCTTTTTATGAAGCTAAGGTTCATGAACAGCTGGGGTTAGAAAAAATAATCCTTCCAGTGCATGGAATCCGGAATTTAACGAAGAAGGATATGAAGCTTAATTCTGAAACACCTGAACTGTCAGTAGATCCGCAAACCTATGAGGTTCGGGTCAACGGGGAGCTAATTACATGTGATCCGGTCGACAAGGTGCCAATGGGTCAACGATATTTTCTATTTTGAGGTGAGATATATGTTAATTGAAAGAATCGAAACGAATATAGAGAATATGGAAAAGGAAGAAATATTCCGACGTCATATTGAAAAGGTGTACCTTGAAAGTGATCTTCTGGTTAAACGGATTCAAAGGGTTACAACGGATCATGGTAGAGAAATTGGAATCCGTTTAAAGGATCCTCGTGATCTTGTTGCCGGGGATGTATTGTTTATGGATGAAAAAAATATGATTGTGATTGATGTTGTCGCAGATGATTTATTAGTGATTTGCCCGCGTAGTATTAAGGAAATGGGGACGATTGCCCATCAGTTGGGCAACAGACACCTCCCGGCACAATTTGAAGAAGATGTGATGATGGTACAATTTGACTATCTTGTGGAAGAATTATTGAAGGAACTTGAAATCCCTTATATACGGGAAGACCGAAAAGTTAAGCAGGCGTTTCGTCATATTGGTCACAGTCATGGATCATAAAATACTTTCATTATTCCAGTTATGTGATTCAAACTTTCCAACAGGTGCCTTTAGTCATTCATTTGGATTAGAGAGTTATATTCAAGAGGAACTGGTACATAATCACGAAACTTTTTCTGAGTGGCTTAAAGTGTATATCGAAGAGCAGCTCGTCAATACAGATGGGCTGGCGAGTAAACTTGTGTATCAAGCATTAGAAGAGGAAAATTTCCAGATGGTATGGAAATTAGATCGATTATTGATGGTACAAAATTTGCCTCGAGAAACAAGAGAGGGTTCCCAAAGAATGGGGGAGCGAATGCTAGAGCTCGTCCAGTCTTTATTTCAGATCCCGATTCTTTCTACCTACAGAAAAAGGATAGATGCGAAGCAATCTTTCGGACACCCTTCTATAGTTTTTACTATAGTTGCCCATGATCTTGATGTACCTAAATCCACGGCAATCTTGTTCTACCTATATTCTGTCGTGTCAAGTCTTGTCCAAAATGCTGTCCGTGGAATTCCTTTGGGACAGACTGCTGGTCAGAAAATCATTCGTGATATCCAACCTCAATTAGTGAACGCTGTAGAAACGATTCTACAGCTGGATGAAGAGGAGTTTGGCATTGTTTCACCAGGCCTTGAGTTATCGCAGATGAGGCATGAACGCGTAAATATTCGGATTTTTATGTCGTAAAAAAAGAAGAAAGGAAGTAAAAGCTATGGGACCAATCAAAATTGGCGTGGGTGGACCTGTTGGTGCAGGAAAAACCATGTTAGTTGAAAAACTAACTAGACATTTAAATGATGATATAAGTATGGCAGTCGTAACAAACGATATATATACAAAAGAGGATGCAAAGTTTCTAATGCAAAATGGCGTTCTTCCAGCTGACAGAATTATTGGTGTGGAAACAGGCGGTTGTCCGCATACCGCCATACGCGAGGATGCATCCATGAATTTTGCAGCAATTAATGAATTACAAGAGAAGCATCCAGACGTTGAGCTGATTTTTGTGGAAAGCGGCGGGGATAATCTTGCTGCTACCTTCAGCCCGGAATTAGTTGATTTCTCCATTTACATTATCGATGTGGCACAGGGGGAAAAAATCCCGCGAAAAGGTGGCCAGGGAATGATTAAGTCCGATTTGTTTATCATAAATAAAACTGATTTAGCTCCCCATGTTGGTGCAAGTCTGGAAGTTATGGAATCGGATACGAAGGTCTTTCGCGGAGAAAAACCATTTGCCTTTACCAATTTAAAAGATAATACTGGGTTGGATAGCGTAATCGACTGGTTAAAGCAGAATGCATTATTAAAAGGGCTGGCTTAATATGAGTGACTGGACAGGTGTTCTGCATTTAGATGCTGAAGACAGGAAAGGGAAAACGGTCGCAAAAAAAGTCTATTACCAGGGCGCATTTAAAGTTATGCGCCCTATTTATCATGATAATTCCGGTCAGGCCTGTTATTATTTATTAAATCCGGGCGGCGGCTATTTAGATGGTGACAGTTATCAAATGAAGATCTCATTAGCGGAGAATGCAAGAATGACTTTAACCACTCAGGGAGCGACAAAAGTTTATAAAACACCAAATAAATATGCCTATCAGGAATCGGATATTTCCCTTAAGGCCGGGAGTTATCTCGAGTACATTCCCGATCCGCTAATCGCCTACCAAAATGCGCGTTACAAGCAAAAGAACGTGATACGAATGGATCAGACGGCAACATTCCTTTATTCGGATATTCTTACCCCCGGGTGGTCACCGGAAGGAGAAAGGTTTAGTTATACGACGGTTCAATTATTAAATGAAATCTATATGGATGATGAACTAGTGGTGTTTGATCATATCAAATTACAGCCTTCGGAGCAAAATATTAGGGGACTTGGTTTCATGGAAGGATATTCCCATTTAGGATCAATGATTGTGGTCAGCGAGCAATCGAATAGTTCCTTTCTCGATCAGCTATATTCCACACTTTCAAAGAGTACTTATGAATGTAAAGTGGGACTATCTTTACTTTCGGTACCGGGATTTACGATTAGAGTGTTAGCAAATTCGACTCAAATGATTGAAAAAATTTTTTCCGAAATACACCAAATGATTAGTCGGGAATGGTTTCAAATAATACCAAGCTCGCTAAGAAAATATTAGAAGGAGGCAGGATTATGTTTGATAACTTTGAGATATTTCAAGTTCAAGAAGGATCTGCGCATGAACAATCTCATTTTTCCTTGAGTATTGAAGGTAATGAGTATAAGGGAATGGTACATAGTGGGAAAATTCATTGGTACAACCCTCATCCAAAGCAAAATCTTGAAGAAGAGCATTTAAGTGCCGTTGAAACCAAGGTATTTGATATGATGAGTGAACATCTGGAATCATAAAAGAAAGCGTCCACGGTCTGAGGCTGTGGATGCTTTCTTTGTATCTTATTAGAAGGAGGGTAGAACTTTTCTTGCCCCAAGGAATAGCCAAGTGCAAAATACAAAGGGCATAGTAAGCGGCGGAAGACCATACGGCAAAAGCCAAGTAACAACGCTTGCTGTAATTGGAACTGTAATACATGCAGCAAGCGTTCCAAATAAGAGTCCAGTCTTATGGTTCTCGTTAAAAACAAGTGAAACCGCAATAATGGTTAAAATGGCATTATATCCGTAAAGTCCCATGAAAATTAAATTGTACTCACCGCCAAGACCATATGACGTTAATAATGCAGAAAAATTCCCTATTAAAGCGTAAAGTCCAATCTTCCAACCTGCCCAAAATAGAGCAATAAATAGCAGGATCCCGGAAATATTATTATCGAGAAAGAAAACTTGACCGATTCCATTGACAGCCCCATCAAGCCAGTTTGTCTCTCCTTTAATATCTAGTGTCCAATTCGATAATGATTGTGGCTTAAGCTCAGGGCTTATTTTGAAAGTTGTTAATCTATATGTGGTTAACAGCAAAAACCAAGTTAGAATAATATATGGAAACGTAAGAATGGGGATGCCTGTTTTCCTCATGAAATGAATCATCGCAGCTGTAAAGAATGCCGTAATAGCAGCTCCGATAATGGCGATTAACCAACGGTCATCACCGCTTAAAAACAAGAAAAGAGCCATTCCTGTTAACAAGGAGTTATATCCAAACAATCCCTGACTGACAGATGTATTATCTGCCCCACCTATTTTCCCTATTAACGTTCCGATGATAACTGAGAATAGGGCAATGACACCTAAAGAATAGGACGCAATCGTAATAGCTGTCAAAATGAAAAACCCAGAGACAGCATTTTCAATCAATATTACTTGAGAAATTCCTTTTAAAGAAGATACAATCAACCAAATTATTGCATCCTTACTAATTAAAGTGCTTATATTCTTTTGAATTATAATCTCTCCCTTACCGGTTAAAATTGTACTATTGGAATTAAATCGTTTGTGGTTATTCATTCATATCTTATCTCTTTTATAAATTTCCCAAGAGAATGTAAAAGTATGATTGTTTTTTCTTGTTTTATGGTTATAAAACCATTACGTTAAAAATATAAATATATTCTGATAGGTTTATAGAAAAATGCTAGTATAAAAACACGTGTAAGAGAACATGAAGTAGGGGAAATGGATTGTATGAATGAGGAGCTAAAAATAAATTCTGAAGAATGCTATCGGGTAGCTGAGCAGAGGGCTGCTCATTATTTTAAATCACTTCATGTGCAAGTCTCACAAAAAACCTATATTCCTACCCTAACGAAAGATTTCCAATCATGGAAACATAATCATATTCATCATCATCCGGTCATATCCTTCTTTTTGCGGGGAAAGGGAAAACCTGATTCCCAAGGATATCATAATTATATCCAATGGTTGAATTATACCGGCAAGTTAGATAACTATCTAGATCGCAGCATCTCTTATATTTATATGAGGGATTTGGGCAAAGACCTTGACTCAACTGACACACAGATCAGGATTCGGCGTGTGGTTGACAGTTTGAAAAATCATCTGACAACTGAACCTGGAGAAAAAACAGAACTCTTCGGCATGGCAGGGATGTACAGGTGGGCTCAGAAGGAAGGAATTGAATCCACAATCATCTGGCTAATAAATAAATTAAGGACAGTATCTTCCCAAATTCCAACGGGAATGGATGCAGACCAAGCACAGCGAAAACTGATCAAGATCATTGCTGGAGTAGTGTTCCATGTGATGGAAGAGATGGACGAGGACATATCACCTGATGAACGTGCGCAGAAACTTGCTGAAGCTATTAGGCTGGGATATTCTTATGGTCTGACCTATCCCTTCATTGACGATCTTCTGGATTCAGATGTCTTATCCGATAAAGAGAAGAAACAATATTCCCATTTGATCCGTGCCACGCTAACCACGGGATCTGTGCCGGAATTGGGTAAGTGGTCAGGAAGTAACGCAAATCTGATTAAAGATATCCATTCGGAACTCAAAGAGGCATTTAAGTATATGAAGGTTCAGCAACGACCGGAGACAAGAAAGAGTTTTTTTGAGGATGCCTATGTGTTTTATCACTCGCAGGAAGTGGACCGTTTAAAGGAGTTATCCAATGCGAATTACACCAATGAGGAACTTTACATCCCAATCATATTAAAATCCTCTTCTTCCCGCTTAATTGTCCGTTCGGTAATCAACGCTCCTGAAGATGATGGTTTTAACAGCCGAACATTCTATTATGGCATTTATAACCAGCTGGCGGATGATTTTACTGATATGTTTGATGACATGAAGGCTAATGCTGTGACCCCGTATACGTACTATATAAAATATCATGAAATACGTACTGATCTAATCAATCCCTTTGAATTATATTGGACGGTCATCTCCCACTTGATCCATCACGTATATCACTCAGATACCAAGGCCAGTGAGGTAATTTTGGACCGTGCCATTAATGGTCTTAAACGGTTTAAAGAACGCATGGGAACGGAAAAATATAACGATGTGATGAAGCTATTTACTACAGGAAATTCAAACTTCAATCAACTGATCCAAAATATGGTTCGAAAAGCAGATGATGTCGATTTCTTTGATAAACTGCTTCGGGATCACGTCATTACCAATCTGAAAAATGAACGGAAGGAGCAGGAGGAATTTTCAAATTTGGTTGAATCTGTACGGACTCAGATCAACAACATCTTGAAAATTCCTAAAAGCCGAAATGATAGTTTAATGAATGAATCTATAATAGATGCGGCAAATTATAGTTTGGAAGGTGATGGAAAGCGATTGCGCCCAATCGTGACTTGGGTCATGGGGGTTAACGGATATGGATTAAATCGGTTTGCAATCGTCCCACTTCTGAGATCATTGGAATATATGCATACCGCCTCGTTAATTTTCGATGATCTGCCGTCCCAGGATAATGCGTCCACCCGCAGAGGGCGTCAAACCCTGCATATGGTATACAACACAGCCATAGCGGAATTAACAGGACTCTTTCTGACACAGAAGGCGATTGAGGAACAAGCATTACTAAATCAGTTCGATTCGAATACGGTGCTTCGTTTGATCCATTATTCTGCACAATTGACAGCGGATATGTGTAAGGGACAGGCAATGGACTTAGATTCGAAGGGAAAACAGCTGACACTCGAAGAGTTAAATAGTATGTGCTTTTATAAAACGGGAATAGCATTCGAAGCTTCCCTCATCATGCCCGCCATTCTTGCCAATGCAAGTGAATTCGAAATGGAAGCTTTGAAGAAATTCGCCCGCCATGCCGGCATTGCCTTTCAGATTAGGGATGACCTGCTTGACGTAGAAGGTGATCTAATCCTACTCGGGAAACCCATTGGCCAAGATGCTGAAAACAAAAATTCTACTTTTGTGTCAACCCTGGGTGTTGCGGATGCTCGAAAAGAGATGTGGGAACATTACTGTCTGGCAATGGAGGCATTGCAAGCTGTACCACGGAGTACCACTTTTCTGAAACATTTATTGAATTATTTTGTGAATCGGGACAAATGAGACCTAAATTAATTTTTACATTTCTTTTTGCTTAATGCATAAATACTGCCGCCAAGTGTAAGTACGGATATAAACTTACTGGCAATTATTAAATAACTAGTGGTTTGAGAATCCAGAGTGATGTGCGGGAGTTTAATGAGGCCGAGAACGATAAGTATGCTAAAAATAAGTATGGAATAATAATATTGATAGGCTTTGTTAATAATCATATTGCCTTTATCATCATCATTTTCTTGAATGAAAATGATGATTGCATATGACAAGACTAGAATTGTGACATATGTTAATAAAACAATTGCGATTCCGATGTTCATAATTGTTTCCTCCTTTCCTAAGGGAGTCAATAGTGAATAAAACTAACAAAGTTGGAAGTTTTAATCCAGCTTCGTTAGCTTTTTTTTTCTTATTTACATTCCCGTGTTTTTATTCTGTTCAGTTTGTTCTTTAGGGATGGATGTAGGTTGCTTTTTAACCATCTTCCTATTTTCCCAACGAAACAGCTTATTTAAAAGTTTATAAATATTTTTAGATTCTTTTGTTAAAAGCGGGCCAATAATCGCTAAGATTAAAACATAAACGGCTGTAAATGGTTTCAATATCGGCATTAAGCCTCCGGCAAGTCCCAAATTAGCAACGATGATCGAAAATTCCCCCCGAGAAACGATTGTTAATCCGATATTAGAAGAGGCTTTATAAGACAAACCTGCCTTTCTTCCGGAAATCATTCCCGCTACAAAGTTGCTAATAATTGTTAGAATAACTGCACCTAACGCTAACCAAACGGCACCGCCCAAGCTAAAGGGATTAATACTTAAACCAAAACTGAAGAAAAATAGGGCTCCAAAGAAATCTCGAAACGGGATGACTAAATGTTCAATGCGCGCACGATGCTCCGTTTCTGAAAAGACTAATCCCAGTAATAAGGCACCGATGGCTTCGGCAACATGAAGTTTTTCTGAAAAACCGGCAACAAAAAATAATGAAGCAAAAATAACGAGGATAAAAATCTCATTAGACTTGATGTTTAATAGTTTATTAAGGATGGAAGTGCCTTTTCGGGCGATAATAAAAAATAAAATCATATAACCAAGAGAAATTAGAACGGAAGTAATCGTACCCATAATCGTCGTGGCACCGCCTAATAATAGGCCAGACATAATAGAGAGGAATAGAGCCAGGAAAATATCATCAAATAAGATAATCCCCAAGATTAATTCCGTTTCAGAATTCGCGGTTCTTTTTAAATCAACCAAAACTTTAGCGACAATGGCGGTTGAGGAGACACTTACGAGGCCGGCAATAATTAACGTTTCCATAATAGGAAGGCCTACCGCAAACCCATAAATTAATCCCAAGCTAAAATTAAGTGCTACATAAATCGTCCCGCCTACAACGATTGAACGCCCGGAACGTATTAATTTACCTACAGAGAATTCTAGACCAAGATAAAACAATAAAAACAAAACACCGATGCGTCCAAAAAACTCAATAATTTCGGAGCTTTCTATGAATCTAAGATCAATGAATCCAAAATGCGGCGCATGAGGGCCAACTGCCATTCCTAAAAGAATCAGAAATGGGATTATCGAGAATTTCAACCTTCCAGCCAATAAAGCTGCGAGAGCGACTAAAACCAATGCTGTACCTACTTCAAAGACTAAGTGATTTGTCATATATTATCACCCATCCCTTCTAGAAAGAATTTCTTTTACGATGGTTTTAACTTGATTACGCTGTCCGGATACAATGACTGTATCGCCAACCTCCAAAAGAGTTTCAGGTCCAGGGGTATGAATTTTTTTATGATTGCGTCGTTTGATAATTGCGATAATGTTAACTTCATAGGATTGACGAATATTGAGGTTTCCGATCGTTTGATTTTCTGCTTTAGCTCCAGCCTCTACTTTAGACCATTCAATCACTAAATCATCAAAAGCCATTTCAATTGTTTCCAATGCCTTTGGCGCGTATGTCATCCCGCCAATGATGGCGGCAATCTGTCTTGCTTCAGAGTCATCCATGGTGGTACTGGCAATGGATTCCTCATAATCTTCTTGATCAAAATAATAAAGATCTCTCCTGCCATCGTCGTGAATAATCACCACGATTTTGTCCTCGCTTTTAGTGATGATTTCGTATTTTTTCCCAATTCCGGGAAGTTCGATTTCACGTATTTTCATTCTCGTTTCCTCCACTTTGAATTTTTCATAGATTAAGAAGTTTATTAAAGGTTCACATCAATTTCTGTTTTAATATTTTCTTCTTTGGAAATTCCAAGATATTTAAGCGTTTCGGAAGGGGTTGAATGATTGAAATGCTTTTGCAGCAGGGAAATGGCTATCCCTCGTTTATAGGCATGGAAACCAAAGGTTTTGCGCATAGAGTTGGTACCGATTTTTCCTTCGATGCCAACCGATTCTGCTGCATGATGAATAATCCGGTAGGCTTGCTGGCGGGTAATTGGTTTATCCGTTTTGGAGGATTTAAATAAATAGTCTTCCGTTATTAACTGCTGCTGCTGAACATAATGAAGAATGGCCTGTTTAACTTTATGGTTAAGATAAACTTCCTTCATTATTTCCTTATGTGGAAACAAGTAGAAATTCTTCATTCTGCCTTCATTTTCTATCACATCGCCAACTTTAATTTCCAGCATTTCTGTTATTTTTAACCCCGTGTTAATTCCAAAGATAAACAGGACATAATCACGCTCAGATTGCTTTTTTAGATATTTCTTAATTGAATTAATCTGCTTAATGTCCCTAAGAGCCTCAACATATTCCATTTAATATTACTCCTTAATCCATGTTACTTAATTATATCCTAACATATAGTTATGTAACATTCAAATTTTCTTCCTAAAAAGCAAAATGGTTGTAATTTTGTCTAATTGGGAAATGTTCGCTAATTGTTCATTGATTGTTCATATTTAACAGTTATGATAGATGTTAGAGTATTTGGTTTCAATCTCATATTTAATTGCATCTATTATTAGCTCATAATAGAGTGCTAGAAGGTGGTGCGGAAATGAATAATATATTTCAAAAGGGTCAAGGTATTTTTAATAAATATATTGGCTTTTTCTTTTTGACTGTAATCTTCTTATGGATCAAAACATATATCGTTCAATTAACCCAGTTTGATTTAGGAATAGAGAATTCCTTACAGAAGATCCTTTTATTTATCAATCCGTTAGGTTCGGCCTTACTTTTTCTAGGTATATCATTCTTTTTTAAGGGCCGGAAAAAGTATATTTCGCTTATTGTGATTGATTTTCTGTTGTCTTTTCTATTATTTGCGAATAGTATATTTTACCGCTTTTTTAATGATTTTATAACGTTACCAACTTTAACGCAGACGCAGAATTTTGGTGATGTCAGCGGTAGTGTTGTTTCACTTTTAAAGCCTTATGACTTTTTATTCTTCGTGGATATCATTGTTTTGATTGCCTTATTGGCATTTCGTTTTGTTAAAATTGAGCGGAAGGAAATGGGTCGCGCGAAGGTGTCTGTTTTATTTTCGTTAGCGCTGGCTATTTCTTGTGCCAACCTATCATTAGCAGAAATTGACCGACCTCAATTATTAACAAGAGGCTTTGACCGAAATTATATCGTGAAATATTTGGGAATGTATAATTACACCATTTATGATGCAGTAAAAAGTACACATGCCTCCGCGCAAAGGGTCATGGCAAATAGTGATGATGTGACAGAGGTAATTAACTATACAAAATCTAATTACGCTGAGCCCAACCCAGCTTATTTCGGTGCCGGAAAAGGCATGAATGTCATCTATTTACATCTAGAGTCGCTGCAAAATTTCGTGATAAATTACAAGTTAAATGGGGAAGAAGTCACACCGTTTTTAAATTCATTGACAAACGATGAAAATACCCTATATTTTGATAACTTTTTCCATCAAACAGCGCAAGGAAAAACATCTGATGCTGAATTTATGCTGGAGAATTCCTTATTTGGCTTGCCGCAAGGTTCAGCTTTTACCACGAAAGGATTAAATACGTACCAGGCTGCTCCGGCAATATTGGGTCAACAGGGTTATACTTCAGCGGTGTTCCACGGGAATTCGGGAAGCTTCTGGAATCGAAATGAGATTTATAAATCATTTGGCTTTAACAAATTTTTTGATTCCAACTACTATCAAATAAACACTGCGGAGCAAGCAGAATATGGGCTGATGGATAAACCTTTCTATGAGCAATCCATTCCACTATTGGAATCCTTGCCGCAGCCATTTTATACGAAGTTTATTACGGTATCGAACCATTATCCGTATTCGATTAATCAAGAGGATACAACTATTGCACCGGCTACAACGGGTGATAAATCTGTTGATGGATATTTCCAGACGGCTCGTTATGCGGACGAAGCCCTGAAGCAATTCTTTGAATATTTAAAGCAATCAGGCCTTTATGACCATTCGATTATTGTCATGTACGGAGATCACTACGGAATTTCAGAAAATCATAATAAAGCAATGGAACAGGTGCTCGGAAAGAAAATTACTCCATATGAAAGTGCAGGCCTGCAGCGTGTACCATTATTCATTCGGGTGCCGGGTATGGAGGGTGGCGTCAACCACGAATATGGTGGACAAGTCGACATACTTCCAACGCTGCTTCACTTGCTTGGTACGGATACAAAAGATTATATTCAATTTGGAACAGACCTCTTATCTGAACAGCATGATGATCTTGTTGCCTTCCGTAATGGTGACTATGTCAGTCCAACCATTACAACCGTTAATGGTAAGTATTATGATTCCACTACCGGAATGAAATTAGCTGAGGACAAAATGGAAGAGGCGCAGAAATTCAAGGAAATTGTCCAACAAAAATTGATCTATTCGGATAAAGTCGTGAATGGAGATTTATTGCGTTTCTACACTCCTGAAAACTTTATTCCTGTCGACAGGACAACATATAATTATAATAAAGATTCTGAAAGTGTTTTAAAAAGTAAATAATGCTATTTAAGTGGGTGGTATTTAATACTGCCCATTTTTTTATACACAAAATTACACCCCCTACATAAGATAATTCAGTAATAGCTGGGAGGTGGATTTAATGAGTGGTGCAGTAGGCGTAGGTGGCTTTGGAAACGGTTTTGCGTTAATTGTGGTTTTATTCATCCTGCTTATTATCATCGGTGCGAGCTTTGTCGGTTGCGGTGGGTTTTACTAAGTAACTAATTAGTTATTTCTCAAATGATAATGGATTGGGATTGCTGCTGGCAATCCCTATTTATTTTTCTCTCTTGCCCATTTTTGAATTTTCACGTGGAATTGGTGAAAAGATAAAGGAAATGTATGCAAGGCTAAGGATGGGGAAAAAGTGGGTAAAATTTGGCGTATTTACAAAACGGATTGGAAAAATATTTTTAGTGTTCCTACTGTGGCATTGTTAATCGGTGCCCTAATGCTGCTTCCATCCGCCTATGCATGGGTGAATATTAAGTCGATGTGGGATCCCTATAGTAATACATCAGGGATAAAAGTAGCCGTAGCAAATGAGGATGCAGGGGCAGAAATTCAAGGTAAAAATATTAATGTCGGAAATGATACCGTGAAAAGTCTAAAAAAGAACCATAAACTCGGCTGGGTGTTTGTAACCAGAAGTGATGCTGTTAAAGGGGTAGAGAAGGGAAAGTATTATGCCTACTTAATCATCCCCAAGGATTTTTCAAAGAAATTAACGAGCATCTTGGAAATAAACCCGCAAAAACCGAAAATTGTATTTGGAGTTAATGAAAAAATTAATGCTGTTGCTCCGAAAATTACAAGTTCAGGTGCATCCAGTATCACAACTCAAATAAGCCAGGCTTTCGTTAAAACGGTAGGGGATGCCCTTTTCTAAGGATTTTTTAAGGCTGGGATTGAATTAGAGAAAGCACTGCCATCGATTCATAATGTAGAAAGACAAATTTTTGAACTAGAAAAGGCTCTGCCAGAGATTGAGGAGATGGGGAAAAAGGCGATTGAACTTGAGGGCAAACTACCAGAAATCCGGGAAAAGGGACAAAAAATAACCGAGCTGGAACAAAGAATTCCGGACATTCACCAAGCTGGGAACAGTATCTTGTCGGTGGAAGCAAATTTACCACATATAAAGGAAGCGGGAGATAAGGTATTAACGGTGCAAACAAAACTAGCAGACTTGCACCATGTCAATGAAATCATCTCGGACGTTATCACAAATTTGAATGAAATTGAAACCAATATTCAACAAGGGATAGCTAGCGCTAAAGAAGCGGATACTGATCAGTCAAATACTACAAAAAATCAAAAGGAGTTAACACAGCTTAACGAGGAGCTAGTGAATATTCATAATCAAGTAAATCAAACTCTCCTTTCACTTCAACAAAAAGGGGCTGAAGGGGAAAAAATAATTAATACAGCAGGGGACTTCTTTCAAAATGAAATGCCTGTTGTTGAACAAAAAATACATATGGCGGCTGATTTTGTCCGCAAAAACTTGCCCGCAATTGAGGGGGACATTCAAAAAGCGTCTAATCTCATTCAAACAAAGCTGCCAGAACTTGAGAAGGCAGTTCACAAAGCGGCTGATTTAGCGCGAAATGATTTACCAGGCTTTGAATCGCAAATAAGGAATGCTGCGGATAAAATCAGGAAGTTCGAAGGCAGTGTGAATGTGAACGAATTAATCCAATTTTTGAAGCATGATCCGAAAAAGGAAAGTAATTTTTTATCAAGCCCCGTTCTTTTAGAAACAAAGCGGATCTTTCCGATTCCAAACTATGGCTCAGCGATGTCACCGTTTTATACGATGCTGGCGCTTTGGGTTGGTGCAACCTTCTTGATTGCTTCCCTTCGGGTGGATGTTGAAAATCCGGACAATGTTTACAAGGGCTATCATCTCTATTTAGGAAGACTTCTAACATTTCTAACGATTGGGATCTTTCAAGCAGCGATAGCGTCGCTAGGAGATTTGTATTTAATTCATACTTACGTGGTAGACAAACTATGGTTTGTATTATTGTGTATTTTCATTAGTATGGTGTTTGTTATTATCACTTTTACGCTATGCTCGGTGTTCGGAAATATTGGAAAAGGTTTAGCGATTATCTTTTTGGTGCTGCAAATCTCTAGCTCAGGGGCAACATTTCCGGTAAGTACCACTTCCTCATTTTTTCAAATGATCTACCCGTTTATGCCATTTACCTATGCGGTGAGCATGCTCCGTGAAACGGTTGGAGGGATGGTAACGGAAGTTGTCATAAAGGATGTGTTATCATTGCTTGTCTTTGCTGCTGCTAGCTTTGTTTTAGCTCTACTCTTGAAAAAGCCGTTAAGCAAGCGGATTCAACAAACGGCAGAAAGGGCAAGGTCAACTAAAATCATTCCATAAATGAAACGGCATCCGAGCGGATGCTTTTTCTATTTTCTTGACGAAAAAAATATTTTATGATATTAAAGTAATGGTTAGCACTCATGCACATAGAGTGCTAAAATAAATAACGAAATGATATGCTGAAGGAGAGGTCTTAATGGAAACAAAACAATTTAAAGCCGAATCAAAACGATTATTAGACATGATGATCAACTCCATCTATACTCATCGGGAGATATTTTTGAGAGAGTTGCTATCAAATGCCAGTGACGCGATTGACAAGATTTATTACAAAGCATTAACAGATGATTCATTAACTTTTGATAAAGATAGTTACTTTATAAAGGTTACGGCTGATAAAGAAAATAGAATCTTGAAAATCATCGATACCGGTATTGGAATGACTAAAGAAGATCTTGAAAATAATCTGGGAACGATTGCTAAGAGCGGCTCCTTAGCATTTAAAAGTGAAAATGAGTTAAAAGATGGTCACGATATCATCGGCCAATTTGGTGTCGGTTTTTATTCAGCCTTTATGGTGGCAGATGAAGTCACAGTCATCAGTAGAGCAATTGGCAGTGATGAAGCATTTAAATGGGAATCTAAAGGGGCAGAAGGCTATACGATTGTCCCATGTGAAAAGGATTCAATTGGTTCCGAGATCATTTTGAAAATCAAAGATAATACCGAAGATGAGAGCTATGACGAGTATTTGGAAGAATATCGCTTAAAGGGTATCATCAAAAAGTATTCTGATTTTATTCGCTACCCAATTAAAATGGATGTCACTGAGAGTAAGCTTAAAGAAGGCAGCGAAGATGAATACGAGGATGTTCAAGAGGAACAAACGATTAATAGTATGGTGCCAATCTGGCGGAAAAACAAAAAGGATCTGACAACAGAGGATTACGAACAATTTTATGCGGAAAAACATTACGGATTCGATAAGCCAATCAAACATATTCATATCAGTGTCGACGGTGCTGTAAGATATAATGCCATTTTATATATTCCGGAAAAAATTCCATTTGATTACTACTCTCAGGAATTTGAAAAAGGGTTGGAGCTTTATTCTAATGGTGTTTTAATTATGAATAAATGCGCTGACTTACTTCCTGATTATTTCAGTTTTGTAAAGGGAATGGTGGATTCGGAGGATCTTTCTTTGAATATCTCTAGAGAGATGCTGCAGCATGATCGCCAATTAAAGCTAATCGCGAAAAATATTAATAAAAAAATCAAAAGTGAATTAGTCAATATTTTGAAAAATGAACGTGAAAAATATGAAGAGTTTTATCAATCCTTTGGCAGACAGCTAAAATATGGAGTATATAGTGACTATGGCATGCATAAAGAAGAATTACAGGATTTATTGATGTTCTATTCTTCTA
Organism: Neobacillus bataviensis LMG 21833; assembly: GCF_000307875.1. Classification (GTDB taxonomy): domain Bacteria; phylum Bacillota; class Bacilli; order Bacillales; family Cytobacillaceae; genus Neobacillus; species Neobacillus bataviensis. Next base: position 95,540 of record NZ_AJLS01000036.1, read on the forward strand.
AAGAGAAGAAATTGGTCACTTTGGACGAGTATGTGGCAAGAATGCCGGAAGAGCAAAAATATATTTATTATGCGACAGGGGAAACAACCGAAAGAATCGATAAACTTCCGCAAACAGAAATGGTCGCAGATAAAGGCTATGAAATTTTATATTTCACCGAAGAAATTGACGAGTTTGCCATTCGAATGGTCATGGCCTACAAAGAAAAAGAATTCAAATCAGTATCAAGCGGTGATTTGGGGTTTGACGCAGATGTGGACAATGAAACTGAGTCAGAAGAGAAGGAAAACAAAGACCTCTTTGATTATATGAAAGATATCCTTAATGGCAAAGTGAAGGATGTCAGAGTATCGAAACGGTTAAAATCGCATCCTGTATGTTTAGCAACCGACGGGGCTGTATCGATTGAAATGGAAAAGATATTAAATGCAATGCCGAACAATCAGAACGTGAAAGCGGACAAGGTATTAGAAATTAATGTCCACCACGATGTTTTTGAAGCATTAAAATCCGCGTTTGAACAAGATAAAGAAAAGGTAAGGTTATATACTAACTTGTTATACAGCCAAGCCTTGTTAATCGAAGGCTTGCCAATCGAGGATCCAGTAGAGTTTACCAATGATATTTGCAAAATGATGGTTTAATACAAAACTAAAAGGATTGCAGCATTTATGCCGGCAATCTTTTTTTTTCGTTCAAAAGATGAACTAAAGTTCATCTTTTGAACGAAAATATGATATAATACTAGTAACGACGTAATAAAATTCTTTTCTTAAAAGAAAAATAATATAAAAGTAGATTAAATAAAAGGAGTGTTTTAATGACTGAAGTAATAAAAGAAAACATTCAACACCGCAAGCTGCCTCTCACAAGGGTTATTATTCGCGTTATCGCTATAACCATTGGGGCGATTCTAATGGCTACGGGCCTGGAAATATTTTTAGTGCCAAACCATGTTGTTGATGGAGGAATTACTGGGATTTCCATCATGCTTTCACATATAACAGGTTGGAAATTGGGGATCTTCCTTTTCCTATTAAATCTACCGTTTGTTTATATGGGTTATAAACAAATGGGAAAGACATTTGCTTTTTCCACTGTATACGGAATTATCGTTTTATCTATCTTTACCTCATTCTTTCACCCAATCCCTGCATTTACTGATGATATTCTCTTAGCAACCCTTTTCGGTGGAATGATAGTAGGTATTGGGGTAGGCCTCGTTATTCGTAATGGTGGTGCGTTAGACGGAACTGAAATACTAGCACTTGTGGTCAACAAAAAAGTACCTTTTTCCGTTGGGCAAATTATCATGTTTATGAATATTTTTATTTTAGGTGCAGCAGGATTTGTCTTTAGCTGGGATCGTGCCATGTATTCGCTGTTGGCCTATGTTATCGCTTCTAAAGCGATTGATGCTGTAGTGGCCGGCCTAGAAGAAACAAAATCGGTTTGGATTATTAGTGATGATGCTGAAGAAATAGGGAATGCCGTTAATGCCCGCTTAGGCAGAGGGGTAACGTATTTAAAAGGCCAAGGTGCCTTTACAGGTGATAATAAAAAGGTGATTTTTAGTATCATTTCCAGATTGGAAGAATCTAAATTAACAACCATCGTCGAAGATATTGATCCATCAGCATTCCTCGCTATAGCGGACATTTCCGAAGTGCGCGGCGGGAGGTTTAAGAAACGGGATATTCATTAGGGCGATAAAAAAAGGATCTGCAACAAGGCAGATCCTTTAGAGAAATTTTTAATGACCTAATTCGGCATCATCTACATGCTTAACATGCCTATTGTTGATTAAAATAAATAGAACAGAAATTAGGACAAAACTGCCTCCAACTATGAATGGGACAGAAGGGTTAAAAATCTCCGCTAGTTTTCCAGCCATAAATGGGGCAATGGCACCACCAATAAAGCGGAGAAAGCTGTAGGCAGCTGATGCGGTAGAGCGTTCAACTGGTGCCGCATTCATGACAGCAGTTGTAATCAAGGTATTATTATTCCCAAGTAATGCCCCTGCAGCAATAACAGCGGCAATGACCACCCATTGTGTTGACGTCCAAATGCCCATGGCGAAAAGTAGCAAGGCAAACAATATTAACATCGCGCACATCGATTTAATTGTTCCAAACCGTTGCTGTAGTTTGGGAGCCATGAAAACAGAAGTAATGGCTAGTAATATGCCCCAGCCAAGGAATACAAAGCCGAGCCCGTGTTCATCTAACCCCATAACAAAGGGTGCATAGGCAAGCAAGGTGAAAAAGCCAATATTGTATAGGGCGGCTGTGATACCAAAAATAAGAAGCGACCGATGTTTCAGGGCACGGAACGGGTCTAATAATGACGTTTTTGATTGTTTACTTTTTTGTTGTACAGCTTTAGGCATTAATAAATATAACCCGATAAAGGCAACAACCATCAGAGTGGCAACGCCAAGAAACGGGCCTCTCCATGACATGGCACCTAACCAGCCTCCAAGTAACGGTCCTACGGATATGCCTAGACCAATTGCTGCTTCATACAAAATTATCGCTTTTGCTGTACCGCTATTTGAAAGAGAGACAATGGCCGCTAATGCTGTTGCCACAAATAAAGCATTACCTAATCCCCAGCCGCCTCTAAGGCTTACAAGTGTCCAAATCCCATTTGATAACCCTCCAAGTGCTGAAAATACAGCAATAATGACAATTCCCGTAAGCAATGTCCATTTAATACCTAATCTAGATGAAATCATTCCCGTAATAAGCATCGCAACGGCCATTACGGCATTATAGCTAGTAAAAAGTAAGGTAACTTCGCTGTGGGATGCGTGCAATTTTTCGGCAATTGCCGGTAAAATCGGGTCAACAAGACCAATCCCCATAAAGGCAATAATACAGGCAAAAAATACGGCCCATATCGCTTTGGGCTGTGCTAATAAGCTTCCATTTATTTCTGAAGATGAAGTAATCTTCGACGCTGCTGAAGTTGATTTTGACGACATACACATTCCCCTTTTTTATTTTTTAAAAATAGTTGTATAATGAAAGTATATAATTGTATTATACAACTGTTTTCCACTACGTCAACAGTGTTTTGTTCGGGGGGGATGACCTTTTTATAAAATTAATGCTGATTGTGGTATTATAGTTTTTGAAATAGATTAACAGTGAGGTAATAATGGAATGCATAAACAATCTTTGGAGATGATTGAACTAGAATTGGCCATTCTTATAAGACGAGTAACGTCAGGTACAACGAATAAGAAACTTTGGAATCTTGACCGGTCAGCTTATTTATTGCTCCACCGCATTGCAACAAAAGGGGCTGCCGGCGTTAAAGTATTAGCTGGTGAGTTTCAATTAGATATTTCCACGGTTAGCAGACAAGCTTCTGCTTTAGAGCAAAAGGGTTATTTATATAAAATACCTGATCCGTTAGATGGAAGGGCATATTCTTTCGAAATAACGGAACAGGGAACAAAGGAATTGAACGATTATAAACGGGCTCGTATAGAAAGAGTTACTGAACTATTAAATGATTGGACAGAAGAGGAAAAGAAAGTATTTGGCGAACTTTTAAAAAGGTTTAATCAAGCTCACTTTTATTTGCGATAGATAATTAAAAAGAGGTGAGATAAAATCCCTGTTTTAGATTTTATCTCACCTTTTCAATTAATGTCCCTTCAATGATGGTAATAGCTCAATAAACCTCTCAAATGGCAGCTCGCATGCAGGGTATTTTTCTAATAAATCAAGCATCGAAATATTTTTCTTGAAAAGGTTTAACTCATATTCCTGATCCTTGAGAAGCATTTCTAATTCCCTTTTATGCGGAGGACAGACGGTAAACTCCGCAAGTTCATGAAGCTGTGATTGTGTGACAGTTTTCTGTAAGTCCACACTATACTTTAGTAAATCCCATGTACGTACAGGAAAATTCAGCGGGAGATGGGTAATTGCTTCACGGTCTCCGCAAATGATTAATTGTTCATTTTGCTCTAAAGCAAAGTGCTTTAATACACGCTCTACTAACTCAGATGAATTCTGTGCCAGAACTTTAGAGATGACAACCTTATAGGAAGCCTCGGCTACTGAAGCATTCTCATGACCTTCAGTTACGAATTGAACCGTTAACGAATTACCAGTGTGATTAGTACGATCATTATTTTCTAAAAGGAAAGCATCCAATACAACTGGCCATAACAGGTCATGCCAATCTTCAAACTGCTTTTCAAAGTCACTGCTTGCATCACCTTGTCCTTTTTGCACTAGGCGGTCAGCCCCCTTTTCAGCCAGCTTTTCATCAATGAAGTTAGGAATGCTTTGATAGGTGCTTGCCCAATTCGTATCCCCACAGCCAAAAACGGCGTACTTCACTCCATTTAGGGCTTCCGTATCTCCCTCTTTTAGCCACTTTATAAATTTACGGGCATTTTTTGGCGCGTTTCCATTATATGATGCCGTAATGATGAAAACAGCTCCTTCCTTTGGAAGTTTGGCTGCATATTCATCAAGCGGTGCTACTTCACATTGGAAACCCTTGAACCTTGCTGTCATGGCAATGTCTCTAGCAATCCCCTTAGCTGTACCCATGTTTGATCCATATAACACAAGAAGTGGTGTGTTATGGGCATTTACGACTGTTTGATTCATTTGTAATGATTGTTTTCCGTGCAAATCCACCGCTGCGCTTCTTTCATCCTGCGATAATGGAACAGAAGAATGGGACTCACGTGGACGAACTTGCATCGTTAGTTTATCTGGTTTAAACGTTAGCGTTTCTTTTATCTTAAGTTGGTAATTTGTATGATCTACCAATTCAAAATGTTTTAAAATCATTCCGAGTAAAAGCGTTGCCTCGTGCATGGCAAATTGTTGGCCGATACAGGCGCGCTGGCCATTGCCAAATGGTTTATATGCATGGTGAGGTACCTTTTTTGGATCCATGAATCTTTCTGGCTTAAAGTCTTCTGCATCATCACCCCATACATTCGTATCACGATGCAGTTTAGGAAGCAGGATATTGACAACATCTCTTCTTTTAAGTGGATATTTACCCGCCAATACGGTGTCCTCTTTTGCGTACAAGGAGAAGAGTGGTGCAGTTGGCCAAAGTCTTAGAGATTCATTTAGGATCATCCGGACGTATTTTAATTGGCGCACCTGCTGGTAAGTTGGAATCGGCCCTGTTAAGACACGGTCAACTTCTTCGTAGGCATTTGCTAATTTTTCAGGATGCTTCATAAGAAAATAGAGGGCGAATGAAAGTAATCCGCTTGTTGTTTCATGTCCGGCAATCAAAAAGGTAATAATTTGGTAGCGGATGTTTTCGTCACTTAACTTTTCACCGGTGATTGGATCTGCACAATCAAGCATCCGGGATAGAAGATCTTCTCCATCATGGTCATCACTTGATTTTCGTTCTTCAATGATGCGGTCGACAAGCGAAAACATGTATTGTATATCACGATTAAACTGGCGTCTTTTCTTCACCATCAGCTTATCTTGAACTCCGAGGCGATTGCTCTGGTTCATTGCCTCATCAAGGGCACGACCCATAGATTTAATAAAACGGTGGGGTTTTTCCCGGTAAAAGCTGTTAAAACGATAATTGAAACCGCATAATCCAATCGTATCTAACGTAAGCCTTGTCATATCCTCCGGGACATCAATACTTTCGTCAGAGTTTAACCGTGACCATTTTTGGATGAGCTGAAGGGCAATGTCTACCATCATCGAATGATAACCTTTCATGGCACTTTGGCTAAAGCTGGGCAGAAGAATATTATGAGCTTTTTGCCAATTGTCTTCTTTCGTCCAGCTTGTAAAGAGACCATCCCCTGAGAAAGAGCGGACCTTCTGTAAGGGGGCGTTGACAAGCTTATCAAAACGGGATTCATCTGATGCATCTTCCACTAATTCAGCTGAGGAAATAAAAATTCCTGTACCAGTAGGAAATTTAAGCTTAAAAATTGGTCCATATTCATAGGCAAGTTTCATGATCGACTGCGATGGTTGTTCTAGGTCTAGTTGTGGAAGATTGCCGAGGGGGCCATATGTTTTTGGTTGTGGTATGGTATCAATGGCTGTTGTCAACATGTAATTATTATTCCTTCCTTTCGTAACCCAATCCTTTAGTTTTTTAAAATTTACAATATTGAAATAATATTTGTAAATGATTATAACATGTATATGGTATTAATATAAGATAGTGGAAGATTAAATGATTAGACAAAATTCTACAATTTATTCATATTCAACAAAATTAAACAGGATTCTAATCTAGAAACCCTGTGAAGGCGGTTGCAAATAAATGCAAGTTTTGCCGCGGGGAGTAAACATATTACATTTTTATTTAAATATTCAAGGAACAAATATTAAGGATTATTATTTTAACAGAGTAATTTGGCTGTTTCGTAATGAAAAAATAGTGAAAGGGGAGACAGAGCAGAATATAACTGCTATTATTTTGTATGAGCATCATTGTTTTTCAATAAAAGGGTGGGAGACGAAGCTAATGGACACAATAAGAATTGAACAAGACTTTTTAGGAAAGAAAGAGATCCCGTCAGATGTGTATTACGGAATTCAAACATTAAGGGCGGTTGAAAATTTCCCTATAACAGGCTATCGAATTAATGAAGAGTTAATTAAAGCTCTCGCAATGGTAAAAAAAGCAGCGGCAATTGCCAATATGAATACAACTCGCTTGTATAGCGGACTTGGAAATGTCATGTGCCAGGCAGCCGATGAAATAATAGAAGGAAAGTGGCACGACCAATTCATTGTTGATCCAATCCAAGGCGGGGCAGGAACATCGATGAACATGAATGCAAATGAAGTGATTGCGAATCGTGCTCTTGAATTGCTTGGGCATGAAAAAGGTGCCTACAATCATTTAAGCCCAAATAGTCATGTAAATATGTCACAATCGACAAATGATGTATTTCCAACTGCTATTCATATTGCCACACTAACGTTACTTAAGAAATTACTTAAGACAATGGATGATATGCATAAGGTTTTTAAAGAAAAGGCGAAACAGTTTGAAAACGTTATCAAAATGGGGCGTACTCATCTCCAAGATGCGGTTCCAATCCGCCTAGGGCAAGAGTTTGAAGCATACTCAAGGGTGTTAGAACGTGATATGAAGCGTATTTCGCAATCTAGGTTCCATTTATATGAGGTAAATATGGGGGCAACAGCGGTTGGAACCGGTTTAAATGCAGACCCGAAATATATTAAAGATGTCGTCATTCAGTTAGCGGAAATAAGCGGGCTGCCATTGGTGAATGCTGAACATCTTGTCGATGCAACACAAAATACAGATGCATATACGGAAGTTTCGGCCACACTTAAGGTTTGTATGATGAATATGTCAAAAATAGCGAACGACCTCCGGATGATGGCATCTGGCCCACGTGCAGGTTTAGGGGAAATTTCCCTTCCGGCACGTCAACCTGGTTCGTCCATCATGCCTGGTAAAGTGAATCCTGTTATGCCAGAGCTTATTAATCAAATTGCCTTTCAGGTAATAGGAAATGATCATACCATTTGCCTTGCCTCTGAAGCAGGCCAGCTTGAATTAAATGTAATGGAACCTGTTTTAGTGTTTAACTTGCTGCAATCAATTAGTATTATGAACAACGGTTTCCGATCATTTACCGATTTCTGTTTGGCAGGAATCGAGGCAAATGAAGCTCGTCTAAAAGAATATGTAGAAAAGAGTGTCGGCATTATCACGGCTGTCAATCCCCACTTAGGTTACGAAGTTGCGGCACGAATTGCAAGGGAAGCCATCATCAGTGGCAAATCAGTTCGTGAACTATGTCTTCAGCATGACGTTCTTACTGAAGAAGAGCTGGATCTTATTTTAAATATTTATGAAATGACCAAGCCTGGAATTGCTGGTGCTGCTCTTTTAGATCGGGACTAATATTAATAATAGAAAAAGGGCAAATATTTGCCCTTTTTCAATATATAAGTTCCTATTTCTTTTCCTTCTTTTTATCGCTCTTTCCTTCTTTAAGGGAACGGTATATTTGTGTATACATACTCCCTTGAACGATGTTATCAAGGAAAAAAGAACCAATTAGTTCTAGATATTCTTCGTCTTCAAACATTTTTTTGTTTTGTAATTCCATTTCTGCTAAACCCTCGTAGGTAGAAAGCAGTGCATATGTATGATCCTCACCGGAAATAGGTGTCAAAATCTCCAACTTATGATCATAATTATCATTTCGGAATTTTTTTAATTCCTTTAAATTTTCAATTCCCTCCTTAAATTTCTCCTGTTTTATGACAAACGTCTGATAAACATAAACAGACATTTTCGCACCTCCCTAAATAGAACAAATCTATTTCATACTATTTGCTTATTCCTAAAATTTATTCGTAGTCCAAACCGACAATTTTTTATGTTTCCATTTATTAAATAAAATATATGTGACTTTTTTACAGGGGCAAAGTGATAAAATAAACAATGATGAACTTTATCCTAATTTTTTGCAGGAAAATGGAAATAAAAATGGAATAGAATAGGAGAATGATGTGAAACGAAATTCTCTTTGAAATCGTCCAATAGGATATTAAATAAAAATGAGAAAAGTTGGGGAATTATGATAATGTTTACTAGATTTATTATCATTTTATTAGCAGGTAGTGTAATCGGGTTAACGGGGTGTGCGGAACAATCAACGAAAGAAAAGGAAGCAAAAGCCAAAACATCAGAGCATGAACAAATCATTGAAAAAGAGAAAAAGGAAATGGAAGAAAAGAAAAGGGAAGAAGAGAGAAGAAAACAGGAAGAAGCAAAGCCCATTATCGTCAATATTATTGACCCAAACACTAAAAGCATTATTAAAACTTTTAATACCAAGGAATTAGGATTTGGAAAGGATCCCGAAAAATATAAAGCGGAATTAGCAAAATTGACAAGGGAGCTCGCTCGAGGAACGAATGATACACCGGGTTATGACAAAAGGATGATGCTTGATAAACTGGATGGAAATGGACAAGTCATTCAAGGTACACCACAAACGATGCTCGATGAATCAGAGTTGTCTGAGATGATTCTCAAGGCTTCTGCCAAAGGAGGGGATGTTGAGATTCCCTTATATGTTACCGCTAGCGGCTATAAGCCTGAGGAGGCAGCGCAACTTGGAGAGGTTGTGGTCGCTTCATTTACGACCTACTTTAAAAGCGGTGTGGCAGGAAGAAACAGAAATATAGCGTTATCAGCAGAAGCAATAAATAATATTATAATCGGTGTGGGAGATTCATTTTCTTTTAATACAACCGTCGGACCAAGCGACCGGGAGCATGGCTACCAGCCAGCACAAGAAATAGTTGATGGTAAATTGGTTGATGGGATTGGTGGAGGGATCTGCCAGACATCATCGACCCTTTTTAATGCTATTGACAAATTAGCAGTTAGTTATATTGAAAGGAATCATCACTCACTGCCGGTAGGCTATGTACCAACCGGAAGAGATGCAACTGTTTCGTACGGCGGTAAGGATTTTAGATTCAAAAATACAGCAGGAGTTCCAGTGCTGTTAAAAGCAATTGTAAATAAAAGTTCCCTTACAGTAGAGATTAGAACCTCCAAAGCCAATCAAAGTCTGATCAAAAAGAGTTAATTATAAAAAATCCCTTCAAATGAAGGGATTTTCTTAAAAGATAAGAAAGTATAAATTTCGACTTTGAGAATTATCCAGCTCCAGCACCCTAGCGGCTAGTGTCCTTCGCTCTCCGCCCTACAATAAGTCAACATCGGTTCACTACGTTCACCGTGTTTCCTTTATCTTAGTTGGAGCGCTCCAGGCCATACGCCGCTGACCAGGGCGCTTGCGCTTTTCTTATTGCATCTCTTCCCAATCCGTATAATGGCCGCTGCCTTGACATCCCGGACATTCGAACGAATTATAGTAGGCAAATTCATTATAAGGATACACGGTATAACCCCGCCCCTGACAATCAGGGCATTTGCCTTGATCCTTCATATTTGTCAAATGATTTTGGTATCTTGTCTCTTTCCATTGATTAAATGAGTTGAGTAGTCCCACTTTCTTCACCTCATCTTTTTTTCTTAGTATGGGGGAAAAATGGAATATTTATGCTTGTATCTTTCATTTTTATAAAGGGGAATGTGTTTACAGGTGAAAGCATTTTTGAGGAAAAATATTATTATGTGATAATATTTTATGATAAATAACGAGATTTTGTGTGCAATTGTTTGGAAATATTGATAAAAAATATGGGGGATAAACGTAAAGATAACAATAGATACTTATTAAAAAGGGGTGATCTTTTAATGGGTAAATGGAATGAGCAAGCTGCACCAAATAATAATTTGCCGCCGAAGACAATTAAGTCCGGTGAATTAGTGGGAAATGAGGCAAAGCAGGAATTTTCAGAAGAATTATCTGATGGGTGTGAGCGTGATCAATATATCGAAAGACAAAAGAACAATCTGAAAATGAAATAATCTAAAGTGGATAGAGAGGCAGAATAACTTCTGGCCATTCTATCCATTTTTTCTCTTTTCATCTATGGACCATTATTTAATTACTCTTCGGCCCGTAACATAATGAGTGTCATACCATGGGACAAACAAGACCCTTGAGACTATTCCTTTCGTGGGGTTTGTAAGAAGAAACTTCTGATTTCCTGCATATATGGCAGCAATGGTTGGTGTCGTTCCACCGGCAGTAGAGGCAAAGAAAATTAGGTCACCCTTTTTTAGATTGGTTCTAGATACGTAGGATCCTTTAGTTGCAAGTTCACTAACACTATTTGCACCAAGTGTAATCCCATTTTGCTCGTAAATGTAGTTCACTAACCCGTTATTTGTAAAAGTATTTGTCGAAGGGTTATTAACAGTATTGCTTATCTTCACATTCCCCATCAACGTATAAGCACTGTTTACAATCTTATCCTCTGTAGTAAGGGGATTAGACGGCATATAGCTGGGGATAACACGCCTTGCTCCGACAAAGTTCTCAGTATAGTAAGGTTTCGCTGTCATATCCGAAATAACAATGTTTTGCCCAGGATCAGCCATGTGAAGAAGCTTGTTATTCCCAATATATATTCCAATATGATCAGATGGATTGTTATCAGATTTGTCCACATCAAAGAAAAATAAGTCACCTCTTTTGATCTGTTCCATTGGGACGGATACCCCTAGTTTTAACATATAGTCTTCATTATACGTCGCTAAATCGACTCCATTTTGTTTGAAAATATAATCAATAAAAGTTGCACATGAAAATTTATATGGATAGGTCGTTTTGTATTCAGTGCGACTGTAGGTGGCTTTGCCGATTAAACTAATCCCAGTTTTAATAATCGCAGTGGCAACCTGGTCTTCTGTTTGGTTTGGTCCGATAATTGGAGCAGCAGACACTTTATCCTTTTTAAATGGGGTGCTAAAAGTTCCAACAGTTAGCAAGAATATCCCCACTATAATAATCATGAACTTTTTCAAAGCAACATCCTCCTATTAATTTTGATTGACCCGTTTATTGTGCAGCAAGTAGTTGCCTGTTATACAAGTCAGAAATAGGCGAAATGCTTTTTCAAAGTGGACAGTTTTCTGGATTGAAATAGATTCCTCTAAAGTGTCAATTCATTGGTTATTCCATAAGTTAATTATACAAACAAATATCAATATACTAAACTTCTGTCCGTTTCAAATGGTTTAGTAATTGAATGTAATGTAAAAGGTTTTAAAGATTGGATAAAGGAGCTTATACAATGACATTGATAGGAATGTTACATCATCGTAAAGACCCCAAAACTGTCATAAAGTCTTATGCCTATGCGGCGGTTGCTAAAGCAGAAGGAGCAAAGTTTTTCTACTTTTCTCCTGGATCAGTGAATTTTGTTAACAATACCATAAGAGGTCAAGTGTATGAAAACGGCAAATGGATGGAGAGAATTATGCCTTTCCCAGATGTCATCTACAATGCAGGGAGTCCTGAAAAACTTGCCAATTCAAAGGAAATTATTCAAAGGTTAAAAGAAAAGATCCCCTTTACTACTCATTCGATTGGTAATAAGTGGAACATAAACGAGCGATTAAAAGAGGCTAAAGAATTCGCAAACTATTTAATTCCGACAGAAATTGTAATAAATACAGAGCATTTCTTCAAATTTGTAACAGCATTTGAAAAGGTGGTATTTAAACCGATCGATGGCAGAAAAGGTAAAGGGATCTTTTTCATTTCCGTAAGTGAAAATGGCTTTTTAGTTAAGAAGGACTCCGATAGTATTTTCTACTCTAAACAACAACTAAATGATCTTATAGGGTCAAAACTTTCAACAGGAACCTATATTGTTCAACCTTATATCCAATCGACCACTAAATCCGGCCAAGTATTCGACTTCAGACTGCATGTTCAAAAAGATGGTGAAGGAAAATGGGTGATTACCACCATCTATCCGCGAGTTGCTCCAATGGGATCCATTATTGCCAACATTAACAATGGTGGCTTCACCAATTATTTAGAACCCTTTTTACAACAAGAGTTTAAAGAAGAGGCGTTTAATATTAAACGAACACTCGAGCATTTTTCCTTATCATTAGCCAATCATTTGGATGAGCTTCAAATGATCCACTATGGGGAAGTCATTGATGAAATTGGCGTGGATGTTGGATTAGATGAGAACTCTAAAATATGGATATATGAGGTAAATTGGCGGCCAGGTTGTCCACCTGCCTTTTATTTGGAGTTAGATGTAGTGATTAACACGATTAAATATGCCATGTTTCTAGCAAAGAACCAAAATACAATTACAAAAACTATAAAAGCATTAAAGCAGAAAAAAATGGAGGAAAAAAAGGAAATCCCCATTATCGCCATAACAGGGAGTGCCGGAAAGACAACGACTAAAGCCTTCGTTGCATCGATTTTAGCAAAGAAATGGAATATATTTGAATCAAAGGATTATTGGAATACAACAGAACATACGAAAAAACATGCTGCTGAAATCAATCCAGCCCATGAAGCAATTGTGTTAGAGTATGGGATGGCCTATCCCGGTGTCATTACTGAACATTGCAGCATCATTCAGCCTAATATCAGTATTGTAACAAATATTGGCCTTGCACATGTGGGAAACTTTGATGGTGATATTACAAAAGTCGCCCATGCTAAATCTGAATTAATTCACGGGATGGATCAAAATGGTGTTCTATTTCTAAACAAGGATGATCCTAATTCAACCTTTTTAGAAACCCAAAATTTCAAAGGGAAGATTATCACAATTGGTGTCAATTCATCCGCTGACTATAGAGCCTATGATGTTAAATATAATGATACTGGAATGAATTTCAAGATGAAGCTTCAAGGGCAGGAAATATCACTTTTCATTCCTATTTTAGGGGAGCATCATGTATACAATGCCTTAAATGCCATTGCTGTTGCGGATTATTTAGGTTTCACGCCAATGGAAATTAAATTGGGGCTGCTCTTTAGAAAACCACCTAGAAGACTAACTATATATAACTGTCGTGACAATATTACACTGATAGATGATACCGTTCACTCCCACCCTCAAGGGGTAAGAGCTGCAATTGATGTACTTTCCAATATTGGAAAACATCGAAAAATAGCGATTATTGGACAAATGAGGGAATTAGGTGGCTTAAGAGAGGAAGAATATCGTAAAGTTGGGGAATATGTATTTGATAAAGAAATTGATGTTTTAATCACATACGGATTTCGGACAGAAGAAATGGGAGCACAGGCAAAAGCAAAAGGTTTCCCTGCTAAAAATGTTTACCATTTCACTAACAAGGATGAATTAAATGCGTTGTTAGTAAAGATTATTAAGAAAGATGACACCATTTTAGTCAAAGGAGCCAGTAAGACGAATATGTTTGATATCGTGAAGTTCTTAGATCAAACGTTTAGTTAATTTCTCTTACAGTAAACAACAGAAGAAAGGCACTGTACAATTTCTATTGTACAGTGCCTTTCTTCTGTTATTTTTGCTGCTTACGCAGCTAAGGTTATTTACCACTTCACTTTGATTTTGTGATTGTTCTATATTTATTTGGTACTAATCTAATTTTTTGATGACAATAGAAGCGTTTACGTTTGCTTGAGTGCCTCCTATCGGAGTTGCAAGTCCTACTGCTGCAGCAGAAGAATGATTTCGAAGAGTAAGAACATCACCGGCTCCTATCGTGAATATAGCTTGTCCGTTGTTTTGCTGAGTTCCTGCACCTGAAGCATATATGGTTCCCGGAACCAGGTTTCCATTTAAAAATAACGCAAATTGATTCGGTTCTGTACCTGACACAGAGAAAGTAACCTCATAAATACCAGCATCAGTAATTAGAATCGAAGGGGAACCGGGAGCATGCGTAATTCCAGCTGTGAGAAAGCCATTTGTATCAAAATTAACATCCGCCTCTATCGCAACAGTTTGAGCAGCTAAGTTGTAAATATAGGCTAATTCGGATAAACAGTCACAAGGAATAATAATACCCATTATTTCACCTCCTTTTTTCTTTAATAATAAAGAATATTAATGAATTGGCATTTTGGCTTGTACTAATTAATTAAATTGATGAAAAAATTATTAAGTTTCAAAAGAACTGATTTTCATTAGTTACTGTTCATTGGTAAGAATTTCAAACTTCCGATATTGGAATGAAAATGTTACAACCTCATGAATTTTTGCGGGAGAGGGATTCTCAGTATTTATATTATTGACCGGGATCAGGAGGGCATTAACCTGTAGTGAACTTCTATATGTCCTGCTTGACAGTTGTATTAATTATTTTTGATATTGCATTCAAAATCTATGATTTCTTCGAGGATAAAAGATAGTGAACAAAACGTTAACTAATAATGTTAAAAAGCCACAATTTTTATATAAAAAACGTGGCTTTTATTTGTTTATTTAATTGATGAAATTGATGAAATTGATGTGATTTCTGATGCTATTTTTAACTTTTGTCTCCCAGCAGAGAACCCGTTACACATTACCGAAGTCCCTTTTTTGACTTGGGATAATCGTAATTCCGTTTTATTCTTCCACTAGATGGAACTTAATCTCGCTTGCAGCATTTTTTGCAAGATTTTTAGCTTCCTCCATACTTGCCCCTTTTGCAATCACATAGGCATATCTATGACCCATTGATAATGGCGGGGTTAACTTAGTTCCCTTTCTAGGCTTTACATAAACTTTAACTACACCCGGGGAGCTTAGTGCCTTCTTTTTTCCAGTAATTTTTTCTAATATACCCTTTTTCGAAACGATGAGGTGCTGCGTAAATACGTAATTCGTAAACCTTGGCATTAACGACGGACTTTCTCCTAAATATAATTTAAGGGTTTCTTCCACTAAACTAAACCCAAATGCAGCTAAAATCATTTCATTCATTGCACCACCTGAAATTCTCGGGTTGATTTCAATGAGTTTCCAGCCATCTTTTTTCAAACGTATTTCAAGATGAAGGGCACCATTCTCAATTCCGAATTGTGAGATGATAGATTGCAGGACCTGTTCAATTCCTACTTTTATCTGATTGGGAACATTCGCAAGCACACCATAACCTGTAATAATAAATCGTTTACCCTGTGTAATTTCTTGTTCGATAATTCCAGCAATCATTATCTTCTTGTTATATATGAGTGCCTCGACTAAATATTGGTTTCCATCAATATATTCTTCAATAATAATGGTTTCATCTGGATTCTTTTCTTGCAATCTTACTATCTGTTTTTCTAATTGTTCTTTTGTTTCCACGAATAGAACGTCTTTAGAACCGGTCGATTTCGGAGATTTTACGATGACTGGAAACGTAAGCTCTGAGCCTATCGTTTCGGAGGAAATTGGCTCATTTGGTTTAATACTGAAAAATTTTGGAGTATAAGGCTGATCCTTTAGAGAAACCCTGGTTTCCTCTTTATCTTCCATTATTTTAATGGCATTGGAAGATGTATAACTTTGACAAAATTCTTCACAAAGAATGGACGCACTATAAACATTTGAATCAATAAAACTGACAATGGTCTTTATTTCCTTACCCTTAAACCGTAACTTTTTAATTTCTTCTTTCATCATAGAAAGATTATTCGTATCAACAAAAATCATTTCATGAACATCCATATAGTCTTCCCTTTGTTGCATTTGCTTTAAATTATTTGTGAAAACAACCGTAAAGTAACCAAGCCGTTCCGCTGCTTTAACTGCTTCTCTACTTGAGCCAGATTTATTTGTACCTATAAAGATAATCGTTTTCAAACAGTTCCACTCCCTACATAAACTTCGATCAAACAACCTGTTATATATTTATGAACCAGACCACTTTTGGTATGGTTATGTATCATGTAAGAGGGAATTAAATACAATAAAAGCGGCGTTAATCCATTTCCCAGAAAAGTAATTATTATGGCGTAACACCAAAATGATCCTACTTATGGTTAATAGTACAAGCAACAAGTGTAATAAAATCATAATATGTCTAAAGTGAAAGGAGTGTAAAATCACAATGAAGCCCCTCTCTGTTAGACAAATAAGATCAATCCTTGCCGGTGAATTGATTCAAGGGTCTGATCATGTGATTATTCATTTTGGTGCCTATCGTCTTAAACAAATAAAGAAACAAAATACCATTCTTTTTTCAAATAAGAAGATTACTAATTGGGATGCTCTAAAGAAATATTTCCCTTTGGTACTTGTAACAGACCAGGAATTTAGGAAAAATGGACAATTAGAGGAATTGACTGTATTAAAAGTAAAAGATATAGAAGAAGCATATTGGAAATTTGTGAATTATTACCGCAGCCTGTTCCAAATTCCTGTTGTTGCGGTTACAGGGACTTCTGGAAAGACAACGACAAAAGAAATGATTAGGCATATTCTCTCAGCAGAAAAAAACGTTTCTTCTACAAACAGCAGTAATAATTCACGAACAGCTCATTTATATTACCTTCTAAGCATTGATGATGATACAGAAGCAGCTGTCTTTGAAACAGCCGTTGGTGAACCAGGGGATATATTAAAAGCAGGTGAATATTTCAAACCGACAATCGGAATTATTACGAATATCGGTGCGCACCACTTGAATTATTGCAAAACGCTGGAAGCCTATATTAATGCAAAGGGAGAAATGGCAAAAATACTTGATCATTCTAGTGTACTTATTATTAATTCAGAAGATCATAACACGAAAAAAATAGATTTATCCAATTATCTTGGACGGATCATAAAAGTTGGCGTCGATCCATCCTGTCACTTTAAGGCGGAAGATATTAAATATGGTAAAAATGGAATGCAATTTAGTGTCCAGCATTTAGAGAAAAATTACGCTGTTTTCGTTCCAGGTTATGGTGCACATCAAGTGTATAATGCACTTGCTGCACTTGCCGCTGTTCACGAAATCGGAATGGATCTTTCTAAAGCGATCGAGATTTTAAAAACATATAAAAATCTAAACAAGCATCTCCAAGTACATGAAGGACTTAATGGCGCTACCATTATTGATGACACATGGAGCTTAACAACCACTTCATTAGAAGCCGCATTAAACGTATTAAGTGATGTTGGCAAAGCGAAGAAAAAGGTGGCTATAGTAGGAACGATTACGGATTTGGGATCCTGGGGATATGTTATACATGAACAGGCAGGGGAAATTATTAGCGAGTCAGATGTGGATATTCTCATTACGATCGGTTTCCACGCCCGGATCATGGCTGATCACTTATTAAAAATAGGAACGAATGCAACAGTCCATTCATTTAACAATAGTACTCTTGTTTTTGACCTATTAAAAGAAATCGTTGACGAAAATACAATTGTTCTGATTAAAGGAGATATGTACAGTCAGCCAATAATCGAATTGGCATCTAAATTACGGAAGAAGCAATAATTTTCCATATTTATTCGTTGTTAAAGGAAAAATCCAGCCTTTTTGTAAAAATAGTTTCATTTATTGGACAAACACAGTGCCACAATACTCATGCTATTAATATAGTAAATTATTCTACTAGAAAGGTGGGAATATAAATGGGTGTTATTTGTCCTTGTGGCGTGCTTGTAAATGCTGTCTCAACAAATAATAATGTAAAATTCACAGGCCAGACAGGAACAGTTAAAGGTGACTTGACTTACCTGGCTAATGTTTGTGTCACCACTCTTGGTACGTCTACACTATCCTTATCATTTGTAGACACAGAAACTCCAGGTGCAAACAACTTCACTTTTACTGCAAATGCCATCACTTCTGTTACCTGTAAGCGGGAAGGGCAGAATTGTGTAGTTACTGTTGATGGTACGGGATTAGTGAACGGTGTACAATTTCCTTTTGAAGCTGTGTTTAGAGACCAGGTTGCTACAGCTGCAAATGATAACGTACAAAGTTTTGTCATTACAGGTTTCTTTGATCAAAATGGTGCTGCACCAGTTCCTCAAGGTTCTATTATTGCACTAGGCTGTCAGTAATGTAAGGGTAATCGCTTCGGAACTCCCGGCCGTTAAAGCCGGGGGTTTTTATTAAATTCCAAACTATCCAAGAAAAAATACTCTACCTGAATAGAATATCTTAAGAACATTTTTAAGGAGTAGTGAACGTTGAAGGCCAGCCGCGGACGAATAGGCCAGTATCGTATATTAAAGTCTGAAGAAAGTATATCTAAGCATCTGCTAGAAACAGAACTATTTTCAAAGACGACCTTGTTTGCGTTTTTAGACAAGTATACATCCGTTGTCATTAAACCTGTATTTGGCTCTGAGGAGATTTATGTTTCTTCTAAAGACCATACCTTTCAGATTACTTCAAATGACAACGTAATGACAGTGAATGAGAAAGAAGATCTGTATCATCATCTAGTCTGCCATGAGATTAAACAGAAATATCATATTATCCAACCAAGATTGCTTCGTAGTCCCTTTCAATGCTACATTACCGTTCACCGTTCAGTAGAATCAGATGAATGGTCTTTAAAATCTGTAACAGGGAAGTCCCATTCCAAACTTGGGAAATTCTTTTATCTATATTTGTATAAAATGATCAAAACCGTTGTGATTCGATCTGCACAAAAGCTCGGGGGATTCTTTCTTCATTGCAATACAATTGTATTTGACATTTTATTCATAAATAGGGGAATATGGATAGCGGATTCTGTGCTCCATTTTCCTGTCAGTAAATGGAGTCAATATCAGGAGCTTACTACAATAGCATCTCTTTCTCGCTATATCCCGGTTACAGAATTATTAACGGAAGTCACTTTGAAGAATTTTCTTAACCAATATAACGAAGTGATCATGAAGCCTTGTAACGGCCAACATGGAATCGGTGTAGTACAGATTACGAAAAAAGATTCCAGAATGTATGAAGTGCATTCGGGAAGAAAGAAGCTGACAAAATCAAATTTTGGCGAAATCTATTGTTATATGAAAGAAAACTATCTTTCTAAGAAAGATTATCTTATTCAGCAGAAATTACCATTAGCTAGTATTGACGGCTGCCCAATGGATGTTAGGGTCATTACGCAAAAATGTAATTCAGAATGGATCGTAACGGGCAAGCTTGTGAAAGTTGCCGCTAAGGATTTTATCATTACAAACGCAGCACAAAAATTGTTAACATATGAAGATGCAATCAAGGACCTAGACATCTCTCAGTTCAATAACAACAAGCTTGAACAGAAAATCGACAGGATTTGTATCACCGCTTCTAGGCAGCTTGAACATAATAATGAAGAGATTCATATCATTGGATTTGATATTGGGGTTACCCGTCAGGGACTTATCTGGGTGATTGAAGGGAATTACAAGCCTGACCTCTCTATGTTTTATCGGCTGGATGATAAAACAATCTATCAGAATATATCGAAAGCCAGACAAGTTTAAAGATGTAATCATTCAAATTTATTCATAAAGGATATGTATTACCAGACTAATTTTCCTTAGGAAATTTAGTCTTTTTTCATAACGTGAGATCATTGATTTCTCATCTTGCGATTATTGACAATTTGTTTCCAGCTTGATTTGTCATCCAACTGATAAAAAAAGGCCACACTAGGAGTGGTATTCAACTCAAAAATCCATAACCTCCCATCGGGATCAATCCCTAAATCTATTCCGCATTCCTTACACCATGGATATTCTTTACCGTATACCTTCCCTGCTTGAACGCCAATAAATGCTGCATATTCTTCCGTTCTTCTAGCTAGGGAATGTTCCAACAAAATGTAATTTTCGAGCAGATCACTTATTGAAACGGCCTTCGCGCCACGATGTCTGTTCACAATTCTATCATTGCCTGCAGAAAGTTTTCCAAGCATTCCTCCGACAATCCATTTTCCATTAATAAGTTGAACATGAACCCTAATACCTGATGATAGTCCACTGGGAGTTGTACTTTGGATTCCTTCTTGAATAACATATGGAAGGATTCACTGTAATTTAGTATATGGTTGAATGAAATTATGCAAATCCTCGATTGTAGCAATATGCTCATCTACGGATTTTCCTTGCAGCGAGCAGCCCAAAATATGATATCCACCTTGTGTCTCTTTATTGACGAGTAAAATCCCTCTTCCCTAACCACTTAAATCAGGTTTAATAAATACTGTCTTATATCTATTTATAAAATTCAATAAATCGTCTTTACTATACGACCTGGTTTCCGGAAAACAACGGGACAGGATAGAGTCATTCATAAATAGCTTAGCCTGTTCCCACCTGCCAATATTGACGGTCAGGATAACCACCTCTCTAAATTTTTTGATTTTTGCCTTAGGCTTATTCCAATATTGTTCATTGCCCGGTAAATCATCAAACCAGGAAGCGGAAGGAAGACAGGGGTAACGCCATATTATTTTTTGTGAATTGGCCAGTAGCAGGCAATAGTTCCTTTGTCCTTTCCTTAGAACAGGTTTACCAAATTGTAGAACAAGAGAAGGCAATATTAATGGTGAAATAAATTCTCTTTATTTTGGACAGGTAACTATACATTAAATATAAAAATTCATAATTTAATGTATATGAGTTTACTGTATGTATTGAAATAAAAAAGCTAGTCCAAAACTTTATGAGATTAGGAAGGTGAGCCAATGGCTATTGAAAGACGCCGGGTAAAAAGTAAAGCTGTCATGGTTTTTGTTCTTCAGTTCTACCCTTAAACTAAAGATTATCTGTCTCATACAGAGGTACTTGAATATCGCGCATTCAGGAAAATGATGGAATCCTACAACAAAATTTATTTGAAACCCGATCAAGGATGCAAATCAAAAGGAGTTATTCGAATCGAGAAAGCAGAAAATGGATTGTATTTAATACGCAGTAGTGAATCGGCGACACCCCAAGATTTTCACGAGTTCCCTGATTTATGGAAAACTGTTCAACTTATGACCTCTCATACTCGCCATATTTACAACTGTCTTAAACATTATTAATTTATTTGGTTTGTCCTATGTATATATATGCTTTCCTTCCTTTCTTTCTTTTTGAAGCTTGATTTATGGCGGTATAGAAAGGCATTAGCATATTCCAACGCAACACCTATACAATTTGACTCGGATTTTCATATGATATTCAGAGGAAAGGAGGAAGTTGTTTGCAACCATTATTAGTGAAAGACATTCGGCAATTGCTTCAAGGCAAATTAATTAATGGTTCAGAAAATTGGCAGGCACAGGATGCCATTTATTATAATCGTCATGAACATAGAAATCGATATTCCCTCATGTTTGTCAGTAGGGGTGATACGATAAATTGGGATGCAATAAATCGAAAGGGGCCTTCCCTTGTCATCTCGGATAAACCTGAGCCGGAATTGAAACTGGCGCTTCCCAATACAACGGTTATCAAAGTGGAAAGTCTTGTACAAGCATACTGGAAATTTATCGAGTATTATCGCGGTCTTTTTGATATCCCTGTCGTTACAATAACGGGTACATGCGGGAAAACAACAACGAAAGATATGATCAAACATATTTTAAGCGAGAATCGGAATGTTCAGGCTTCCGAAAGCAGCAAGAATGAACCACGAAGATCATTTCCGTACTTGATGGGGATTGATGAAAAAACAGATGCAGCCGTTTTTGAACATGGGTTAGGAAATTCGGGTAATATTAAGCATCAGTGTATGATTTATCAGCCTACAATCGGGATTATTACAAATATCGGTGTTCATCATTTAGATGGATGTAAAAATCTTGAGGGATATATAAGGGCTAAATCAGAAATAGTGGAGGGTATAAGGAAAGACGGCACATTAATTTTAAATGCAGATGATGAAAATACCCGAAAAGTTTCCTTGAAATTATTCAAAGGAAAGGTTATTTATGTTGGGGTAAATATGCAATCAGATTTTAGAGCTTCCGATATCAAGTTTGCAAATAATGGAATGGAATTTACGCTTCATTTTAATGATAAAACATATGAAGCATTTATATCCGGTTATGGCGAACACCAGGTATATAACGCACTTGCGGCACTCGCAGCCGTTCACGAAATGGGAATGGATATCGAGGAAGCCATCACTCGTCTTGGATCTTATAAAAATATGACTAGACACTTGGAATTTTTTACAGGTGTAGGCGGAAGCACAATCATAGATGATACATGGACAATTAATCCCACGTCAATTGAAGCTGCATTAAAGGTCCTCGATTCAATTGGAAGTGGGAAAAATGTCATTCTTGTCTTGGGTGATATTAATAGATTGGGAAATTTTGAAAAGAAGTATCATCGTGAAATTGGCACTTTGGTTGCAAAGAGAAACATCCACACTCTTATTACAATCGGAAACAAGGCTGAAGAAATAGCAAGACAAGCGAGTCAAGACGGAAGCAAGGCAAATATTCATATGTTTAAAGATGTCAAAGGTCTTAAAGAGGTTTTGGATCCTATACTTGATAGTAATGCCATTCTACTTATTAAGGGACCAATGTCAAGCAGATCCATGATAGATTTTGCGAACAGTTTAAAAAAGGATAGTTGATCTAAGAACAAAGAAGCATTCGATGCCCAAATGCATCGAATGCTTTTGATTATTTTTACCACTAATACATAGAATAATTACAGAAAACGTTTTGCCGTAATATAATGTTGATTATAATAATCAACAAATAGAACTCTAGTCAGGATACCGTTTGAATTTGGAATAATAATTCTATGGTCACCCGCGTAAATGGCTACTGTAGCTGGTGTGCTTGAACCTATAGTGCTATTGAAAAAGATCAAATCACCTTTTTTTAGGTTTGCGCGTGAAACGGTTGTGCCCAGTTTCATTTGTTCTTTTATATTCGTTGTCCCTAAATTAACGCCATTTGTTTTATAAACATAGTTAACAAAGCCTGTACCTGTAAACTTCATCGCGGTTTCATTATTCACACTGCCCATGGTCACTTTTTTCATTAAATTATAGGATTGCTCAACAATCTTATCCCCTTTTGTTGCCGGGTTAGAAGGGAGTAAGGTTGGTAATACTCTACGGGCTGACATGTAATTATCTTTATAATATGGCTTGCTATTTAAATCTGAAATGACAATATTTTGCTTCGAGTCTGCCATATGAATTACTTTATTGTCACCAATATACATGGCTACATGATTGGGAACAGTGCTAGTTGGTGTACTTCTAAAGAAAACTAAATCACCCTTTTGCAGCTGATTCCTTGCAACATAGGTTCCTTGTTGAATCATATAATCCTCATTGTACGTAGCAAGGTCAACGCCGTTTTTTTCAAATATATACATAATGAAAGTAGCACATGAAAATTTGTAAGGGTATGTTGGCTTGTACGCGGAATTACTGTAAGTCGCCTTCCCAATTAAACTCTTGCCAGTTTGAATTAATTGATCTGCCTTTGCATTAACTGCTAGTTGATTGTTTTGAGTAGTAACTGTTGCTGCCGAGGCCTTTATTGGATTCAAAGCCATAGGGCCTGCAAAAAAAGTACTTAAACCAATTGAGACAGCCAGTGTTGTTGTAACCAAACGTTTCTTCATGGGTTACCTCCTAAAAGTAGTTTACTTAAACTCGTAATCTGAGCTTAACATATAAAAGTGACTGGCCCTTGTGGGAAAATATTCCCGCTTACTTTGTTACAGAACCAAAACCTTGCCGCTAAAGGGTTTTCCGGATCACTTTACAGTTTGGTTACAAGGGAACGAAGCGGTTCTGTCCATACGCAGATAAGCGGAAGTATTAAGTTTTTCTTTAAAAATTGCCATTTATGCTTTACAAAGTTCCAAAGGAAATGTAGAATTTCTATGTACCTAAAATATCTAGGTAGGTGAAAAAATGTTTAATCGTGAATTGGTCAAAGGCAGCACATCGTTAATCTTACTTCAATTATTAAACGAGCGGGATATGTATGGCTATGAACTAGTAAAAGAGCTTGAAAAGCGCAGTGATCATGGTTTAAGTGTGAAAGAGGGAACCCTGTATCCGGCTCTTCATAAACTTGAGAAGCAAGAGTTTATCGAATGTTATTGGCAGGAGCAGGAAAAGGGCCCTGCACGCAAGTATTACCGGATTACCTATGCAGGAAAAGAATTATTAGATGAAAAGACTCGTGAATGGCAGGACTTTGTTAAGGTAATGAACAAGGTGATTGGGAGATCGAAGCATGGAACGGCAGAAGAATAAGTTTCTTGAAGAACTGGCAAAGGGACTTGGAAATCATCAGGATAAAGAGGACATTCTCCTTGAATACGAATCACATATTGATGAAATTCTGATTGAATCTTATGATTGTCCGAATGAGGAGGAAGTGTTTGAACGGATTGTTTCAAGGCTTGGGACCCCTGAAGAGATTGCGGAATTGTGGAAAGAAGAGCTTTCCGTTACCCCGAGTAATATGAAATGGCTGTTTATTCTCTTGAATATCCTTTTTTTTGGCGGAGGAAGTTTATTAACGCTGGCACATAATCTTTTTCAATGGGAATGGTTAAACACTATGTGGAGTTATTTAACAGCAATCCCTACCTTAATTGCCTTTTTATATATGTTTTTTTGGGCATTACTTGGTTACGAAATAGGCAGAGGGTTTGGACATGGGGGGAGAAGACTTCTCAAGAAGACGTTTCTATTATCGCTCATCCCCAATTTAATCTTAATGTTCTTAACGGTTTTTGAAATTATACCGCATTCATGGTTCGCTCCACTGCTCACAAAAACGTTTATTATTGCTTGTATCATTTTTACTATTTTCCTTTACCCGATCAGCTGGATTGGTTATCGCTGGGGGCGGAAGGCTTCGATATGAGCAGTTTTTTTTGCAGATATACCTAGTAAAACTATATATATAGAAAATCTACTTAAAAGAGGGATGAAAGATGGAAATGAAAATTGGCAAAATGGATGGGCTCTTTTTATTTTTATGTTTACTGCTCGGGATTTTAGCGGAAGAATCATTTTTCCGCGGACAAATAGGCATCTCCTATTTGGTATTTATTATCGGATTTTATTCAGTATTTTACCTGCGGTATCACCGTTTTCGCTTTTCTCATCAACGCTTTGGATACCTTGTTCTTTGTTGTATTTGGCTCCTGTCGGCAAGTTACTTTTTAAATAATAATATGCTGTTTTATGCGCTAAATATTATAGCGATTCCCAGCTTGGTGATATTTCACTTAGTATTAGTTACGAGCCCAAAAAGTTTTCAATGGAGTCAACCTGTTTTTGTTTCCTACTTATTTTCAAGGCTGTTAGACGCATTGAAGTATAATGCGGTGATTGCTGCCTATTTAGGCAGAGGCATAAAAAGCGGTGTAAACGAAGATAAATTACTTGTTTGGAAAAAGGTTTTAATCGGTATAGTCATTTCCGTTCCTGTACTGGCTGTTGTCCTAAGGCTGTTAATGACTGCTGATTCTCAGTTTGAACGGATACTTGGGGGCATTCCTAATTGGTTCCGAGTGGTTGACACTGAAAGTTTTATCAGATTCATCATCATACTTATCTCCACAGCCGCAATATTTTGTCTGATGCAGGTTTTGTTTCAAAAACAAATTAAAGTCATGAAGCAGGAGGCAAATTTACAACAGCTCCAAAAGCTTGACTCGATTATTACCATAACAGTGCTGGTCTTAATCAATATCGTCTATATCTTATTTACAATGGTACAATTCAAGTATTTCTTTAGCGGCACATTAATAGGTGATTTCACATACGCCGAGTATGCAAGAAAAGGATTTTTTGAACTCTTGTTTGTCACGATGATTAATTTGTCGATTACCATCGTGGTGGTAACCTTAGGTGACCGTGGGAAAAATGGTGTCAAACGCTTTACACAGCTCATGCTTACCATTCTCGTTTTATCGAGTGGAGTGATGCTTAGTTCTGCCTTTTTACGATTAAGTCTGTATGAGGCTGCCTATGGATTTACCTTTACGAGGGTGTTGGTGCATTCATTTATGATTTTCCTTGTGATCATATTTATCTATACATTGGTGAAAATTTGGGTTGAAAAGCTGTCGTTATTCCATTTTTATTTTATCACATCACTAATTTACTACACCGCCATAACAGTCATCGATTTGGATAGGATAGTCGTGAAGGAAAATATGAACCGCTTCGAGCACACTAAGAAAGTTGATGTACACTATCTAAACAGTTTGTCGCCCACTGGTGTTCTTGGATTGATAGACCTGTACGAAAAAGATAAGAATATTCCGGAATTACAAACCATATTACTAGAGAGGCAAAAGGTAGCAAATAGTGAGAGTCTACCATGGCAGTCGTATAACATAAAAAGAGAGCAGGCTGCAGATAAACTGAAAAAATTACAACTACAGTAGTGGTTGCTTTGAAACTAAATAAGTGTGCTAAGGCGAAATGGTAGTGTGGGGATAGAAACTGGATAATAACAAAAAAGCAGGATCTATTTGATCCTGCCCTGTAATATTAGTCTCCATTAACTGCATATCATCACCATAAATCTTATACCCGATTTCGTGATTATTCATAACAGAATCCCTCCCATTTTTTATTTCCCAACTTACCTTCATTATAAAAAATTTAGGAAAAAAGTGCTATTTTATTTAAAAAATAAATAAAAAAAGACGCCTGAATAATCAGGCGTCTTTTGCGTATTGAGGCGAAAAACCACACTCCACATAGTGCGCTCCATAAAGGAATGTTTCTCGACTTACACAACTCAGCTCATCGCTTAGCTATTATAACATCATGATGAGGCAAAATACAAGTAAATTATTTTTGAATAAAAACTTGATTATTAATCGTTATTATCATATATTCAAATAATCAGATATACAAAAATAAATAGATAAGAAGGGTGAATATGTTAACTGATAAAAGGTTCCATCATTATTCCTTAAGTAGCTTGCCAAAGGATCTCCTTGCAGGGGTGATTGTTGGGGTCATCGCGATTCCACTTGGTATGGCATTCGCCATTGCTTCAGGGGTGAAGCCGGAGTATGGAATCTATACGACAATTGTTGCCGGGATTCTTATTTCCTTATGCGGCGGTTCAAAGTATCAAATTGGCGGGCCGACGGGGGCATTCATTCCGATTTTGTTTGGGATTGTCATGACATACGGGTATGAAAATTTACTCATTGCCGGTTTTATGGCAGGGATTATACTTTTATTCATGGGAATATTCAAACTGGGATCCTTGATTAAATATATTCCCAGGCCGGTTACAATTGGATTCACAACCGGAATAGCTGTCACCATTTTTACAGGGCAGATTGCTAGTTTCCTAGGATTAAAGGGGATGGAGAAGCATGAAGAGTTTATTAGAAACATTCAAGAGATTTTTATCCACCTTAATACAACTAGCCTATTTAGTGTAGTAACGGCAGCAATTTGTTTAGGTACCGTAATCCTTACACCAAAGATCGCTCCGAAGGTTCCGGGGCCGCTCATTGGCTTAATCGTATCCACCTTAATTGCAACAATATTCTTCCCAAGTGAAGTGGCCACAATCGGAACGGCTTACGGTGAAATTCCTAGTACATTGCCGCAAATTCATATACCGGAGATCAATTTCGAGATCATGATGAAATTAATAAAGCCTGCGTTTATTATTGCCATGCTTGGCGGGATTGAATCTCTTCTTTCGGCAGTGGTAGCAGATGGAATGACAAATAGTAAGCATAATAGTAACAAGGAATTAATCGGGCAGGGGATTGCCAACATTCTCACACCATTATTTGGAGGGATTCCAGCCACGGGTGCGATTGCTCGGACAGCAACCAACATTAAGAACGGAGCCATTTCACCTTTTTCGGGTATTATTCACGGGGTAGTCGTGTTACTTGTCCTACTGTTTTTTGCGCCTTATGCCTCTTATATTCCATTAGCAAGTATGGCGCCAATCCTGATGGTGGTTGCCTGGAATATGAGTGAGCGAAAGGTATTCGCCCATATTTTAAAAATAAAATCCACTGATTCACTTGTCCTTGTCGTGACATTTTTGTTAACGGTTTTTGTCAATTTAACGATGGCAGTGGAAGTCGGCTTAATCATGTCAGCGATTCTATTTGCCAAGCGGATGAGCGATGTGATGGTGACGGAAAAAGCATTGCCAAACCCGCATACGAAACATGAAAAGGTGGAGACAGGAATGGTTACTGACACACATGACTGTCCGCAAATCAGTATTTTTAATGTAGAGGGCCCTTTATTTTTTGGAGCCGCATTGTCGTTTGAAGAAACGATCATGAAAACCATCAATTATCGGCCAAAAATACTTTTACTAAGAATGGGCCGTGTTCCTTTTATTGATACCACAGGGGAAGCGAATTTAGTGCACATCGTTCACCATTTTTCGAAAAATGGTATAGTATTGATATCTGGGTTAAACCCACAGCCGGAAAAGGTTTTGAAAAAAACAGGTCTCTATGACAAGATGGGTGAGGAACATTTCTTTGAACATACCGGTGAGGCCATTCAATATGCACTGTCGCAAATTAATCAAAATAAATGTCTTGGCTGTAAACATTTTGCTTTTAGAGAGTGCAAGAAGCTCTCAGCTCAAGATGCTGTTGAAGGCAGCCGGAAGAAGCTTACTGCTACTTTTTAGTAAAAGGGTGATGATGAATTGAATTTGGAGATGCAACGATTTAAAGCGGAGTTTTTTAAAGCATTAGCACATCCATTACGAATCCGGATCTTAGAGCTGCTGGGGGAAGGGGATAAGAATGTGAACGAACTACAAACCCTTGTCGGCAGTGAGGGGTCTGCTGTATCACAGCAGCTTCAGGTGCTTCGTGCGAAAAATATTGTTTCAGGTACAAAGGAAGGTAACAAGGTTATCTACACATTGAAGGATCCGATGATTATTGAATTGCTTGCCGTGGCAAAACAAATTTTTAATAATCATCTTGTGGATACGATTACGATATTGGATAAATTTAAAGAGGATGAAGAAGAACCAGTCACGCCGAAGAATTAAATTCTTCGGTTTTTTCTATTTTTAAAGTGAAAAAGGGAGTATTGCTATATTTTGGGAATTATCGTTTTTTTGTAATATTTATGCCGATTTTTCACCCGGAAAATAGCTTACTATTAAGGTAGTAGTACTAGATATAGAAAAATAGGAAGGTGATTGATATGTACGATTTGGTATTGCTGCATTCGCCTACGGTTTATGATTTCCGCAAAGAGATGCTGTTCACCGGCCCAATCAGCGATGTCGTTCCTTCTTCACCGGTGTTTGAAATGTATCCGATCGGTTTAACAAGTATCGGTGATTATTTAGAACGATTTGGGTTAAAGGTAAAGATTATCAATATCGCTAATCGAATGCTGCTAAACCCTAATTTTGATGTAGAAAAGAAAATTAGAAAAATTAAGACGAAAGCGTTTGGAATCGATCTTCATTGGCTGCCGCATGCGCACGGAAGTGTTGAACTTGCAAAGATTATTAAGAAGTACCATCCCGCTACGCCTGTAATGTTCGGCGGGCTCTCCAGCACCTATTTTCACAAGGAGCTCATTGAATATCCTTTTATCGATTTTGTCATGCGCGAAGATACAACCGAAAAACTGATACTCATGTTGCTGAATAAATTGGAGAAAAAGGAAACGGACAGTTTCTTTGATATCCCGAATTTAACATGGAAAAAGAGCAATTTTTATCATTATAATGAAATGACCTATGTCCCAGATAGTTTGGATGAATTTAATTTACCCGGCTACCGGTATATCATCCGGTCGGTCTTTAAGTATTTTAATCTATTAGACCCACTGCCATATAAAGGCTGGCTGCAGTATCCAAATACGGCAATTTTGACGTCAAAGGGCTGCACATACAATTGTTTAATCTGCGGTGGTTCCAAAGATGCGTACGACCTTAATTGTAATCGGAAAAAGCTGGTGATGCGCTCCCCTAAAAAGATGCTCGAGGATATTGCGTTAATCCAGCGATTTACCAGGGCACCCATATTCCTTTTAAATGATTTAAGGCAGGGTGGAAAAGAGTATGTGGATGAATTCTTAACGGGATTAGAACAAATGGATTTGAAGAATGAAATAGTCTTTGAATTATTCAATTATGTTGATGAAGAGTTTTTCAAGCGGCTGAACAAAGCAATGCCAAAGTACAGTATTGAGTTAACACTAGAATTGGCCGATGAGGATATTCGTAAATATAATGGCAAGCTGCCATGTACAAATGTTAAGGTAATTGAAATGCTGCAATATGCGCTAAAACATAACTGTGCAAAAATTGATATATTCTTCATGACGGGAATTCCCAATCAAGATTACGACAGTGCGATAAGAAATGTGGATTTTTGTGAAACTGTTCACAAAGAGTGTGGTGAAGATTTGCGGATCTCGTACTTCGTTGCCCCGCTTTCACCGTTTCTCGATCCCGGCAGTCCAGCCTTTGAACATCCTGAGAAATATGGCTATAAAAAGTTCTACCATAAGCTTGAAGACTTTCGTGCAGCTATGAAACAACCGTCATGGAAAAATATGCTGAGTTATGAAACGAATAAAATGACAAGGGAGGACATCGTGCGTGCTACCTATGATTCGGCGTTAAAATTAAATGAATTTAAATATAAACATAATATCGTACCAAAGGATGTTCATGATGAGGTAGCGGTTAAAATTGAAAAATCGGTCGAATTCCTTAAACGATTAGATGAACTGGCTCTCTTGCCAGATGATGAACAAAAGACGGAAATGGCAAAAATCAAGGAAGAGGTTGACAAAATTAATCGACACAGTATCTGTGGTAAGAATGAACTTAAATGGGAGGTGAAAAAGCTCTTTGCCGATTTCCCGTCGTTAACCACTATCGGGATGGAATTACTTGTGAAGGACATCATTAAAGGCATTAAGTGCCGGATTGGAAAAATTGATCGGAATATCGCAGTTATTCCAAACTCACAAAGCAATAATATGGAAAAATAGCATTCTCCCATTTACCTAAATAATAGGTGCGAAATGTAGAACTCTGTAGGTTTATGTCGCTCTTCCTTTATTGACCTTTGAGCTATAAATATGGTAAATTATGAGTAGCCGTTGCACGAGATTAGATTTATATTTACTCGCTTTGTTCAAAGTTTTAACCGATGTTTGGATGAGGAAATGAAGGTAAAGCTATCGCGTTGTAATTTGGTGAATTTACACATGGCTTACGTGTATAAGTCAATAGGAGGATTTTTTTACATGAAAAACGGTAAAGTAAAATGGTTTAACTCAGAAAAAGGTTTCGGATTCATCGAAGCTGAAGATGGAAACGACGTATTCGTTCATTATTCTGCAATTCAAACAGAAGGTTTCAAAACTTTAGAAGAAGGTCAAGAAGTATCTTTCGAAGTTGTTGAAGGAGCTCGTGGACCACAAGCTGCAAACGTAACTAAAAAGTAACTTTAAACCACTAATGATAACAGCCCGGACAATGTGCCGGGCTGTTTTTTGCTGTCTTTGATAGTATAAATGACATAATTTGTTAGGATTTCCTGGCTCATGTTCAAACCTATTTTGCTATAATAGTAGTATTGATAATACGTAAAATATAAGTTGGGGTGAAAAGATGAAATTTATCCATACAGCGGATTGGCACTTAGGAAAGCTAGTTCACGGTGTCTATATGACAGAAAATCAAAGGGAAGTACTCGAGCAATTCGTCGAAATTGTAGCTGAAGAAAAGCCGGATGCAGTGGTTATTGCTGGTGATCTTTATGATCGTTCCGTACCGCCGACTGATGCCGTTGAGTTACTCGATGAGATTCTTTTTAAAATTAATGTCGAGTTGAAAACGCCAATTGTGGCAATTGCCGGAAATCATGATAGTGCCGAGCGCCTTTCATTTGGCAGTTCGTGGTACAAGCATAGCCAATTTTATCTTTCGGGTAAATTATCAAACAGCTTCAAACCAGTACAAATTGGCGGAGTAAACTTTTTCCTTGTCCCATACGCAGAGCCAGGTGTCGTCCGCCAGCTCCTCAGGGATGAATCTATCCATTCCCATCAAGATGCGATGAAGGCTCTAATTGGTAAAATGGAAGAATCCATCAATCCAAATGAAGCAAACGTCTTGGTTGGCCATGCCTTTGTTTTGGGTGGTCAAACCTCTGACTCTGAACGGGTATTATCGGTTGGGGGCTCTGGGTGCGTTGGAGCAGAATTGTTCGAACCGTTTTCCTATACGGCACTTGGCCACCTCCACAGTCCTGATGCCATCACCCATCACAAAGTGAAATATTCAGGCTCACTCTTAAAATATTCTTTTTCGGAAGCAAAACAAAGAAAGTCTATTTCTATCATTGAAATGAATGAGAAAGGAAAATTTACTCATCGCTATCGCTCGCTTACACCTAAACATGACATGCGAGAATTAGAAGGACATTTGGAGGAGCTGCTGGATCCACATTTTTATGAAAAAGAACAGCTTCATGACTATTTAAAAATTACCCTACTCGATGAAGGCGCGTTGCTTGATCCGATTAATAAATTGCGGCAGGTTTATCCGAATGTTCTACATCTGGAACGGAAAATAGATATAACCGACTTGAAGAACAAACAGTCTTTTCATGCCCACCGAAGCGAGAAAAAGTCAGAAATTGAGTTATTTGAACAATTTTATGCAGAAATGACCACCTCTGAATTTACGGGTGACAAAAAAGCGGTAATGGCTGATATTATTGACAAAGTGCTAAGGGAGGGGAACGCAATATGAAACCGTTAAAACTAACGATGCAGGCGTTTGGCCCTTATGCCGACAGGGAAGAAATTGACTTTACTTCATTAGGTAACCGCACGATGTTTGTCATTTCAGGAAAAACCGGCGCTGGGAAAACGACGATTTTTGATGCGATTAGTTATGCGATTTATGGAAAAGCAAGCGGTGAGGATCGCAATGGTCCTGAGCTCCGCAGCCAATTTGCTGCTGATGAATTATTAACAGAGGTTTCGCTTGATTTTTCCTTACGAAACAAGGTGTATTCGATTACTAGGTCTCCACAGCAGTTGAAAAAGAAAGACAAGGGAGATGGCTTTACACAGCTTGGTGCAAAGGCCGAATTATACATGTGGAATGAAGAGGGCGAGAAAAACCTGCTGGCCTCAAAAATCAGTGAGGTAGAGGAAAAAATTAAGGAAATCATGTTGATTGACGCTAACCAGTTCCGGCAAATCCTTATGATTCCGCAGGGGGAATTCCGCAAGTTGTTGATCTCTGATAGTAAAGATAAAGAAGTGATTTTACAGCGGCTGTTCCATACCCAGCTCTATAAAATGGTCGAAGACAAATTGAAGGAAGAAGCGACTGAACTAAAAAGATCTGTTGAAGACCAGATCCAGGCACGCAATGAAGCCATTCGCCGTATTCAAGCAGTAACGAATGATGAGCTTCTCGAATACATGGAAGCGGGAAGTGTAAATGACACTATCATTATGCCGCTGTTACAATCAGAAATTGTTGGTTTGACTGAAATGCTTGAACAGCTGAATACCCATTATAAGGACAAGCTTCAAGAGCAGGATCGGTTAAAGGGACAGCTGTTTGAAGCGGAAACGATTGTGAAACAGCTGCAAACAAGAGATGCATTAAAGAATCAAAAAGCGCAGCTTGAATCTCAGCAGGATTTGTTTGTCGAAAAGGAGCTCCAGGTGCAAAATGCGCAAAAGGCTGCACACCTTGCGCAACAAGAGGAGCTGTGCCATCGCTTAAAACGGGACGCTGACAAACTGACTGGTGAAGTACAAACGTTAAAAGGGAAAATAGAAGACTTGGACGGGCTTGCTAAGCAGCAGGAGGAAGAGCTCCAAAAAGAAATAGAACGTGAAAGTGAGCGGCAGTTTGCCTTGGAAAAGGTAAACCAGCTGCTAAATATCAAAGAGGATGTATACTCGTACCATGCATTAGTAAAGGAAACTACAGTAAAAGGAACACTTTTAAAAACGGCTAAGAAAAAGCAGCAAAATGCCGAAGAAAATCTTGTGCAAAATGAAGAAATAATGAAATCCATGCAGCAGCAAAAGTCCGAGATTGAAAAAGGACAGCTAACCTATTTAGAAAATGAGCGACAGGTTGAAAAGCTGCAAACAGAGCTTGATCGCTTAGAAAAATATGAAACGCTTTATGTTCGCCACCAAACAGCAGCGCAAAACCTTAAGGCGATTACCGATCGATATGAAAATACGGTGGCAAAATTCATGGATGCGAAAGCACTTGTGGTGGACTTGGAAAGTAAATGGCTTCATGGCCAAGCCACACTTTTAGCCTCAAAGCTCCAAACTGGAGAAGCATGCCCTGTATGCGGCTCCGAGCACCATCCTTCTCCGGCAATAGGGCAGGATGAAAGCATTCCAAATGAACATGACATGAAGGCAGCAAAAGAGCTTGCCGCCAAATGGGAAAAGGAAAAGTCTGCAGACGAAGCAAAGCTTTATCAAAGCCAGTCCGCAGTAGTGTTGCAGAAGGAAGCCCTTGCCGAAACAATGGAAGAAATTCGTACAGTTCGAGCAGATTTTACCGAAAGCGACCTATCTTTTGTTAAGGCTGAAACTGTTGCTGCCAAAAATTCACTTATTCGGGTTCAGGCTGATCTCGATAAGAAAATCAAGCTACTTGACCAAATTAAAAAGGAATTGGAGAAAAGGGAATCTGATAAGGCAGTGTTACAAAATGCCATTCAACAATTTTCTGCTGATGTGACAGAATTAACGGTGCAATTCACGGAAAAGAAAACGAATTTGACTAGAATGATGAACGTCATCCCTGAGGATTTGCGCTCGGAAGCAGAATACGAGAAAGCCCTTTTTACAGTCAAAAGTCAGCATGAAACTTTGTTAAAGCAATTAGATGATGCACAGAAAAACTTACAGGCAGTAAGAGAAAAGCTATCTAATGAAACCGCTCGATTGAAGGATGCTGAGAAACATTTAGCTGATAAACAGCACGAACTTGATCATGAACGAGAAATCTTTATCAAAAAATTATCAGAGCAAGGCTTTGAAAAATATGGCATGTATGCTGCTTCTAAACGGTCTGAAGGAGAAATTCGCAGTCTTGAGGCTGAAATCCGCGGCTATCGTGAAGAGTTACGATCGGTTTCCGACCGGTTGAAGGAATTAACGGATTTGTTAGCAGACGTAAAAACACCGGATGTTGAAGGATTAAAGGATGAGCTATCAAAGATGGGATTTGCCATCGAAAAATTAAATCAAAAGCGAAATGATCTTTTTGTTAAAAAGCGTGATAATGAGGATATTTATCATCGGGTTGAGCAATTAAATGAAAATATGAAGCTCCTAGAGGAACGGTATAAATTAATTGGCCATCTCTATGAAATAACCAAAGGTCAAAATAATTTCCGAGTCACGTTTGAACGATATGTGCTTGCCGCTTTCTTAGATGATATATTGCGAGAAGCCAATGTCCGCTTGCGAAAAATGACATCCGGACGTTTTCAATTGTTAAGAAAAACGGATCGATCAAAGGGGAATGCCCAAAGCGGCTTGGAATTGCTTGTCTTTGACCAATACACAGGCCAGGAACGCCATGTTAAAACCTTATCGGGCGGGGAAAGCTTTAAGGCATCCCTTTCACTTGCATTAGGTCTGGCAGATGTGGTGCAAAATTATGCCGGCGGTGTGTCGTTGGAAACGATGTTTATCGATGAAGGATTTGGTACACTTGACCCTGAATCGCTAGACCAAGCGATTGAAGCGTTAATGGATATCCAGAGCAGCGGCCGTTTAGTCGGTATTATCTCGCATGTCCCAGAATTAAAGGAAAGAATTGATGTTAGACTCGAAGTAATTGCAGGACAAACCGGCAGCAGAACAGAATTTATGTTTACCAACTAAAAAAAGAGTATTCCCTAAAAGTTCAGTCTTTTTAGGGAATACTCTTTTTAAATTTTAGAGAAATTATTGATATATATGTCACACCGTGATATAGTCATGGCAAGACATATTTACTTGTGACATAGTTTTTACATAAATCAAACAAAGACTTGTGGGGTGAGGGAATTGGAAATTGATAAAGTTTTGAAAAAATATATGCCAATGTCTGAAACAGCATTCTATATTCTTTTATCACTGACAGAACCTCGCCACGGATACGGAATTGTTAAACATGTAGAAGACATTACAAA
Source organism: Neobacillus bataviensis LMG 21833 (assembly GCF_000307875.1). Classification (GTDB taxonomy): domain Bacteria; phylum Bacillota; class Bacilli; order Bacillales; family Cytobacillaceae; genus Neobacillus; species Neobacillus bataviensis. The sequence goes on from NZ_AJLS01000036.1 coordinate 132,094, forward strand.
CTCGCGAATCGTTTTAGGGTCGGGTACTGTTTACGGAACGCTAACGAAAATGCAAAAAGATGGAATCATAACCGTATTTGCTGATGAGGAAAGAAAAACAGTTTATGAAATTACGGAAACAGGAAAAAAACTAATCACAACCGAGATGAATAGACTACAGGAACTGCACCAGAATGCGTTGAAATATGGGGGGATTTTTTATGATTAAAAAAGTATTTAGACCATTCTGGAGCTATGATGTCCAAAAAACAGAAAAATGGCTTATGTCTATGGCTGAAAAAGGGTATTTTTTAGTAAAAATCAATCGAGTTACACGTATCTTTTTCTTTCAAAAAGGTGAGCCTAAGAAGCTAACATACCGAATCGGGTTTGATAAAATGCAGGGAGAGGTTCTATCGAGAGGTCTTAAGCTTGAGGGATGGACAAAGGTTTTACGGACGGGCAATTGGTTTGTTACATCAAATGAAAAGCCATTGGAGCAAATGAAAACCTCGACTGTTCGCGATGGAATTATCAAACATAACCGCATTATTATGTATATTTTTGGCAGTCTATTAATTTATTTATCGATTATGGCTGCATTTTTCCTAAGTATTTCCGGGCTATTTCTAATTTCCGATGATTCCCAAGTAATAATTGAGGAAAGCCCCTATTGGATTTTGACCTTTATATATTTTGGAGCCTTACTAGCTACATTCGTACTAGCACTTTATTCAGTGGTTACAATTCATCGGACAAATAAAACATTACTAAATGAAAAAATAATTAGAGATGGGCTACCAAATCTAACTCATGGTGAAGGTAGCCTTAGCAAAGTGGAAGAAAAGCAGTTAAAACGTTCAGGAAAACTCATTAAAAAAAGAAAACTTGGCTGGATGTATGCGCCGGATAAGCTAGAGGAATGGCTTGAGAATATGGAAGAACAAGGATATAATCTCATCCGTGTTAGTAAGACCGGAACGACCTTCCACTTTCTAATTGGCCACCCGCGGAAGGTTAGCTATTGTGCAGATTATCAAAACATTGCCGATGAGAGCTACTCTGATATCCATCGAGATGCAGGCTGGAAACGAGTTTTTGCATCCTTTGGATCATTACAGAAATGGTCAATCTGGAGCCGTGAATATTCTGAGAATGAAGAACGTCCAGAGATTTATACCGATAAAACCAATCAATTAAAACATGCCAGAAAGATTGCCATTACCTATTCCTGCATGTTTCTTCCGTTAATTATAATTTATATGTTTAACTTAAGTTTGGGAGTAGAATTGATTCAGGATAACAGACTAGATAGGTTACGGATATTTACGATAATTGTAATGGTGTTTGCTATTCTGTCTTTCGGCAGCTTTTCGATTCGGATATGGATGTATTACAGCCGATTAAAAAAACGGATTTAATGAAAATTGTTAGATTGACTGGATAACAAAATTTAATTTTAGGAGACATATCATGAAATCAGAAAAAGAAAAGATGATTAATGGTGAGTTGTATATCTCTGCCGACACAGAACTTGTTAAAGAACGTGAGAATGCCAGGAGATTTACCAGATTATTTAATCTCACGCTAGAAACAGAGGGGGACAAACGTTCAGAAATTTTAAAAGAGCTGTTTGGTTCAACAGGAGAAAATTTATACATCGAGCCGACTTTTCGTTGTGATTACGGCTATAACATCCATGTGGGCGAGAACTTTTATGCGAACTTCAATTGTGTATTTTTAGATGTTTGTGAAATTCGGATAGGGGAAAATTGTATGGTGGCACCCGGTGTTCACATTTATACAGCGACGCACCCGTTGAATCCATTTGAGAGAATTTCAGGTGCGGAATTAGGGGCTCCGGTAAAAATCGGTGATAATGCCTGGATTGGCGGCGGAGCAATTATTAACCCTGGGGTTACAATTGGGAATAATGTCGTCGTTGCCTCTGGAGCGGTTGTTACCAAGGATGTACCTGATAATACTGTAGTTGGTGGAAATCCTGCAAGAATTATTAAAAATATTAAAATCTAATTTGGTATGAATTTCCTAATAATGCAGAATAATATGCTCATACGTTATTAGGGGTGCTATTTCACATGAAAATAACAACCATTATTATTGCGGGACTAATTGTTTCTCTTGGCTTCCCTTCTTTGAAATTCCAGGCGGATGACCTGCCAAGGTTATCACCTGATTGCCTTGAAAATAGGGAAATTCGAGATGTAGAATTCAATAAAGAGATCATGAAAGATATTATTTCTGGCCTAGAATTGGACATTGATAATCAAAGTTTTACTGAGGTAACAGACAGGGGATTAGACGCCGCTCATCTTATCTATGGTGGAAAAGAACTAGATGAAGTTTATCAGTCTCTGCATCAACAATTTATTGTTGCCTCCCGCGGTAAACCGACTTTGTTTGTTAAACCTTTAGAAGCCTATTTACTTTACAAGCAGCCGGATAATACCAATGTTGCAGTACATCTTAAGCTTAACAATTTTAAATGGGAAGTCGTTGAAAAGAAAAAGGCAAAGGGCAATGCCATTACCTATAAACTGTTGAAATGTGAAAAAGAATACCTTAAGAAAAAAAGAGAACTTTACAAAAAGGACTAATAAATAATTGGGTTACACTACCATTAAAAAGCAATCTGGAGGAAAAGGCATGACAGAATTTTGTCCAGTTCTATGGCCGGAGGAACCAACACCGGAAGACCAAATCAATTGCTGTAAATGCGGCCTTGACCAGCATGGTTCCCGAATGATTTGGGGTGAAGGAAACCCGGAAGCACCAATCATGATTATTTTGGATAATCCCGGAGCACGGGAGGATCGTGAAGGGAACTCCATTGTATGTGGGACAAGGCAAACCTTGCAAAAAGCGGCGATTGAGGTTGGCTTAACGATGGAAGATTTATATGTGACCTTTATTTTAAAAAGAAGACCTGTTCGTGCCTACGAAAAAGAAAAAACAAGGCAGACATGTATGATGCATCTTGACCAACAGCTTATGGCAAAAAAGCCTGAGCTAATTTTGTGTTTAGGGAATGTTGCGGTGCAGTCGTTTTTCCAAGACCCTGAGGCAGAGGTCAAGAAACTCCGCGGCACGATTCATCAAGTCCAAGGTTACCCCACTGCAGTAGGCTACCACCCATTAGCAGTTAGACGCCGACCGAACCTTTGGTCAACATTTGCGGAAGATTGGAAATTAGTTGCCGAACATTACCAAAATAAATTAACATAGAATATATAACAAAATGCGATACTTAAATTGAATAAGTGTCGCATTTTCAGTTGGATAAAAGTTACAATATGATTTTAGAAGAATTTAAGATTCATTGAGGGGGGAGTATATGTTCAGTAGATCAACTCCAACTATAGTAAGTGAAAATGCCGTGTCTGAATTAAAAAGATTAAATATTGGCGGTGTGAACCAATGGCTTTTAATAAGAGGTGAAAATAAAAACAATCCTATCTTGTTAATGATTCATGGCGGACCTGGCGCAGCACAGATTGGTTTTAATCGGGAATATCAACAGGAACTAGAAAAGCACTTCATTGTTGTAAATTGGGATCAACGAGGAGCAGGTTTATCTTATTCTAAAAAAATTCCTATGGGGACGATGAATGTTGAGCAATTTTTAAATGATGCAATTGAAGTAACTGCATATTTAAATAAGGAATATCAAAAAGAAAAGATTTTTTTACTAGGTCATTCCTGGGGAAGTATTCTAGGTCTGTTAGCGATTAACAAACATCCGGAACATTTTTTTCACTACTTTGGTGTTTCGCAAGTAGTAAGTATGAGACTGGCTGAGGAATTGTCGTATGATTTAGTTTTGGAAATGGCAAGGGAATTAAATAATGTAAAAGCGATTCAAGAGCTTTCAGAAATAGGAAAACCGCCATGGGGCAAATTAAAACATGATAAAGTTCATCAGAAATACCTCGAATTATTTGGGGGCGGAATTTCACATGATGGGAAATTGGTGAAAGAATTTGTTAAAAACCTACTTATGAGTAAAGAATACACCTTTTTTGATATGGTTAGACATGTAAAGGGACAGCTGTTCAGTATGAAAGCAATGATTAAGGAATTAAGAGAATTAGATTTGAAAGATGTTATCCAAAAAGTCGAAGTACCCGTAACCTTTATCATGGGTAAATATGACTTAACGGTGCCCCACTCCCCAACACAGGAATTCTTTAACCAACTAGAAGCTCCGAGTAAAGAATGGATTACCTTTGAAAACTCCGCCCATTCTCCTAATTATGAAGAACTGGAGAAATTTACCGGAATTGTATTAGAAAGATTGAATCGGTAAAGGACGAAATAGCAATTTTCTCTGAATTTAGTTTCTCCCACAAACTTAAATTTTTATCTGACGGAATTATCCAGCCATAATCCCTTTCTAAATAACTCAAAATAAGATGGTTCACTCATTCAAAACAAAGGGGTTGATGGGATTGAAATGGCATAAAACCATGCTTTCCATGATCCAGCAGCGGCAAGACAAAAAAATTGCGCTGGCTGTCGATACATCCACGAATGAAGCACCAAGCCTTTTGATCAATAACATAGTGAAACTGTTTGAACAGCTGAAGCCTGATACGATATTGGTTCAAGCAGATTTCAAAATTAGAAGTATTTCCCCCGTAAAAAGTGATACGATCAAATACTATACACATGGGAAATCTTCCTATACATTAGTGCTGGAGTGGGCAAAAGAAGAAAACATTGATACCCTCTTTTACATTACAGACGTCACTGGCTTTTTTTCTGAAGAAATGGAACAAGTGGATTTTGAACTATTTTGGCTAGTTCCCGGGGCCATTTTGCCGAGAGTACCGTTTGGAAAAGCCATTAAAGTTGCATGAAATCTCGTCCATCCCTCACTTTTGTGGGGGATTATTTATGTTTCTAAAACAAATAGGAAATTTCAATATTGATGGTGAATAGTAATAAAGGGTGCTAATCATAAAAGGGGTTTTAAAACATGATAAAAGAGATTGATTTACATAATTTAAGTCTCGTCAAGGAATTGTTTGAACTGCAAAGAGCCTCTTACCTTGTTGAGGCAAAGCTTATCAATTTTTTTGAAATCCCGCCGCTAAAAGAGACAATGGAAGAATTAATAAAATGTAAGGAATTATTCTTGGGATATTTTGAGGACACGAAACTCGTTGGTGTACTTTCCTATACGATTGAGGAAGAGGAACTGACGATTTGCCGCATGATCGTCAATCCTACCCATTTTCGTACAGGAATTGCACAAAGGTTGTTGGACGAAGTAGAGAAAAATCATAAGGAATTAAGAGCTTTTAAAGTATCGACCGGTAAAGACAATACACCCGCCAAAAGATTATACCTGAAAAATGGCTATAAGATGGTTGGCGATTTTGAAGTAGTTCCAGGGCTTTATATAAGTAACTTTGAAAAAACACCATCAAAAATATGATAGTGTTTTTCTTTTGTACATTACCCCATCATCATCTGAACAACCATCCATACATTTAATCCGAGAATAATTACTGCAAACAATGAAGAAAGAACGGTTGTGATTCTTTTATTCGTCAGCACGCCCATTAGTTCTTTCTTTTGCGTATAGTAAATTAAGGCGATAATTGGAAATGGAAGAACGGCACTAAGCACTACCTGACTGATGATTAATGTTTGAGTAGGATCGACACCGATAGCTACGATGATCACGGTTGGAAGCATCGTGACTAAGCGGCGAATCCATAATGGTATAGTAAACCCTACAAAACCCTGCATGATGACTTGCCCAGCCATCGTACCTACGACAGAACTTGAAACACCTGAAGCAAGTAACGAAATTAAGAATACACTGGCCGCGGCAGATCCGAGCAGCGGTGTCAGGGTATGGTAGGCCGTTGTCAGGTCGGCGATATGACTTTGACCGGAAGTGTTGAAAACCGATGCTGCCATATACATCATCGCAAGATTGACGAAACCGGCAAGTGTCATCGCAATCAAAATTTCTTTTGTACTAAACTTTTGAATTTTTATTTTTTCCATATCATTTCGTGGAACAATCCGGTTCTGTGTTAAGCTTGAGTGCAAATAAATCGCGTGCGGCATAACGGTAGCGCCGATTACTCCGACTGCGAGCATAATGCTTTCACTATTACCAAGCCATGGAACGACACTATGATAGGCAATTTGTGAAAAGTCCGGCTTTGAAATGATTGTTTCGACTAAGTAACATAACCCGATTAGCATCGCAAAAGCAGCGATGAATTTTTCTAACGGTCGGAAGCCAAATTTTTCAAGCATTAAAATTAAATAGGTAACTACACCTGTAATAATAGTAGCAAACAGCATAGGAATGCCGGCAAGTAAGTTTAATGCGAGTGTTGCCCCTAAGAATTCAGCAAGGTCAGTTGCCATCGCTGCTAACTCTGAAACAATCCACATGATCATGGTGAGCCATTTCGGCATATGATCCCGGCAAATTTCCGGCAGGCTTCTTCCTGTTGCGATTCCAAGTTTGGCAGACATGTTCTGTAACAGCATCGCCATTAAGTTAGCTAAAACAATTACCCAAAGCATTTTATAACCAAAGCGGGCACCGCTTTGAATGTTAGTAGCAAAATTTCCCGGATCTACATACGCAATTGATGCGATGAAGGCAGGGCCAAGGAACGGCAACAATGCTCGAAACCCTTTAACTTTTCCATTTATGGCATCTCTTGCAGCAGATACAGTTCGGTCTTCTGCAGATCGAGCCTTGTTAACTGCAAGTGAATTAGTTTGGCTCATCAGATACCAACCTTTCTTATGTGTTTTTCGTGGACGCAAGGTTTGTTCGTTTGTGAACAAAAGTTGCATGGATGCAAATTTATAAATCCATTATATAAAATTTCGAAAAATTTGTGAATATTTTTGCCTAAAAAATAATTATTTTTTGAAGTAGAAAGTGAAATCAACATCTTCGCTTGAACAAAGTCACTTTAAAAGCTACAGTAGAATGGTAGAACGATTAAGAAGGTGGCAAGCTTGGAAAAACGATATTTTACGATTGGGATGGCTGGGCATATTGACCATGGAAAAACCTCTTTAACGAAAGCCCTAACCAATGTGGATACGGATCGACTTAAAGAGGAAAAAGAACGACAAATCTCGATTGAACTTGGATTTGCTCCATTATATGAAGACGATGAAATCCAAATTTCCGTAATTGATGTTCCAGGACATGAACGGTTTATCAGGCAAATGATTGCAGGAGTTGCCGGAATTGATTTGGTGGTGCTGGTCGTTGCAGCTGATGAAGGTGTGATGCCACAGACAAGGGAACATCTGGACATCCTAAAATTTTTAGGGATAAAAAATGGTGTAATCGCGATTACAAAGATTGACAGGGTAGACGAAGAATTTATTGAACTGGTCAAGGATGATATTTTAGAAGAGCTAACCAATACAGTTTTTGAGGGTGCCCCATTTATGCTCGTTGACAGCTTATCAAAAAAAGGAATTGGTGAAACAAAAGACCTGATTATCAAAACCTTAATGGAACAAGAAATGCGTGATGCAAAAGGGGCATTCCGACTTCCGATTGATCAAGTGTTCACGGTAAAAGGTCAAGGCACTGTTGTTCGTGGAACGGTTTATGAAGGGACCGTTGAAGAAGGACAAGCATTGAAAATAATGCCGAACGGGCTGGAGGTAAGGGCTAGGCAAATACAAGTCCACCATAAACAAGCCCAAAAGGCGTATGCGGGACAGAGGACTGCAATCAACCTTTCTAATGTATCAAAGGAAGATTTAGAGCGTGGTGATGTCCTTGTTTCATCCGAACATTTTATTGTGACGAGAACTGTAGATGTGGCGATTCGGGTAGTGGAGGATCTTGAACATCTGGTCAAGCAGCGGATGCCAATCAAGCTTCATATTGGTACGGCGGAGGTTATGGGACGGATTGTGTTCTTTGACCGTAATGAGATTAAAGAAGAAAATGGCGAGATCCTTTGTCAGCTGCGGCTTGAGGAAGAAATTCTAACGAAACGCGGCGACCGCTTTATTTTACGCAGGCCAAGCCCTCAGGAAACAATTGGCGGCGGCTGGGTTATTGACCCACTTGGAAATAAGTATCGCTTCGGAAATCAGACAGTTGAAGATCTTGAGAAGAAAAAGGTTGGTACCCCAAAGGAGCGAATCATGGCAGCTTTAGTGGAAGGGAAGAGCCTTCAGCTAAATGAGTTAATAACACGGACTGCACTTGATGATGAAGCATTAACTGAGCAATTAAGCGATAACGACTTTGTTTTATATAATGATAAAGAGTATACACTTCATTCAATAATCAATTCCATTGAAGAAGATATTTTCGATAGATTACAGGAATTCCATCTGACTCATTCAATGAAGGCGGGGGTAAACAAGGCAGAGCTTTTGCACGTATTACAAAAAAAGTTTCCCAAATCATTGCTGGATTTTGTTGTGGAAAATGGGATTGCAAATGAAATTTTTAAGAGAAAAGAACAATACGTGTCCCTTAAAGCATTTGTCCCGCATGTTCCGAAAAGCTGGGAAAAACGGACTGAAAATCTGCTAATGGAATTAAAAAAGGATGGACTTAAGGTTCGGTATCTAAAGGACTATTTTTCTTCCGCTGGAATTCCGGAAACACTAGAGTTTGATTTGAAGAAATTCTTGGAAGACCAACAGCTAATCGTTCAACTAGATGAGAAATTTGCCTATCATGGGGAAGTGTTCAGGGGAGCGGTTGATAAACTTCGCAGCCAAACTGGTTCTGAATTTGAAGTCGGGGAAGCGAAGGAAGTTCTTGACCTTTCAAGAAAATACATGATTCCGTTTCTAGAAAGATTGGATGCAAATGGTTTAACAAAAAGAGTTGAGAACAAACGAGTCTGGAAATAAATAAAGCCCCATTTCCTTGTTGGAAATGGGGCTTTTAAAGTTACGAAAGAAATTCAGCAGGGTTTAAGCCAAGTTCACGGCAGATGTCGGCAACCATTTGCTGTTCAGTTGGGTCGAAGTTGCCATCCGCATAGCCAATAGCAATGCAATAGCGGGCAACTAAGCGAGCTATTTCTGGCTTAGTTCTTATTTTTCCAAGGGCACGAAATGCTTCAGCACGACCCATCATGCGGTCATTTTCCATTTTTGAAATGAATAAATTGAATTTCTGAATGACTTTATTTGTATCAAAGACGCGTAATTCTTCACTTTGATTGACAAATTCGAGCATTTTTTGCCGTTCAGATGCGTCTAGATATCCATCGGCCATTGCGACTAAAGCGCATGCCGCAACGACTGCATCTAGAACGTCTTGACTTTTATAGCGATTGAATACATCCTGTGCTTTTCGCTTTTGATTGTTCGCCCATTCGGCATAATCCGTTTGCGAAGGGGACCAATTATTGCCGCAGCTATTACAAGAGAACTTTAATTGGTTTTGCCCAATAAAACCGCCCAATAAACCGACTGGGCCAAGGATTAATCCGCCAATGGCAGCTTTGCCGAGACCAAATCCTTTTTTCCCGGTTCGAACATTTGTTGAATGGCAGCGCGGGCACATAATATCGTCACCACCGTAAGATTGACGGGCGGTAGATGACGATGGGTTTGCAGTCTGTGATGGATACCCATAGGCCGGCTGCTGGTAGGAGCTATTGCCCGGCTGGTTTTGTTGATATGGATTATAGCTAGTTTGGTTTTGCTGGTATGGATCATATTGATTCGAATTACTTTGCTGGAACGAATTAGTTGGTTGAAAATTGTTACCAGGAATTTGATTTTGCTGATAATTTGGCTGTTGAGTTGCTGGTGATGCCGGTGCATTAGCTGGCGGATCATCAACCGATATCCCAAAGTTACGGCACAAAGCGGCTAAACCACCCTGAAAACCACTTGCAATCGCATTGAATTTCCATTCGCCGTTATGACGGTATACTTCAGCGGCAACAATTGCCGTTTCCACCGTAAAATTCCTGCCTAAGTTAAATCGCAACAGCTCTTCGTTAGTCAGTTCATTAAAAATACGAACATAGGATTCTGCTACTTGTCCGAAATTTTGCCGTTTTACCTGTGCGTCGTGAATCGTAATGGTAAAGGCAATTCGGTGAATATGAGCAGGTACTTTGTTCAAATCAATTCTGATCTGTTCATCATCATTAACACCTGAACCAATTCGGCTGTCGCCGCTATAAATGATTGAGCCATTTCCGCCGTTAGGGTTGTTATAAAAAACAAAGTCTTGATCACTGTTTACTTTCCCAGATTCGCCTAATAAAAATGCTGAGGCATCCAAATCAAAATTGGAACTAAGACTGCTGCCATTCCAGCCCAAACCGACTACTACATTTTGCAGGCCGGGATGCGATTTCGTTAGATCAACCTTTTGCCCTTTACTAAGTGTAACACCCACACTTTTCACTCCTTATCCATAATGTTTCTATGTAGATTATAATGCAATTTCTATAAAGGGAAAAACTTCTAGTTTATAAAAATACTTTGCCTGTTCTTTAATTGTACGAGATAGGGGGCAAAAAGTTTCACTTTATTTTCGGCAAAAAGAAATGAGAGGCTAACTTATCTAAGTTAGCCCCTCATTCCATTCAATGCATCAGCCTGTTTTTTCAGTTTCAAGTGGAGTAGAATGCTCATGTTCCCAATAATCTGCATTTTTTATTCCCAGCTTAACAGGGTCAAATACAGGATCTTTCCCATCTTTTAATTGTGCTTCATAGTCTTTTAGCACTTTTAATGTCGGTTTAGTAAGGAGAAGAATCGCAATGATATTTAACCAAGCCATACTCCCTACACCTACGTCACCTAATGCCCAAGCAAGACCAGCTGTTTTCACACTTCCATAGAATACCATTCCGCAGATGACTATCTTTAGAAGGAATATGGTCCAAGGACGTTTTGTTTTTCTATTAATATAGGCAAGGTTTGTTTCTGCCATATAATAATAGGCCATAATTGTCGTAAAAGCGAAGAAAAATAATGAAAGTGCTACAAATGGAGCCCCAAAGCCAGGGAATACAGCTTCAACCGCTTTTTGTGTATAGCCAGGACCTGGTTCCATTTTTCCAAGGTTTGTTACAATCGCTTTTCCACCCTCTGGTGTAACATTGTACATACCAGTAATGAGAATCATGAATGCTGTTGCAGAACAAACTAATAACGTATCTACGTAAACAGAGAATGCTTGTACAATTCCTTGCTTGGCAGGATGTGATACCTCAGCCGCAGCTGCAGCATGTGGACCAGTCCCTTGACCCGCTTCATTTGAATAGATTCCACGTTTAACTCCCCATGAAATGGCAGCACCTAGGATCCCGCCAAATGCGGCATCTGCACCGAAAGCACTTGAGAAGATTAGTTTTAATACACCTGGTAATTCAGAAATATTCATAAACGTAATAGTAAGAGCGACTAAAATATAAGCTAACGCCATGAAAGGGACAACAATTTCAGCAACACGAGCGATTCGTTTTACGCCGCCAAAGATGATGATCGCGAGGAACAATACAATGACGCCGCCGGTAATCGCTGGATTAATTCCGAAAGCGTTTTCAACACTTAGGGAAATACTATTTGCTTGAACCCCAGGTAAAAGCACTCCTGTTGCAATAACTGTTACAATGGCGAATAAAACAGCATACCATTTAATGTTTAGTCCTTTTTCTATGTAATATGCAGGGCCGCCACGGAATTGACCATCCTGTTTTGTTTTATACACTTGTCCTAAGGTAGATTCGATGAATGCTGAACCTGCACCTAAGAAGGCCATCATCCACATCCAGAAAACCGCTCCCGGTCCTCCAAATGCAATAGCGGTTGCAACGCCGGCAATGTTTCCTGTACCAACGCGGCCTGATAACGAAAGACTTAAGGCTTGGAATGAAGAAATACCGGCATCAGATTTTCCCCCTTTAAACATTAACGATACGATATCTTTCATATGCCTGACTTGAAGAAACCTAGTTGCAAGTGTGTAAAACAGCCCCACCCCTAAACACAAATAAATTAATGCCTGACTCCAAATAATTCCATTCAACCAATTTACAAAGTTCTCCATAAATTTCCCCCTTTTTCCTTTATGTTTATTATTATATAACAGAATATTACACAAGAGAAAGAATTTTTTAAATTATTAATTATTTCACCATATTAAAGCGTTAGACTACTATAACATTCTTATCATTTCCTTTAAGGAAATGTTAAGGAACAAACGTAATAATAGGCTTATTCTAAATCACATTCTGGCCACATGACCGGGATCAGAAAAGGAGTAAGCATAGATGAAAAAATGGATTTTAATTGTAGTAGGGGTACTGGTAGTTGGATTTGTTGGATACCAATGGTACTCATCAAAAACAAGTACGCAGACAGCTTCAGCACTGGTAAGGACAGCAAATGTTCAAAAAGGAACATTAGAGGTCAAGATTAGCGGGTCTGGGACGGTGCAGTCGGTTACGAACGAAGATATAAAGTCGTTAATCGATAACAATGAAATAGATGAAGTGTTAGTTGCTTCAGGAGAGGAAGTCAAAAAAGGAGCAGTACTGATGACTTATATAGATGGAAGTGATCCAATAATAGCACCAGCTGATGGCGTGATCACTGCTATATCTGTTCTAAATGGTGAACGAGTTAATAACGGACAAGTTGTCGCCCATCTAACCAACTACAAAGACTTACAAACCGTAGTACAAATTGATGAACTTGATATTCCAAAAATCGAAAAAGATCAAACTGTAGCCTTAAAAGTAAATGCGTTTCCCGACCAAATTTTCACTGGAACAGTAACAACAGTTGCGGAAGAGGGAGCAGCAACAAACGGCGTCTCCAATTTTGATGTCACTATCCATATCGACAAACCAGATCATCTTAAAGTAGGGATGAGCACGGAAGCAAGTATCCTAACAGCTAGTAAAGAAAATACTCTTTATGTACCACTGGATGCGGTTCATACAGTCAATGGTGAAAAATATGTCATCGCGGCTTCGGCAGGTACAGACAATGCGAATTCAGGAAAAGCGCAAATAACAGTGAAAACGGGTTTAGCGAATGAAGATTTTGTTGAAATCACTGATGGTCTTTCTGAAGGTGATACGGTTCAATTACCACAATTAGCAACTGGAAACTCCTCCGGTAATCAAATGAGAACGATGCAAGGAAGCTTTGGAGGTGGAATGGGCGGTTTTGGTAATATGGGAGGAATGAACCGCAGTGGGGGTGGACGAGCACAATTTGGCGGAAGGAGCGGAAATTAATGGGTACACCTATTATTCAAATTAGGAATCTAATGAAAACCTATAAACTTGGCGGTGAGACTGTCCGTGCGTTAAATGATGTATCCATTGAAATTGACAAGGGTGAATTTTTAGCCATTATCGGTCCTTCCGGTTCAGGAAAGTCGACCTTGATGAATATGATTGGCTGCCTGGACCTGCCGGAATCCGGAACGTATTTACTGGATGGTAAAGATATTGGAAAAATGAATGACAATCAGCTAGCGGTAATTCGAAATCAAAAAATTGGCTTTATTTTTCAAAATTTTAATCTGTTAACCAAATTATCAGCTCTTGAGAATGTGGAACTTCCCTTGCTTTATGCGGGTATACCTGCGAAAGAACGGCGTGAAAAATCCTTAGAGAGTCTAGAGAAAGTTGGGTTAAGAGAGCGTGCAGGACATTTGCCAACCCAGCTTTCGGGGGGACAGCAGCAACGGGTTGCCATTGCCAGAGCCCTTGCAGGTAATCCTTCGATTCTACTTGCGGATGAACCGACTGGAGCCTTAGATAGCAAGACGAGTCAGGAGATATTATATTTAATACAAGAATTAAACGAGTTAGGCCATACGATTATTTTAATAACACATGATTTAACGATTGCCCAACAAGCAAAAAGAATGGTCAGTATTCAGGATGGGCAGCTGCAAGAGAACGGGGGTGAACTAATTGGGAATATGGCAATCTATTAAGATGGCACTCCGGAGTATTAAAGGAAATAAACTTAGGTCGGCATTAACAATGCTAGGGATGATCATTGGGGTGTCCTCAGTGATCATTCTCGTCTCTATTGCACAAGGGTCTGCTCAAAATGTAACAAGTCGAATTAATCAATTAGGTACAAATTTATTAACGATTAATTCCTTTGGAACAGATATTGTCTTATCGGAAGATAAAATTGATGGGTTAAGTAAATTAAACGGAGTTAAAGCGGTGGCACCTGTCGTTCAGGGACGTGTAAATGTGAAAAAAGATAGAACAACATCACAGGTTTCTTTAATCGGAACAAACGCTGCCTATTCATCTGTTCGAGATGCAAAGGTTAGCCAAGGCCGATTTATTACCGACTTAGATATTGAATATCGACAGAAGATTGCGGTCATTGGTTCGGATACAGCTTCCTCTTATTTTGGAACAGAAAACCCAGTCGGTCAATATCTTCAAATTGATGGAACCTCCTTCAAAGTTGTTGGCGTTCTCGTTTCTAAAGGAAGTTCCTTGGGACAAAGCGGTGATAATGTTATAATCGTTCCTTTAAGTACGGGACAACGCTTGGTTAAGAGTACGACGATCAGTCAGGTTTATTTACAAGGAAAAAGTGAAGATCAAATGGATTTTGTGATGAACGAAGTAGAAATGAAAATGGCTTCATTATTTCCTAACAAAAGTGATTCGTATAGTGTAACGAACCAGCAGGATCTAATGGATACGATGAGCTCCGTCAATGATACAATGACGATGATGTTAGGCGGTATTGCCAGTATTTCATTGCTTGTAGGTGGAATTGGTATCATGAATATCATGCTGGTATCTGTTTCGGAAAGAACAAAAGAAATAGGGATTCGAAAAGCAATTGGAGCTAAAAGGCGCGATGTCCTTCTCCAATTCCTTATCGAAGCTGTGGTATTAAGTGGAGTCGGTGGACTAATAGGGATTCTAACGGGAGTAGGATTGGGGAAACTATTATCAGCACTATTAAATTTAACTGTCACATTCACATCCTCCATTATGTTTTCGTCTTTCTTATTTTCATTAGCGGTCGGAGTGGTATTTGGTGTATTCCCAGCAAATAAGGCTTCAAAGTTAAATCCAATCCAAGCGCTTCGTTATGAATAATAGCAAAAGGTAAAAAGCGGACACAAATATGTTTCGTCCGCTTTATTGCTATATAATGAATGATAGAAAAATCAATAATTAATTGGAGAGTTTGATATGCGCTTATTAGTGGTAGAAGATAATATTCCTTTATTAGAGTCAATTGTTCAGCTTTTATCAGATGAATTCGAAGTAGACCAGGCATCGAATGGGGAAGATGCATTATTTTTAGCAATGCAAAATATTCATGATGCCATTGTGCTTGATGTGATGATTCCGGAAATTGACGGCTTCGAGGTTTTACAGGAAATTCGAAAGAAAGGGTTGAAAACACCTGTACTCTTCTTAACAGCTAGGGATTCCTTGGAGGATCGGGTAAAAGGACTGGATAACGGCGGTGATGACTATCTAGTTAAACCGTTTCAAGCGGCAGAATTAAAGGCAAGAATCCGCGCACTATTAAGGCGCAGCGGCAGCCTTACGACAAATCAAACGATACAATATCGCGGGATTGAACTTCTGGGGAAGGAAAGGGATATTATTGCAAATGGTGATTCTATCAAATTAACATCTAAACAATACGAGCTTCTGGAATTTATGATCCAAAACAAAGGAGCAATTTTAACAAAAGAACAAATATATGACCGTGTTTGGGGATTTGATTCAGATACAACTATTGCTATTGTCGAAGTGTTTATGCACCATCTCCGAAAAAAATTAGAACCGTTTGGTTATCATGCTGATATTAAAACCATCCGTGGTGTCGGCTACATGCTTAACGAAGAATAGGAGACTATTATGTTTCGTCAAACACATATTCGGCTAACGTTGTTAAACTCCTTAGTATTTATTATCTTGATTAGCATTCTTGGAAGCACTATTTATTTCTATACTCAGAATAGGCTCTATAAGGATGTGAACCAAACGTTAATGGAATCGGTTGATTTTTTCAAAAACCAAGGTCAGCCAGGTCAATGGAAAGATGCAGAAGGACCAAGACATAGGTTTATTGGAAAAGACCCAAGAATCTTAACTCTGATATGGGATGAGCAAAATCAGCTTCTGGCAGAACAAAATCGTGATTTTGGTATTTTAACGGATCATCAAAAGCTCATTCAACCAAAGATATTAGATACATTACAGGATGTAAAGGTGGAAGATTTTTCATTTCGCTATATCGCCTTTAAAGTAAGATTTCCTCAAGTTGGAGAAATAACGGTCCAATTAATCCGTAATGTAAATTCTGAAAAGGAATTATTAGACAGACTACTATTAATTATTCTGCTAGGGTGTGGTCTAGGAGTAATTTGCGCAGTTGCTTCTGGTTTTTTCTTGGCGGGAAGAGCTTTAGTGCCGATTAAAAACGCCTGGCAAAAGCAGCAGGAGTTTGTTTCAGATGCTTCACACGAACTAAGAACGCCTTTAGCCGTTATACAAGCAAAAACAGATTTACTTTTTCGAACCCCAGGAGCGACTGTACAAGATAAAATTCTCGATATTTCGACGATTTCCAAAGAATCAAGGCGGCTGTCTAAACTAGTAACAAATTTACTAACTCTTGCGAGATCGGATTCCGATCAAATTGAAATGAAAAAGTCTGATTTCTTATTAGACGAGCTTCTAAGGGAAATTATACAGCAATATGATGAAATTGCTTTTTATCAAGAAAAGTCACTAAGCCTAGAAGCTGCTGAATCTGTTCATTTTTTTGCCGATAAAGAGAGAATACATCAGCTAATCGTTATTTTATTGGACAATGCCATGAAGTATACACACGAAGGCGGAGAGATCTTGCTTTCGTGCAGGCAAAGTCACACTTCGCTTTTCTTACAAGTCAAGGATAACGGGATTGGTATTCCTGAAAAGGATATACCGAAAATCTTTGATCGTTTTTATCAAAGTGATAAGTCAAGAACCGCCGCAGAAGGAACCGGACTAGGATTATCAATCGCTAAATGGATTATTGATAAACACTACGGTAAAACAAAAGTTCAAAGTACCCAAGGCAAAGGGACTTCAATTGAAATTATTTTTCCTAAGGCCCAAAGAAGTTAAATTTTGGGCTATTTTTTTTTAAGAAAATCTTAAGGATTGCCCTTCATAATATGTTCAATTGGTACAAGCACATTTTCGTGCAGTGCCGAGCGAAAATGGAAGAAACAGCATGATGATAACATAGAGGTTTCTTAATCAGAGGAACATGAAAATTACGGTTATCTTAAGCATTAAAGGGTAAAGTAAGTCCAAATTTCACTATTTTATTATGATAGTATATAGAAACAGCAAATACTTATACCTTAACGATTACAAGACAACAAAATGAAAATAATCTATTGCAAAATATTAAACTATCTGCGGGAGCACTCACGCCGGCATTTTCTTCTGCAATAACTGATTATACTGTTCAAGTAACAAATGATGTTAATGCCATCATGGTTACCCCTACATCAATTGATAAGACAGCAACCATCGAAGTGAATGGAACTTTAGTCAAGGGGGCAGGTATTTCCGTAAAACTCGCGGATGGAAAAACAGACATAGTCATTGCCGTTACAGCAGAAAATGGTGATAAGAGAACTTATACAATACATGTAACCAAAGCTGCAGCCACAAGTTTGGCACCCAACAATTCATCAAATAATAATAATTCATCGCGGAATAACAGTAATATTTCTTTCCAGCCAACTAGTCTGCAGCAAAACTCAGCTCCAGAGCAAAAAACAAGTAAGGCAACACTTTCTTCCCTAACAGTTTCTGAGGGTACTTGGGACGGCACTTTTAGTAAAGATAAATTTACCTACCATATAGCAGTTTCAAAGGAAGCAAAAACGATCACCATTAGTCCAACCGCAAGCTACAATGCCTCCACAATAACAATTAATGGTGAAAGCAGCAAAACCATTCAGTTAGAAGATGATCCTAAAACGATTATTCCCATTGTAGTAACCTATGATGATGGTGACCGTAAAACATATGTCCTTGTGTTTGATAAGATGGAATAAAAAAAACAAACCTGCCTTCGCTGACAACGGGCGGGTTCTCTTCTGGGGGACAAAATAGTAAATTAGCTTATTAAATCGCGACCTATTCAAAATAGCGGATAGGCATTCTTTATTGAAATAGAGCCATTTGTTTAGAAAATCTGATAAAAATAGCACCAATATTAGCATAAATTTAACATTGTACAATAGCCATTGTACATTAGATATGAAGTGCAATTTTAATAGCTATAGGTGTGGCCATTTTCCCTAAATAAAGATATTTTATATCTAAGATAAATAAATAATGGTAAAATTATCTAAAGGAGTGAGGGTAGAAAATGTCCGAAAAAAATCAAACAAACAATAATTCAGTAATTTCTTTAACTGTCGGTATCTTATCTTTATTTATTCCTTTTATAGGTGTAATCTTAGGCATTATTGGAATTGTATTTTCAAGAAAAGCTGTAAAGCAAATTGATAAGACAAATGAAAATGGTAGAGGATTAGCAACCGCAGGTTTAATTTGTAGTATAGTTGGCATTATTCTTCAGGTATTTATGGTATTGGGGTACGTTGCCTTTTTCTCTATAACTTCTTCAGGAACCGTTATTAGTGGCTAATTTATAACTACTAAAAAGAGACATTTTGTACTGCACCCCAAAAGTTAGAGTGAAATCTGACTTTTGGGGTGTTTTTTTTATGGCTAAATATAGTGATGAATATAAACTATTGTCCCCCTAAAGAGAACCCGTTACCTTCGCTCACAGGTTTGTTTTTTATTTATTCCACGATGACGGTACCCTTAAACATTTTCATACCACAGCTAAAGGTGTATTCTCCCGTTTTGTCAGGTGTGAATGATAGATTGGTGGTTCCGGTCTTCAAATTTATGTTATTTACATGAAAATCCGGAATCATAAAGGTGGATAAACAGCTATTGTTTTCAAGCGGATTTTCAATTTCAAGTTCAACTGGTACCCCTTTTTTCACCCGAATGACGTTTGGTGTGTAGCCTTTTTCCGTTACAAGCATCTTCACTTTAGGTGTGCTTTCTTTGGTAACATCAAGTTCTGTTTTCTTAACGGTCTGATTATTTGAAGCTTGTGTTTGCAGGGGTTCATTTTCCCCAGGGATTTCCACCATATCGCTGCTATACATAAATAAAAATAATGAAATGAGCACCACCCCACCTGCAATAATCGCAAAAGGGGATAGCTCCTGCGTGTTGATTGAAAATTTACTGTTTGTGGCAACTTTAATATATACAATGACAAACCCGATAATAACAATATAAAAACCTAATAAAATACCAAGTAAAATTGTAGGGTTAATGAATTGCAGGAAAACTCCAAGAATAGCGCCATTAATGCCACCCATTAAGCCGGAAATAGCCCCCATGAGGATGGCTAATAGTCCCACCGGGTGCCCGGCCAAGAAACCAACGACGAAACCAATAATCATACTGACACCAACGACAAGAAATGTTTCACCAGAGGTAATTCCGATCATACTGCCGGATAGCAAGCCCGTAATAACGGCAATAACCATGCTAATCATCATTCCCGGGGTGTTAGTCAATTTGTTTTTATGACGGTAAACAAGATAAATAGAATAGCCTGTGCCAATGGCAACAAAAACAGCTGAAATAATCGAAAAAATGCTCATGATTCGTCTCCTCTTATGTGGTGGCCTTTAGAAATAAACAACATAAGAGTATTATAAATGCAAATTACTGCCTTGAAGGTATAAGGGATATGAACGTTTTATGAATATTGGGTAAGAAGGGGAGGATTGGGGAAATTATTCTTCTTTTTCTTTATCGAGTGTATTTTTGAAAATACGTTTAAGTGCTTCATTTTGCATCCGAATGTATTCAAGTAAAAATTCCTTTTCTTCTTCCTCTATATCGAGACCGTCTTTGTCCTCCTTTTGCACGCAAATCACCTCACTTTTTCTTTTACATGCATTTTAACCCATATAATAATTTGTTTAAAGTAGCATGAAAGAAAAATATTCCACCATAGGAATTGACATTTGCGAGTGGTACGGATATAATTTTGAAAAAATACTATTGAAACAATGACGGGGATTAGTAAAGTGAAATGGTCTTATCAAGAGAGGAAACCAATGGTGCGAGGTTTCTTAAGACAGTCATTTGAACCTGCCTCTGAGTTCTGTATCGGATGCACTTGAAGATACATGCGGATAAACTCCGTTACCATGGAAAGAGTATAAAGCACTTGCTTTATGAAGTTAGGGTGGTACCGCCAGGCCTTGGTCCCTTTTGAGGATTGAGGTCTTTTTGCATTTAAAAATATTAATGAGGTGTCAAAAATGGCTAAGGAATTTGTAAAAGATGTAACCAGTATGGACGAGGATTTCGCCCAGTGGTATACAGATGTTGTGACGAAAGCAGATTTAATTGACTATTCAAGCGTACGCGGATCGATGATTATTCGACCATATGGCTATGCGCTTTGGGATAATATTAAAAATGAATTAGACAATCGGATTAAGGAAACAGGGCATGAAAATGTTTATATGCCGTTGTTTATTCCAGAAAGCCTGCTTCAAAAAGAGAAGGATCACGTCGAAGGATTTGCCCCTGAAGTGGCATGGGTAACCCATGGCGGTTCTGAACCATTGGCTGAGCGGCTGGTTGTGCGCCCGACATCCGAGGTGCTATTCTGCGAACATTATAGTAAAATCATTCATTCTCACAGAGATTTACCAAAGCTATATAACCAATGGGCCAATGTTGTCCGTTGGGAAAAAACAACCCGTCCATTCCTACGTACATTAGAGTTTTTATGGCAGGAAGGACACACTGCTCATGCGACTGATAAAGACGCGATGGAAGAAACGATCAAGATGCTGAATGTATATGCCGAACTTTGTGAAACCGTTCTTGCGATTCCTGTAGTAAAAGGACAAAAAACAGAGAAGGAAAAATTCGCTGGTGCAAAAGCTACTTTTACAATTGAAAGCTTGATGCATGATGGGAAAGCACTACAATCTGGTACTTCCCACCATTTTGGTACTGGATTTGCCGAAGCTTTCGGTATACAATACACAGACAAAGAAGGAAAGCTGCAATATGTGCATCAAACATCATGGGGCTTCACAACAAGGATTATTGGTGCATTGATCATGGTGCACGGCGATGACCGCGGACTAGTCATTCCGCCAAATGCCGCACCAAAACAAGTCATGATTGTACCGATTGCGCAGCATAAAGAGGGCGTTCTTGATTTTGCTTATGAGTTGAAAAAATCACTTGGTTCGGTCGCACGGGTTGATATCGATGCCAGCGATAAAAAGCCAGGCTGGAAATTCAATGAGTACGAAATGAAGGGGATTCCAGTTCGTCTTGAAGTTGGGCCAAAAGACATTGAGAAAAAGCAAGTTGTTTTAGTAAGACGGGATACATTAGAAAAGGTCATTGTTCCTTTGGATGAGTTAGAAATGAAGCTCGTTGAATTACTGGATGACATTCAATCCAATTTATACAACAAGGCACTTAAGCATCGCGAAGAAAGAACAACGGTTGCCTTAACCCTTCCTGAATTAAAGGAATCCCTTGAAGCAAAACCAGGCTTCATCAAAGCCATGTGGTGCGGAGAATTAGCCTGTGAGGAGAAAATCAAGGAAGATGCAGGAGCAACATCACGTTGTATCCCATTTGAACAAGAAAATCTGGCCGAAAACTGCGTTTGTTGCGGAAAAGAAGCAAAACAGATGGTTTATTGGGCAAAAGCTTATTAAAATTAGGTAATGGAGAGGCTCTTCCTTTATGGGAGGGTCTTTTTTTCGGAAAAAAGTATCATGAATAGTCCTTTTTGAAGAAAAATATCTCCTATAAGCGAATATATGCTTTCAATGAGCGGATTTTGGTGTTCAATGAGCGAATATAGGCATTTTATTAGCGAATTTTACCTTTCAATGAGCGAATCTCAATTACTTGATAAATTATATTTTTAAAAAAAGGAATCCCATCAATTCTAGCGAATAGTAAATAATCAGATAGGAGGAACTGAAAAATGAAACCAATCCTAATAGATTTTCCAGATGAATTCCACACTGAAAGATTATTAATCCGAAAGCCAATGCCTGGTGACGGAAAAGCCGTGCATCAAGCAATGCTAGCCTCCTTAAATGAACTGAAACCTTGGATGCCGTGGGCACATATAGGGCAAACAGAAGAAGATGTCGAGGTAAACATAAGGGAGGCCTATGCGAAGTTTTTCACGCGCGAGGATTTACGCCTTCATATTTTTCATAAAGAATCAGGCGAATTTATTGCATCTTCGGGCTTACATAGAATAAACTGGGACATCCCTAAATTTGAAATCGGATATTGGGTTGATACCCGGTATAGTGGAAAAGGGTATATTACTGAAGCAGCAGAGGCAATCATAAATTTTGCCTTTACCAATTTGAATGCAAAACGTGTCGAGATTCGTTGTGATGCTAAGAATGTCCGAAGTCGGGCTATTCCTGAAAAGTTAGGATTTACGTTAGAGGGTATTTTACTTAATGATGGATTATCAGGGGATGGGAAAGAAGTAAGAGATACATGTGTTTTCGCTAAAATCCTGAAATGAGGAAAAGAAAAACTCGACCTCATTAGTCGAGTTTTTCAAAGTATATACCTTTTTAAATAGAATTTAGTAATTGCTAAATACTCACGGGTGTAGGATTTTATTACCGCTTTCAAGGGCGTCTTTGCAGGGAGCCCCTGCACATCTAAACCTTGATCGCGGGCTATTGAGAGAGCACGGTACAGATGAAACGTATTTGTCACCACAAGCCCAGACTTTGCCTCCCGGGGGATAAGCTTTTTTGAAAAATGAATATTTTCATAGGTATCAGTTGAACGATCTTCCAACATAATCATAGATTCATTAATTCCTTGTTTTACAAGTTCCCGCTTGATGGATTCCGCTTCGGAGATTTCTTCACCGGATCCTTTGCCCCCGGAAGCAATAATGATGGTATCCTGATTTTCCAAAGCATATTTCGCGGCTGCATTAATTCTGCTGGCAAATGCAAGTGTGGGAACGGTACCTTTTACTCTTGCCCCAAGCACAATTAAATAATCAGCGTTCTTAGGTGTATCTACGTTACTAGACTGGCTAATTTTATATTGCAGAAAGCCGGCATAGATTAGACCTAAAATCACGAGAATCCGAAATATTGATCCTATTCTTTTCTTTTTCTTCATCCATTCCAATCCGTTTCCTAAAGTCATTATTTAAATAGTACCATAAAATGACAGTCTATAATATAAAAAAGTGCAGGTAATACCATTCACCTTTTCAATGTTATTCACATACCCACGAAAGCCCCAGTGTTCCAACCCCAGTATGCACGCCGGCGACTGTTATGAGCATTAATTTTTCGGTTTCAATAGCAGGAAATGAATCGTTTACCTGTTTTTCAAGCAGCTCTGCCTTTTCTATATCATTTGCATGGACGATGGCCACTTTCTGAACTAATTTGGTTTCAATATCTTCCTTTAGTTTATTGATCAGCCAAGCAAAAGCCTTCTTTTCGGTGCGAACTTTGTCCTTTATTTTTGCAGCACCTTCTTCAATCGATAAAATAGGTTTGATATTAAAGAGAGACGCTAATATTTTTTGACCGCCTGAAACCCGACCGCTTTTATGGAGCTGATCTAGATTTGAGGGAACCAAAAAAAGCCGAGTGTGCTCACGTAATGCATTTAATTGTGCTACCACTTCATCGACATTAACCCCTAATTCTACTAATTCTATCCCTTTTTTTATCAAATGCGAAAGAGGGTATGAACCGGTTTGTGAATCTATCGCAAACAATTTAAACTCTTCCATGCCTGCTGCCATAACCGACGATTGATAGGTACCAGTCAATAAACTTGAGGCATGGATGGCAATCCCGCAGTCATAGTCTTTCTTTAATTTGCTATATAGCTCAACAAAATCATTAATCGATGGTTGAGAGGTTTGAAATTTGCCTTCCTCATTTTTCATTCGTTCATAAAATTCTTTATCCGAAATATCAATAGTCTCTTTATAAAATTCATCATTAATCACAACGTGCAGTGGAATAACATGAATATGATGTTGTTCAATAAACTCTTTGCTTAGAGAAGCGGTCGTGTCAGTAATCCACGCAATCTTTGGTTTGTTCATCTAATCCTCTTCCTCCAGTGGTTATTTCTAACTAGAATAACCATATAAAAATGGATACCAACTGACTAGTTACATTTGTCATGTTCAAAAGTGAACAATTTGTGAAATTGCTATCAATAAATAATGCAAATATAGTTATGTGTGATTTATATCACTTAATCTGTGTGCGGCATTTCATATACTTAACACTATGTTCATAGTGAAAACACAAATAAGGAGTGTATATAACATGCTAGATCAGAAAACAATTGAGATCATTAAATCAACTGTACCAGTATTAGAACAACACGGTGAAACCATTACAACTCGCTTTTATCAATTAATGTTCGGAAATCATCCTGAATTATTAAATATCTTTAATCATGCTAATCAAAAACAGGGGAGACAGCAAAAAGCACTTGCAGGTACGGTATACGCTGCAGCAATGTATATTGACAATCTTGAAGCCATCCTTCCTGTCGTAACACAAATTGCCCATAAACATAGAAGCCTTGGAATAAAGCCTGAGCATTATCCAATTGTTGGCAAGCATCTATTATTAGCGATTAAGGATGTATTAGGAGATGCCGCAACGGACGAAATTATCAATGCCTGGGCCGAAGCTTATAACGTCATTGCCGATGCCTTCATCAGTGTAGAGGCAGAAATGTATGAGGAAGCAGAGAACCAAGCAGGCGGTTGGGATGGCTTCCGCAGCTTTATGGTTGATCGAAAGGTAGTCGAAAGTGATGTAATAACCTCTTTTTATTTAAAACCGGAAGATCAGAAAGGAATTGCAGGCTTTATCCCTGGTCAGTATATTAGTATAAAACTAGAAATAGAGGGAGAAGAGTTTACACATATTCGCCAATACAGTCTTTCAGATGCACCTGGAAAAGATTATTATCGTATTAGTGTGAAGCGTGAGGCAGGAACCGCAAATCCTGACGGAAGGGTGTCCAATTACCTGCATAATGATGTAAATGAAGGGGACATTCTAAAAATTAGTGCACCTGCTGGTGATTTTGTGCTTGATACAGAAAAAACAACCCCTGTTGTGCTGCTAAGTGGTGGTGTTGGTTTAACACCAATGATGAGTATGTTAAAAACAGTTGTTAAAATGCAGCAAGGACGTAAGGTAACGTTTGTTCATGCAGCCGCTAATAGTAATGTACATGCCCTAAGAGACGAAGTGGAAGAATTAGCAGCGCTTGACCACGTAAATTCATTTATTTTTTATGATGCACCAACAGAAGAAGATCGGTTGAACAATCGCTTTGATGTGGAGGGCTATATCACTCGTGATTGGTTAAAGAGCAATATTTCCATAGAGGATGCAGACTTTTATTTTTGCGGGCCGGTTCCATTTATGAAAGCAATAAACCGTTCGCTTAAAGATTTAGGAGTTTTTGAAGAAAGAATTCATTTCGAATTCTTTGGCCCAAAAGGGGATTTAGAAGAATAGATAAGGAGAAAGCCGATTTCCAATTAAATTTGGGAACCGGCTTTATTTTATTTGAAATAAAGGTTTTTAAGAGAGAAAAGGTAGATTTAATGAGCATTGTAATATTTAATTCGAAATGTCGGCATTGAAAGTTTGAATCATCTCACAACTATGATTAAATAATAGAAAAGGCCAGAAAGGATGTCTTTCATGAATAAAAATGTCATACGTTCGATTACTGCTATAGCGGTATTATTTTGTCTTCTCTGGCTGATTGGGCTTGGCTGGGCGGTCGGGGAGTATTATGCCGGTAAACCGGAAAAAGTTCCGGAGACCACCACCGTTAACAAAAAGGTGGAAAACAAAAAGGGGTTAACCATTGTGGCATTAGGTGATTCCCTCACACGGGGCACTGGTGATGAAACGGGAAAAGGCTATGTGGGAGTCCTGATGGATGAAATAAAAGAAAAGTCTAAGCGTCCCGTTCAGCTTACCAACTTAGGCATTAACGGTCAAAGATCCGACCAGCTGCGTAAACAGGTTCAACAAACCGAAATAGGAAGGCAAATTCAAAAAGCGGATATGGTATTGGTGACGATAGGCGGGAATGATTTGTTCCGCGGTGGTCAAGGATTAGCCGATTTTAAAACCGAAGACATTGTCTCGATTGAAAAGAAATACCTTGATAACTTAAAATTTACTTTTGAACAAATACGCAAAAATAACAAAAAAGCAAATGTATTTTTTATAGGATTGTATAATCCATTTATTGAATTAGATCAAGGGAAAGAAATGTCCAAAGTGATACGCCAATGGAATTATGACAGCGCAGAAGTAAGTGCCGTCTATCCTAAAATCGTGTTTGTACCAACGTTTGACTTGTTTGAGCTAAAGGTAAACGACTATCTGTATTCTGACAAGTTTCACCCAAATTCAAAAGGGTACCGGTTAATTGCTGAACGAGTAGCCTCATTGCTCACCTGGTAAGGAGTGTTATTGATGGAGAAAAAAATTACGTTATCGGTTAAAGATGTAAAAAAAGTGATTGGGAAAAGAGAAATTATCAAGGGGCTAACCTTCGATTTGCGTGAAGGGGAAGTGTTTGGCTTTTTGGGACCGAATGGTGCCGGGAAAACAACAACCATCCGTATGCTAGTCGGTTTGATTAAACCGACATCGGGAAGTGTCCACATTTGCGGTTATAGTATTGAAGATCAATTTCAGGATGCGGTAAGTAATCTTGGCTGTATCGTTGAAAATCCGGAACTATATCCATACCTGTCGGGCTACAATAATTTGCTTCACTTTGCCCGGATGCTTGATCGTATCGGGGATAATCGGATTGAAGAAGTCGTCGAGCTTGTTGGATTAACGGAAAGAATTCATGATAAAGTAAAAACCTATTCTCTTGGGATGCGGCAGCGTCTTGGGATTGCCCAGGCACTTTTAGGGGAACCCAAAGTATTAATTCTCGATGAACCAACAAATGGATTGGATCCGGCAGGGATACGTGAAATGCGGCAATTTATTCGGTTTCTAGCGGAACAGGAAGGGCTGAGTGTCCTTGTCTCCAGCCATTTATTGAGTGAAATTCAATTGCTTTGTGACCGGGTGGCAATCATTTCAAAAGGGACAATCATTCGCGTTGACACCGTCCAGCATCTGTTAGCTAATCGCGAAAGGGTAGTTTGGCACATTACCCCTTTTGCTAAGGGAAAACAAGTTTTAGAAAGTTTAACCGCCATTGAGGCAAAAGAAGACGGTACGATTCTAACAGAATTTGATGAGACGAAAATACCGGAATGGAATAAACAGCTTGTTGAAGCGGGGGTAGCGGTAACTGAAATGAATCGAAAAATGCCGGTGCTGGAAGATTTATTCCTCGAACTCACGGGGGGTGACAGCATTGAATAAACTGATCCAAAATGAAATGATGAAGTTGATTGCCAAAAAGCGGCTGATTGTTATTGCGCTCATTATTGGTGTTCTTGTCATATTATTTACATATGCACAATATAAACAAGTCCAAACTCAGCGGGAAAAAATTGGGACAAGTGATTGGCGCACGATCTTACAGCAGCAAATTGTGGATACGACAAACCGTTTAAGCAGCAGCAGAATATCTGATGAGTGGAAAAAACAATTGCAAATAACCTTGCAGCAGGAACAATATTATTTGGATCATGATATTAATCCGTCAGAGCCCGGTGCACCGACGTTTATGAGAATTTTTTTGGAAAACTCAATCGATCTTTTTATCCCATTAATGGTGATGGTCATCGCCAGCGATTTAGTTTCCTCTGAACACAGTTTAGGTTCGATCAAACTGTTATTGACAAGACCGGTGAAGAGGTGGAGGGTGCTATTAAGTAAATATTTCACCCTTTGTTTAGCGGTATCCTTAATTATTGCCATTGCCGGCATCCTTTCCTATCTCATTTCGGGTGTAGTCTTCGGTTATAAAGGCTGGGGGGCACCCATTTTGACCGGCTTTAATGTCACGGATGCTGGGTTAAATACGTCAGAGGTTAAACTTTTAAGCCTTTGGAAGTTTTTGTTGATGGATTTTGGCTTAGTTTGGTTTGTTGCTATCGTGGTCGGAACCTTATCGTTCATGCTTTCTGTTTTAATCCGCAGCACGGCAGCGGGCATGGGTGTCATGCTCGCAGCCTTAATCTCAGGAGCAATCTTAAATAATATGGTATCTTCTTGGCAATCGGCCAAATACTTTTTTATGGTGAATTTACGGTTAACGGACTATATGAAGGGTACAGCACCGCCCATTGAGGGAATGAATCTCACCTTCTCGATGCTGGTTTTATTGGTTTGGTGGGCTGTTGCTTTATTCGTTTCATTTATCGTCTTTACTAAGAAAGATGTTTATTAATGATAAGTAATCCCTGTTACGGTGGGGATTGCTTTTTTTTGTTAAAAAAATTGCCGGGGCATTAAAAATTTTATAAAATAAAGTGTGAAAATACAGAAAACTGGGGGAGTCTATATGTCATTTGTAATAAAAAAGATTGATCATGTTCAGCTTGCAGCACCCAAGAGCTGTGAAGACACAGCAAGAGAATTTTTTGCCGGAGTCCTCGGCTTAATAGAAGTGGAAAAGCCCGAAGAATTAAAAAAACGCGGCGGAGTGTGGTTTGAGTTTGGAACGTTTCAACTTCATATTGGCGTGGAGGAACCATTTTCACCAGCCAAAAAGGCACATCCGGGTTTCGTTGTAGAGAATATTGAAGAATTAATAACGGTTCTTAGGAAAAAGAATGTTGCCTATACCACGGACAATAATCTTCCAGGAGCAAGTAGAATTCATGTCCATGATCCGTTTGGAAATCGTCTTGAATTTTTAGAATGGATTTAACACGAGCATAAAACCAGCCCCATTCTAAATAATTGGGATGGGGCTGATCGCCTTAAAGTTGGGGGATTTAAGGCATGGTGTATTCGGGATTATTCTAATCAATTGGCTGCAAGGGGAGGGAAAACCCTGCAGCCAGGAAAGTTTATACTATTTTGTGATGTTTACTGTTTCACCATTTCATTTACCTGTTCACGGCTTACACCAAAGTGCTGTTTGATAATTAATGATGGTCCGCCCAGATTAAACAAGTAACGAGCCTCAATAACTTGTTTCATAAAGGCTCCAAACATCCCTGATAGGCGGAAATTACCTACTTTACCCACGGCGGCCATGAGACCGATGGATGCCACAGATCCTTTGTGGTGATATTCAAACGTTTTTAAAGATTCACCTCTTATGGATGCAACGATGTTTTTCGCACAAACAGGTGCTTGCTGCAATGCCACTTGTGCAGTCGGGGGCAAAGCATTCTTTTCATCTTTCATGAATAATGAACAGTCTCCGATACTGAAGATGTTTTTCGAATTTTTAACGCGAAGGTAGGAATCAACCGGAATTTTGCCTTTTTCAATCGGCAGTCCCCATTTGTGAACAATCGTATTTCCTTTAACGCCACAAGACCAGATTAATGTTCTTGTTGGAATTTCGAGGTTATTTTCAAGTAAAACCTTCTCAGGTGTACATTCCAGTATTTTGGTAGCGGTGATAACCTCAATATTCCGCTTTTCTAAAACCTCTTGTGTGTATTCAATCGATTGCTTAGGGAAAAATGGAATGACAGATGGTGCTGCTTCAATGCCGATAATTCTTATTTTTTCAAATGGTATATCGTGTTCTTTGCAAAGTTTTGGCAGACCATCAGCTAATTCGCCGAGCATTTCGATTCCAGTAAATCCTCCACCAGCTACAACAAAAGTTAACCGGGAAGGGTCATAATCCTGTTTATATAGGTTAAATTGTTTAACGATTTGATGGTAAATAATTTTTGTACTTCTAAAGCTGCGAATCTTAAAAGCATTTTCTTTTACACCTGGAATGCCAAAGGTTTCTACTTCAAATCCAAGGGCAATTAATAAATAGTCATAAGTAACGGTTTCACCGCCCTCTAAGTGGACACCTTGGGAATGGATATCAACTGAGGATACAGCTGCTTTGAGAAACCGTGTTTTTGCAGGATTGATTAGTTCAGGTATAGACATGGCAATTTGACGATCTGCGGCAGTTCCCACTCCTGTCTTATGAAGTTGTGTTGTTAGGTAATGATAGTCGTGTTTATTGATGAGTGTAACATCTGCTTCCCCGGATTTTAATAATTTTTCTAAACTTTTACTAGTAATGATTCCTCCATATCCCGCACCTAGGATGACGATTTTTGGCTTTGTCATAGTTCCCCACTCCTAATACTATTTTTATGTAATGTTTGTGATATATTTCACAATTAAGTGCGAAAAAAATGAGCTATTGCTCCATAACTTTATGTGAAATATTTCACATTATCTTTATATTTTTAGGATACGATAAACTAGTAAATTCCTCAAGAGCTTTTTAACTAAATTTTTGTCGAATTGGTAAATTTTTTTTGACATTCAGGGAATGATAAATTAGTGATTTAATTTCTAGGAAGAATGGAAGGCGATAGTTATGAAGCTTAAATTGTTATGTTTATCAATGGCATTGGTTTTCTCCATACCAAATTTTGCTGCAGCACATGAATCTACCCCGGTGGATCATGAGGAAAAACCTTGTAATTGCCAAGAAGGCCAACACCGCCACTTGATGCATAAAGACTGGCAGGCAATGATGAAGGAGAGAGAGGAGAAGCTGCTTTCATGGGTTGACCAATATACTCCGGAAAAAAAGGGAGAATGGACCAAAGTCCTTAAGGAAAAGAAAACGCTACGGAAGCAGTGGATGAGCCCAGAAAATGCTGCAAAACGGGAGCAATGGAAAAAAGAGAAAATGAAGAATATGGAAAATCTTAAGAAACAATTGGATGAAGGAAAGATCACGAAGCAAGAATTTATGGAAAAGGCGCATCATGGTAAAAAGATGGGACATTGGAAGATGTTCCATGATCTGCGACTTGCTGTTGATAAAAAGGATGATAAGCAGGTGACAGTTCTCCTAAATCAACTCTTAGTTCAAATGAAAGAGCATAATCAATTATTAAAAGATAAATTGAAAAAGTAATAATTACTGAGAAAAAGTTAATCCCAAATGGGGATTGACTTTTTTCTTTATGTAATAAGGAAATATTTTAGGCTGCTAAAATCCGATTTCTAAGGGAATATTTAAAAGGTAGGAAAGTCTTAGGAGGGTGATTATAATGGACAAAAAGAAATTAATGATGACCACAATTGGAATCGGTGCAGCCTATTTATTAAGGAATGGAAAATCACGAAAAAAATTAATGAACCAATTTCAAGCATTTGCCGAAAAGTCCAAAAGGTAATCAAAAAGCATCCCCTGAACTTTTGTCGTCCGGGAGGATGCTTTCTTTTAGCTTATTTTTTTAGGTCAATTTGGTCTTTTTTAACTTCTTTGATATCTTCTGTTATTTCAGCTTTTATATCGTCAGCAATTCCCTCTGTTGCTTTTTTAAATTCACGGATTGACTTTCCAAAAGCGCGTCCAATTTCGGGGAGCTTATTTGGCCCAAAAATGACTAAGGCAACAGTAAGAATTAAAATTAATCCCGGAACACCAATATTTGAAAACATTTTTCTCAACTCCCAAAACGAATAATATAATCAAGTATAGTATAACTTGTAATTTACCATTATGAAAGCCGTTCAAGCTATCGTGCTAGAACGACCTCAGTTTCAATTTTTTTACCCTCATAAAAGTCCTTGATAACTTTATCGGCATAGACCCAGCCTTTCCAGCCAATATGAATCGTATCCTTCATGAAATATGGGTCATATTCATGAGTGGAAAAATCAGCAATTTGAAAGCCTTCGGACTCAATTTGTTTCTTAATCCGTTCATAATACGCGGTACGCCCTTCTTTTGGAAACCCTGTGTAATCGTACCATTTTCCGTTTACAGGAATGGAAATAAACAATGGCTCTGCTCCAGACTCTTTTAAAAGGTCAAGTACCAGTTGGAAATCATGATATTCAGGGGATTCCCCGTAAGATGCACCTACTTTATTATCCTTTAAGGAAGGAACTAATTTTTGAATTTTCATATATTGATTATTACTCACAAAAAAGCGATTATTCGTTGATCTTCTTTCACCGAAATGGTCTGCTTGAACCGCTAATTCATCCCAGGTTTTATGCCTAACCTTGGGGCTAATATCCCGCTTACGAGGAACCCCGCCTGCCAATGAATAATAAAGATCCTTTTTTATCAATAATTCACGGTAAACGAACGCCATTGGGCGAACCAATGCACACTCTCTTTTAGTCCATGTATTATTCGTAATCTCTGCTTTATACATGACGGAAAGAAATGGGTCGTTTTGAACGGGTGAAAATTTCAGCAGCCGTTCCATAGCCTTTTTCTTAAGCTGAGGATCAATTTTGTTGTTAAAAGCCAAATCATATCCTTGAAGGGAAGAATAATTAGGAACAAAATGGGATTCATCCGTTCCTTTTGGTTGAAACCATTGCGGTGATATGACGAAAACAATTTTCTTTCCTTGCAGTTGTCCAGTGTGCTCAGAAAAATTTAAAAAATGAATGAGAGATTCCGTCCCGCCCCGGCCAATTAAAAAAGGGGTAAAATCTGCTCCTGTTTCTTTAAAATAATTGGCCGGGTGGAAACGGTCAAGTCTGGCAAGTTCCGAAGACCCATAGATTGGCAAATATTGATTGTCTTCAAGCATTTTTTGCTGAACATACTTTCCTTGAAACATAAAAGGATTTAATTCTGTTGCAGCCTGAGAGATTCTTGATTTTGGAATCATCTTCTCAATCCATTGATTTGGCATTACAACCAACATAACCAAAACGAGAAAGGCTAAAATAATGGGTGAGAATAATGCTTTTTTCATTGCATATCAGCCAATTGAAGGGCTATTTTATTTGGTGTATTCCATGTTTCACGATCGAATTCGGTAATCGGAACAAGGATTCCAAAACGTTCTTCTACTTGAACAAGTAATTCAACGGTTCCGAATGAATCCATTAACCCGGCATCAAATAAATCAATATCCGGATTTTCCTTTACGACATCGTCTTGGCAAATTTCTGCTAATAAAGTGATAACCTCATTTTTGAAATCCATTATAATCAAACTCCTTTATGAAATAATTGTCCTGAGAAAATATAAAAGCCAAAGCAAATCACATGAAAGGTAATGATAATCGCCACTACATGTGTAAGCTTATTTTGCGGCCACCATTTGCGCTTTTTATTAAATCGCTCAAATGAATTGTAAGCGATCATTAATAAGGCATGGTACACCCCATAAATGATATATTGTATTTCAAGTCCGTGCCATACCCCCATAAGCAAAAACAGTAATATATAACCGAGGTTTGAAAGAAGGTTACGGTTTTTTATCCACTTCTTCTTGGTCATCCAAAAGACAAATCGCATGTACACATAGTCTCTGAACCAAAAGGATAGGCTCATGTGCCAGCGGTTCCAGAAGTCTTTTATATTCCTGCTAAGGAAGGGCTTATTAAAGTTTTCCGGAGATTTGATTCCCATAATATAACTAACACCAATCGCAAAAGCACTATAACCGGCAAAATCAAAAAACAGATAAAGGCTGTAGGCGTACATATAATAGAGATGGTGTTCAAAATGGCTATGGGCAATAAATCGTAGGTTCGCGATAAAATAATGATTGATTGAATAGCCGATAATATATTTATATAAAAAGCCGCGAAAAATTTTGTTAATCCCATCGTAAAGTAGTAATTTGTATTGTTCGCCCGAAATCTCCAGTTCAAAATCTTTATTAAAGCGTCGGTAACGATCGATAGGTCCCGATGAAATGGTCGGAAAAAATAAAATGAAATAAAGTAATCGGGATAGCGGCAGGTTTTTTTTGATCAGCCCATCACGTGTCTCTATGATTAATTGTGTACCCTTAAATGTTAAATATGAAATACCAAGGAAGCCAATTACGTTTACAACTGATAAAAACGGCAGCAGCTTTGAAAGAATTAGCGGTAGAATCGAAAGAATGACTGCCAAATAAAAAATCGTGTTTGCATTGCTTTTTTTTCGATAGGTGATGTAGGCCTTTATTAACACCACTTGCCAAATCGTAAAGATAATTAGGGCAATCGCTTGGGTAAGAGATGAAGCGAAGATTATCCCAAGTGCAACGATCGACACAACCATGTTGTAAGTATGAAATCTTTTTCCTTGTAAACCGAGTATGACCGTTGGTGCAAGAAGAACGGCAAGGATGAGAAAGAAACTAAAAGAACCATAAGGTGTCATTGTACTACCATTTCCTTACACTTTTTTCGATCCATTTTTCCATTTGGTGTCAGTGGTAGCTCCTGATAATAAGAGAACTTTCTTGGAATCATATAAGCAGGCATGACTTCACTGAGTTCTTTTTTAATAGCAGTTGTTAATTGATATTCCTTTTCAAAATTATGGGTTTCAGGAATAATCGCCGCCAATAAATAGTCAATTTTGTCTTGTTGATAGATCGGAATGACTGCGGCGGATTTTACGAATTTACAATTGGCCATATGGTATTCAATTTCTTCTAATTCCATTCGGTAACCATGAAGTTTGATCTGAAAATCCATCCTGCCTTTGTAAAAAATCAAGCCATCTTGATCGACGTAGGCGGCATCACCAGTACGATAGGCCTGTTCACCTTCATATTGAAAAAATGACTTTTCCGTCAGCTCTTGTTGTCCTAAATAGCCTTTACTCACACTAGGGCCAACAATTATCATTTCACCTTTTTCAGCTGGGCGGACTGCCACACCATATTCATCAACAATAAAAATCCTGGTATCTCCTTTTGGTTTTCCAATTGGGAGATTCTGGTGTGTTTCGAGTATTTCAGCCGTTACTTCAACGGAAGTGACCGCTACGGTTGCTTCTGTTGGCCCATAGGTGTTGAAGATTCTTGCCTTTGGAAAGCGATCCCTTAATTGTCGGCAAATCTCAACCGGCAAGATTTCCCCGCAAAATAAAAATACGCTGAGCTCCGGCAGCAGTTCTTCTGTAAATGATGGATCCATTAAACACATTTGTACGAATGAAGGGGTGGAAGTCCATACCTGGGACTTAGATATTGCTAATGCTTCAAATAATAGTTTTGGCCTTGCAATCATTTCTTTTGTAATCGAAAAAATGGTACCGCCACTAGCAAGCGCCGGATAAAGATCCATAACGGATAAATCAAACGAGTATGGTGCCTGATTTAAAAAACGAAGCCCACCAGCGATTGGGAAATCCGCTATCATCCAATCCACAAAACTTTGCAGGTTATTTGCAGAAATCTGAACACCTTTTGGATTACCAGTACTTCCTGAGGTATAAATAATGTAAAAGTTTTCTTCTCCAAAAACCCAATTTGACGGGTCAATAGGGATACCTAAAATTTGTTCAGCTTGAATTTTATCAATTGTAACCATTGAAACTGCAACATTGTCCAACATTAATTCTTGATTAGAGGCATTGATCATCATTTCTGCTTGTGAACTAGCGATAATTTTTAGTACTCTATCAGTTGGTATCGAAGTATCTACAGGAATATAAGGAAGTCCTGCTTTAATACAGCCCAAAAAGGAGCTTATCATTGAAGCATTCATGTGACCGTAAACTAATACAGGTTTTTCCATGTTTTGTTTTAATAGAAATGCAGCAACTTGTTCCGATTGTCGCCATAGCTCACCATAAGTCATTTCTTCCGTGGGAGAGATATATGCTAATGTATCTGGGTGTATATGTGAAAAGTCTTTAATGGCGTTTAGCATTTTCATATTACGTACCTCCCTTTAAAAATCGTTGTAAATGTAGGAGCCTGCACTTGCATCGTTAAATCCGTACATAAAAAATAACAAAAGGAGAATGAGCAAATAGTATGCAAACCTTCCCAACCACCTTAACTTTTGGTTGGCAAAGAAAACTAGTAATCTTTCAAACATTGGTCTTGCCCCCAAACCATATTTTAACAGATATTAATGCCGTTTGCTTCCCTATACTGAGACTTTCTTATCATAATGTGCTTTAAGGTTAGTTGCAATATAATAATCATTAAAAAATCATTAGAAATTTTTAATGAAATTTTGAAGAAAAAGACCGTTGGGGCTACCCAAAGGTCCTTTGTTCTTATAACTTATTGGACTAAATCTGACTGAAGATAATGATACAAAAGCTTTGCCGTGTGTTCGATTGACGATTGGTGTGTACGCTCAAAGGCATGCGATGAATCAATCCCTGGTCCGATGAGTCCATGAACAATATCGTGTCCTGAACGGATGGCGGCCGAGGCATCTGACCCATAAAAGGGATAAATGTCTAATTTATAGTCAATTTTATTTTCTTCAGCAATTCGTACTAAATTTTTACGCAGCCCATAATGGTAGGGGCCGCTTGCATCCTTTACACAGATGGAAACCGTATATTCATCAGTGGACTGTCCGTCACCCATTGCACCCATATCGACAGCTAGGTATTCAACAGTTTCAGGTGTAATATTAGAGTTGCCTCCATAGCCAATTTCCTCATTATTCGAAATTAAGAAATGGGTTGTATAGGGCAATGTAAGGTTTTCGGTTTTCACTTGCTTGATCAATTGCAGGAGGATGGCAACTGATGCCTTATCATCCAAATGGCGCGATTTAATATATCCGCTTGTAGTCATTTCCACCCTTGGATCGAATGAAATAAAATCACCAACCTCGATACCCAGCGCCCTGACTTCTTCTGCATTATGTACTTTTTCATCGATCCGAACCTCGATATTTTCCTGATTTCGCTCAGCTTTACCAGCATCCTTATAAACATGAACGGAGGTCTGATGCATAAGAATGGTTCCGGTATATTTCTTTCCGATGCTTGTTTCAATTTGGCAGTATTCTCCCTCAATAGAGTTGAATTTAAAACCGCCAATTAAGTCAATCTTCAATCTTCCGTTTGCTTTTACCTCTTTTACCATCGCTCCGAGCGTATCGACATGCGCCGTAAGCATGCGATGTTTACTTGAATCATTTCCGTCAATTGTCGCAATTAGGCCGCCTTTACGGTTTCTGTATGTTTTGATTTGTAATTCGGCAAGGAATTTTTCGACAAAGGTGATGACTTCATTTGTATTTCCTGATGGGCTTGGAATTGAAACTAAGTCTCGGATTAATTTCATTGTTTCTGCTACATGTGTATGATTACCCACTGTAAGTACCCCTTTCTAAATTTTATTTCCTTACTATTATACTAAAAATTGAAAACGCCATGTAATTTATCGAATTTTGGTCAACTTTTTATGAATCCTTGCATAGGTTAATTGTGTTTATTATTTCTCTGTATGGATAAACAAGGAGTAAATTGGACATAAATGGGAGTATTCATACTATTTAAATAAATGGGAGGAGAAAAATGTTGACCAGAGTAGAATTGTATAATCATAAACCGAAGCAATCTTCCCGGAAGGGTCTATTTTTTTTCATTATCGCCTGCATCATTCTATCAGCTAGTTTCTTTATTTTTCGCTATTACTACCAAAGTACGATAAAAATTGAAGCACCGAGTGAGGATTTGGGACAAAAGGTTGTGATCCATCTTCCAAATGGACAAAAGGTTTTTACGTATGACAATTTAATTTTCGAAAAAGATGGAAAGACCTACTATAAAGGGGAGAGGAATACAATTGATTTAACGGGAGGAACCGTTGCCTATGAAAATTGGGAATAAGAAAAGCGCTAGCGCCCTGGTCAGCCGCTAGGGCGCTGGAGCTGGATATTTCTCAAAGTTATTTTTCGCTATTTAAACCAGCCTTTTTTGGTAAACCATACTGTCATCCCTACTGCGATGAGAAACATTAGGATCAGTGACCCGAAATAACCATATTTCCATGTCAGTTCCGGCATATGTGTAAAGTTCATCCCATACACACCGACGATGAAGGTTAGCGGCATAAAGATGGTCGTAATCACGGTTAAGACCTTCATCACATGGTTGGTTTCATTCGCATTGATGGAAATATAGCTATCACGTATATCGGTGGTAAGCTCCCGGCTGGCTTCAATCATCTCGGTTAATTTAAGCAAATGATCGTAAATATCAGAGAAATAAGCAATTTTCCCCTCGATACTCGTTAATCGCTTTGAATTAAGAATCCTGTACAACAAATCCCTCATCGGTGAAATCGTGTGCCTTAATGATAAAAGGTCATGCCGTGCATCAAATAAATCCTTCAGCAATGCCTCCGTTGATCTTCCTTTGGAATTCTCATCAATTTCGTTTAAGGTATCATCAATTTGATTCACTAAAGGAAAATAATTATCGACCATATTATCAAGAACATGGTAAAAAACATGGGAGGGATCCCATTGCTTCACATTTGTCGATTGACTAAGACGTTTCCAAACCTCATCAATTTCAGTTGATGATTTATGATGAAAGGTAACGACAAAGTTTTTGCTAAGAAAGAAATCAACTTCCTCTCTTGCAATTGTTTGTTGGTTCAATGCTTGGATCACAAAAAAAGCATATTCCTCATAATAATCTAGTTTTGGTCGTTGTAAATGATGTATACAATCTTCAATGGCTAACGGATGGAAGGAAAGAGGGGACCTGAGGAATTCAATTTCCTCTTTGCTCGGCTCGTGAAAATCAATCCAGTACCACTCATAACCACCCTTCACAAGGGTTGGGATTTCCAGGTCTTTGACTACCTCATGATTCTTATTAACTGCAATTGTCCTTATCATAAGATCTCCTTATCGACTTTTTCCTACATCCACTATAAAGGATTGAATGAAAAAAA
The DNA here is from genome assembly GCF_000307875.1 of Neobacillus bataviensis LMG 21833. GTDB lineage: Bacteria > Bacillota > Bacilli > Bacillales > Cytobacillaceae > Neobacillus > Neobacillus bataviensis. The sequence goes on from NZ_AJLS01000036.1 coordinate 171,039, forward strand.
TCAGCTAGTTACAGCAAAGATAAGGGATTAGAATAAAATACCAATCAACGTGGGAAGTTATGAAGAAAGGTCTGCGATGAGAGGTAGGAAAATGCAATCTAACAATGATCAAATCATAAAAGAGAATATAAGGAATAAAATGCAGCCGGCAGTGGATGTAGTCTTTAAAGAATTTCATACAGAAGAAAAATATATGGAAGCTTTGTATATTAAAACGATTAGCGATGAAACGATTATCTATGATAAATTGCTCAAACCTTTTTTTGAAACTAATAGTCATGAAGAATTTTCAGCCTATCTTCGATCGAACCCGCAAGTAAAACCGTTTGAGAGCGAACAGAAAACGCTTGATGAGTTAATAAAAGGTGTGGCAGTTATATTTTATAAGAATTCCATTCTTTTATTAGATAGTAAAGTGGATCGAAATAACTCGGTCTTAGCTACAACGGTCGAGACGACGATACAAGGCCCGCAATCAGGGTTTAGTGAAAGTTTGGGGACAAATCTGGGGCTTATTCGCAAGCGTTATCCGGAAACTACACTAAATGTGGAATCAACAATAGTTGGGACAATTTCAAAAACTGATGTGATGATTCTTCATGATTCAAAGCGTGCTGACCCCGATACGTTAAATCGAATAAAACAGTTTTTAGCTTCTATTGATGTTCACATGTTTCAAACAGGCGAGCAGTTGCTCGATATTATTAAAAAAAGTAACAGGGCGCTCGTACCCGTGATGCTTGTAACCGAAAGACCTGACAGGGTTGCGGTGAATTTAGCGGCTGGGAAAATCATTATCTTAGTTTCGGGTACACCTTTTGCTGTTGTTTTACCAACGGTTATGAAGGATTTCATGTCTTCAATGGAAGATATATATCAGACATACTGGGTAGCAAAATTCCTACAAATACTGAGGTATATTGGTTTTCTGACTAGCCTGGTTCTACCAGGTCTTTATGTTGCAATCACTAGTTATAATCCCGAACTGTTTAGGGTTCAACTAGCATTAAGTATTGCCGGCAGTCGGGCAGGTGTACCATACCCTTCATTCATTGAGGTGTTGTTGATGTTATTTATGATGGAAATGCTGACCGAGGCAAGTATCCGTCTGCCGAAGGCGATTGGGCCGACTGCCACTACCGTAGGTGGTCTGATTTTGGGACAGGCAGCGACAGAAGCCGGCCTTGTCAGTAATATTATGATTATCATTGTCTCATCTGTTGCCATTTCAAATTTTGTCGTACCGATTAATGCCTTCAGCTTTACCTTAAGAATCATGAAATACTTTGTTTTAGCAATGGGAACAATATTTGGTTTAGTCGGTGTTGTCATCGGATTCTTCATGCTGGTTGCCTATATGGTAAAACTGGACAGCTTTGGTGAGCCATACCTAACCCTAGTCCAAAGTAAACCTGGTAAAGAATAGAAAAGAGTAGAGGAGGGGAGGATGTTGAACCGATATTTCTTATATTTAGTGTTATTGAACATGCTTATTAATGTCATTATCTTTGTTCCCAAAATATTAATCAAACATCGTTACGAAGGCGCGGTAATGGGTGTGCTAATCGCCATACCGATTGGTGTTGCCTTAAATTATTTATATAGTATTGCGATTAATAAGTTCCCTGAACAAGGCCTTCCTGAAATTTTAGCAAACTCCAAGAATCGATGGTTTAAAATACTCCACTTTGGCAGTATTCAATTCATTTGGTTTTCTGCTGGTCTGATTACGCTCGTTGGATTTATTGATATATTAACGAGGTATATTAATCCGGAAATGCCGAAGTTACTGTTACTGGTTATTTATTTGGCGGCGGTTTTTTTAATTATCCAGCTCCCTACAGAAAGAGTTATGTATTTTTTGGAAATTGTTTTATTCCTTAATACTCCGTTAATTGGTTTTATTATTTTTAAAGCGTTTACAAATGATTACCTTATCTGGGATTCGATTTTGGAGGTCGGTACCTATATTTTCGAAAGGCCAAGTTTAAAATCCATCGCTGCAGCTACCTATTGTTTTTCTGGTTATGCCAACCTCATTATTTTTAATCGCGTGATCAAGGGGAAATTAAAAATATGGAATTTTATTTCCATCTTCATTTTGGGCGGATTTAATTTATTTACTACATTCTTCATTCCAATTGGGTTTCACGGGTCAGATGGGGCTCAAGAATACCTTTATCCATGGATTTCAACCGCAGATTCACTCAGACTAGTTTATAGTCCGATTGAACGCGTCATATTCTTATTTATCATGTTTTATATGAGTATTTCACTAATGAGCATTGCAGTCCATTGGCATGTTGCCTATGAATTAATTAAAGGAACTTTTAAGGGGAAAATAACGAAAAAAAAGAATTGGATGATCCTAGCTATCATTACGTGTTGTTCGGTTGTCGGGGTCATTTATTTAAATACCGTTCTATTAAACAAAATAACTGTTTATTGGATGATTTTTCGTCTAGGTTTTGAAATTGTTATTGTCGTGGTATTTTTCATTTGGGCTAGGAGGCGGACAGCATGAAACTTTTAAGTAAATGGAGTTTTCTTGTACTCGTGCTTCTTACACTAACATTGTTAAATGGCTGTGGCTTTAAAGACATTGATAAGCGCTTTTTTGTTGTCAGCATCGGTGTAGATGTTACAAAAAACAGTCCAAAAAAATATCTCGTCAGCCTTAAATTTGCCATTCCTAGTGAATCAAAGGGTACTAGTACGGATTCAATTATTGTGTCAGAAAAGGCAAATTCCATGTCTGAAGCAGTGAGAATCATTAAAACAAAAGTGGATAAAGAGATTGATTTCAGTCATGCAAAAGCCATTGTGTTTGGTGAGGAGGTTGTGAAGCAAAAGGGAAATGCTGGTATTAATTATTGGTTTACGAGAAGAAGGGACATTCAGGAAATTGCTTGGGTGGCCATTGGGAAACCTAGTGCGTTGGATGTATTAAAAGTTAAGCCAAAATCGGAGCGTATCCCTTCAAATGCTTTATTCCTAGCATTGGGGAAGGATGGATCAGAGACACCCTATGCTATTTCGGAGTTCCTTTTCGATTATAAGTATCGCTTAATTGAACGAGGAAAAGATCCGATGCTGCCGATCATTAAAGCGAAAAAGGAATTATTAGAAATTAATACAGTTGGTCTTTTTAATAAAAGCCAGATGAAGCTGACGCTTGAGCCAGAAGAGACAAAAATGCTTAATTTTTTGAGGAAACGCGAGGAAAAGAGTGCAAATAAAATAACCAAAGGCAAAACAACAGTTATCATTGATACACACAAAGTGAAAACAAAGTATAAAATTATTACTCCTAAGGGAAGTACTCCATATATTAAAGTAAATGTTTCGATGGAAGGCACATTGGAGGAAGCAACTCGGCGTGTGCCGAATACAAAATTATCGGTTTATGAAAAAGCGGCAGAGAAATCGTTAAACAAAGAGATTGAGGAATTACTGGTAAAGATTCAAAAAGCAAATCTGGATCCGATTGGATTCGGCCTCCGCTACCGTTCACGCCATTTTAATAAGGATGATTGGGAGCAGTGGCAAAGGATTTACCCTCAGATTAAATTTAAAGTCCAAACAAAAGTACAAATAGAAGATACCGGCTTAATTGAATAAGGATTGGAGTCATATGATAGAAGGTTTCAGCAGATTTAATACTTCAATCAATTTCTTCATTAAGAAAAGGCATTCCGTAAATTTGGAATGCCTTTCTTAACTGATTTTATATTATTGGTGCAGTTTCTTTATTTCGCATTGCCTGCGGAATATACACACAAAATGGTTCGCTTTCCAAATAGTCGCCGGTTACAGCATAGGTTCTCGAGCGCGAACCGCCGCAAATTTTATTATATTCGCAGACACCGCATTTGCCTTTATAGTGATCAGGCTGACGCAGTTCTTTAAAAACCTTGGATTCCCGATAAATTTCCGCAAGTGGTGTATCACGGATGTTCCCACCAACAATCGGCAGCAAGCCGCTTGGCATCACATCGCCAATATGAGATACGAAAGCAAACCCGTTTCCGTCGTTTACCCCTTTTGGCGCCCGTTTTAAGCCATCGTGCATCGATGCGAAATCGGTTGTAATCGTATCCTCGTAATGAATTTCACCTTTTTCAATTAAATGGTCGCGCTGTTTTTGCTGTAGTACCACTCGGCGATAATGCTGCGCAGCGGTTGTTTTGATGTCATATGGCGCTGTTTTGCTTAACTCATACAACCAGCGGAACACTTTCTCATGTTCAGCGGGTGTAATGCAGGCATCTAATTGGCCACGGCCTGTTGGCACCAGTAAAAAGATGTACCACATAACTGCACCCAGCTCAGCCACGAGCTTGGACATTTCCTCCAACGAGTCATAATTGTAGCGCGAAATAACCGTGTTGATTTGCAGCGGCATTTCCAGCTCATTTAAGTATTTAATTTTTTCAAGTGTTAAATGAAATGATCCAGGTGTTCCACGGAAATGATCGTGTATTTCCGGTGTTGGCCCGTCAAGGCTAAAGCCCCAGCGTGACAGACCGACATCCTTGGCACGTTGCATTTTCTCGATGGTTACATTAGAAGTGGCGCTAGGTGTCATCGACACACGCATCCCCTTTTTGATGGCATAATCCGCAAGCTCGAAAAGATCCTCTCTCATCATACAATCCCCGCCAGTGAAAACGAGCATTGGATTATCCATTTCATAGATTTGATCAATTAAATTGATCCCTTCCTCATGCGAAAGCTCACGGGGATCCGGTGTCAGCTGTGCATCTGCCCGGCAGTGCACGCACTTTAATTGGCAAGCTCTTGTTACCTCCCAAATCACTATGAAAGGATTTACATCATAATCAATTCCTTTACCCGCTCCATGTGGATGTCCTGCTGCCTGTGGATGTCCTTTACTAATTCCTCGCATCTTCATCACCAAATTCTTTATTATTTTTTAACCATATAAAAATTGTTACTATAGGTTCATTATAATTTTGTCAGAATGGCGTGCATGGATGTTTTGTTACAATATTTCTACATCCAATAAACTATTACAATTTTGTTACAAACAGATGAAATACAATTGCTAGAATGTGGAGGAATATCCATCAAAACCGTGAGAGGTAAAATGCTTTTCTATCTTTAGAAAGATTAGAAAATTATTTCTTTAAGAAATGTTCTTTAAGCATTATACTTAATAAGGCAATGTCTTATACCTGCATAAATGTCCTCATGATTTGCTAAATGCCCTTAACTTTTTTGGAGGTTCAAATGTTTAATTTTACTCTATATAAAGAGGTTTTCTTTCAATCCAGAATTCCACAACTAATTGGTACCACTGATTTTTCCACCATACAATATAATCCTGCTTTCTGTGAATTTCTTGGTTATTCTTTCGAGGAAATAACATCCTTGCCGTTGGAAGCGGTGTCACATCCTGAAGACATGCTCGTGGATGCACGTCTATTTGGTGAAATACTAAACGGAGAAAGGGATGAATATCAGCTTGAGAAAAGGTATATTCATAAGTTAGGTGAGATTAAAACAGGCATCCTAACTGTATCAAGAATAAGAGAAAAATCGACGGGTGAGCAATTTTTACTGGGACAAGTCCTTGATATCACCGAGAAAAAACATATGGAGGATGCACTAAAAAAGAGAGAGAAACAATTACAAAAGTCGGAAAAGCTGGCGGTTGTTGGTCAAATGGCGGCTGCAGTTGCCCATGAAATCCGTAATCCCTTAACACCAATAAAAGGATTCACGCAACTTTTACATTCAGAAAAAGAGCTAAACCCTGTCTATTTAAGGATTGTGATAGATGAACTATACAGGATAGAGACCATTATCTCCGAATTTTTATCCATGGCTAAGCCCCATGCAGAAAAAACAATGATGGTCCATGTTGAAAGCATAGTTAAACAAGTAATTCAACGGTTTCAGTCTGATCCTTTATTGATGAATAAACAATTACATATCGAGAGCGAGCAACCGATTCAAGGAATAATAGGGGATCCAAGTTCATTAAAACAGGTATTTATGAATGTGATCCAAAATGCTCTTGAGGCTATATCTAACAATGGACGAATCGATGTGAGCATTTTTACAGATGAAACGGGAGTAATTGTGAAGTTCACTGATAATGGATGTGGCATTCCAAAGGAAAGGCTGTCGAAGATTGGGGAACCCTTTTATTCGACAAAAGAAAAGGGAACAGGTCTTGGTTTAATGACATGCTTTCGCATCATTGAAAGTCATAATGGTAAAATCAATATTGAAAGTGTACAAGGGGAAGGAACTACTGTGACCATTTGGCTGCCCTATGAAACGACAGATTAACGGAATAAATTTAGTATGTCGGTTGTATAAACATATTTGTGAAAGGAGCAGCTATGTTTAAAAGAATCGTTAGTCTATGTATCCTATTAATTATTATTTCTGTTGGCTTTCTCCAAAAGGACGAGTTGCTTCACCTAGTCAATCAGGGCGGAACCTTATCCATCATCATCAGCATGATGCTAGTTGCCATTTGCGTGTTTTTTCCAATAATCCCCTTTCCCGTTTTAGCGGGGATTATTGGGGGAGTATTTGGAGCCACGCAGGGTGTATTTATTTCTTTAGCAGGTGCCATGGTTGGAACAATGGGATTTTTCCTATTAAGTAGATATGGTTTCCGAGATTTGGCTGAGGAGAAGCTAATTAAATACCCAAAAGTCCGGGAATATGAGGAATTTTTAAATCGAAATTCTTTTGCCGCGATTCTTACTTGTCGATTAATCCCGATTATTCCGGCACCGGTTGTTAATATTATTTGCGGTTTAAGCCGTGTCAAATGGCTGACTTTTTTCATTGCATCGACGTTAGGAAAAATCCCTAATATCCTTATTTTGTCCTACGCAGGTTCGATATTTAGTTCAAATAAACTGTATTCCTTCGGGATCTATGGCTGTTATCTGTTACTCATTTTCTTGATTTATTTTGTGATTATTTATCGAAGGAAAGCATAAAAATCTGTCGATTAAATAACTTTTTGGACATTCAAATCGTTCTGTTTTTCCACCATGATGATTTCCTTAAAAAAGCTTTTTAAGATGAGCCATTTGGCGGGATAGGTGTAAATAAAATCTTCAAGGGTTTGAAGTGAGTAATAAATAAAACAGTCAAACCCGCTTTTTTCCTTTTTTAAATCGTATAAAAGTGCGTGGGGAATAGTGTAATATTCATTTAACTGGTAGGGGTTAAGTTTTACGGTTTGAATATTTTGGTTGAATAGATAGTTTTTTATCGATTGTTCTTGAAGTGAAATGCTTTCTTCCTTCGTAAGTCCATTTATCCTGATGCGATCATTAATAAAATAAATTCCCTTCATTTTTAAACCACCCTCTCAAAACAATAATTGTTATTGTTATTGACAGAGTAGAGGATAAGTATACTCTAGTATCAAAAAAATTGCCCGGCTATTATGCCGGGCATTTTCCAATTCTATATTAAAAGGGGGCGGAGGATGGTGGTTCTTCGTGAACCTATTTATATAATAAAGGAAAAATATGAACAAACTATGAAGGAAAGTTTAATAGTTTGAGAAAGATGGCTATTTCGAACCGGGGATTGGTCTTTTTGGGGTTTCCATGATAAATGTCCATTGTTCCCGTTCCATTAACATGTTAACGTGATGAATATGATTTATATTTAATAGGAATTCTATTTCATGGTAGAGTCCTTACAGATATTGAAAGGGGAATTTTATCATGGCAGCAACACATACATTTTCAAAGCAAGAGGAAGTGGCTAATTCCATTACTCACGGAATCGGGGCAATACTGAGCATATCTGCCTTGGTAATTTTAATCGTTTTTTCCTCTTTATACGGAACGGCTTGGCATGTTGTGAGCTTTACGATATTTGGTGCAACGATGTTTATTCTTTATATGTCGTCCACATTGCTTCACAGTTTCCCAGAGGGGAAGGCGAAGGATGTTTTTGAAATCTTTGACCATTCGTCCATTTATTTTTTTATTGCCGGGACGTACACCCCGTTTTTACTAATTGTTATTAAAGGAACACTGGGCTGGTCACTATTTGGGATTGTATGGGGTCTTGCGATTGCCGGTACGGTATTTAAATGTTTTTTTGTGAAAAAATATCTTTTCACTTCAACGTTTCTATATGTCGTAATGGGCTGGTTAATTGTTTTTGCTTGGAAACCATTAGTAAATAATCTTTCCCCGGAAGGAATGTTTTATTTAGTTATAGGCGGTGCGTTTTATACACTTGGGGCTATTTTTTATGTTTGGCGCGGTTTTAAGTATCACCACGCCGTCTGGCATCTTTTCGTAATGGCCGGCAGTGTTGCCCACTTCTTTTGTATACTATTTTTTGTACTGCCGATAAAGTAAAATAAACAGTAATCGGCAATACATTGCTTTAATTCGGTGGAATTACCCGGTAAGGCCGCATCATTTCATAATCCTCATGTTCTAACATATGGCAATGCCAAACATATTGACCTGTGTAGGGGAAAAACGGAATGACGATGCTGGTAATATGACCTGGCGGGCATCTGACTGTATCCTTCCAGCCCCGCTCACCCAGTTCTGAACGGATCCCAGGCCCGGTGTATCTCACCTGCTTCGTTTTTTTATAATATTCCACATCGAAGGGTCGTCTTTCAAGAATTTGAAATTGAACAAGATGGATGTGAATGGGGTGGTCGTCACCATTCGTGTTGATAAAATTCCATATTTCTATTGAGCCGAGAAGCGGATCCTCTGTAATGGGGTCATCCCACATCATTTTGTCTAGCAGAAATAATGACCTTCCAAATCGATCTCTTTCCTCACTTAATTCCAGATATCTCTTCTTCTGGGCAGAATTTGCCTGCAGCCAGTTAATTTGACCCAAATTGGCTGGGATTGTGCTCGTATCGATGCTTGATAGCGGCTTCGTTACCCGAAACTCCATGACAATCCCGGTTGTTTCAGGGTTTACGGGATCACCAATCGGAAAGTGCGTCGGAGCATCATTTTTCAAAATGATTGATTTACCGTCCATATTTGAAAAATCAATGATGATATCCATGCGTTCTGCAGGTGCCAGCAACAGAGACCTTACGCCAATAGGTCGTTCTAGAAACCCCGAGTCTGTGCCAATTTGAAAAAATAATTGGCCCGTATCCATTGTTAGCCGAAAAAAGCGGGAATTTGAGGCATTTAATACGCGAAAGCGATATTTCCTCGGTTCAACCTCAAGAAAGGGCCATACCTTTCCATTAACCACAATCGTGTCACCAAAAAAAGAGGTAATTATTGATGGAATAATGCCGGAAGGATTGGTTTCAGGCTTTTTAGGATATGACAATGAGCCATCTTCATGAAATGTTCGATCTTGAATTAACAATGGAATTTCAAATGAACCACTGGGCAGATTTAATAAGCGTTCGTGATGGTCTCTAAGGAAATAAAATCCGGCAAGTCCGGCATAAATATTTAATCGTGTCAGCCCAATCGCATGATCATGGTACCAGAGTGCACGGGCGCTTTGCGGATTATTATACTCATAAATTTCTTTTTGAAAAAAAGGTCCTTTTACAGTAAATCCTTTCGTGAACCAGGCATCTGGATAACCATCACTCGCGGGCTCGGTTCTCCCGCCATGCAGATGGACTACAGTCCGAACATCTGGCTTCGCTATTTCTGCACCATGGACCGTATGGTCAATTGAGAATAGGTGTTTTTCAGGGAGCTCATTCTTCCATTTGACATAGACTCTTTCGCCTTCCTCCACCTCAATTGTCGGCCCTGGATACATCCCTTCATATCCCCAAATAGTCGTTTTGGGCAAATCACGATGGAGCGATTGTTTTGTTTCCTTCATGTTCACCTCATAATACGTATAGTTAGATGACTTCCACTTTGGCTGTAGGACGGGAGGAATCGGTAATGGATCTTTAAATTTTTCCAGTTTCATGTTAAGCGCCCCTTCAAGACATTATTACTAAATATGTATGAATGCAGCAATTGAAAAATTAATCATTCTAGGAATAGCTTACGTCCTAATATAAATAAGATAGGAATTCATGTGTCTGAAGTGGGGGAGAAGCGTGGAGGATTTTTATCAAATTTTAGATGTACTTGATCACCCAGGGGAAAAAGTTTTGGCGACCATCGTTCGTGTAAAGGGATCAGCCTATAAAAAAGAAGGTTCATCGATGCTGTTTTTCGAAAATGGTACACAAATAAGTATGTTGACGGCGGGATGCTTGGAAACGGATCTTGCTTTAAAGGTGAAGGAAGTTTTTGAAAAACAAGAGGCGACGATGTTTCAATACGATTTATTTGATGAGGACGATTTGAGTTGGGGCCAAGGTGCTGGCTGCAATGGAACCATCGATATATTAATTGAGCCGGTAACGGAAAAAGTAAATGAGGACTTTCTATTAGTAAAAACACTTCTAAGCCAACATAAACCTGTTATAGGGTTAAAAAAGCTAGATGATTTGGGTGAATATATTTTTATTGAGGAAGAAGGCGAACCGTTTGGGAACTGGTCGGGTCCAATTCCGGTCATTGAGTTTACATCGAGAAGCGGGGTCATGTCAGGGGCTCCCACCGTTTTTCAGCATACGTACCAGCCAAAGCCAAGGCTGATTGTATTTGGGGCAGGGCCGGATGCGATCCCGCTTGTTTCTTTAGCAGCAGATACAGGTTTTTCAGTGGTGGTCTGTGATTGGCGGGAAGCATTTTGTCAGAAAAGAAACTTCCCGGCAGCTGAGCAGCTGATGCTGGGTTTCCCTGCAAAACTGTTTAGACAAATCACTTTTTCACCCTATGATTTTGTTGTGGTGATGACGCATCATTTTCAGCGGGATCAAGAAATTTTAATGAAGATACGAAATAAGAATATAAGATACTTAGGCGTGTTAGGGCCAAGAGAAAGGACAAAAAGACTATTAAAAAGTGAAAATGTGCCGAATTGGATTCACTCGCCAATGGGTGCTGCGATTGGAGCTAAAGGGCCTGTTGAAATTGCTGTCAGTGTGGTTGCGGAAATGATAAAAGTGTGGAGAAAGCCGGTGCATGAACGGGTGGAGCTGTTATGGACTATTCCGGATTAGTTGGTATTTATCTCGCTGCGGGGAAGAGCAGCAGAATGGGCAGTCCAAAGGTAAACCTGCCGCTAGGGAATCGACGTTTGGGGAGTATCGCGTTAAGGGCAGCATTAAAATCTAAGCTGGATGTTACCATTGCTATCACACGAAAAGGAGAATCGCTGCAATGGTTAACTCCTTTTTCAAAAAGTGAGGATTTGAGAATTGTAGAATGTGTGGAAGCGGATAGGGGGCAGAGTGCATCGCTGAGAGCGGGGGCGAAGGTTGCTGCGGAAATGGGGGCAGCTGGAGTTGTCGTTTTGCTTGCTGATCAGCCTTTTGTGACAACGAAAATGATTAATCGATTAATTGATGAATTTCATGGTTCCGAGGAATTCATTTCTTTTTCGCATAATGGAGTGATGAAACCGCCTGTTCTTCTAGCAAGCAGTCTTTTTCCGAGAATAATGAAATTAGAAGGGGATCAGGGGGCTAGAAGTTTATTGCGTAGTGGCTGTTTGGGAAAGCAAATAAAATTGAATAAGGATGTTTATTTTTTTGATGTAGATACGAAAGAAGATTACCAGTTTCTATTAAAAAATGGACCATTCCTATAGATGGAGAGGGATGAATGTGGAGGTTATCGGGAAAAGTGTCATTCGCAAGGAAGCGCTTGATAAGGTGACAGGACGGGCGAAGTTTACCCATGACTATCATTCGGTTCCAATGCTTTCAGGGAAAATAGTCATCAGCCCCTATGGCCATGCGAAAATTGTCAGCATCGATACAACGGAGGCTTGGCTGGTTCCCGGTGTCAGAGCGATTCTAGTCGGTGAACGCTTCTTTCCGCTTACGGGTGAAGCGATACGTGACCGCCCGCCGCTTGCTGTTGATAAGGTTCGCTATCATGGTGAACCCGTTGCCCTTGTTGTAGCAGATACGGCAGTGCAAGCAAAGAAAGCAGCGGATCTTATAAAGGTACAATATGAATTGCTGCCGGTTGTTAACTCACCAACCCAGGCATTCCAAAAAGATGCGCCATTAGTACACGAGCACTTGGGTGAGTATAAAAAAGAAGCCGATTCTCAACCAGTGCCTGGCACTAATATCGCTACACATATTAAAATTCGTAAGGGTGATATGGAGAAGGGCTGGGCGTCAAGTGCAACGGTAGTAGAAGCGAGTTTTTCTTTTGCCCCTTCAGATCATGCGGCAATGGAAACACGATGTGCGACGGCGGAGATAAAGCCGGATGGGAATGTCATGATTATGACGTCCTCGCAGGCACCATTTATGGTTAAGAGGTTGATTTCCGATTATTTCGGTGTGGAACTCGGGAAAATTATCGTCACAACCCCGCTTGTTGGCGGTGCGTATGGCGGCAAAGCACCGGTACAGCTGGAAGTGCTTGCTTACCTGGCATCAAAAGCTGTCGGGGGAGAACCTGTAAAAATTTTGAATACGAGAGAAGAAGATATTATAACTTCCCCATGTCATATTGGTTTAGATGCAGTTGTAAAGTTGGGAGCTTCGCAAAATGGGAAAATCCAAGTGGCAGAAATCCGCTATCTGTGGGATGGCGGCGCTTATTCCGATAAGGGAATTGATGTCACAAGGTCAGGTGCGGTTGATTGTACAGGGCCCTATAATATAGAAAATGTTTGGTGTGATTCGTACTGTATGTACACAAATCATCCGTACGCAGCACCATTCAGGGGATTTAGTCATTCAGAGCTTTCTTTTGCGATTGAACGGACAATGGATTTACTCGCGCAAAAATTAACGATTGATCCGCTTGAACTCAGGTATATCAATGCGATTATGCCAGGCAATACAACACCGACAAGGGTTCTTTTAAACAAGAGTAATGTTGGAAACTTGAAGAAATGTATTGAAAAAGTTCGGGATCTGATTCATTGGGGTGAGGGGCCTGTAAAGGAAATAAATAATCGCTATATTCGAGTAAAAGGGGTCAGCTGCAGCTGGAAAACGTCGACGATTGACACTGACGCCCCTTCTGGCGTCATCTTGACTTTTAATCGGGATGGAACGATAAACTTAATGTCCGGGGTCATTGAAATTGGAACTGGCACCAAAACCATCCTTGCTCAGATTCTAGCAGAACGCTTGAAAATGGATGTGGATAACATTCACGTAAGGATGGTAGTGGATACCCAAACGACACCAGAGCATTGGAAGACAGTGGCAAGCAGAGGAACCTTCATGGGAGGAAGGGCTGTTTTACGGGCGGCGGAGGATGTCCTGAATCAGTTAAAAGAAATTGCGTCCTGTGTTTTAAGAGCGCCTAAGGAAGATCTGGAAGTGGCTAACAGCCGAGTTTTTTTAAGGGATGACCCATCTATTGGACTGCATTTTAAAGATATTGCAAGTGGCTATAAATATCCAAATGGTGAAACCATAGGCTGGCAAATTATCGGCAGGGGAAGTTATATTTTACGTCATCTTACCCATTTGAATCCCGAAACAGGGGCTGGGAAGCCCGGCCCGGAATGGACGGTTGCGGCATATGGGGTTGAAATTGAGTTTGACCGGCGGGATTACTCGTACCGGCTAATTAAAGCATGTACGGTGGTTGATATCGGCAAGGTGATGAATGAAAAAGCGGCTCTCGGTCAGGTCATGGGGGCGATGAGCATGGGTCTCGCATTCGCAGGAAGGGAAACGTTTTATTTTGATGAGCTTGGCCGTGTGATGAATCCACAGCTCCGGACATACCGGCCGCTGCGGTATGGGGAGAATCCGGAATACTTGGTCGGGTTCGTGGAAACCCCTCAGATTGATGGACCATACGGAGCACGCGGTGTGGGGGAACATGGCTTAATGGGGATGCCCGGAGCACTTGGGAATGCCTTGTCGACTGCAGCGGGTGTTTCGCTGCATCATTTGCCATTAATTCCTGAGTTAATTTGGAAGGCAAAGGAGGGGGCTCGGTAATGCTCCCATTTGATTTTGATTATTATCGGCCTGCAACGATACAGGAGGCAGTTGAATTATTTCAAAACTTAGAGCAAGAGGGGAAACAGCCGTTTATTTTTTCAGGTGGAACAGAATTAATTACACTTGGGAGAATTGATTTAGCTTATACCGAAGCAGTGATCGATATCAAAAATATTGCTGAATGCAGTGTCATGCAGGTTAGTGGGGATCATCTGTTTCTTGGCAGTACGCTTTCGCTTACAAAAATTGAAGAAGCAAATCTTTTCCCTTTGTTAACAAAAACAGCAAGCGAAGTTGCCGACCATACAGCTCGCGTGAAAATTACCTTGGGAGGAAATATTTGTGCCCGAATTTTTTACCGGGAAACCGTTTTGCCTTTTTTACTTGCAGATAGCCAAGTATTACTGATTGGCCCAAATGGTCAAAAAATCGTTCCGATCAATGAAATTTTAAACGGCCAGATCGCATTAGAAAAAGGTGAGTTTTTAGTTCAAATCGCCACTGAAAACCGGTTTATCCAGGCGCCGTTTTTCAGTGTCAAACGCCGCCAGCAGTGGGATACAGGGTACCCATTGATTACCATTGCCGCTTTAAAAATAGATCAACAGATTCGTGTGGGTATTAGCGGGCTGTGCCCCTTTCCGTTTCGCTCAAGGGAGGTTGAATTGGCTTTAAATAATAGAGGGCAATCGGCTGAAATGAGGGTGGAGGGAGCTCTATCTGTTTTACCGCAGCCAATTTTAGATGATGTTGAGGGATCAAGTGAATACCGTTTGTTTGTTTTACGGAATTTGTTCTTCGATTTACTGGCAGCTCTAGATAGAGTGTAAGGTTTCGAATTTTGTCTGAAGAAAGGGGAGGGGAATGTGAAATCCCACACCATTACCTTAAATATAAATGGAGAAACCCGGATGGTTACGGTTAGATCAGCCGATACTCTTTTATTTGCGCTTAGAGAGAACCTTGGCCTGGCAGGGGCAAAGCCAGGGTGCTTAAACGGTGACTGCGGGGCATGCACAGTGAATGTCGATGGCTGGCCGATGAAATCTTGTTTGATACTGGGCGTAGAAGCGGTCGGCAAAAAGGTGACAACGATTGAGGGACTGGTTGAAACACCTATTCAACAAGCATTTATTGAGAACTTTGCCTTTCAATGTGGTTATTGTACTCCAGGGTTCATTATGAACTGCCACTCGTTAATCGAAAAGCATCCGGACGCCGATGATGAAACGATTAAAGAATGGCTTGAATCCAACATTTGCCGCTGCACGAGCTATATTGAAATTGAGCAGGCGGTGAAATCGGTGTTAAAGGGGAAAGGTAAAACACCAAGTTAAAGACATTGGCGTTTTTCTTATGTCCAGCTCCAGCGCCCTAGCGGCTAATGTCCTTCGCTCTCCGCCCTACGATAAGTCAACATCGATTCGC
>NZ_AJLS01000037.1 GCF_000307875.1 Neobacillus bataviensis LMG 21833
TTTCCTTTATCTCAGTTGGAGCGCTCCAGGCCATACGCCGCTGACCAGGGCACTTCCGCTTTTCTTATAAAAATTCCCGTTTTAATTCACTGGCAATAATATTTTTTTGAATTTGACTTGTGCCTTCATAAATTTTCGTGATTCTCGCATCGCGGTAGAAGCGTTCAATAGGGTAATCCTTCATATAACCTATTCCTGCGTGAATCTGAACAGCTAAATCAGCTACACGATTGTAAACTTCTGATCCATATAACTTTGCAATCGCCGCCTCTTTTACGACTCTCATTCCCTGATCGGTCATCCAGGCGACGCGATAGGTCATGGAACGAAGAAGCTCTATTTCTGTAGCCATATCTGCTAACATATGCTGGACAGCCTGCTGTTCAAAAATGGGTTTGTCAAATTGTATCCTCTGCATGGCATAATCCATGCTGTAGTCCAGCAGCTTTTCGCAGGAACCTAAGTTGCGCGCCGCAAGACCTGCCCGACCGTTTGCAAGGATTTTCAGTGCATTCACATATCCCTTACCTTCTTCGCCAAGGACATTCTCAGCAGGAACCTCGCAATCTTCAAAAAATAGTTCAGCAGAATGAGAGCCTCTTAGCCCCATTTTTTTCTCTACATTCCCTACAATAAAGCCAGGAAAATCCTTTTCTACGATAAAAGAAGTGATTCCCTTGGCACCTTTACTAGGGTCAGTAACAGCCATTACAGTAAATACATTACCGCATACCGCATTTGTAATGTAGTGCTTGGAACCATTTAAAATATATTTATCGCCCTTTTTCTCGGCTTTAGTTTTTAAATTAGCAGCATTAGATCCAGCACTCGGTTCCGTTAAGGCAAACGCACCAATCCATTCTCCAGTTGCCATTTTAGGAAGATACTTTTTCTTTTGCTCTTCCGTTCCAAGCTCGACAATTCCAACCGAGCCAATTCCTGTATGAGCCCCGATTACTGTGGTGTACCCATTATGGGTTTTACCAAGTTCTTCATAAATTGCACATTTCCCAACCATATCAAGGCCAAGTCCGCCATATTCCTCAGGAATACTGAGGCCAAACAACCCCATTTCTTTTGAAGCTTCGATAATATGGGATGGAATTTCATCATTTTCTTCAATTTCCATCGCAACTTTTTCCACTTCTTCTTGTACAAAATCATTTACTGCTTTCTTTAATAATTGAATATCCTCAGAAAATGTAAAATCCATTTTTACTTCCCCCGTCTAATTTTTTATTTTCCTTGAAATTGTGGTGTTCTTTTTTCTAAAAAGGCTTGCGTTCCTTCTTGTTTATCTTCAGAGCCAATCAATATTGTCTGGGCCAGTTTTTCTAAATAAAGTGCCGTTTCCATTTCAATATCGGCACCGCGGTTAACTGCAGCTTTTGCTAACCGTAATGCCAACGGACCTTTGGAGCCAATTTTCCTTGCGTACGCTTTTGCTGTTTCAATCAACTCTTCCTGTGGAACAGCCCTGCTGATAAGGCCAATTCGCTCTGCCTCTTCTGCTGTAATGATGTCTCCTGTTAAAATAAGATCCATCGCTTTTCCTTTACCGATAATTCTCGTTAGTCTTTGTGTTCCGCCTGCACCCGGAATGATTCCTAACCCGACTTCCGGCAGACCTACTTTGGCATTGAAGGAAGCGATCCGAATGTCACAAGCAAGCGCCAACTCTAGACCACCGCCTAACGCAAAACCGTTGATCGCCGCAATGGTTGGTTTTTCATAGTCTTCTATTTTTCGATAGGTAGCTGTCATATTTGGCTGAAGTGCCTCAATCATCGTTCTTTTATTCAACTGACTAATATCCGCCCCGGCAGCGAAGGATTTTTCACCCGCACCGGTAAAAACCACCACTCGTACCTCCTGATTTACTCGTAATTGCTCAAGTGCGCCTTCAATTTCAAGTAAAGTTTCACTATTTAAGGCATTCCGCAATTCCGGCCGATTCACAACAATGAAGCCGATTTCATTTTCTAGCTTGACTATAATATTGTTATAATCCATCTACTTCCACCTCCTGCTTTTCATATGTAGAATCCTTCCGAATACTACTCAACGCACATGGTTTTAAGATTTTCAGATACGAAAAACTCCGCACCCGTCAATTTTCTTATTTCATCGAGACTAGAGTCCTCTGCAATTTCGTCTAATCGCATTTTTCCGTTCTCAATCCGAAAGACCGCTTTTTCCGTTACAATCATTTCTGCCGTACGGATACCACTTGTTGGGTATGTAAGCTTTTTAACAATTTTAGGGGATTGATCTTTCGCTACATGGCTGATTGCAATAATGATTTTTTTTGCGCTTGCTACTAAATCCATTGCACCACCAACACCAAGAATATCTTGTCCAGGTACCGCCCAATTGGCAATCTCACCTGTTTCACTGACTTGAAGCGCTCCCATTACTGCGGTATCGACATGACCGCCGCGAATCATCACAAATGAATCGGAACTAGAAAAAATAGAAGCTCCTTCCCCTAGTGTAATGGGATGTTTACTGGCACTGATCAAATCCATATCGATTTCTTCTTTCGGAGGTGTAGGCCCCATCCCTAATAATCCGTTTTCAGATTGAAGATATACTTTACTGTCAGGACTTAAATAATTTTGTATTAAGGTAGGAATTCCCACTCCGAGGTTGACCACGGTTCCTTCTCTAAGTTCCATTGCAATTCTTTTTGCAATCCGAATTCGATTGGTTTCTTGTTTTTTACCGGCTAGATTCAACATACTCACCCCCTATTTTTGTATAGCGGTCATTTAATACAATAATATCGACATATGAATGAGGAGTGGCAATTTGTTCGGCTGCAAACGTTCCCACCTCAACAATTTCATCTACTTCTGCGATCACAAGATCCGCGGCCGTTGCCATCATCGGATTAAAGTTGCGGGCGGTTTGGGAATAGATTAAATTCCCCATCGTATCAGCTTTCCACGCCTTAATTAAAGCAACATTAGCCTTAATACCCCTAACAAAAAGATATCTCTCCCCATCAAAAACTCTTTCTTCCTTGCCTTCTGCCAGCTTCGTACCGACTGCCGTTTTCGTGTAAAATCCAGCTATCCCCGCACCTCCTGCACGAATAGCCTCTGCTAATGTACCCTGAGGAATTAACTCTATTTCCAGTTCACCGCTTTTCCATGCTTTTACGGCATCACGATTCGAGGTAAAATAAGAGCCGATTGCTTTTTTAATATGTTCTGAGATCAAGAGTTTTCCTAGCCCTTTTCCTGCCTCCCCTAAGTTATTGCTAATGATGGTCAAGTCCCTGGCATGATCGGTTTCCGCAATCGTATCTATTAAAGTAAAGGGGGATCCGCACAGCCCAAAGCCACCAACCAATACCTGATCGCCATTTTGAATCCATTTTACCGCGTCTTCAGCAGATTTCAGTTTTTCACAATTTAATGTATTCGTCATGTATTAACCCTCCAATCATTTTGGAATTGTTATTTTTGATAATTATAAAATCCTTGACCAGATTTACGTCCTAAGCGGCCAGCTTTTACGTATTTAATGAGCAGCGGACAAGGACGATATTTTTCCCCTAATGTTTTATAAAGATATTCCATATTTCTAAGTCTTGAATCCAATCCAACTAAATCAGCCAGCTCCAGCGGACCCATTGGATGGTTCAACCCCAGCTTCATCGCCTTATCTATATCTTCGGCAGAGGCAACACCCTCCATTAACATATTCATTGCCTCGTTCCCAATTAGGCAGTTCATACGACTTGTGACAAATCCCGGGAATTCATTTACCTCAACGGTTTCTTTGCCTAATTTCTTACCAATTTCTTTCGCCTTAGCTACCGTTTCATCAGATGTTTCGAGACCCCTGATGATTTCAATCAACTTCATCTTATGGACTGGATTAAAGAAATGCATGGCAATACAATTTTCTGGTCTTGAAGTTTGGGCGCCAATTTCGGTCGGACTCATTGTAGAGGTGTTAGTCGCGAGAATTGTGTGCTCAGGACATATCTTATCAAGCTTTTTAAAAATATCTGCCTTAATCTCCATTAATTCAAATACTGCTTCAATGACCATATCAGCATCTCCAGCAGCAGCTTCAAGATCTGTTGTATATTCAATACGCTGAAGTGCAGCTGCTACCTGTTCCCTTTTTAAAAAACCTTTGTCTGCACTTTTGGTCATTTCTGTTTCAATATATAATTTCGCTTTATCCAAGTTTTCCTGGCTGACATCATTTAAACATACACGAAACTCCCCAAGAGCTGCTGTATAGGCAATCCCTCGGCCCATTACACCGGAACCAACAACCGTTAACTTTTCCATTTATTTTTTGCTCCTTTTTATTAAAATCTATCAATCTGTTTTTTCTTCTGATGTTATATGTTTATTATCATATACCAAATCATATATGATTTCAATTAAAAATTTTCAGAATTTTATAGTTTTTTACCTTTATATTTATTTAGCGGATTTAGAAACATTCATTGAAATAATATATAAAATCATATATAATTTAAAATATGAAAAAGGACAGTAAGCAGGAAATCGCCTATCAAGTCATTCGTTCTCGTATTACAGAAGGGATTTATGTACAAGGTCAACGCTTAGTCATTGATACATTAGGAAAGGAGTTAAATTTAAGTGCTATTCCTATACGCGAAGCGATTCGCCGTTTGGAGGCAGAAGGACTTGTAACGATCAAAGCATATAGCGGTGCAGTAGTATCGTTTATTGATGAAAATGAATACTTCGAGGTACTCTCCACACTTGCAGTACTAGAAGGCTATGCGGTAACACTAAGCAAATCTACAATCAATGAAGAACAAATAAAAAAGCTGCAAGAAATTAATTTTCTAATAAAAGAGGCTTTACAGAAGTTTGATTTCAATGGATATATTAAGTTAAACAAAGAATTCCATCTTTATACGATAAAAAATTGTCCTAACAAATCATTATTTAACTTAATAGAACAAATGTGGGAAAAATTAGATACAATCAGACGATTAAAACCAATGTACTTTCCAAGTCGTGCCATTGAAGCCATTAGTGAACACGAAACAATCGTCTCGCTCCTAGCACGCACTGATTCCGAACTCGAAATCGAACAGTTCATCAGGCAGCATCATATTTCTGCTATTAATGATTCCGAAAAAAAGACCAATTAGCTATTGGTCTTTTTTTTGTCTAAACTGAAAGGATCCAATCGGAAATGTCATTTATAACTTGATGATCTATATGCTGTGGGACCTTATACTCTTTTTTTGCCTTTAGAATATTTCCATAAATTGATGGCATAAATGCATGATTCAGGTTTGGATAAAGTTTAAATGTTACATTCTCCCTATCGGTTAATATTTCTTTGTAAACATTGAAGTCATTTTCTACCGATGTTTGGAAATCTTCTTCCCCTTGCAAAATGAATACTGGTTTATCTGAATCCTTAAGATAATGATCAGATGGATGTTCACCCATTTCTTTAAAATAGTAAGCTCTGACGTGTTTTCCTAAAGTAAAAGTGGATTTTGCCTCTTCATCACTTAGATTATATATGTTGTCAAACTTGGATGATAATGCAGCGATTTGTTTCTTCGCAACTATTTGCAAAATCTTATTTAACGAGTTTAACACAGTGTCATTTTGGTCCATCATGATTTCCTCTAATTTCCGTGGTGAACCAGCCATAATAATGATTCCAGCAAAATTACCACCTTCTCCATCGATTCGAGGAGCTAACATCCCCCCCATACTATGACCAATAATAAATATTTTGTTTGCATCAATACGTGAATCATTTCGTAAGAAGTCAGCAGCAAGGATGGCATCTTCAATAGTTTCTTCTTTCACTGATAATCCAGCTTCATTCTTCAACTCTTTACCATATACGAAAGTTCTCTTGTCATAGCGCAGAACGGCAATTCCTTTTTCCGACAAACCTTCAGCAAGGTCTTTAAACGGAGTGACATTTCCGATTTTCCCATCCATATTACTTGGACCAGAGCCGTGAACCAATACAACCGCAGGAACTAATTCATTCCTTTCATTTGGAATGGTTAATATGCCGTTAAGTGGGAATTTAGTTTCCCCGCCTACAATTATCTTTTCATCAGCCATTTCTTTACCTCCATTAAATAGTAAAAATATTGCTTTTTGAACAAAAAACTACTTTCTTTAAAAATTCTACATAATAGGACGATTATCCTACTAATTAATCGAAATTCACCTTTCTTCCAAAGGAAAATGTTTAATTAACAAAAAAAGGAGTCTATCTTTCAGACTCCTTAAAATGGGTGTTAGATTATTTAATAGTTATCAATCTGTGCCCGCTGTAATTTTCCACTAAAGTCAACATAGATAGATTTCCATTCTGTGTAGACATCAAGGGCAGCAACACCGGAATCTCTGTGGCCGTTACCTGTGCCTTTTGTGCCACCGAATGGCAGATGGATTTCTGCTCCAGAAGTACCGGCGTTAATATAAACAAGTCCAGTATCAAGATCTCTCATTGCTTGAAAAGCACGGTTAATATCAGAGGTATAAATCGCACTGGAAAGACCAAATTCGACATTGTTATTTACTTCTACCGCTTCATCTAAACTTTTAACAGAAATAATAGACAAGACTGGACCAAAAATTTCTTCCTTTGCAATTCGCATGTTTGGTGTTACATCCGTGAAAATAGTAGGTAAATAGAAATTTCCACTGTCTAATCCATTTTCAGTTGCAATTTTCCCTCCGGTTAGCAGCTTTGCACCATCTTCTTGACCAATTTTTACATATTCGTCAATCCGTTCAAGTGAAGAACGATTAATAACAGGACCAACTACTACAGATTCATCCAATCCATTACCCAGCTTCATTTCACCGATGCGGGCAACTAGTTTCGCCGTAAGAGCTTCTTTAACCGACTCGTGGACAATGACACGGCTAGTAGCCGTACATCTTTGACCACTTGTTCCAAATGCTCCGAATAGAATTCCATCTACAGCTAGGTCAAGATCAGCATCCTCTAATACGGTGATGGCATTCTTTCCGCCCATTTCCAAAGATGTTCTTTTTAATAAAGCGCCAGCACGGCCATTGATTGCAGATCCTACTTCATTTGACCCAGTAAACGAAATTAAGTCAATACCCGGATGATCAACCATGGCATTACCCACTTCACTGCCTGAACCGTTAACGAGATTGATTAAGCCCTTAGGAAGTCCTGCCTCTTCATAAATTTTCACGAATTCCTCAGCAACCATTGGTGTTTCAGTCGCTGGTTTCCAGACAACTGCATTTCCCGTCACAAGGGCAGGAAGTGATTTCCAAGAAGCGATGGCAATTGGGAAATTCCAAGGGGTAATTAGACCTGCAACCCCAATTGGAACTCGGACAGTCATGGCAAATTTATTGCGAAGTTCTGATGGCACGGTGTCACCAAATTGACGACGTCCCTCTCCTGCCATATAAAACGCCATATCAATGGCTTCCTGTACTTCCCCTCTTCCTTCCGCGATGACCTTTCCCATTTCACTTGTAAGAATTTGAGCAAGATGTTCTTTTCTCTCTTTTAATAGAAAGGCAACTTTATATAAAAACTCAGCACGTTCAGGGGCTGGAACTAAGCGCCAGGACTTTTGGGCAATTTTAGCAGCTTGAACTGCTCTATCGACATCTTCTTTAGATGATTGAATGACTTCGGCCAAAACTTGACCGTTTGCTGGGTTTAAAACTGGAACGAATTTACCTGTTGAAGATTCACACCATTCACCGTTAATGTAATTTAAGATTTTTTTCATCTATAACCCTCCAATTTTAATAATATTAACCTATTACTATTTTTAGCTTTTGTTTGATTCTATTAACTGCCTCATACAATCTTTCATTTGGAACGGAAAGAGAAACACGGAAGTACCCTTCGCCTGAAGGACCAAAAGCATTACCTGGTGTGATGATTACACCCGTTTGCTCCAGGACACTTGTCACAAACTCTGTTGAGGTGTAGCCAGATGGTACGGGCGCCCATATGAAGAAGCTCCCTTTAGGCGGATCTACCTTCACACCAATTGATTGAAGTCCATCCAGCATAGTATACATGCGTTCCTGATAGATTTGATTGTAATTTGTCACACAAGTTTGATCACTGGTTAACGCAAACGCAGCCGCTTTTTGAATGGGGGTGAACTGCCCCGTATCCGTATTGTTTTTGTAAACCGAAAGCGCTTTTATAATTTCCTTGTTGCCCACCACATAACCAATCCGAAACCCGGTCATGCAATATGTTTTTGAAAGTGAGCCAAATTCAACAGCAATTTCTTTTGCCCCTTCGACTTGAAGAATGCTTGGTGCTTTATAAGAATCGAATGTAACCATGTTATAAGCGGAATCGTGGGCAATTGGTACATTATGTTTTTTAGCGAAATCAATCGCTTTCTTAAAAAACGGTAATTCGACAGTCGCTGAAGTTGGATTCCCGGGGTAATTTAAAAACATCAGTTTCGAACGCCCAAGAATTTCTTTCGGAATAGCCTCAAAATCCGGCTCAAAGTTGTTTTCCTTAGTCAATGGCATATGATGATACTGCCCGTTTGCAAGAAGGGTCGCCATTTGGTAAACAGGGTAACTAGGATCTGGAATTAACACATAGTCACCAGGATCAGTGAGCGTAGGTACGATATGCGCAATCCCTTCTTTTGAGCCGATTAACGCTAAGACTTCGGTTTCTGGATCAAGAATAACCCCATATTCGCGGAAATAGAAATCGGCAACAGCCTGCTTAAATTCAGGACATCCTACAAAGCTGGGATATTTTAGATTTTTTGGATCCTGCGATTCTTCAGTTAATTTTTCTATAATATGTTTCGGTGTCGGCAGGTCAGGATCCCCAATACCTAAATCAATAATATCTACTCCAGCCTTGATCATTTCCGCCTTCTTCTTATTGATTTCTGCGAATAAATATGGGGGAATTCGACCTATTCTATTCGATGGAAAATTCACATGCTCACCCGCCTTAATATCAGGATTTTAAATTGGATTCAGAAAATTCAATTTCCATATATTAAATTTAGCGGTTTTCCCCACGTTTCACTATGGTTGATTTATACAAAAATAATAACTTTTTTCGAATACATTCCGTACGATTTTAACAAAATAGTTTAATACGTTACATTCTTCTAGGCTCAAAATTATTTAAAAAACGATTGTTTTGTTTTGATGAACAATTATCCGATCTTCGATATGCCATTTAACTGCCCTTGCCAATACGCTTCGTTCAATGGAACGACCTATTTTTTTAAGGGTATCTACATCAGAACGGTGATCGACTCGAGCAATGTCCTGTTCAATAATGGGCCCTTCGTCCAAATCATTCGTCACAAAATGAGCGGTCGCACCAATTATTTTCACACCGCGTTCGTGGGCTCGTTCATACGGTCTTGCACCAATAAACGCAGGTAGGAAGGAGTGGTGGATATTGATAATTTTTTTCGAATTAGCTTCCACGAATTTTGGTGTTAATATTTGCATATAGCGTGCTAAAACAATCACATCAATATCATACTCGTTGAGCAGCTGCAACTGTTTTTCTTCTACTTGTTTACGAATCTCTTTATTTGCTGGTATATAATAGAATGGGATGTTTAAACCTTCCACCACATCCCTTGACTCCTCGTGATTACTGATGACTAAAGCGATGTCGGTCATTAAATCTCCGCTTTGCCATTCCCATAAAAGCTCCATCAGGCAGTGAAGTTCCTTTGATACAAATATCGCTGCTTTCTTCACTTTGTATACCGGTGTTAGACGCCAATCCATCGAAAAGTTGGTGGCAATTTCATAAAATTGTTGTACCATTTCGCTTTCTTTTGTTTTTAAAAAAGGACATTCAAACTCAATCCGAATGAAAAATGTACCGCCCTCAGGATTGGTTGAGTATTGACTGGATTCAATGATATTGGCATCAAAAGAAAATAGAAATTGCGAGATGGCAGAAACAATGCCAGGCTGATCGGGGCAGCTTACCAATAAACGCCCGCGATTTTGGTTCCTTTGCTTAAATTGTTCGATTTGATCTTTTATAGATGAGTTCATAGTATTTTTTCCTTTTCATTTAATGAAAACCATTATACATTAGAGAAGACTAGTTTGTTAAGAATTTTCATAAAATTAGAAAAAACCATCCGATAAATCGGATGGCTTCACTCTATCTTTGGCTTCGAATCCCCATGTACCTTTCACGGGCTACTATATATTTAAACAAAATTTGACCAAATGGCATAAAAGAAAATGCCTAGTCCTCCTAGAAATACCCCTAAACACGCTAAACTTAACGGACTTCCCCATTTAATTTCTGGCATTTATTTCACCACCCCAGTTTTTTCAAATCTCTGCATTTTAATAGAACGTAAACGCGCGGCTTGATTGATAATGACAATGTATATATTCCTTCTATTCTATGAAAATTCCTTTATTACAAATTGAATAAATGGAAAATATAACAAATCCAATTATGTATCAGAAATATCACAAATGCCAGTAAAAACGCTTAAAATATTTATTTAATAATGTAACCGCTTTAATTTCCCAAATTTTTTAAATATATGATATATTTCAAGTAAATAAAAAATAGGGAGAGAAAAAAATGAAAGTGCAAACACAACGAGCATTCAATTTTAATGCTGGGCCTTCTGCATTACCTATTTCAGTGCTTGAGAAAGCTCAGGCAGAACTAATCGATTTTCGTGGTACTGGAATGTCAGTCATGGAGCTTAGCCACCGGAGCAGCACCTATGAAGAAGTCCATAATCAAGCAATTAACAGCTTAAAGTTACTACT
This sequence comes from Neobacillus bataviensis LMG 21833, assembly GCF_000307875.1. GTDB lineage: Bacteria > Bacillota > Bacilli > Bacillales > Cytobacillaceae > Neobacillus > Neobacillus bataviensis. The sequence goes on from NZ_AJLS01000037.1 coordinate 10,809, forward strand.
GTCTATTCCAGATCAATATGAAGTACTTTTTCTCCAAGGCGGAGCAAGTCTTCAGTTTTCCATGATTCCAATGAATTTTTTACAACAAGGGAAAAAAGCTGGGTATGTTATGACCGGGTCTTGGTCTGAAAAAGCATTATCCGAAGCGAAATTGTTTGGGGATGTTTTTCAAGCCGCATCAACTAAAGAAGAGGGAAGTTATCGAAGCATTCCAAAAGTTGGTGACTTGAAGTTTAATTCTGACGATGCCTATTTACATCTAACTTCCAATAATACAATCTATGGTACACAGTGGACTGATTTTCCAGACACTGGGGATGTTCCGCTAATCGCGGATATGTCAAGTGATATTCTATCTAAGCCGATTGATGTCAATAAGTTTGCCCTTATTTATGCCGGTGCCCAGAAAAATCTTGGCCCTTCAGGTGTTACTGTTGTTATTATTCGCAAGGATTTGCTTGAACAAGCAAATACCAATATTCCAACGATGTTAAAATACAGCACCCATGCTAAAAATAATTCTTTGTATAACACACCGCCAACCTTTGGGATTTATATGCTAGGAGAAGTCCTGAACTGGGCACGTGAAATAGGTGGATTAACTGCTATTGCTGAGCAAAATGAAACGAAAGCAAAATTGATTTATGACGCAATTGACACAAGTAATGGTTTTTACCATGGCCATGCTGAGCCGGACAGTCGTTCACTTATGAACCTTACATTTAACTTAAAATCAAAAGAGTTAGAAAAGAGCTTTTTAGAGCTAGCAAAACAAGAAGGTTTTGTAGGGATCAACGGTCATCGCTCCATTGGCGGATGCCGCGTATCAGCTTATAATGCGGTTCCGATTGATGCATGCAAGGCATTCAGCGAGTTTATGGTTGAATTCCAAAAGAAAAATTGAGAAATAAATAAAAAACGGAGGCATTCTTGTAAAAAGAATGACCTCCATTTTTAGTTTAATAATTTTTTTCCTTATTTAAGACCAATTCTACTTAAAGTTCATTTCATTTTTTTAATAACCATATCTTACTTTAAACTTACGAAATTTCCTCCCTCACATTATGGTTCGGAATATTTCCCCCTTTAAAGTTGAAACTAGTCTTATAGTTATCCGTATATACAGACAAAGCAAAAGAACTGTCCTTGCTTCAACAATATTTATAATCGGAGTTGATTTATTTTGACTAATGTTGAATCGGCAGATTTTTTAAAGGGTGAATTAAAAAAAATTGAGAAATGGGAAAAGAATCAGAAGGGTTTGTGGTTCTGGGAGAAAATTGGCCGGTTACCGTTTGTCCTGCTTGATAAACTAACACCAAAATTTATTCAAGAGAAAATTGGCTTAATGATAGATGAATTAGGCAGCTTCATCCAGACTGGCGGGAAATATTTGATTAGCGAGAAAAGTATTTTAAAGAAGTTTGCCACCAAGAATTCTTCATCGGAACCAGATATCATTAGCATCAATCAAGTAGAGCAGGTGCCGGTCAGCAAGATGGATGAGGTTGCAAATGAAATTAGAAACTCAAGAACAAACATGGCAACTATCCAAGGCGCAACAACAGGGGTTGGCGGGTTGTTTACCCTAGCAATCGATATTCCAATATTACTAGGATTATCATTAAAGGTTTTACAAGAGATTTCCCTATGTTATGGGTATAATCCGCAAGAAAAGTCGGAAAGGATTTTCATTGTTAAATGTCTCCAATTTACCTCTTCAGACATTGTTGGAAAAAAGGCTATTTTAGAGGAGCTTTCTGCCTATAATCAGGACAAGCAAAACAACCGCATGATTTCCCAATTGCAAGGATGGCGTGAAGTTGTTACCACGTACCGGGATAATTTTGGCTGGAAAAAACTATTTCAAATGATCCCGATTGCTGGAATGATTTTTGGGGCTTTTATCAATAGATCTTCCATTGGTGATGTTGCAGAATCAGGAATGATGTTATACCGGAAAAGAAGAATTATTGAGCGGATTCATCAATTGGAAAATGTGCAAGTGGCTCAAACTTCCGAAATATAAAACAGGTGACGGTTCTCTTGCTTCAAGGAAGCAGAAGAACCGTCACCTGCCACATCCTTTTTATAAAAGACCCTTAACCCTTCCTACCCTTTCCCTGGTCAATTGTCTATTTCAGATTTGTTCTGATTACCATTTTTTGATTTGAATAAATTTTTTGAGATTGCATTTAGTAAATTAAGAAACCGATTGAAGCCAAATCCAACAATAAATGCGATGCTTATAGCTCCGTATGGTGTATTCCCATAATCGGTGAATTCAATGAGAAGGAATCCGCTATGGATTAAGGTGACAGCCATAACTGCCGTTCCTGTTGCGAAAATAGGATAAAAAATATACATAATCCATTTACGATAATCCTGTAATTCGTCCTCCATATAATGGGAACAGAACATATAGAGATGCCTTAGTGAACCGCCAATGGCTCCCGAAAAGAAATAGTAAAGAAAATTTTTAATTTGGGGAATGAATGGCAGTGATTTTTCGAGAAATCCTGTCAACAGAATACTTATTGCCAAAAAACTACCGAAAAACAATAGAGAAAGATAGATTAAAATAATGGCTTTTAACCAGCGCTTCAAGAAATCACCCTCATTTCAGATAATGTATCCTATGAAGCCGTTATAAACGCGGTCTGATTTATTTGCCCTTATATTTATTAAAGATCTGCGAATTTTGTAAATATTTAATAGAATAAAAAGGATCGTCAAATTGACGATCCTTTACCACATTATTTTAGTAAGCGCGAGAAAAGTTGTCCGAGTTTTTGAATTCCTTTAATTATTTCTTCCTTATCTGCATAACTGAACGAAAGACGGAGATACTCGGTTCCGACCTGTTGCTTCACAAAAAAGAATTTACCAGGAACGTACGAAACGCCCAAGGCAAGAGCCTGTTCTAACAATTGCGATGTGTCTATACCCGGAATTTTCACCCAAACAAAATAACCGCCTTCCGGTACATACCACGTTACTTGTTCAGGGAAATATTGTTCCAGCGAGCGAAGCAATATATCACACTTGATTCGGTACGTTGCTTGTAAAGTGTTCAGCCGGTTTTCAAAATTGACGTTTTCTAAATAGGCAGCCATTGTGGCTTGGGCAAATGGATGATCTAAATCCTTTTTAAACCATTCAAAAGCCGTTATGAATGACCTTGCGCCTGCTATCCAGCCAATCCTCATCCCTGGGGCAACAACCTTGGATAGTGAACCAACATGAAATACTCGACCCTCTGTATCAAATGCTTTTAAAGGGGGAGGATTTTCATTAAAAGCTAATTCTCCGTACGCATCATCCTCCAGAATAAGAAAATCAAACTCAGACGCAAGCTCCAATAGATGCTTCCGTCGTTCAAGTGACATTGTCGTTCCCGTTGGATTTTGAAAGGTCGGAATAGTATATAGAAAATTTGGTAGTGTAAGGCCTGTACGCTTCCTTTCCTCCAGAACAGCCGCAAATACATCTGTTTGCATGCCCAGTTCATCTACTGGAATCGTGATAATTTGATCCGTGTAATTTTGAAAAATCTCCAAAGCCTCCATGTAGGTTGGGGATTCAACCGCAACGACTGCTCTTTCATCCAGCAGGACACGGGCAATTAAATCAATTGCCTGGCACGCTCCTGCCGTAATCAGAATCTCATCTTCTTGTATGCTAATACCACGCTCTACCAATCGATTCTGGATCTGTTTCTTTAGTTTTATCATCCGCGGACTTCCAAGATAATGCAGTGGCAGGTCATGTTCCTCTTCAATCAGGGTAGCAGAAGCTGCCTTTATCTGTTCGGCAGGGACAAGTGCAGGATCAGGATAGCCTGAACTCAAGCGAATACAATCCGCTGGAAGATCAGCCATCCAAGCTCCTGGAGGATTCTTCTTAAGAGCTGTTTTTATATTCTCGGGAAAAAAACTTTCAACATTCATTTTGACCATGCACCCTTCCCTACTGAATTGCCTTTAAACTCTCATCCCTGATGAGCGACAGCAATTCTTCTTTATAGTGGGCAAATTCGACCGATCCCTTCACACTGAAATCCCTCGGTCTTTCCAATGCAATTGGAACTTTTTTCTTTAAACGGCCGGGCCTTGCAGTCATCACATAAACTGAATCTGCTAGAAAAATGGATTCCTCTACATCGTGCGTAATAAATAAAATCGTCTTTTTGGACTCGTCCCATGCTTTTAACAATACTTCTTGCATAATATTTCTCGTTTGCGCATCCAAGGCACCAAACGGTTCATCCATTAATAGGATCTTAGGATTATTGGCCAGCGCGCGCGCAATGGCCACACGTTGTTTCATCCCCCCAGATAATTGGATCGGATAATGTTTCTCAAACCCTTCTAAGCCAATTAATTGCAGGTAATGCCTTGCCATATCATCTCGTTCTTTTTGGGAAACACCATTTAGCTTTAAACCAAAAGTAATATTTTCCTTCACAGTGAGCCATGGATATAATGTATACGATTGAAACACCATGCCACGGTCAGGCCCGGGACCATGGATTTCCTTACCGTCAAGCAGGACTTGTCCTGATGTAGCTTCCTCCAGGCCCGCGACAATCCGTAAAACTGTTGATTTCCCACATCCGGAAGGTCCTAAAATGGTAACAAACTCTCCTTCGTTAATCGTGAAGGAAGTTTTCTCCAACGCTGTTGTCTCTCCGCTTTTTGTTCGAAAAATTTTACCTACATCTTTAATCTCTAATTTTGGGGTTCCCGAATGAGAAGGATTCGTAAGTAAAGCGCTAGAATTTTTAATCTTTTCCATATTTTTTACCGTTGGAGTCACCATACTACAATCCATCCTTTCTCATCCATGAAAACGAAGCCCGATAAATGGCTTTAAACATGATATCTGTCATTAAACCAAGTAACCCGATAATTAATATTCCGACAATAATCTTCTCTGGCTGAAGGAACCGGGAAGCCTGCATAATCATATAGCCTAATCCACTGGAAGCCCCGACAATTTCGGCCACTACTAAGTACGTCCAGGCCCATCCGAAGGTAATACGAAGGGTATCGACAATGCCCGGTAATGATGCAGGAAGGATCACTTTTGTATATACTTGAACTTTTTTTGCACCCAACGTATAGGAAACGTCGATTAAATCATTTTGGACATTTTTGGTGACATCCATAATCATCAGTGTCAATTGAAAGAAGGTTCCTAGAAAAATAACACTCATTTTCTCCGGCTCACCAAGACCAAGCCATAAAATCAATAATGGAATAAACGCAGAAGCCGGCATATAGCGAATAAACCCGATAATTGGTTCAAATGCGCCTTCCATGATTTTCAAAGAACCCATCAAAATGCCCAATGGGATCCCAATGATGGCTGCGACAAGAAATCCAACCAATACCCTTGAAAAACTAATACCAATATCAGAAAGAAGGTCTCCATTGGCAAATAAATCTACTGCTGATGCTAATACGGCTGATGGTGTAGGCAAAAATAATGGATTCACAATTCCACCGTAGGTTAAGACCGACCAAACGGCTAAAACAAAAATAAACATAACCAAACCAGCTGTTGAATATAGACTTTTAGGGATCTCCCTGTTAGGTGTAAACATTTTGGCTATCATTAAAATCACCACATTCTTTTAATCTTTTAAAAAGGCCTAACATATGAGGAAACAAGACTGCCTCAAATGTTAGGCTTGTAAAGGACAAAACATTGTAAATTGGAAAAGTTTGTCCTATTTTCTTCTCCATACTTAGTTCGAATCAGCTATTGAAAGCTAGGGTTGATAACATCTTCCACTTTTGGTTCTTCTTTAATGATGTTTTGCTCTTTATAGAACTTAATCGCATTTTCGGCTGATTGATAAATCGATCCTTTGTTGCTTTCTGAACCAAATAGTTTTTTGTTATCCACATCTGTCAAAAACTTCAAGCCAGTTTCAGTAGCAACAAATTCTTTTTCATCAATCTTTAACCCTTTTGCCATGATTTTATCTGCGTCATCTTTATTTTCTTTCCAATAATTCATCGCTTCACCCATCGCCTTAACAAAAGCCTTAACATCTTCAGGACGATTTTTAATGACGTCTTCCTTAAAACTAATCGTATCGACGATAATTCCTGGTAAATCTTTCGTTGTCAATAATACTTTCCCATTTGCTTCTGATCCTTTTGATAACCACGGTTCCCAAGTCACCGCTGCATCTACTTTGCCCGCTGCAAAAGCTGCACCGGCATCACCCGCAGACATTGGAACCACTTCCACGTCCTTTTCAGACAATCCACCTTGCTTTAACGCTGTTAACGCAAGCATATGACTAGTGGACCCTACTTCAAATGCCATCTTTTTTCCTTTTAAATCTTTCACATCATTGATGCCATTTTTAACAAGAATCCCGTCTCCGCCATAAGAATCATCTAATAACCAGACAACCTGTACCGGAATTTTAGATGCAGCTAATGAAACCTGTACGTCCAATGCTGTTGCCATCCCGTCTATTTTCCCACTGGCTAAAGCCTGTTTACGCTCGCCCAATCCTTCCACAATGGAAAGCTCTACATCAATTCCATTCTTTTTGAAAAAGCCTTTTTCTTTTGCTAAAAATAACGGCCCATAGCCTGTCCAAGTAGGTAGAGTCACCTTTAATGGCTCGGACGACTTTTTATCCTTCGACTCACTCGATGCTTGATCCTTTCCACAAGCTGTTAACGCGAATAGTAACAATAACGAACAAAACATAATCCCCCATTTTTTCATGAATAAATCCCCCTATTTTTTCTATTAATTTTTTATTTAACCTCTATTTAGAAACGACTAACATTCCATTTCCGATTTCGTTGGCCATTTGAACAGCAGATATCACCATAGAAGGAGTTACTGCAAATGGCATATTCGCCATATCCTCGATGGTTACAGTAATTTCCCCTAGTTCTCTCCATTGATCATCGGTTAATGTGTTAATTCCCATTTGTTTTAAGGTAAAAGGTAAGCCGACTTCTTGATAATAACGGATTAACTGTTGTACTTCTTCCACCTCAGCACCTTCCATACAAAGCTGAGCTAAAATCCCAAAGGCAACAATTTCACCATGATAGGTTTGGTGAATTTCGGGAAAAATAGTTAAACCTGAGTATATGGCATGTGCTGCAGCGGTTCGGCAATCATCACCGCCATAACCACTTACACTTCCACTAATTAATATCACCGCGTCAATGAGATCCTCTAATTCTTTTGTCAATGTTTGATTTTGACTTGATGTGACAGCTGCCTGGCCAATATGAAGTAAGGTTTGATATAACTGTCCAGCAATCGCAATTGCAGTCTGGTTAATAGCAGTCGGCACTGCCTTTTTAATCGAACATTTCGTTTCAAACCATTTTGCTAGGGTATCCCCAATTCCAGCAATCAAATATCGAACAGGTGCATGTAAAATAATATGGGAATCAACCAATACTAAATCAGGAGCTTTTGAATCCCGTCCAATTTCTAAGAATTCCCCTTCATCACTGTAAAGAATCGTGATTGGGGTTGCTGCTGCACACGTAGCGGCGATAGTTGGTATGGCCACCAGTGGCTTATTCAGCTGATAGGCTACTGCTTTAACAGTATCAATTGCCTTGCCCCCTCCTGCAGCTATAAGCAAATCGAAATCTTCTGATTTTAATTGATCTACAAGTCTATCAATATTTGTTTTTGATGATTCCCCTCCATACCAAAGAGATTTTTGCACCATCATTCCGTGCTCTGACAAACTCTTTCGTAAGGTTTCTTCTATTATTTCTCGACTTGTATTTCCGCCAATCAATACAGCGTTTTTTCCAAACTTATTTATGTGTAATCCCACATCAGATAATAACCCTGCTTTTCTACTATATTGTGCGGGACCCACTGTGACCATCATTCTGAATTCCCCTTTCTCTTAGGTGCATAAATATGAATAATATTCTATTAATATAAGTGTTTGTCTATTCTATGTCAATATACTATTTGAAATTTTCTAACACATCATAATTATACCTTAGCTCAACAATTTTATATTCCCTGGACTTGTTCTTAAATATGGAATGGCTCCATCGGCGGATGCCGCGTATCAGCTTACAATACGGTTCCGATTGTTGCATGCAAGGCATTCAGTGAGTTTATTTCAATAAATCATCTATTGGGGATGTAGCCGAAACAGGAATGATGTTATATAGAAAACGGAGAATTGTTGAGCGGATTCATCAATTAGAAGGGCTATTTTCGTAAACTTTGTTGTTATAAATCAAAGTCAAGCCATTAAAGATTCATATCGCGTGTAAAATTACTGTTTTTAATGACATTTAGAACTCTCACCCCATCTATCGGCGAATATGAAGGTTCTATCGGCGAATTTTGACATTCTATCGGCGAATATGAAGGTTTTATCAGCGAATCGAAGAAAGCAACAAACTTTTAGTAAAGAGCTATTAGAAAACAGGCAGGGGGTTCCAGCTTTCGAAAAATAAACATACAAAGCTAAAGGCATGTACACATAATTGGTACATGCCTTTTTGTTCTATTCTCCGTCTACAACTTCCTTGAATATTTCATAAGACCGCTTTTGTTTCTCAGGATCATAAATATAAGAAACTGCCATAAGTTCGTCGACGTTATATTTTTCTTGAAAGCTAATTAATTGTTGCCTGATTGTCTCTTTACTGCCCATCATGGTCAATCTTGACATCGATGATGCCATATCCTTTTCTGCTGAATTCCAAATTTCATCTAGGTTTTCAACAGGCGGCTGCAGCGGCATTCGTGAATTACGTACCACATTTAAGAAAAATTGCTGCATTGATGTCGATAACCATTTAGCCTCTTCATCACTTTCCGCTGCTATTACATTTATACATACCATCATATATGGTTTGTCTAAGTATTCAGATGGCTGGAAGCGGTCACGGTAGATTGAAATCGCTTCTTCCATGTATCTTGGTGCAAAATGGGAAGCAAAGACATATGGCAGACCTAAACTAGCCGCTAAGTAAGCTGAATCGGTAGATGAACCAAGGACATAGATTGGAATATCCATACCAACACCAGGGTAGGCCCTTACATAACTTTGCTGATCTTCCGGGCCAAAATAGTTGAGTAAGGCCTTAACATCATCTGGAAATGTATAAACAGAATCATTTTTTGAGCGTCTTAAGGCACTTGCCGTCATCATGTCGGTACCAGGTGCACGGCCGAGACCCAGATCAACACGATTTGGATAAATCGTGGCCATCGTTCCGAATTGTTCGGCCACCACTAATGGGGAGTGGTTAGGAAGCATGACCCCGCCAGACCCAACACGGATGTGGTTAGTGTGTTCTAATGTATGTTTGATTAAAATTGACGTGGCGGAACTGACAAGTGTAGGGCTATTATGATGTTCTGCAATCCAGTATCGCTGATAGCCCATTTTTTCGACTGCTTGCGCAAGATCCACCATGGCATCAATTGCTTGTTTCGGTCCCTGTCCCTTGCGGATTGGGGCTAGATTTAAAACTGATACAGGTATTTGAATAGTTGCCATAATCAATTGGTCCTTTCTTTAAGAGATACACTCTTATCATACCAATTGGAATACAGGAATAAAACTTAAATGCCTATATACACTCCCCCTCTTTCTATAAAAAGCTTTTTCCTATTTAACCTTTATTTTTTTTTGATTGCTGGATAGGTACGTGTTTTGGCCGTTCTGGGTAATTTCCCTTTCCCGCATCATCGGGGCCAGTCAGGGTATTCCTTTGATCCAAAACCCTGCCTGAATACTCAATTGGGTTTTTATCGGTCATGATTTTGCCTCCAAATAATTGAATTTGCTTATTTTTTCTTTCCTTGATTTTTCATCCGTATTTCGGCTTCACTCATTAGTATGTTGCTTCTAGGTTTACTATGTTGTAGTGCTTTTTTTAATTCTACTGAGGCATCATCATCAGTGTTATATCGCTGATCCATTCATTGTTCCCCTTCCATGACTGTATCTGAAGTTTCGATCCAATTTAGTATTGATATCTTTCTGATTATTTATGTTGCCCATGCAAATATAGGATAATGATTTTTATAAAAAGTTTATTAATTTTGTGAAAATAACTATTGAAACCTTTGACATACTAATAAAAATAAGGTAAATTAGCAAATGTACGAACAATAAATAAGTTATTTTATTTTAATATTCGTGTTTAGGGGTGCAATTCATGGAAAATGTATTTGATTACGAAGATATTCAATTGGTTCCTGCAAAATGTATAGTAAATAGCCGATCTGAGTGTGATACATCTGTAACATTAGGTGGTCGTACCTTCAAGCTGCCTGTGGTACCTGCCAATATGCAAACAATTATAGATGAAAAGCTTTCTATAACCTTAGCGGAAAATGGCTACTTTTATGTCATGCATCGTTTTGAACCAGAGAAGCGACTCTCTTTTATTAAAGATATGAAATCACGTGGTTTGTATGCCTCAATTAGTGTGGGTGTCAAAGAGGAAGAATATCAATTCATTCAACAACTAGCGGAGGAACAGCTTACTCCAGAATACATTACAATCGATATCGCGCATGGTCATTCTAATGCTGTGATCGAGATGATTAAGCACATTAAGAAACTTTTACCGGAAAGCTTTGTCATTGCCGGAAATGTTGGAACTCCAGAAGCCGTAAGAGAATTGGAACATGCCGGTGCGGATGCGACAAAAGTTGGGATTGGACCAGGAAAAGTTTGTATTACAAAGATAAAAACTGGATTTGGCACAGGCGGCTGGCAATTAGCAGCATTGCGTTGGTGTGCAAAGGCAGCTAGCAAGCCAGTTATTGCCGACGGTGGTATTCGGACACATGGTGATATTGCTAAATCAGTCAGATTTGGTGCAAGGATGGTCATGATTGGTTCGTTATTTGCCGGCCATGAGGAATCTCCTGGTGAAACCGTTGAGAAAGATGGCAAGCTCTTTAAAGAATACTTTGGTTCCGCATCAGAATTTCAAAAAGGCGAAAAGAAAAATGTTGAAGGCAAGAAAATGTATGTCGAATACAGGGGTTCTTTAAAAGATACGTTAATCGAAATGGAACAAGATCTTCAATCCTCCATTTCCTATTCTGGCGGAAACAAGTTAGAAGCAATCCGCAATGTAGATTATGTCGTTGTGAAAAATTCCATTTTTAATGGCGATAAAATCTACTAAATTGTTCTTCAATAGCTAACCGCAACACAAATAGGGAATGAAATCGCAATGATTTTCATTCCCTATTTTTTATTAGTAAATGAGCACCCGTTAATTCGGACAATCTTTTTACCCTAACTCTTGACCAGTAACAATAATATAGCCAATTAAGAATATATTCAAAACAACTATGACAACGGTACAAAGCCAAGCTAATATTTTTACTGGCAATGTATTAGCAAATTCGCCCATTTTCTTTTTATCGCTTGTAAATAAGACTAAAGGGATTACGGCAAATGGGAGTGCGAGACTTAAAACCACTTGGCTCCACAACAGTAGTTCACCAGTACCTTTAGACCCTGCTATCCATGTCACAATAAAGGCAGGGATGACTGCTAATAAACGAGTAATTAAACGGCGAAGCCACGGTGAAATTCGTATATGAATAAATCCTTCCATGACGATTTGACCGCTAATTGTTCCAGTAATCGTCGCATTTTGCCCTGAGGCAAGTAAGGCAACCGCAAATAAAGTACTCGCAATTCCTACACCCAAAGTTGGACTTAATAATGCATAGGCCGCTTCAATTTCAGACACATCCAAATTTGTACCATAAAAAGCTGCTGCTCCAAGGATTAAAATAGCGGAATTGATGAAAAAAGCACCCGTTAAAGAAAATGTGGAATCAATTAATGAAAATTTAATTGCCTCTCTTTTTCCTTCAATCGTTCTTTTATATTGTCTAGTTTGAACAATAGAGGAATGCAAATATAAATTATGCGGCATCACCGTTGCCCCTAATATCCCTAGAGAGATAAAAAGCATGCTTGGATTTGTGACAATTTCCATTTGTGGAACGAATCCGCCAAACAATGCTGAAATTTCCGGCTTTGATACAATCACTTCAAAGGCAAATACGACAAAAATAGTAACCATTAAGACAATCACAATCGATTCAATAATCCGAAAGCTTTTCTTTTGTAAGTAAAGTAGCAGCAACACATCCAATGTAGTGATGGCAATTCCTAATAATAAAGGAATTCCGAATAATAAATTTAACGCTATGGCTGAACCGATGACCTCTGCTAAATCGGTAGCAATAATGGCAAGTTCGGTTAGTATCCAGAGAAAAAAGCCCGTTTTCTTTCCCGTTGCATCCCTTGTTGCTTGTGCAAGATCCCTTCCAGTTACTATTCCAAGTTTTGATGCCAACGCCTGAAGCAGCATCGCAACTAAATTAGAAAGAAGTATGACAATCAATAATGTATACCCGAATCTTGCACCACCTGCAATGGATGTCGCCCAGTTTCCTGGATCCACGTATCCAACCGCCACTAAGGATCCAGGACCGGCAAATGCCAAAAGCTTTCGCCAAAAGCCACCCTTAGCTGGAACACTAACTGTATTATTTACCTCTTCTAAACTCACACTAGAGCTTTTATTTAGCCAACCCTGCTCTTCTTTTCCTTGCTTTGTTTGAGCTTGAATACTCATTATTTATCCCCCCAAAAAACTGGCTCCTAGTTAAAATATTTTCCTTAGTGCAACTTTTTAAGTAATGATTTCCACTCATTTATATATATGCAAGCATCGTACCATGGTTTCTTGTACTTGTAAATATTTTTTGCTTATAGGCAACTTTTTGTTAAGCAAGAAACATTTCAAATAAAAAAGCGCCAGGCACCATCCATGGTTTTGGACGATGCCTGACACTATCAGGTAGTAATTAAAGATTTTTTAAGAATTCATTAACTTGATCCTGTGTTTTTGCGTTGGCACTATGTAAATGAGCCAATTTTTCTCCATTCTTAAAAACCAATAAAGAAGGAATTCCCATCACATTTTGTTCTTCAGAAATCTCCGGAAATTCATCGCGGTCAATTTTGATCCATTGTTTGTCTGGATTCTCTTCGATTACTTCATCTATGAACATCGCTAACCGTTTGCAGTCAGGACACCATGTAGTAGTAAAAATTCCCACAGTTAGTTCATCTTTTGCGATTTGCCCACGGTATTCTTGCTCAGTTTTTACTTCTTTCATGTTCTGTCTCCCCTAATTCATTGTTAGTATAATACTTATCTTAGATTAAAATCATTTTTGTTAGAAATCAAGGAATAAACTTTTTCTTTTTTTTCGGTCAAAGCGATTAATAATATTATCCACTTCGTAAACTTTTTCAACCATTTTTTAAAAATAATTTTGACAAATTTGTGAACACTATGAATAATAGTAGTATAAGGAGATTTGGAGGAGGTCGTTATGGTGAATTCACGCATGAAAATTTTAAACGCAACAAAATGGGCTGGCGGTATTACATTAGTGACAGGTATAATGATCTTTTTATACGGAGTTGTAAGCGGATTCATCCCGGTTGTGGGTATTGGTGTCGGAACCATTGTAGGTGCGGTTATCTTCTTTCTTATGGGAGTGTTTTTTATCGCTACAGAGGAGATGGTTGAAAACACTGTTAAGGGAATTGAAATTACGCCGAACAAAAATAGGAATGGATTGTATTTAGTTAAATGATTATATTAATACTTATATAAAATGAAGAAAGAGAGCATCTAAAGACGCTCTCTTTCTTCATTATATTTTACATATCCCAAAGGAAAATGAGTAACGTACCAAACACGGTTATTAATGCCATGGCAATCATAAAACCTATTTTACCGTAAATCGTCCATTTATCTCCCGTTTCACCTGCATGCATAAACACAACAAGCTGAAGAAGTGCTTGAACAAAAGCAGTAACAATCAGGACAATCATTCCTTGTGCAAATGACAGGTGAAGGAAATAAACTGCAAGGGCAGCTGCCGTTAAAACTAAGGAAAAGGCAAAACCCATTATTTGTTTACGCGGAAATAATTCGCTCATCTTACATCATTCCTTTCAAATAGATGAAGCTGAAGATAAAGATCCAGACTACATCTAAGAAATGCCAATAAAGCGAGAAGATAAATGATTTATTCGCAGTTTCCGGAGTTAAGCCACGTTTTTTTAGCTGTAAGAGGATTGCTGTTCCCCAGAATAAACCGAATGTAACGTGTAAACCATGAGTCCCTAATGTAGTCAGCAGGATAGCTGTAAATGCACTAACCTGTAATCCGGCTCCGATATGAACATAATGGGTAAATTCATAGATTTCAACGCCTAAGAAAGCTAAACCTAAAAGCAATGTCACGATAAAGAATGTCATCATTGCCTTTTTCTTCCCAATGCGCATGGCGTGAACGCCAAGTCCAATCGTAAAACTACTTGTCAATAAAACAAGAGTTTCAATTAAAACAGGAGTAATTTCAAAAATTTCAGCGCCGCTTGGCCCGCTTCCAGTTCTATGCTCTAACGTAAAGTAAGATGTAAACAGGGTTGCAAACAGCATAATTTCGGCTGCAATAAAAACCCAAAAACCAAAAATCTTCATATCATTTTCTTTTGTACTATATTCTAATGGCAGCGAGTGATCGATTTTCATTAGTTAACACCTCGCAATTTTGTTTCAGTTTCTTCTATTTCTTTAACAGATATATATCGGCCATAATCTTTTTCAAATGAACGGTGTGCCATACATGCAAAGATGGCAAGCAGTGAAATAATCGCTGGAATCCAAAGTGAGAAGATCATCGAGAATCCAAATACAAAGAATATCGCACTCATTATAAATGGAACTCCGCTGTTATTCGGCATATGGATTTTTTCCAATTTACCTGGGAATAACTCATGGCCATTTTTCTTTGCATCCCAAAACGCTTGACTTGAAGCAACTTGCGGTTCAATGGCAAAGTTATATTCCGGTACTGGAGTATGTGTTGCCCATTCAAGTGACCGTGCATCCCAAGGATCCGCGCCAATATTTCTTGGCGAATAACGAACACTGTAATAAACGTTGTAGACGATTAAAGCAAAGCTGATCGCCATAACCCCAGCGCCAACAAACGAAAGCATATTTAATGCCCCATAGCCGGTTGCCTCAGAATAGGTGTACATACGGCGAGCCTGCCCATCTAAACCTGTAATGTACATTGGGAAAAAGGCTAAGCAAAAGCCGATGGAAAGAAGCCAGAATGCCCATTTTCCAATTCTTTCATTCAGCATAAAACCAAACATTTTTGGCCAATAATACGTTAGACCTGCAAGCATTGCAAATACAACACCAGGAATAATCGTATTATGGAAGTGAGCGACTAAGAACATTGTATTATGATACTGGTAGTCAGCAGCTGACATTGCTAGCATTACCCCTGTCACCCCACCTATGACAAATAACGGAATAAACCCGAGCGAATACAGCATTGGAACGGTAAAGCGAATTTTCCCTCTCCATAATGTGAATAACCAGTTAAAAATCTTAACCCCTGTAGGTACAGCAATCATCATTGTTGTTATGGAGAAGAAGCTGTTTGCTACTGCCCCTTGCCCCATTGTAAAGAAATGGTGCGCCCAAACCATACAGGAAAGTGCTGAAATAATAACCATGGAAGCCACCATGGATTTATAGCCATAAAGGTTTCTTCCAGCAAATGTTGAAATAATTTCACTGTATATACCAAAAGCAGGTAAGATGAGAATATAAACTTCAGGGTGTCCCCATACCCAGAACAGGTTTGCCCAGAGCATATCCATACCACCGTTTGTGGTCGCGAAGAAGTGGGTTCCAAATAATCTGTCCATGCTTCCCATTGCAAGTGCCACTGTTATGACCGGGAAAACCGTAACGATTATAAGGTTCGTCACTAAAACAGACCAGGTAAACATCGGCATCTTCATTAAGGTCATGCCTGGTGCTCTCATTTTCATAATCGTTGTAATCATATTAATACCGGTCATTAGCGATCCAATTCCGGATATTTGAATGGCGATCATATAATAGTTCGTTCCAACTGATTTACTGAATTCATTCCCTGCAAGCGGGAAATAAGAAGTCCAGCCTGCATCAGGTGATCCCCCGATAACAAAAGAGATATTAAATAGCATTGCACCAAAGAAGAATAACCAGAAGCTTAATGCATTTAATCTTGGAAACGCCACATCCCGTGCTCCAATTTGTAATGGAACAACATAGTTCATAAAGGCAAAGATGAATGGCATTGCCATAAACATGACCATTACAACACCGTGTGTTGAGAAAACTTCATTATAATGCTGTGCATCAAGTAGCTTACTATCAGGTACAGCAAGCTGGGCACGCATCATAATCGCGTCCACTCCGCCTCGGAATAACATAATCAAAGCAGAGATTAAATACATAATCCCAATCCGTTTATGGTCAACCGTTGTTAACCATTCCTGCCATAAATAACCCCATTTTTTAAAATAGGTTAAGCCAGCAATAATGGCAATCACTGTAAGACCAATTGCAACCATTGATGCATAGATCGCAATACTTGGATGTGGTATGGCAAATCGTTCAAAGAACTCCATCCTATATTAACTCCTTCCAAGAATTCATTTTTTCAACTATTCATTTACCGTTCAATATTTACTCATAATTTTAGTGATCTGACATATCCATATCCATTTGTGAATGGTCAGTATGATCTTCCTCATGTTTGTCCGAACCCATGTGATGTTCATTAGGAGGAGGATTAAAGCCTAAATGCGTACCAGTAAATGTCATTTGTCCGAGATGGCCGGGTTTTAATAACTCATTAAACTTGTTCTCTGTTAGAGGTTTTGCGGTCTTCTTCACGTCTTTTACCCATTTATCAAAATCCTTTTCGGACATTGCCGTAACATTGAACATATTTTCAGCAGATCCTTTACCGCTAAAGTTTGCGTTTCGTCCCATCATTTCACCAGGTTCATCTGCAGCTAAGTGCAATGTCGTGATCATATCAGACATTGCGTATTTTTGGCCGCCTAGCTGTGGAATCCAGAAACTTGTAATTGGTCCGTATGAATAAAGCTTAAATTCAATCGGACGGTCTGTTGGAATATACAAATAGTTAACTGTTTCAATATTTTCCTTCGGGTAACTAAAATGCCATTTCCAGTCAGATGATGAAGCATAAATCACTAAAGGCTCTTTATCCGCATATGCTTGTGGTTTAGCTTCAACGATGTGGTTACTTTGTACAGATACAAAGGAAAAGTACGTAACAATGACGATTGGAATACCGACGCAGATCAACTCGACCCATTTATTCCCCTCGATGTGAGGCGGTTCATAGTCTGGGCTTGCCTTTGAAGCACGATATTTAATTAACACATATATCAAAATAGCGAAAACAACAATCACAATAAATGACATGATTCCAATTGATAGCAAGATATCATGGGCTTGCCTTTCCGCTTGAGGCCCTTTAGGGTCAAGAACCATAAGTGGCTCACATCCTGTAAGCACTGTGGCAATAGTTAAAACAAGCATTAACAAAGCCGATTTTAATTTCATACTAGTACCCCTTTCTCTTATTTAAGACATTTCCATGTTTAAAATATTTTTTGATTATGTGATTTAAATCACATCTTAAAGCTATCTTAATAGCATTTAGTTTGAAAGGACACCCATTTGGAAGATATGTCACTAAATGTTCAAAAACAATTCAACAATTTGAAAAGAGGATACGATTTATTGGAATTTTGTTTGTAAATCGATTATTATATAGAATTTGTGAATTACTTCACGTAATCCACAACAAATGAAAATAGGCTATTTTGCTTTATAAATAAAGAGGATATTCTTTTTCGTAAATATTTGTTATAATAAAATTGTCTTTAACATTATTGAGGGGGAACTATATTTCCATGTCAGTCGAAGTAGGCAGTAAAGTACAAGGTAAAGTAACAGGCATCACTAATTTTGGAGCATTCGTAGAATTACCAGGAGGTTCAACAGGTCTCGTGCATATTAGTGAGGTTGCGGACAGCTATGTAAAGGATGTAAATGATCATCTGAAAATAGGCGACCTAGTCGAAGTAAAAGTTATCAGTGAAAAGGACGGAAAAACTGCCTTATCCATCAAAAAAGCAATTGAAAAACCAGAGGCACAAACTTCATCTTATTCTCAACGACCACCGCGTCAAGGAAGGGCGGATAATCGTTCTAAAGACTTTCGTTCAAAAGGTCAGTTCAAACCGAGAGAAAGTTTTGAAGATAAAGTGTCTAAGTTTTTAAAATCAAGTGAAGAGAATTTATCTAGCCTCAAACGCAACACTGAATCAAAACGAGGCGGGCGGGGCGGAAGACGCGGATAACCTTCTGCGTTTTTCATAGATCATATAGATAAGGGCAAGCCTGCATAAAACAGGCTTGCTTTTTACGTTAAGTTGAATGTAAATGGAGAGGATGATACAACCCATGAAATGCCTATCAATTGATTTGGACGGTACATTGTTAAACTCAGATCATGAAATTACAGAAGCAAGCGTGAAAGCATTAAACGAACTTCAGGAGCAAGGTCATTGCCTGATCATGAATACGGGGCGTGCCTATGCCGATGTCATTAAGCTAAAAGCCATCCAAAATATGGAGGTTCCTCTTTTTTGTGTCAATGGTTCTGTTTTATACTCCAAAACGAGAGAACTGCTGTTTGAGGCAACCCTATCCATTTCAACTTATAAAAAAATATTCTCGATTCTAAAGGGATTAGGTGTGGGAATTCTCGTCTATACAAACCAAGGGGGCTATCCTTCCACTCTTCCCCCATTGCATGGAAAAACAAAACAGGAGCTGGACACCCTTTTTCAAGAATTCAATTATAATGCCATTCTTGAAAAGGAAAATCTAAAAATCTATAAACTTATCGCCTTGGTTCATCCAGACCAGCTTGATAAAATTGCCGAAGCGAAAACCGCCTTAGCAGGCAAATTTCCGATTTCAATGGCTTCCTCCTTTCCTAATAATTTGGAAATCACCTCTAATGAAGCCCATAAAGGAAAGGCATTATTACGGTACCAAGACATGATGGGTCTATCCTTTGATGAAATTATTGCTTTTGGCGATGGCGGTAACGATCTAGCACAATTTGAAGTCGCCACTACCTCTGTTGCAATGGGAAATGCTCCGCTTCATGTTCAACAAAAGGCGGATATCATCACGAAAACCAATGATGAAGATGGTTTTGCCTATGCGGTTCGTCAGCTTTTACCATTACTTAAAAGTGAAGAGAAAATAATGGCTAATTAAATTTAAAACGAGCCTTGCCAATTCATTGGCAAGGCTAATTCTTTACGTGCTGCATTCTCCCATTAATACTTTGTTAAGAGCTTCATAATTTCTTTTCTTCGATCCTTATTTTTTATTCTCGTTAAATCAAGGGCTACTTCATAGCCTTTATGTTTCGACCTTAAGACTTCTTTTATCGCACTTTTGACACTTGCCTCATTATCTGTAACGGTGATTACCCTACGTAACATTGTTTCTCCTCCCCAGATGGTTTGGTTTATTTAAACAATGGGTAATTGTTTTAAAAAGAGAAAATAATCAGTAAACTTATTATACCTATTTCCCCACAATCTGGCTATTGTTTCCTGCATAAAAAAACATCCCCACCATGTGGAGATGTTAATGGGCACCTTCTTCTTTGTTCTTTAACCGAATGGCTGAGAAATTATGCAAACGAACGATGCAACCTGAAATCAATATGGCAATAAAAACTGGAAGCAGCCAGCCAAGTCCATCATTGTATAAGGGCAACGTTTTTTCATAAAATGAAATAATCGCTTGTA
The DNA here is from genome assembly GCF_000307875.1 of Neobacillus bataviensis LMG 21833. GTDB lineage: Bacteria > Bacillota > Bacilli > Bacillales > Cytobacillaceae > Neobacillus > Neobacillus bataviensis. Next base: position 30,640 of record NZ_AJLS01000037.1, read on the forward strand.
ACCACCCAAAATAGCTGATTTCAAGCAGCTTACATAAGGTTTTTAGGCCATCAATTAAACTAATCATAAATGTTACCGCAATGGCTGACGCGTATACAGTCCTTGAATAATAAAACAGCTTTGATAAAAATGTCAGCAGCATTAAGGTTACTGCTAGTGGATATAACAACATTAACACTGGAATGGAGAAGTTAATAATATTCGCTAACCCAAAATTCGCAACAACAAAGGAAACAACTGAAAAGAAAACAACCCACATTTTGTAACTGACTTTAGGTAACAGCATATGGAAATATTCCCCGCAAGCCGTCATCAATCCGATACTTGTCGTCAAACAGGCAAGGATAATGACAATTGATAACATGAAATTTCCTGCCGTACCAAAATAATAAGATGCTGCCTTGCCAAGGACAGGCCCTCCGGTTTCAAACAGACCAAACGCACCCGTACTTGTTGCGCCGAGATAGGCAATGCCGATGTAGATTATTCCGAGGAACACGATTGCGACAATCCCGGATTTAGCCGATGCCATAAGAATTCCGCGGGTAGAAGTTACCCCCATCGAACGAATCGCATTGATGACAATAATCCCAAATACAAGCGATGCGAGTGCATCCATCGTATTATACCCTTCCATTAAGCCCTTCATAAACGCCCCGTTAACATAGGACTCCTGCGGTGCACCAATGGAACCGACTGGTTTCACCATGACCATCACCAATAAAACAAAAAGGAGAATAATGATTCCTGGTGAGAGGATTTTCCCCACGTTGTCCACAATCTTAGCAGGGTTCAAAGAAAACCATAGTGTGACAAGAAAGAAAACACAGGTAAATAGAATTAATCCAACTTGGCCAAATCCGCCGCCAACAAACGGAGCAATCCCGATATCGTAGGCAACAGCACCTGTCCGTGGTGCTGCAAAAAATGGCCCAATCGTTAAATATAGCAGCGATGTAAAGATGATTCCATATACAGGATGAACTCGACCCGCAAGCTCCTGTAAATTTTTACTGCCAGAAAAGCCCATCGCCAAAATTCCAAGGAATGGCAGACCGATTCCAGTAATTAAAAATCCTCCTATTGCCATCCAAATGTTTTTTCCTGCCATTTGTCCCAATCCAGCGGGAAAAATTAAGTTCCCGGCACCAAAAAATAACGCAAACAACATAACCCCTATAATGAAATACCTTGAAAACGGTAATTTATTTTGCATAATATTTGCCACATCCTGTTGTAAAAATACTGATAGTATAAATATACTATAGATAATTGAACTATTTCCGTGACTAATAATACTATTCTCACGAAAGAAATTCAACCTATTTTGGGGATTATTTAGATAATTTCGAAATGAAAAAACCTTACTGTTTTTTTAATATCAGTAAGGTTTATCAATAAAAGTAATAAGAGTCTAAAGGTTATTACAATGTTATACTAAAAAACTAAAAACGATCCCGGAGGTTTTCTAAGATAGGAAAAAGTTCTTCTAAATGCTTAATTTCATATGTAGGGATGACTTCATTTCGCTCTATATTGTGGCGATTAATCCAAATAGTCCTAATGCCGGAACGATTAGCACCGAGAATATCTGTCATCAGGTTATCCCCAACCATGATTACTTCCTCTTTCTTCAACGAAAGAAGGGACAATGCATGCTCAAAAATGGATGGATCAGGTTTTCCTCTTCCAAAAGCGCCAGAAATCACAATTTGATCAAAATAAGGGACAAGTTCTGGCGTAATCTCTAGTTTTGTATTTTGTAAATCGGGTGAACCATTTGTCAACAGAAGTAGTTGATAGTTTCCCTTTAAGAGATCAAGGGTTTTAAAGGTTTCATCGTATACAAAAGGTACCTTTCTGCGTTCCTGTGGAAAACGTTCCGCTAACCACTCGCCAAAATCAGGGTCATCCACCCCCATCGTTTTTAGCCCATTTGTCCAGGCGTCTTTACGATAACCAGGAACCGTTTCTTTCATTTTTATAAAATGATCATGATGTTCATCTAAAAAATTTCCCCATAATCCTTCGAATGGATTGATCCCTATAATTTGCGTAAAAGGGTAAAAGTCATAGGAAGTATAAAGATTTCTAGCTGCCTCACGGACAGCATCTTCCAATTGGTCGGCATCCACTCCGCAACGATTTTCGGCTGCCTTACATGTCGCCGCAAAGGCTTCTTTGATACTCTTTTGATCCCAAAGCAATGTATCATCTAAATCAAAAAATATGGCTTTTATCATATCAGACCTCACCCTTTTTCAAAAAACTATTTTTAATAGTTTACCATTTTACTAATTTAAAGCAAATTGTTTTGCGAAATATTCAAAAAAGTGTATGAAAATATTTCTCCATACACTTTTTTAAAAATTTCAGCTAAGACGTCACAGATATCACTTGATTATTTGCCGAAAAATCCTTGATGGTTGGATCAACGGTCTCGTTATTTCCCACTACCATTAAATTTTCCTCCGGATTCTTCGAGACAATAATCACGCCATTCTTGATCAGTGATTGACTTCCGACCACGGCATTTTCAATCCATGCATTCTCCCCAATTGTTGTATGCGGCAAAATGACCGAGTTTCGAATTCGTGCCCCCTTTCCTACCTTCACACCATTAAATAAAACCGACTCTTCAATTGACCCGTAAACTTCGCAGCCTTCGCTAATCAAACTATGATGAATCTTTGCACTTTTTGCTAAAAATAATGGCGGCTCATGATGTTCAACCGTATGAACGGGCCATTCAGGATTCTGCAGAAAAATATTATCCTCTCCTTTCAACAAATCCAGATTCGCCTCCCAGTAACTATGGACTGTCCCAACATCCCTCCAATATTTATCAAAATAGTACGCATAAAGCTGTAATCCATCAGACAGCATCGAAGGAATAATATCCTTGCCAAAGTCGCGATTGGTATATTCCTTCTGTTCCTCCTGCAATAAATAGTCTCTTAACCTCTTCCAAGTAAAAATATAAATTCCCATTGAGGCTAGATTTGATGTCGGTCTCTCCGGTTTTTCCTCAAAATCGATAATTTTGTAGGTTTGCCTATTAATATTGATGAGTCCAAAACGGCTTGCCTCTTCCCACGGAACCTCGACAACAGCAATGGTACAATCCGCCTTTGTTTCGATATGCTGCTCTAGCATCAAGGAATAATTCATCTTATAAATTTGATCCGCCGATAGAACGGCAACATAATCCGGGTTATATTGCTCAATGAATTCAATATTTTGATACACAGCATGTGATGTGCCCTCATACCACTCCACCCCAGAGTTACTGCGCTGATAGGGCGGGAGGATGGTTAAACCGCCATGTTGATTAGACAAATTCCAATAGCTGTAATGACCCAAATGTTCATGCAAAACATAGGGCTTGTATTGTGTTAAAATTCCGACTGTCTCAATTCCTGAGTTTTTGCAATTACTTAAAGCAAAGTCAATGATCCGGTATTTCCCTCCAAAAGGCACCGCCGGTTTCACAAGTGATTTGGTAAGCAGATTTAATCTCGTCCCATTACCACCGGCCAACAATAACGCAATCCATTTTTGTTTTTTCATATTCCTCCTCCTCAAAAAATTGTTTTTTAACCCTGTTTGCCGCCTATATAAAATGTTCTTCTTCTACTCTTATTATCACTGATTTTTACCATTTTTTCGTGTAACCTGTTACAGATTTGTGAATTTGTCCTGCTTTTTTATCGACATAAATTGTGTCCATACCCTTGATTTGACTGTACTTGTCGTAATTTAGAAGGTATGGAACAGATAAAAAAACTACCTGGAATCCCGCGCTTGCCGTTGCGGTTTCCAGGTAGTTTTTTTACTAAGATAATATTCTCTTTTCTCCATCTAGCGCTTTTATAGGTGCTATATTTTGCGTAAATTCTAGGGTACCGATGTATTTTCCGTTTTCATCCCGAACAGCAAAGTAGCGAATATAAACATATTTATCCTTAAATTGTATCCAAAAGTCCTCACAATCTTTCTTGCCTGATTTAAAATCGGCAAGTAATTCTTCGACTAAATGGACGCTTCTTGGCGGATGGCAATTTTGAACCGTACGGCCAATGACTGCTTTTGTCCGTGCAAAGATTCTTTCCTTCCCGTGTGAGAAATAGCGGACAACATCATCTTGGTCAATAAAAGTAATGTCTACCGGTAAATGGTTTAACAACAGTTCGAGTTGTTTTAAAGATAAGATCCCGGTTTCCATTTTTATAAATCCTTCAGTGATGGCATTTTCATCCATCCCTGTTCGATCTGGCTTCCATTCTTCTGCAGGGGCTGTAAGGCAAAAGCCTATTTCATCACTTTCATGGGCAATTTTTACCCACTCATCCTCTGTTAGATTTTTCAAAGCCATTGGGAATAGAATATTTTCTTCGCGGTAAATCATTTCTCCCACTTCTTGAATAACGTAATTCATTATTCCCATAACGGCTTGCTTGTCACCACTATAAGTAGCCAGCTTTTGTTTTGCTTCTTTAATGGCACCACGGATAAAATCGTCGATCCGCCACATGTTGGTGGTCGGGCCATAGATTCCGTATTTTTCTAAATACGGAAAAATCAAATTCTCTTTGCGGCTGTAATGCTTATCAATATCAAGCAAGAGATTGATATCTTCTAATAGATTAAATACAAGTTCCCTTGAATCTTCTTTTTCAAACTGCAAAAGGTGGATTTGAATCTTCGTTTTCAGTAATTTTTCAAGTTCTTGATTTTCTAGTTTAAAGGTATGAATAGGGTGTCCCGGCTGATCTTCAGGCTTTATCACTAGTTCCGCACTCTCTTCTTCAATCGATCCTTTAAGAATAGCCGTATGCTGGGCATACAAGCGCTGCAGTTCCGTTGCGGAAATTCCTTCGACAAAATCATGCTGGAGCTGGGAAATTTCATCCACGGTAATTTTTCCAATATAAGCGTCGAAATGCGCCTTTACTTCATCAAGATTTTGACCATTATGAAGGTCATGAAAAATTTGTTTTAACATCGTCATGCGCTCTGTATTTGTTGTAGTTAAAGTTTCACGGTTATTAATGAATTCACTCATTTTAGGATTCTCCTTCACTGGTACTGCGTACTTGTGTAATAGTTCTTAATTAATAAGGTATCACTTCCTAAATGGTTTGTTTGTGATTAACATCATCGGTACACTCTTAATTGTGAAAACTTTAAGAACGAATAATCCACATAAAAAAGGGCAGTGATTTTTTACCATCACTACCCTTCATACCTAAAATTTATCGATTAATTTACCTTCTTGGGGCCTTTCCAATACATTTCCCGTAAACGATATTTTTGTAGTTTCCCTGTTGCCGTTTTTGGTAGAGCGTCAACAAACTCAACAGCTTTTGGTGCTTTAAAGTGAGCCATGTTCTCACGGCAAAACTGAATGATTTCTACTTCTGTCACAATTGCGTTTTGCTGCAGGACAATGATTGCCTTCGGAACCTCGCCCCATTTTTCATCAGGTATGGCAATAACCGCTGTTTCTAGAACTGCAGGGTGTTTATACAAAACCCCTTCGACTTCCGTGGAAGAAATATTTTCTCCTCCTGAAATAATCAAGTCCTTGGCCCTGTCTTGAATTTCAATAAATCCATCGGGATAAGTGACGGCTAAGTCACCTGTGTGGAACCATCCATCTCTAATGGCAGCCGCAGTCGTTTGTGGATCCTTGTAATAACCCGCCATCACCACATTGCCGCGGGTAATGATTTCACCGAGCTCCCGACCATTCCAGGCAACTTCTGCACCGTCTTGATGTACGACCTTTGTTTCTCCATTAAAAGCGAGTTCAATTCCCTGCCTTGCCTTAATGGTTGCTTGTTCATCGGCCGATTTTAAGTCAAATTCCTTTTTCCACTCGCAATAAAGGATAAAAGGTGAGGTTTCCGTCAAACCATACACATGAACCATATTTAATCCGAGAATTTCTTGGGCTTTATGAATCAGAGCCGCTGCCGGTGGTGCACCAGCAGTTGCCATCCGTGGACTCGTCTTGATCTTCACCTCTTTTGCCTTTGGATCATTTACAAGCATATTTACAACGGTCGGGGCGCCACATAACAGGGAAATATTTTTTTGCTCAAATAATTCAAGAATCAATGGCGGATCCACTTTTCGCAAACATACATGGGTACCACCAGCAGCCGTAATTGCCCAGACACCGCCCCAGCCATTAGCATGGAACATCGGTAAAGTATGTAAATACACATCATCAGGTTTTACATTAAGGTGATACAAGAAATTAGCAGCATTCAGGTAATTGCCACGATGCGTCAGCATAACACCCTTTGGCTTTGAGGTGGTTCCACTGGTGTAATTTAAGGTAAGAAGCTGATTTTCATCGATTTCTACTTCCGGTAATTCTGCATTTTGAGGGGCATGCCGAAGAAATTCCTCATAATCTACCCCTTTTAATGAAGTTTCATATCCCGCAACATGGACGTTGATAATTAGTTCCAAGGAAAGTTTTTCGATGATTTTCTCAATTGGAGCGGAAAATTCTTCATCGACAATTAACATCTTCGCGTCACTGTGACGGATAATATACTCCAAATCCTTCGCCGCAAGCCGGTAATTCAAAGGAACCATGACCGCACCAAGCTGACAAATGCCATAGAAGCATTCCAGCATGTAATGGGTGTTGGGTAACATTACCGCAACATGATCACCTGTCCCGATACCAGCTTGGTGTAAGGCAGCCGAAAGCAGATCTACACGAGTTCCAAATTCCTGATAGGTAAATTCCTTTTCTCCGTCAATTACAGCTGTTTTTTCAGGATAATATTTAATCGCTCTACGTTTCCAATCCAATGGGGTTAACGGGGCAAACATGAAAACCAGCTCCTTTTATTTGAAAATTCACTTACTAATTTCACCAACGATTTAACAAAATCCTTTAAATTTCGCAAATTCTTTTTCTTACATCTAGATTTTAATTTAGTCATAACAAATAGGCAGCACTGAATCACTGCCTTAATCGTTCATTTATTTGTTTATCGTCTGTTTATTGAAAGCTTTTTTTAATGCTGTACCGGCTTGCTCTAAGGCATTTTTTATTCGTGCTAGAGGCTTTATTTCCTTCTATTAAATTTCTTTAGAGCGAGGATTTTTTCACCAACCTGCTGGCCTTTATTAGGAATTCTTATTTAACAGATAGAAAACATAACCATAATATTCTGCGTAATTTCGATATAAATCAATTTCAGTTTGAAATTCTGCTAAGGTTTTTAATGCCTCTTGATCATGCTGATACTTTTCTTGGTACAGACTGACTCGTTCCTCTAACGGGGTATAGTAATGATCCCACCAACCAGATTCGGGCAAAACCAATGTATTAATTACTTCATATCCCAGGCTTTCAGCCTTTTTTCTATTTCCCTCAATAGAATCCACTCCGGGATATGCATTTTGCCAAAATTCTAGCGGTTTTTTGGGGGCATTTTCCTTCAGCCATGAAAGCTCGGAAACAACTAAAATCCCATTTTCCTTCAGGTATTTCTTCCATTCCATTAACCCTTTTTCAAACCCAATGATAAAAATAGCTCCCTCTGACCAAATTACATCAAATTGCCCTTCTGAGTATGGCAGATCCTTCATATTAGCTTTTTCGACATTTACTTTGTCTAGGAGTCCAAACTCCCTAACTTTCTCACGAAGGACGTCAAGAAAGTTGTCGTTAATATCTGTAGCTAAGATTGTGCCATCCGTCAATGAGGCAAGTTCGATTGTTTGCATACCAGGGCCGCAGCCAATATCTAAAATGGATGGTTTAGACACAAATTTCTCTATCAACTGATAGGCATTTCTTGTTGTCTCATTGTTTCCCGGCCCCTCTCTAGGGATATCCTTATGTAACTCATAAAAAATACTCACACGTACCTCTCTCCTTCACAGAATACATTCCATATTATTTTGACGTTTAATACTGGAAAAAGGTTCATCCCTTAAATGGTGCCTGACACCCTTTTTACGTCTTCCAGCTTTTTTATGTTGTTTTTGCAGATTCTTTTTTTATTATTGAGCAATTCCCCCATACAATTAGGACTACCTTTACGTAGATTAGTAGGAGAACAGGAGACGAGCTTATTTGCTTTTGTCTTCCCTATTCAAAATTAATAAGAGGTGAAATAATGAGACACTTTTCTACAGAGGATATTCAAAAGGCTGCAGAGGAAGTAAAAAGATCCGGGCATGGAAAACACATGTTTAATGACCCCGGATCCAAAAAGAGAACTCATCACAAAAAACATCATGGCCCAAAACCTCCCAAACATCGTAAAACTTCTCGCAGAACCACTACCAGAAATCGTCCTACTTCTGTGACCGTTACATCTAGACGGAATACTTCCAGAAATCCTCA
>NZ_AJLS01000038.1 GCF_000307875.1 Neobacillus bataviensis LMG 21833
GATCCCGCTAGGCTCCACCATCACACTACATATTTCGCCTTAAATCAGATTGCTGATTTAAGGCTTTTTTAATTTTGATATATGGAAAGTTCTTTAACGTAATGCTAAGACGTGGCAATGCATGTATGTTACCTTTTTTTAGTGAAAGAACCTTTTTGGTCACGTAGAGTCCTTCTACGAGCCCTTTTTCTAATTAATAGAGCCATTCAGTCACGTAGAGCCCTTCTACGTGACCAACTGTTAAATAACAAAGTCTTTTCGGTCACATAGAACCAGTTCGTCTGCATCGTCGTTATTTGCAATCCAAATTCAACGACGCATATATATACATTATTTTGTCGAGTTGAGTCAATTGTATGAAAGCGGTTAAAATAGTACTTATCAAGGGCTAGGGGGAATACACACGATGAGTAAGAAGCTATCAATTATTGGAATGCCGATGGATTTAGGTCAGATGAGACGAGGAGTAGATATGGGGCCGAGCGCCATCCGTTATGCGGGGATTAATGAACGATTAACACCCCTATTTGATGAAATTCATGATTTAGGTGATATTCCAATCGGGAGACCGGAAGTGGTGGTCGATCAAGAATCTAACCTGAGGAATTTAGATTTAGTAGCTGAAAAAACTGCTATGCTTGCTGAAAAAGTTGATGAAGCAGTACAATCAGGCTCATTTCCACTAGTACTAGGCGGCGACCATAGTATTGCAATTGGTACCTTGGCTGGTGTCTCCAAGCACTATAAGAACCTTGGCGTAATTTGGTATGATGCTCATGGTGATTTGAATACGGCTGAGACAAGCCCTTCGGGAAACATTCATGGGATGCCGCTAGCAGCGAGCATTGGGTTAGGTCACACAAAATTAGTAGAAATCGGCGGCTATTTTCCTAAAGTTAAACCTGAGAATGTCGTGATTATTGGTGCAAGATCACTTGATGAAGGTGAGCGAGTGTTAATTAAAGAAAAAGGGATTACAGTCTATACCATGCACGAAATTGATCGAATGGGGATGGCGAAAGTCATGGAAGAAACCATTGCCTACCTAAGGGAAAAAACCGATGGCGTACACTTGTCGCTTGATTTGGATGGTTTAGATCCAAGTGAATGTCCTGGCGTTGGGACACCTGTGATGGGCGGAATAAGCTACCGTGAAAGCCATTTGGCAATGGAAATGCTTGAAGAGGCAAAAATTATTACTTCAGCAGAATTTGTGGAAGTAAACCCAATTCTAGATGAAAAGAATAAGACAGCTTCTGTTGCAGTTGGATTAATGGGCTCACTATTCGGTGAAAAACTTTTATAGGAAAAAGCGGCAGCTGTATTCAAAACAATGCAGCTGCTTTACTTTTCTGTTAATTGATTTAATAAATGATCTAATCTTTGACTCGTTTCAATTACTTGTTTATTGTTTAATGATGTTTCAGATGCTAATCGAACCATTTTGTCTCGGCAAATTTCAATTTCTTCTTTTAATCCGCGAAATTGATTACCCATTTTAATTACCTCAATTCTATTTTTATTCTGCATTTACGAGCAAACTTCTGCAAATGAAAGATGCACCCCAATGTATTATCTGTATCTCCATGTGGAAAAACTTTAAACTTATATTACCCAACTATAGTAAATTTTTGTTAATATTATAGGTATTGAAAGATTTCGCCCAAAACGAAACTTTTTCGCTAGCGATTCGTAGTATCGTATAGCAGCATTGGAGCTGAGGAAATTTAATGGAAGCTATTGTAAAAAAAAGAATAAAACAAGTCATCAAAGGAGATCAGGATGCCTATGGTGAAATCGTTGAAATATATAAAAATAGTGTCTATCAGCTATGTTTCAGAATGCTTGGGAATCGGCATGAAGCAGAAGACATGGCGCAGGAGGCATTTATCCGAGCCTTTGTGAATATCAGAACCTTTAATCAGAATTTAAAATTCTCTACATGGCTTTTTCGGATTGCCACAAATCTATGTATTGATCGAATGCGAAAAAAGAAACCGGATTATTATTTAGATGCAGAAGTAGCAGGAACAGAAGGGTTAACGATGTATTCGCAGATTCCTTCTAAAACACCGTTGCCGGAGTCGGAAGTAGAAAGTTTAGAGCTGCATGAAAATGTGCAGAAGGAAATTTTAAAACTGCCGGAAAAATATCGATCCCCGATTGTATTAAAATATATTGAAGAGTTGTCCTTAAATGAAATAAGTGAAATTCTTGATTTGCCCCTCGGAACGGTAAAAACGCGAATTCACCGTGGCCGAGAAGCGTTAAGAAAACAATTACGTTATGTGTGATAAGAGGTGAACCGTACATGTGTCCAGAACAAATCATCGAACTAATGCATGAATATTTAGATGAAGAAATTGAACCTGAAGAGGAACAAATACTGAGGGAACACCTCCAAAGCTGTAAAGAATGTGAAATGATCTTTAATGAATTAAAAAAGACCGTTGCTTTTGTCAAAAGTCTTTCACATATGCAGGCTCCCCCAGATTTTACAGCCCATGTTTTGGCACGTCTGCCGAAGGAAAAGAAAAAGGTTTCGATGCAGCGTTGGTTAAGGAATCATCCTATGCTCGCCGCAGCCTCGGTGTTCTTAATTTTAATGATGGGAAGTTTATTTTCCACCTGGAGCCAGGATCGGGAGTTTTCAGTTTCGAAACAAAAAAATTTGATTGTTAAAAATAATACGGTCATCGTTCCAAAGGGAGAAACGGTCAAGGGTGATGTCGTTGTTCACAATGGAAAATTGAAAATAGAAGGCGAAATCCAAGGTAATGCAACAGTCATTAATGGTGAAAAGTATCTAGCCTCAGCGGGGCACGTAACAGGCCAAATTGAAGAAGTGAATGAAGTATTCGACTGGATTTGGTATCAAATGAAACGGATCTCACAAGAAGTGATTGATGTCTTTGACCAGCCGGAAAACTAATGAGTAAACAAATCACTCTATTGCGAGTGATTTGTTTTTTTAAACAGTTATGTATTGATCGAAAAGCTTCGTGGAAACCCATAGCTTTAGATATGGGAATACTCGTGTTATAATAAATTGGTTGTATTCACCATTATTAGTTTTTAGAAAGTTACGGAGGAAGAACAATGCAGTTTGCTGATTTCACTGTATGGAAGTATCTAGCTAGTATTGTTGATATTGTCCTCGTATGGTATGTCATTTACAAACTGATTAATGTGATAAGAGGAACGAAGGCTGTTCAGTTATTAAAAGGGATTCTCGTTATTCTTCTTGTCAGAGTAGTCGGTGGGTGGCTTGGCTTAACGACATTAAGCTTTATGATGCAGCAGGCCATAAATTGGGGATTTCTTGCCGTTATCATTATCTTTCAGCCTGAGCTTAGAAGGGCACTTGAGCAATTAGGAAGAGGGCGTTTCTTTTCCAGCAGTAGAACGCAGGATGATGATAATCAGGAAAAAACAGTCGAAGCCATTGTGAAGGCGACGGATTATATGGCAAAGCGGCGAATTGGGGCTTTAATCTCAATTGAACGAGAGACAGGTATGAGCGATTACATAGAAACGGGTATCCAGTTAAATTCTAATATTTCTTCAGAATTGCTCATTAATATCTTTATTCCAAATACACCGCTCCATGATGGTGCGGTAATTATTCAAAAAAGTAATGTTTCAGCAGCAGCATGTTATCTTCCCTTATCCGAAAGTCCGTTTATTTCAAAGGAACTGGGCACGAGGCATCGCGCTGCATTAGGAATCAGTGAAGTTACCGACAGCGTGACAGTTGTCGTATCGGAAGAAACAGGTAATATCTCTTTGACAAAGAATGGCGAATTGCATCGAGATATAAAATTAGAGGAATTAAAAGAAATACTTGCGAGGGAAATGGTGATACAAAACAAAACGAAACAGGCTTCTTCAGCTCGTTGGAACTGGAGGGGGAAAAATAATGGATAAACTGATGGATAACCGATGGTTTATAAAGATCCTTGCCTTGTTGTTGGCGGTCTTGTTATATTTTTCTGTACCGTCATCTAAGGGAAAAAATTTTTCCGATGTCAATGTCCCGGGTAAGCAAACGACAGAGACGATCAAAGCTATGCCCGTTAAGGTTTATTACGATGTAGAAAATTTAGTGGTATCTGGTATTCCTAATACCGTTGATATCACGATCAAAGGTCCTATTTCACATGTCCAATCTGCTAAGACATTAAAGAACTTTGAGGTCTATGTTGATTTAACAAATGCCAAGATTGGCAAGCAAAAGGTAAATATAAAAGTAAGAGATTTATCAGATAAACTGAAGGCGACTATAAAACCAGCCAGTGTAAATGTGGCGATTCAAGAAAAGATTACGAAGGAATTTAAAGTAGAGGCCGAAATTAATTCAGGCCAAATTGAAGACGGCTATTCGGCCGGAGCACCAATTATCGAACCTAAAAAGGTGAGAGTCACAGGTGCTAAAGATATTATCGACCGGATTACCTATGTGAAGGCAACGCTTGATGAAAAGAGTAAACTGTCAGAAACCACGACGAAGGAAGCCCGGATTCAGGTACTGGACAAAGTATTAAATAAGCTGAATGTCACCGTCGAGCCAGAGACAGTTAAGGTGACAATTCCCATTAAAAGTAACAGCAAGACGGTTCCTATTAATGTGGTGAATAAAGGAACAGCTCCAGCAGGCGTCACGATTGAGTCAATTGAACTGGATGAAAAAGAAGCGACCATTATGGGGAATGAAGAGGTTTTGAAAAATACGGAAAGTGTCCGAGTGGAAGTGGATCTTAGTAAAATTTCCGAAAATACCACACTGACTTTACCTGTCATCATCTCAAACGGGATTACAAAGGTAACCCCGCAAACGGTTAAAGCAACGGTAGTAGTCAAAAAGCAAGAAGAGAAAACTGTCTCAGGAATACCATTAAACGTCCGGGGATTACCGGATAAATATAAAGCGGATATAAATGACCCGGCAAATCATACGATTAGTTTAGTTGTAAACGGTCCAAGCGGTACAGTCGCGGGACTAAGACAAGAAGATTTTACTGTGTTTATTGACGTGTCAGGGTTAATAGAAGGAAGTCATGATGTAAAAATACAGGTAGAAGGCCCGTCCGATATTAATTGGAAACCTGATAAATCATCTGCGAAAATTACGATAACAAATAATGCATAATATTCAGCAATTCATATGTTGAAGGAGAGATTTTTAAAATGGGAAAATATTTCGGTACCGATGGGGTACGCGGTGTTGCGAATAGCGAATTAACACCTGAAATGGCCTTTAAATTAGGCCGCTTTGGCGGTTATGTATTAACAAAGGACAAGGATCGTCCGAAGGTACTAATTGGCCGTGATACACGCATATCAGGACATATGCTTGAGGGAGCTCTTGTTGCAGGTTTACTTTCTATTGGTGCAGAGGTAATGCGCGTAGGAGTTATCTCAACTCCAGGTGTTGCATATTTGACAAAAGCATTGGGAGCCCAAGCAGGTGTTATGATTTCTGCTTCACATAATCCAGTGGCGGATAACGGAATTAAATTTTTCGGACCGGATGGTTTTAAGCTATCGGATGAACAAGAGGATGAAATTGAAGCGTTAATTGATTTACCGGAAGATCAACTGCCACGGCCAACGGGGGCAGACCTTGGTCAAGTTATGGATTATTTTGAAGGTGGGCAAAAGTATCTGCAGTACTTGAAAAATACGGTTGAGGAAGATTTTTCAGGCATCCATGTTGCCTTAGATTGTGCACACGGTGCAACATCGTCGTTAGCCAGCCATTTGTTTGCTGATTTAGATGCTGATTTGTCTACAATGGGCGCGTCACCTAATGGCTTAAACATTAATGAAGGCGTGGGATCTACACATCCCGAAGCATTGGCCGCTTTGGTTAAAGAAAAAGGCGCAGATGTCGGACTTTCTTTTGATGGCGATGGCGACCGTTTAATTGCCATCGATGAAAACGGAACAATTGTAGATGGCGACCAGATCATGTACATTTGTGGGAAGCACCTGAAAGAACAAGGCCGCTTAAAGCACGGTACGATTGTTTCAACCGTAATGAGCAATCTTGGTTTTTATAAAGCCCTTGAAACCCATAGCATCCATAGTGTACCAACAGCAGTAGGTGACCGCTATGTGGTGGAAGAAATGAAGAAGAACGGCTTTAATCTTGGCGGGGAACAATCAGGTCATATTATATTTTTAGACTATAATACAACAGGTGACGGCCTATTATCAGGAATACAATTAGTCAATATTATGAAGTCGACCGGAAAGCCTTTATCAGAGTTAGCCGGCGAAATGAAGAAGTATCCGCAAAAGCTTGTAAATGTTAGAGTCACGGATAAACATCATGTGACGGATAATTCAAAAGTAAAAGAGATTATTGAACAAGTGGAAGCGGAAATGGCTGGAAACGGGAGAATTCTTGTCCGTCCATCCGGAACGGAACCGCTTGTCCGTGTCATGGCAGAAGCAGCAACAGAAGAATTATGTGCATCCTATGTGGATCGCATTGTTACGGTAGTAAAAGAAGAGATGGAATTAAAAGAATAATATCTAATGAATATGCATAGGGGAACTTAAAGTGTCCCTTATGCATATTTTATTATGTATTATTGTTTTTGAATAAAAGTGTTACCGTTTATTTTTTTGTTGACGGACGACTGACAAATCATGTAAAATTAATCTGCTATGCTGTTTAAATAGCAAAATGGAACCATTTTACCTTTGAAAGGAGGGCAGGAGAGAAGCTGTATTTAAAAGCGCCTGAACTAATCTTCAGTGGTTAGATTAGTTGACGAGGTGGAGGTTTATCGAAAATTCGGCGGATACCTCCCGGTTGGAGACGCACAACCGAAAATTTCGTCTTTAAAACACAGAGGCAACTCTGTGCACAAAGAGAGGAAAATGCGCATACTACCAGTAATGTTTAAAAAGGTATAGACAGATACCTAACAAAAAAACAGAGATAAGGGGGCAAGACTGCCCTCAGAAAGCAACTTGCCCACTGTATTAGGGAGGAACAAGAAAAATGTGTGGAATTGTTGGATATATTGGTCAGGACGACTCGAAAGAGATTTTATTAAAAGGCTTAGAGAAGCTTGAATATAGAGGCTATGACTCCGCTGGGATAGCTGTGAAGAATGAGAATGGCGTTCACGTTTTTAAAGAAAAAGGCCGCATTGCGGATTTGCGCATGATCGTTGATAAGGATGTAATGGCGAATATCGGAATTGGTCATACCCGCTGGGCAACACACGGGGTACCAAGCAAAGTGAATTCTCATCCCCATCAAAGTGCAACCGGACGCTTTACCCTTGTTCACAACGGTGTAATCGAAAACTATGATCTTTTAAAGCGTGAATATTTAACAGACGTTGATTTTATCAGTGAAACAGATACAGAAGTCATTGTTCAATTGATTGAGCTGTTTGTAAACGAAGGCTTAGAGGTGATCGAAGCTTTCCGCAAAACATTGACCCTTTTACACGGTTCATACGCGATTGCGCTTTTAGATGAACAAAACAGTGAAACCATTTATGTTGCAAAAAATAAAAGTCCGCTGCTTGTTGGATTAGGTACTGATTTTAATGTGGTCGCAAGTGACGCGATGGCTATGCTACAAGTAACAAACCAATACGTAGAACTTATGGACAAAGAAATCGTTCTTGTGACAAAGGATCATGTAACGATTCAAAATTTAAATGGTGACATCATTAACCGTGAGCCATATACAGCAGAACTTGATGCTAGTGATATTGAAAAGGGCACATACCCACACTATATGTTAAAGGAAATTGATGAGCAGCCGCTTGTGATGCGTAAAATCATCCAAACATATCAAAATGAACAAGGGCAATTAGTAATTGACCCACCAATTATCACTGCTATGAATGAATCTGACCGAGTGTATATCATTGCAGCAGGGACTTCGTATCACGCGGGTCTTGTTGGCAAACAGTTCATTGAAAATATGGCTAAGCTTCCTGTTGAAGTTCATATTGCCAGTGAATTTGTTTACAATATGCCGCTTCTAACGAAGAAGCCGTTGTTTATCTTTATCTCACAAAGTGGAGAAACAGCTGACAGCCGTGCTGTGCTTGTGAAAGTGAAGGAAATGGGTTATCGTACATTAACAATTACCAATGTTCCTGGATCAACTTTATCGCGTGAAGCTGATTATACACTATTGCTCCATGCCGGCCCTGAAATTGCGGTTGCCTCTTCGAAAGCCTATACTGCACAATTAGCTGTGTTAGCTATTTTAGCTGAAGTAACAGCGAAAAGCCAAGGAATTGCCGTTGACTTTGACCTGATTCATGAGCTTGGGATCATTGCTAACGCAATGGAAGTCCTTTGTGATTCAAAAGAGTTGTTCGAGCACATTTCAAGAGAATTTTTATCAGTTACTCGTAACGCTTTCTTCATTGGCCGTGGTGTTGACTACTATGTTTGCCTAGAAGGTGCCTTGAAGCTGAAAGAAATTTCTTATATTCAAGCAGAAGGTTTTGCCGGAGGCGAATTAAAGCACGGTACCATCGCTTTAATTGAAGAAGGTACACCGATCATTGCTCTTGCTACCCAAGAAAGTGTCAACCTAAGTATTCGCGGAAACGTTAAAGAAGTCGTTGCCCGCGGAGCAAACCCATGCATCATTTCGATGAAGGGTCTTGAAATGGATGAAGACAGCTTTGTCATCCCAGAAGTACATGAATTATTAACACCACTTATCTCTGTCATTCCAATGCAATTAATTGCTTACTACGCAGCACTGCACCGTGACTGCGATGTAGATAAACCGCGTAACCTTGCTAAATCGGTAACGGTTGAGTAGAAGGAAAGTATGTCTTAAATTTGTTGTGTCCCTATATAAAATTAAGGTTCCTTAAATAAAGATAACGGTTCTTAAATAAAAATAATGTTCCAAATCCGAAGGTTTTCCGGTACTTTTCCCGGCAGACCTTCGGTTTTTTTGTGTGAAATTCGGTAGGGTTCCAATCGTAATCCAATCCCACTTTCAATCAAAATTCAATCCGAATCCAATCGTTTTTTTCAATTCCGTATTCCTCCAATTCCTTGTCCAGTAAGGGTCCAGTCTAACTCCAGTTCTTTTCAGTTGGTTACCCCACGCTATTGAATCGGTAACCTTTCCAGTGTTTTTCCTCACTCATTAGAATCAGAAAGTCCTCAATCATCTACTCTGTATTCGTCTATTCTGGGAACGTAATTTTTTTATCAAAATCAATGCAAAATCGGTACAATTTTGGGAGAAAATTGGCAAAAAGGCGGGAACGTAATTATTCTATAACAGAAAATGGAATGGGTATTGAAAGGGGCGTGGACCCTTGTGAGAGAAGGGGTTGAGGGGAGTGAGAAGGGGAAGGGGCGGTGGAACGTAATCTTTTGATGGGGACATAGTAGACGGGATGGGACTTTTGAAATAGAGGTAGGATTCGAATGATGTATGAAAAAATAAAAAAACTAAAGGAATATGTCTGTACAATTTGGGATTCTCTTTTGTCTGTATCCAAAATGTCGAAAAATGTTAATAAATGTTTGAATATTTAGTGTTCCAGTTATGTTTGTAAAACTTTTCCTGTAAAATAGAAATTGACAACAGGCAAAATATTTTAGAAAAGGGAAAAGGCGGGGGGATAGAATGATAGAAAAGATTAGGATTAAGGAAGTTGCTTCTTATGATTCTACAGGAATTGAGGTGAATTTGGGTAAGATCAATTACATTTATGGAAGTAATGGTACAGGAAAGACTACTATTTCTGAGATGTTAAGAAATAGAGACAGAGAGAAGTTTTCTTCTTGTGGCATTGAATGGAAACCAGGCGTTACTGACTTTGACATGTTTGTTTATAATAGGCATTTTGTCGAGGAAAATTTCAATATACGCAGTGATATTAAAGGCATATTCACTTTAGGCAAAGAATCTACTGAGATTTTAGCTTTAATTGATCAAAAAAAGCAGGATGCTGAAAAACACCAGGGGCGGATTGGAAATTTAGAAAATAACATAAAGCAAAGAACAGGGCAGTTAGAAACCTTAAAAACAAATTATACAAATCAATGTTGGGATTTAAAGCAAAAATATGATGAAACTTTTAAAGAGGCATTCACGGGTCTTCGTAATAATAGAGAGAGATTTATGGAAAGGTGTTTGGATGAAGCCGGAAATAACAGCAATGAACTGTTTACATTTGAAGAATTAAAAAGCAGAGTAGCTTCTGTCTTTAATGGCCCCCAAGTAAAAGTTGGAGTAATTTCAACAATTCACTATGATAGTTCCATAGAGGAACAATCTATATTTCAAACAAAAATTATAGGTAAAAAAGATATAGATATTGCTAGATTGATTTCCAAGCTAAACATCAGTGACTGGGTGCAACAAGGACATAAACACACAGAAGGAACAGATAGTATATGTCCATTTTGCCAACAAGAACTACCAATCGGTTTTAAGGAAAAGTTGGATGAGTATTTTGATGAAACATACACTGAACAAATACAAACTCTCAACTACTCCATAGAAAAATATAAAGGAGAAACGATTAGCTTTTTTGAACGCATCCAATTTCTTATCGCTGAAGACGTACCTTTTATTAATAAAGAGAAAGTAGCTTCCCAATTTGAAATAATGAATTCAACATATAAGGAAAATATTCAATTACTTGAAAAGAAGGGAAATGAACCAAGTAGAAATGTTGAGTTAAGTTCAATAAGAAGTTACGTTGAGGAAATAAAATCATTGGTTGAAAAGGCGAATATTCAAATAGCAGAATTAAATAGGGTAATTGATAATATCAAAGCAGAAAAAGCAAGGTTAGTAAAAGATATATGGCGATTTATCGTGGAAGAAAACAAGAGTAATAATGAATATTACATAAGTAATTTAAGAAAAGGGAATAGAGCTATTGATGGACTGGAAAAGGGGATTGTCCAACAAGGGGAATACAAAAAGGGGCTAGAAGAAGAGGCTATTGAACTTCAAAATCAACTTACGAGCGTTTTACCTTCTATTAATGAAATTAATACGCTTCTTAAATCATTTGGTTTCACAAATTTCCAGTTAGCAGAATCTGATGAACGGGGTAATTACAAGATTGTAAGGGAAAGCGGTGAAGATGCAAACGAAACGTTAAGTGAAGGAGAGAAAACCTTTATTACCTTCCTCTATTTCTATCAGCTTATTAATGGAAGTAATGATCAGGACAAAGTAAATACAGCAAGGGTAGTTGCGATTGATGACCCGATTTCTAGCCTAGATAGCAATATACTATTTATGGTAAGCAACCTGATAAATAATTTAAAGAAAAAGGTAAGGAGTAAAGATTCGAACTTTAAACAATTGATAATATTGACCCACAATGTTTATTTCCATAAGGAAATTTCTTTCAATAAAAGCATGAGTAATAAAAGGCAGCCTGATGAAACATTTTGGATTATCAGGAAGACTGGTAATATATCTCGCATTAGTTGGTATGAAGAGAATCCCATTAAGAATTCATATGAACTACTTTGGAAAGAATTACGGGAAAATCCTAATTCAATAACAACACCAAATATTATGAGAAGGATATTAGAAAATTACTTTAAGTTCTTCAGGAACGTTGATGTTAATGAAATTGTTGAAGGGTTTCCTGATGAGGATAAAGTGGTATGTAATTCGTTACTTTCTTGGGCTAACGATGGTTCACATCATGTGAACGATGATTTGTATGTAGATAGCAATCCAGAACAGAATAAGATCTATTTTGAAGTATTTAGAAAGATCTTTATTAATTCTAATCATAAATCTCATTTTAACATGATGATGGGGGACTTTATGATTGATGTTGAAGGAGAGTCTGCCGAACGAGAAGCTACAAGAGAAATCCAATTAGCAGTGGAGCAAGCTGCAGCTAGTCAGGAGCAGGTAAACAACTATAGAAGGGGTGAGGTATATGAGTAAAGAGTGTGAATTCTGTATGTGCCAAAGTAATAAGGGCGTACATGCCGTCGAAGGGGAATTTGGATATTGGCTGTATTGTACCGAATGTGATAGAAAGATAGAAGATGAATTTCATTATTATAATGAACCGGATGACATCTACTAGATTAAAAATGCTTTCCTATAATTAGAACACTACACGTTTTGACAAATGAACGAGGTATATTGTGAGAATGTGTAGTCCAACATAATAGGTGTTAAAATTGGCGAGCGTTGGACATTATTTACCTTACTAGAATATGGGGAGATTGAGATGGACAAGAGAATAAAAGAATTAATTGATATTACAAGAGAAAAATACTGTTTACACGAATATTATTTACATACATTTGACATTCATCGTAATACAACAATTTTCAAAGATACGGTTTATAGACTAAGCATGGAATGGTTTCCAAATCATATTAAAAATTGGGATGATGAAACCTATAATCCAGAAGGGACAGCATGTATTGAGATAGACATCCATTCAAGAAAGACAAAACATGTGATTTTTAGTGAGGGAATATCAACTGTTGATGGTATGACGTTTGATTTGAATAACAGGGATGAAATTATCAAGTGGATTGAAAAGGAAACGGGTCTGATTTATGGAAGGCAGTTTGAGTTCTGGAAGGAAGAAGAAAGGGAGCTTCATTTCAAGGAATGTATAGATGGGGTTGCAGTTTCTCCGTCAGGTTATATTGAATTTAAACTGGATAAAGAAGGGAAACTCACCTTACTTTCTGTTTATGGACAGTTTCCTTCTGAAAAACTTGTAAAACAAGAAAAGTATATGCTTTCTCTTGAACAAGTAGAAGAGTTAGCTAAGGAACAATTGAAGTTAATTGAGTTTCCAGTCATTGAACAAAAGAAGATCGTTCCCGCATTTGCAATCGAGGAGATTTATATTAAGAATGATTGTTCTTCTACTTTGCCTTTTGAATTTATTGTAGATGATAAATTTCCTTTGCGAATGGACAAAGTGATAGAGTGGGATGATCCTATTCAAAAAACTTTTCACGGAAAAATATTATCTCTTGTTGAAAATGTCACACCAGAACAAGCATTTTGGTGTGAACCACATCCAGATTTGCAGCCAATAACAGAGGACGAAATTAAAAAGTGTATCAGTACCATTCGGAAATTTTTAAGTCAAGAATACACGAGTGATTCAGGAAAATGGGCATTAATGTCGCTATGTCGAGATAAGGGATACATCCATGCAACATTAAAGGTAAAGGAACAGAAAGAGCGTGTATTTTAACGAAAAATGAAGCTATTCATTGACTCGGACACTTATGAAGTATTGAATTACATGGATAATAAGCCGTTTCTAAAAATGTATATGGATTTAAAAGAAGCAGAGGAAATAAAGGTTACAAAAGAGGAAGCATTTGAGAAATTAAAAGAATTAATAGAGCTAACACCATATTATGTATATGATTTTGAGCAAGGGTACTATGTATTATGTGGAAAGTTAGATAGTCACTATGCAGTAAAGGCGTATAACGGTGAAGTTGTTGAATTGAGCGAATTGTAATAAAAGCTGTTCTCTCAACAAGAAGCTCATTTTAACGGATTAAAATTATCTTAATTATTTATCTTGGAGGCGTGAATATGAAGCGAATGGCATTTCAACCACCAACAGATCACTACAATGAACAGATAGAATCAATAGATGAACAAATTTGTCATTTAATTAAGCAACGAAAGGATCTTTCGAATAATAATCCTGGTTTTCCAACTAAACACCTTATTGCAAGTTGGTCAAAAAAATATAATTTTTATGAGGATTTTCTAAACAGCATCTTTTCAGATTTCCTACATGAAGAAATATATAAACCAATTGTAGAGCCAAAAGGATTTCTTAAAAATGTACCGATATTAAAGTCATTTGAAAAAGACGATACATTTTACTCGGTAACTTTTATACGACAGTTTGGAAATGCAAGTGTTGTTCATTTGAATATTGATAGCAACTCTACTGATGACGTATCTGAGTGGCATCAGCGAGAACATACCCATTTTGAACTATCAATAGAAGGTGAAAAGACACATTATGATTGTCGAAATGATGGCGGTGGAGGAACGATGGGACATGAAACCTTTACTTTCATTGTAACGCCTGCATTACCCGACGATACCTCGAAGATTAAATTAGTCTTTAAGGAGTATAAAGTACCATTCCAAAAACCGACTGGTTTCGAATTTATTATATAAAGGGGAAAACTAATTTAGCTAATTAAACCACTCATCTTCTAGCTCACTATGGGCTTTGATGGAAAACGGTGAAAACCTATACTAAATCATTATCCTTTAATCTTTTTCTATTGTGTCTCCCTGTAACTCCCTTGGTTCCCATGTAACTTTGTTCTTCCCTGATGGAACTCAGTTGGTTTCCAAACGGGAAAGAGTCGGGGGAAAGCAGAGAGCAGTCTATTATGTATTCAGCTTTCAATCAAACGTTTGTTTAATTACAAAACCAATAAAAATCCAAGGCTGGGTCCAATGTGATCCAGTCCTTTTTCTTTTATCCAATAATCATTTAATCTCCGGTCCAATCTTGTCCAATAGTGTGATCGGTTGTTTTTCAATCATTTTCTATACAGTTTGGAAGAACACTGGATAGAAGAAAGGGTTCGGTTAGTAAACAAACAGTATTTCAATCAGATCCATTAGAAACGTTCTTTATTTACAATATTGTATTTAAAATAAAGATTCGATGTTTGAAAAAAAATTAAGATGTTTTCCCCCTTTGATAATGGCTTTTTTAAAAGGGGTTATTATGGTGAAAGAAAAAGTATTTCCGAATCAAAAGGAGCATTAGGAAAAATGTTGAGTAACAATAGAGGTGTTCTACAATCGGTCCTATTGTGGAGAATATAATGATATATTAAATTTTTTTGTGAAATACCCAAACTATTTTTGAACTTTTTACGGATATAATTATAGGGCGTTAATGATTATTGAGGAAGCAAGTGGTGGAAGTATGGATAATGATAAGCGTTTGATTATAAAAATAAAGCGAAACGCAAGTGATGCTGCAGCGAACGAACTTATCTCGAAATATTACAAAGAGATGTATGCCTTCGTTTATAAGCAAACCCTCGATACAGAATTGTCGCTAGATCTTACTCAGGAAATTTTTATAATTGTGTTGAAATCAATTCATAATTACGATAGCAAAAAGGCAGCGTTTCGAACTTGGCTTTATAAGTTGGCATCTAATCGGCTAATTGATTATTACAGGTCGAAAAACTACAAAGAAGCACAACGAGTAGAACCAATCGAAGATTACGAATTTGAAGACGAATATGATATGACTATTTCGCTGGAGTACAGAGAGGATTTTGAAAAGGTTACTGCTCTTGTTAACGAGCTTGATCCAAGTTCTCAGCAAATCATTCGACTAAAACTATTCGGGGAATACACGTTTCAGGAAATTGCATTGATCGAAATGATTCCAGAGTCGACGGTGAAAACGAAATATTATGCCGCATTGAAACTAATTAGAAAAGGAATGGAGGTTCACCATGGATAAAGAAAAATTTCATATCCCTTTTCCGGATGAACGAACAATACAGAACCAAATTAAGCAAATTGTCGCTTCAGGCGTAAAACACAATGATTCTTTTCTTAGTTATTTAAAATCAATGTATCGACAAATCGGGATTAGACAATTAATTTCAGAACGTTCTGAGCTTGTTTTTATCCTATTTATAGCAGTCAATTTGCTAAGTGTTTTACTAATTAAATCAGGAACTCTACTAGGAGAAGTGGAAAATTTGTATGCCTTTATTTTTCTGATCTCACCAGTTTTATTTATCGCCCTTTCGGTATACACCTATTCAAATAAAATCATGAATGCTACTTATGAAGTCGAAATGACGTGTAAATATAATGTTTATCAAGTCATAGCATTCAGGATGCTTGCATTTAGTATCATAGCTATTTTGGTCAATTCACTGACAATATCCATCATGGTTATGGCATATAATAATGTTCAATTTATTAGGGCATTTATGATTTCCACTACAGGATTATTCATCTTTTCCATTGTTTTTTTATATACCTTGATGAAAAGACGTACAACAATTGTCGTGGCTATGACTATCTTTGGGTGGGTAATGGGAAATCTCCTTTTAATTTTCAAATTCAACAAATTGTATAGTGACATTCTAGTCAATATGCCGTTATTTGTTTATGCGATTGTCTTATTTGGCTGCATTTGCATTTACTTTAATTTTTTAAGTAAATTGATTCATTTTAAACATACGGAGGGAGCTTTTTAGCATGATTATTGTAAAAGATGTAAGCAAACAGTACGGGGATTTTTGTGCCTTAAACAATATCAATCTGGAATTCACATATGGCGTATATGGCTTACTAGCCCCAAATGGTGCGGGGAAAACTACGTTGATTAAGATGCTTGCAACTCTAATTTTTCCAAGTAAGGGTGAAATCCTATATGAAGGTAAAAACATCCTTGAGATGGACGAAGAGTATCGAGCTTTACTTGGCTATTTGCCGCAGCAGTTTGGTTTTTATAAAAATTACACACCAAAGCAATATTTATTATATTTAGCTGCCTTAAAAGGGATTGGAAAAAAGGATGCAGTGAATATTATTGAGGACCTATTGGAGAAAGTGGCATTAAGCGATGTTACGAATAAAAAAATGAGGAAATTTTCTGGAGGAATGATTCAGCGTGTTGGAATTGCACAAGCACTATTAAATGACCCCAAAGTCCTAATTCTGGACGAGCCAACTGCGGGACTGGATCCAAAAGAGCGGGCAAGATTTCGTCATTTACTCTCTGAATTAGCTAGGGATCGACTTGTTATTATTTCAACTCATATTGTATCTGATATTGAATCAATCGCCAATGAAGTAATCATGATAAAGAATCAAAGTATCCTTTACAAAGAGTCTGTTGAAAAAATTTGTGAGTCCCTAGAAGGGGCTGTTTATGAAACAGCGATTAGTTATGAACAATTAGATGAGTTTAGAAAGCAATATGTCATTCTTTCCGAAAGGCAAGAAAAGGGCAATATGAGTGTTCGCTTTATTCATAAAGGTGAAAGGGAATCAGAATGGCAATTAGTAGTTCCTAATTTAGAAGACGTATTTCTGTATGAATACCGTGATGAAATACAAGGGGAAGTGTGAGTTAAATGAGAGTAATTTTTTATGAATGTAAAAAGGCATTTACTTCGCTAATTCTCATTATGCTTATTCTTATATTTACTTCTTTCAATATCTTTACAATTTTTAGTAATGCAGATTTTAAAGAGGAATTGAAAGTTGCTAACGAGTTAGCTGGAACATATGGAGTTAAGATAACCGATGAATCCTTACAAAAACTCAAAAAGGATCTACAAAAAGACTTGATAAAATTAAATCAAATTACAAGAAAACACACTAACCAGCAATTTAGCAGTGTTAAAGAATTTTTTGATAGTTTTCATTATAAAGACCGCAATCTATATAGCGATGGGGAATGGAATACTCTAACTAAATTTCTGTTGAAAGAGCAGTATTTGAGCTTAGCAGAAAATATCGACAGCGAATATGAGAATATGGACTGGAAACAAATTGCTAAGACTAGAACTGAGATGTATGGATTAAGTGGCAGTGCTGAAAAGACTTTACAAAATGAATACGATAAGCTCTCAAAACGTTTCGAGGAAATGAAAGAAAATGGTGAACATAAAGAGTGGTTTTTCATAGGTGAGCAGTATAAGATGCACAGCCTTTTGTTCAGAACCATATTTGGACATATGATTTTTGAATCAATGATTATAATTGTGTTAGCAACGGCTTTAATAACAAATTTTGAATTTGAAAATAAAACACATCTTGTTATGTATCCCACAAAAAGGGGACGACGGTTGATGAAAGATAAGGTTGTCGCTTCCTTGATAGTGGCGACGGCGATTACAGCATTATTGATATTGATTACTCTTGGTACTTACTTTTTTGTGTTTGATTACTCTTATTTATGGGGCAGTTCGATTAGTAGTGCGTTGAACTGGGAATATACTTTACCATATATAGCATGGTGGAATCTATCATTTTTATCCTTTCTTTTTTGGAGCATTCTACTTGTCTATGTGTGTATGCTTCTATTTTCAATCATTACTTTTTCTATTTCTATTATTGTGAAAAATAGTTATTTTACCTTCTTTATTTTTGCTGCTTTTTTCGCAATAGCTTTAATGGTGCCAGGCTATATGCCTACATCGTCACAAATGGTTATTACTTCCTCATATACCCTATCAACACTTGTATTGAATCCACATATGTTCTTTATGGGAAATGCCGGGCTAACTATGGACAAATATTATGAACTAATTACAGTGGTCGTGTGGACTTTGATCTCCATGATCTTGTGTTTTTACTGTCTAAAAAGATTTAACAAACAGGAAATTTATTAAGGAGAAAATTTATGCAGATTTTATTACATGAAATTAAGAAGATTCTAACCTGGAAAATGCTTATTTTACTTATTTTTGTCAATTGGATTGTCTACTTTCTTTTTATTGAATATGACGTTAATTATTTTACGAATGGAAAAAATGATTCCTATCGTATAGGGATTGAAATGGTCAATAAGTATGGGATAGATATGGACGAGAAGGATTTTTTGGATTTTAAAAGGGTTTATAATGAGGAAGTAGAAAAAGCGAATCATTATTTGCAGTCAAAAAAAGCATTTGTGAATGCAGGAATGGGAACGTATGAGAATTTTGAAAATAATTATGATCCAAATAATAAAGAGCAGAATGCACTTTATCAAAAGGTCTTTTTCGAGGATAGAGTTAAAGTGTTTTGGGAACTTCAAGAACGAGAACGGTTGATAGAACATTTTGAGGATAAAGAAGTTCTTATGGCAAATGAAAGAAAATATGCAAAAGATTACCAACGAATTCGATATGATGAATTAATAGGTTCCGGGTATTATCCAGTGTATTCGGGAGTAGCCATAGAGAACTTTGAAAGATTTATTAAGAACGTAGCTATTGCCATTATTTTAAGCGTAGTGCTTCTTTTATCGCCAATCTTTATAAAGGATCGCTATAGACGGTTGCAAGATTTACAATATACAACGAGAAAAGGACGGAATCTATATAAGACAAAGACTGTGGCGGGACTGATTTCCGCCTTTATGGTAATGACTATCTTACTCATTATTTATTTCAGTCTTTATTCTTTACATCATATATCTATATCCGTATTTTTTAAAGTGCCAGTTCATATGTTTAGTGGGCTTACGTATTGGTACGATCCGACATTTTTTCAGTATATTGTGCTTACGGTTATAGCTATATACATTTTAGGATTTGTTTTCTCACTATTAGCGATGTCCTTCTCAAGCATAATGCCAAATTATATATCCCTAATCGGTATTCAAATCCCATTTGTAATGGGTATTCTCATATTTGGATTAACCTATTTGCTTTGGCATATCATAAGCATTAGGATGCCTCAATGGGTCGTTCCGATATCGTATAGTGTCATGCTTGTAGTTAGTGTAGCGTTTATTTTTCTAATATGGCAGAGAGAGAAAAAGTACGATATCGTTTTATAGAGGCTAGCATAAGGCGACTAACAGTCGAACGCTACTTCTGTTAAAATAAAACAATTTGCAGTTGTTTTAAGGGCTTATAACTGCAATTTTTAGTTTTATTTATTATTATAAAATTGCCCAAAAATTCTACTAATGGGAAAGGCGTTTAATATTGAATCAGATAATGAATAATAAATAGTAAAGATGATAGTGGAGAAGTATGGGTTAAAATTGCCCAAGGCGATATAAGAAAGAGAAGGGAAGGAAAAGAGCAGGCGAGCAATATGTACTAAATTTTGATTCAATCGTAAAATCAATACAAATTCAGGCTGGGTCCAATACAAATTCAGGCTGGGTCCAATACAAATTCAGGCTGGGTCCAATAGTGATCCAGCCTTTTCTTTTGCTCAATATCTGTCCAATCCTTTGTCCAATAAGGATTTTAGTAGTCTCTCCAATCCATAAATCCACAGGATTTCCAATCTGTATTCAGTGTGTTTCCTAACTGTATTAACCATTCCAGGTTGCTGCACTTCCGGTCTTTTCTCCATATTCTTTCCTCCATTACGGGAACATCCATTTAACATTGTCAAAATATTGAATACAAGCAAGAACGGAAAAAAAAGAGGGCAAAAATGGGGGTTAATCAACTTCAAGAAGAACAATGTGAATTTCAGTTAATATGGGAAGGGAATGGTTCGATATAAAAGGTATTTCTTAATTCAGTATTCTTCCATCTACTATATCTCCCTGCATTATAGTTGGTTCCCATGCTATATAGTTCTTCCCAACTGTCACATAGTTGGTATCCAAACGGCAAAGGAAGCGAGAAGAGCAGCGGGCAGATCTTTATGTAATCAATCGTTATTCAATCAGTTTTTTCAATCATAAATCAATCAGAATTCGGGGCGGGTCCAATAGGACTTCGTCCCTTTTTCTTTTGCACATTATTCCTCCAATCCCTTGTCCAATAAGGGTTTAATCATCCCTTCTCATTCTTTTCTTTCTTCCATTCTGTTGTTTTCCTCACTGTATAAACCCGTAGGGTTCCAGTTGTTTTTCAGGCATTTTCCAATGGTTTTGTTTCACTTTTTCCATTCTTTTCTCTTGATTCTTCCATCCATTCCGGGAAGAACTTAATTACATAGTCGGAATATTCCGTACAACCCAGAACGGAGAAAAGAGGAGGAATAGAGAAAAAAGATGTATTTGAGGGGAGAACTTTTTAGCAGAAAAAAGAAGGAGAAAAGAGGGTGTGGAGCCTTGAGGGAGTAAGGTTTGAGAGGGATGGGGAATGAGAAGGTGGAAATTCCAACTTAATAACAGGTAAATATGTTGTTGGAAGACAACAAAGTCGGGTACTAATGCAATTTGACAAAAAGGGATTTGAACAAAAAATTTCTATCCAATAAGACCCAATCCAATAAATATAGGATTGGGTCTTATTCATTCAGTTCGGACAGAGATACTAAAAGTAAGTGATTTTAATTTTTTTGTATATATGTAATTACCAAGGGTAGATCTTGTTCAACAGTGTAGTTTAGTGCAGAAAGGAATCATAAAAAAGATAAATTAACAAACTAATTTAATCGTCCTTTTTTGGACGGTTATTTATTTTTTAAAAAAAAATTAAAAAGGTTTGAGCCAAATTTATTTTTCAATTGTCTAATAGATGTAAGACAAAATAAGAGAGGGTGAATGGCGATCATTAAGTTAGTAAAAAGGGCTCAAAAGGGTGATGATAGAGCCTTTTTGAAACTTTTCCAAAAATACGAAGAAGATATTTATAGGATGGCTTATGTATATGTCAAAAATGAAAGTGATGCATTAGATATGGTTCAAGAAGTGGCGTATCGTTCTTTTAAAAAGATAGATACATTAAAAAATCCAGAGTATTTCAAGACATGGTTAATAAAAATAGCCATCACTTGTTCTATTGATTTAGTTAGAAAAAACAAAAAGGTAATTCAACTAAAACCAGAGTATGAAGAGTTTATTGGTTCTGAAAGTGATGATGTCCCTCTTTCAGTTACTCTTCAAGAATTACTAGATCGGTTGAACGAAGACGAAAAAAGTATTGTCATTTTAAAATTCTATGAGGGTTATTCATTTAAAGAAATAGCAGATTTGTTAAATATGCCTTTAGGAACGGCAAAATCGACTTTATATCGTGCATTAGGCAAACTTCGTAAAGAATTTAAGGAGGCTGATATTTGTGAATAATATTAAACAAAGGTTAGATAGAATTGAGATCCCAAAAGAATTACACGAAAGATCAAAACTTGGTGTAAAAAGAGCGAAATTAGAACAACCAAAAAGAAAATTAAAAAGTCCCTTAGTTGCAGCGGTAATGGTTACTGTTTTGGGCTGTGGTTTCCTGCTTTCGCCTACGGGTCAAGCGATGTTTGAAGGTTTATTTCAAATATCAAAATTTGAAAAAAGTGCAAACAACGAAGAGATATCTTTTGGTTATCATTTTGATAACCTAGATATTTATGAAGAAAACGATTATGATTCTTTAAATGAAATAGAAGACACTTTTAACGTGAATATTCCTTTTCCAGAACAACTATTAATTGAAGAAACAAACAAAGAAACAATAGAAAATAGAGTTTCAACTGATGAAAATGGGGATTTATCTTCTTACCGATATAATTTATCTACACCAAAGAGAAGTTATAGTGTCCTTGCTACTAGCATTGTTGATGCAAAAGCAAAATTTTCAGCAGAAACAACTGATGGAACTGGAATTGAGAAAGATATTATGATTAATGGTGTTTCATCAAAGTTGTTAGGGATTAAAGAGATAGACGGTTATACAATTTATATAGAAAACGAGAACTGGAAATTGATTATCTCTTGTTTTGACCGTGCAAGTAACTTAAAGGGCGTGTCAGATGTAAAAGAAGAAGAAGTCATCAAAATAGCTGAAAGTATTAAATGGTAGTAAAATTAAGGGTTCTTAAATAAAAATTACGTTCCAAAAACGAAGGTTATCCGGTATTTTTCCGGCTGGCCTTCGTTTTTTTATTCCAAAATCGGAATATAGAAAACGCATCGAACCAATAGATTCGATGCGCTCATTTTATAGATTGCTGTACCATTCATCATCGACAGGTTCCAACCATACTGGGGTACCTGCAGTGATTGCAATATGTTCAAACCAGCTATCTTTTGTAGCACCATGCCAGTGTTTTACACCATCATGAGTAACAATAACATCACCAGCCTTTAAGAATTGAGCAGGTTTTCCTTCTTCTTGGTACCAACCTTCGCCACCAGTGACTAATAAAAATTGGAATCCACCACGATGAATATGCCAGTTATTTCTGCATCCTGGTTCAAAAGTTACATTTCCAACACCAACATTCACTTTGGGGTCAGCAATTAATGTTCAAGTTCATTAGCCGCTAAAGCATGTTTGATAAATAGGCGGAGAAATTTCTCTTAATTAGGAAATAACACTGAAAATCGAATCAATAGACGGGAAATTTCCGACTATTGATTCGAAAAAAGTGAAAATGGGTAATTTTCCTTTGCTTAATCGGAAAACTTCCGCTTATATACCCCGACCCGAGCCCATTCTGGTGTTTAACCGGAAAATCTCCGCTTGCTTTAAATATCACTGGTTACATAATTAATAACAGCAAAGAGTCCAGACATACTATTAGTAATTATTAATGAGTAATCGGCATTTCACCTTTTGCCAAAGGACAGGACGTATTTGGCATTTTATCATTGTCCCAATTGTCCGGATTGGTATCATCGGGAATCACTCCGTTTAGAATGTCACGGTAATGTTTTTCTTTATTCGTAATAAATTCTGCCATTATTTTAGCTTCCTCTAGTTGAGCAAGGACTAGCTCTTTTTGCTTCTGTATCATTTCATAACGTTCCGCAATGGTTGATTCTCCTTCTAAACAAAGGTCTACATATTTTTTAATGTCTTCCACTGACATACCACTTTTCTTTAATCTTTTTGCACCTGTAAGCCAGTGTATGGAGACGTCATTAAACATACGATTATTATTTTGTCACGCTGTAAAC
The DNA here is from genome assembly GCF_000307875.1 of Neobacillus bataviensis LMG 21833. GTDB lineage: Bacteria > Bacillota > Bacilli > Bacillales > Cytobacillaceae > Neobacillus > Neobacillus bataviensis. The sequence continues at coordinate 23,583 of NZ_AJLS01000038.1, forward strand.
TTGGTACTAATCCCTTATCCGTATAGAAGCGAACGGTGTGTTCAGTTAGATCAAGTAGTTTCGCAACGTCTTTCACAGTGTACATGTAAGTCCCTCCATGCTTTAGTCTGTATAAAGTTAAAATAAATTAATTGACTTCGTGTTACTCGAAGGTGTTTTAGACAAAACCTTTTCGTTGGAGGAAGCAACCGATGCACTACTGAGAATGGAAAAGGGAGAAAACTTAGGGAAAATCGTTTTGACCATTCCACAAGATTAACGAATACCCAGTTAAAAAATTAAATAATGCTTCAAGCAGGCTGTCGTGTGTGTTTTAAATTTTGTTCATCATACTCATTCACTCTCTGTTCCTATATGATAAATATTCTAAAAATTTTTTGGACGCAAGGGAAAGTGATTTTTGATCCCTCATAGCAACTCCAATATTTCTAAAAGCAGGAACTTCAAGCTCTTTCGCTATAATTTTGTGAGGAATACGCTGTAATATCAATTCGGGTAATATACTGATTCCTAGCCCATTTTCCACCATAGACATAATGGCATAGTCATCCCATGTTGTAAAATTAACATGCGGTGAAATATGGTGTTTCTCGAAAATCTCAGAGATTTCTGCTTTTGCCCCTTTTTCCAACAGCATAAACGGACTGTTCAGTAAGCTGTTGATGGGGAATTTTTCGCAATTAGCAAGTGGATGATTTTGTGGAATCACTACCAGCAACCGGTCTTGTTCTAAAAAGATTGTTTCAAGTTCTGCCTTTGACGGCAGCCGCAAAAATCCAAAGTCAACACGCCCATTTAGGATCCAACTCTCAATTTCTGTATAATCACCAAGCAGAAATTCAAAATCTATCATGGGGTAATCCTTCTTGAAAATTTTAACAATGTTAGGGAGCCAATGAGATGCTACGCTGGAAAATGTCCCAATACGAATCATCCCAGATTCCAAATTATTTAATTCCTCGATCTGCTTCATTAAGATTTCATACTCATTGCAAATTCGCTTTAATTGGGGCAGTAACTTTAAGCCATCCAAGGTTAAATTGATACCGGCACGTCCCCTTTCAAAAAGAAAAATCCCCCATTCCTTTTCTAAATCGTTAATCATACGGCTAATCCCAGACTGTGAATAGTCTAATATTTCGGCAGCTTTTGTAAAACTACCGTATTCTACTGCTTTGACAAATGCCATATATTTTTGGATATTCATATCTCTTTCCTCGCCCCATCTGATTTTGTCATACATATCATGATAAACATTCGTTTTTGTAATGTATGTAATCATGATATATTTTTACTATTAATTATTCAAGTTAGGAAAGGAATAGGTGTAGAACGATGTTTTTTGTGAGTGATATTTTTGAAAAACTAAAAACGGATTAAGAATCTGCGAAATAAGTTTCGTGGATTCGTAGGAGTAGATGATGAAATCAAAAATTCAGTTTATATTATCAATGATGATTTTCGGTACGATTGGTATAATTGTTCGATATATTGATTTATCTTCGAGCGAAAGAGCTTTACTAAGTAGTTTCATAGGGTGCTTATTTTTATTGTTAATATTCTTCATGATGAAGAAAAGAATATCATGGAATTTAATTAAATCTAATGCATTAATTTTGATTCTTTCAGGTATTGCATTAGGAGGAAATTGGATTTTTCTTTATCAATCGTATGACCATACGACAATTGCCAATGCAACGCTAGGTTATTACTTTGCACCTGTATTTGTGATGATTCTTTCTCCATTTGTACTTCGGGAACAATTATCCATCAAGAAAATGGTGTGTATTGGTGTTGCGATTATAGGGATGTTACTGATTGTAGGAGAAGGCGTGAGAGCATCCAGCTCAGACGATCTTCTTGGACTGTCCTTCGGATTGATTGCAGCTGCATTTTATGCTGCGTTATTACTTCTAAATAAATTTATTAAAGATATAGGAAAGTTAGAGCTGACCATCATTCAGCTTGGAACAACCACTTTACTTCTTATGCCATATGTTTTCTTGACTTCCGGTTTTGGTATTTTTGGAGCATCAAGCTCTTCCATTCCTTTTATTTTAATTTTAGGGATTATCAATACAGGGATTGGGTTCTGGTTATTTTTCTCTGGTATGGAAGGATTAAAGGGTCAAAGTATTGCTATGCTAAGTTATGTGGATCCATTTGTAGCTATATTGATTTCTGCAATTATCCTGCAAGAACAAATGACAATTGTTCAAATGCTTGGTGGTATACTGCTATTAGGCTCTACATTTGTTAGTGAAACAAGATTTCCGAAAGACTACAGAATTAGAGTGACCTACCCCTAATCGGGCAAACTATCCTGATGAAGGCAGCATATACAACACAGAAAAAGGTGAACAACAATGAGTATCAATAAAAAACATGTATTATTTATCGGGGCAGGGCGAATGGCCCAAGCCTTGATTAAAGGACTAGACAAAAATGAATTTGCCATTCTTGTTGGCAACAATGGAAATGAACAGCGGCTACGTGATATAAAAGAAACCTTTAATGTGGAAATTACCACTCACTGGTCACAAGAGATACACAAGATGGATATCATTATTCTTGCCCTGCCACCAGAGTCTCATGAAGACATTCTCGCAAAATTATCTGAAACCATTAGTGGACAAATAGTCATTACGGTAGCTGCCGGAATTGATCCAACTTACCTTGAATCAAGGCTTCCTAAAGGGACACCTGTAGCTTGGGTTATGCCTAATACAGCGGCTAAGTTAGGTAAATCAATGACTTTATATGCACTCGGTCAACACGTAAACCAAGAACTACAAGAGTGGATTGAGGGATTAATTTGTGGTATTGGTGAATTTGAAAAAGTGACAGAGCAGCAAATTCATGAGCTGACCGCTGTAACTTCAAGTGCCCCTGCATTTATCTATCGGGTAGCGGAAGCACTCGAAAAAATAACATTAAGGTCAGGTGTCAGTAAAGCTCAAGCAAGAAAGCTAGTAGCCAACATGATTGCCGGCTCTGCAGAAATGCTAAAAACAAATGTGGCCCCTGCTGAACTTGCAGGTGAGGTAGCAACTCCTGGCGGTTCAACAGCCGCTGGTTTAGAGGTACTAGACACAAATCATTTGGACGACTTATTGATTAACGCCATTGAAGCATGTCGCCAAAAAGCAATGGTGCAAGAGTAAGCAGACATTAAATTTAGTCTAAAATAGACTCTTGTAAATTCTTTAGCGTTTCTAACAAATCTTTATATTTTTCCTTCCCAATACCCTGTTCAGCTTTTTCTTGTATTCGCAGCCAAATAGGCGTTGCTTCATCTAATTTGACAAGACCTAGATTGGTTATCGAAATAGACTTTGTTCTTGAATCATTTTCATCTTTTGTAATGTTAACGTTAGTTTGTATACACCCAATCATGCAATTGATGCAGATGAGCGTAAAGCAGGGTATGAGCGTTCTTTACCAATTAACATAGGGGATAATGTTTGGATAGGTGGTTCCGTTACGATTATTCCAGGAGTGACTATTGGTGATAATAGCATTATTGGGGCTGGGAGTGTTGTAACAAAAGATATACCTTCAAATGTTATTGCAGCAGGTTTGCCATGCAAGATTATCAGACCAATAACTGAAAAAGATAAAATTGGATTAGCAAACGTAAAATAAGCGGATATTTTCCGGTTAAATGCAGAATAGAGCTCGTTTCGGGGTAAATAAGGGGAGATTTTCCGATTATGCAAAACAAAATCTCCCCTTTTTGCAATTTTCGAGTAAATAGACGGAATTTCTCCGTCTATTTAAGCCCTTTTTTATTAAAAAATACTAAATAGACGAAATTTTTCCGTCTATTTAGCAGCTCAGGTGCTAAACCTGATCACCAACCGATAAGTGCGGATCCATACCGGAGATGTTGTAGCGGTATCCACTCAAAGGAAAACCTGGAACAACAAATTATTAATGAAGAAATAAAAAAACGGAAAGTTAGTGGATTTTCCGAAGGGATGGCTTGTGGGGTTGATGGATGTTAAATAGAAAAAAAAGAGTTGGAGTATACGGCAGAAGAACTTCTGTCTCCTATTCCTACCCTTTATTAATATAAAAGTATTGACATAAAAATTAATAAGTTGTATTATTATCTCATATTCAAGATATTTTAATTAAGGATATATGTTGGGAGGTGAAATAAATGAACAGAAAATGCACAAATTTGCCCTTTCTTTTGTTGATGCAAACATCTAAAGCAGTTCAGGAGAAAATGAAGTTGGAGATGGCAAAAAACAACCTTAGCATTACAGAGTTTTCTGTTCTAGAGGTGCTTTATAACAAAGGTAAACAAACCATACAGCAAATCGGTCACAGAATATTAATTTCTAGTGGTTCTATGACGTATGTTATTGATAGATTGGAACAGAAAGGCTTGTTAACTCGAAGTGCTTGTCCAGATGATCGTAGAGCAATACATGTAAATTTAACTGATGAAGGTATCCACTTGATGGAGCATATCATGCCAAAACATCAAGGATGGGTTGATAACATGTTTAGTTCTTTAACTACTGAGGAGTCTGAAATATTCGTTAAACTTTTGAAAAAGATAAATAATAAAAAAGAGTAATGATTTTTTTTGAACTAATATCTCGAATTCAAGACAAAACATTTAGGAGGATATTTAAAATGATAAATCTTGGTCTGTTAATTATTCGATTGGTAATTGGTGTTTTATTTATTGGTCACGGTGCTCAAAAGTTATTTGGCTGGTTTGGCGGGTATGGTTTAAAAGGTACCGGAGGCTGGTTTGATTCTATTGGTATAAAACCAGGTGTAACAATGGCTCTTTTCGCTGGATTAGCAGAACTTATTGGGGGAGTTTTGTTTGCGTTAGGATTATTGACCCCACTTGCAGGAATCTTGATTGCTGGGACGATGGTTATGGCTATTGTGAAAGTGCATGCAGCAAACGGAATTTGGTCAACTTCAAATGGATATGAATATAACCTTACATTACTTGCTGTTGCGATTGGGATAGCTTTAATTGGCCCAGGTAGATATGCTTTAGATGCATTTTTATTCTAATATATCCTAGTTTAGAGATTCTTGGAATAAGTCAAATAGTATGAGGTTTTAAATCCCGTAATAAGAACAAAATAAGGTATTATGTTCTGATAGATAGGTGGATTTAACATTATAAAGGGGTGGACAGTAATGAGTAAAAAAACAATGGGTATTCACCATATCACTGCAATCGTTGGACATCCACAGGAAAATGTAGATTTTTATGCTGGTGTATTAGGATTACGAATGGTAAAACAAACGGTCAATTTTGATGACCCAGGTACGTATCACCTTTATTTTGGTAATGAAGGTGGAAAGCCAGGAACAATTATTACCTTCTTTCCTTGGGCAGGGGCTCGCCAAGGAATTATTGGAGACGGTCAAGTAGGGGTTACTTCTTATGTAGTTCCGAAAGGGGCCATGGAATTTTGGGAAAATAGACTAGAAAAGTTCAACATTCCATTTACTAAAATGGAACGCTTTGGAGAACAATTTTTAGAATTTGATGACCCTCACGGTCTTCACTTGGAAATTGTTGAAAGGGAAGAAGGGCAAGTCAATAATTGGACTTTCGGCGATGTAACAGCGGAGGTTGCAATAAAAGGCTTTGGCGGAGCAACTCTATTATCGACCCAGCCTAAAAAAACGGCTGAATTGCTAGAAAAAGTAATGGGACTCGAATTAGTCGGTAATGAAGGTGATTACGCTCGTTATCGTTCTACTGCGGATATCGGAAATGTTATTGACGTTAAATTAACCCCTATTGGCCGTGGGAAAATGGGTGTGGGTACAGTACACCACATTGCATGGCGAGCTATCGATGATGAAGATCAATTGGATTGGCAAAAATACGTTGCATCCGAAGGGTATGGGGTTACCCCTGTACAAGATAGAAATTACTTTAACGCAATTTACTTTAGAGAGCATGGGGAAATTCTATTTGAAATTGCTACTGACCCTCCTGGATTTGCTCATGATGAATCTCAAGAGACAATGGGTGAAAAATTGATGCTGCCTGCGCAGTATGAATCTCATAGAGAACAAATTGAACAAGGTTTGCTGCCATTTGAAGTAAGAGTCCTAGACTGATTTTACGAAAGGGAATGATTTCTTTGCTTTCGATTGATCCTGCCTCAATGTCTGAAAGAGAAAATTATAAATTTTTAATAGGTAGTATCATACCTAGACCAATTGCTTTTGTCACAACGATGTCAAAAGACGGCGTTTTGAACGGTGCGCCATTTAGTTATTTTAACATCGTATCATCCAATCCCCCGATGATATCATTATCTATTCAACGGTCAGCTGGGAGACAAAAGGATACAGCGAGAAACATCATCGAGTCTAAGGAATTTGTGGTCCATATCATTGATGATCAAAATGTTGAAAAAATTAATAAAACAGCTGCAAGTCTTCCTCCTCAACAGAGCGAAATTGAGTTAGCTAATTTAACTCCAGTAAACAGTGTAAAGATTGCAGTACCAGGTATAAAGGAAGCGAAAATTCGAATGGAATGTACATTAGAGCATTCTTTGGAATTGGGAGGTTTAGATTCGCCTGGGTGTGATTTTATTATAGGAAAAGTTGTTCAATTTCATATTGAAGATGATATTTATGAAAATGGAAGAATCGACCCTAGTGGCTTAGCTGCAGTAAGTCGATTGGCTGGAAATAATTACGCTAAAATAGGTGAAATTTTTGAAATAGAACGACCTAAATAGGTTGTGTTCTGGAAGGAGATCAATAATGAAACATATATTTAATAAGGGACAAGATCCAACAAAACCGACATTATTATTGCTTCATGGTACGGGCGGCAATGAATTAGACCTGCTGCCACTTGCAGGAATGATCGATGCTGAGGCAAATGTTTTAAGCGTTCGTGGGAATGTGTTAGAAAATGGCATGCCTCGATTCTTCAGAAGATTAGCTGAAGGTGTGTTTGATGAAGAGGACCTAATCTTTCGCACAAAAGAATTAAATGAGTTTCTTGATGAAGCAGCAGAAAAGTATGAGTTCAATCGTGATAATATGATTGCAGTAGGTTACTCAAATGGCGCGAATATCGCTGCGAGCTTATTATTTCACTATCAAAACGCACTAAAGGGTGCAATTCTTCATCACCCTATGGTACCTAGAAAGGGAATTGATCTCCCTGATTTGGCAGGAAAGTCTGTGTTCATTGCTGCCGGGACAAATGATCCGATTTGCTCGCCATTGGAATCGGCCGAACTACAAAAGTTATTAGAAAATGTAAATGCAAAGGTAGAACTTCATTGGGAAAATAGAGGTCATCAATTAACGAGGGAAGAAGTCCAAGCCGCGGCAACGTGGTATCAAAAAGTAATTATCAAATAAAGATTTCAAAGGAATAATGTTTTAGGGTCAATGTCCCATCTTTTTATTAAAAAAGGGGATATTGACCCTTTTTTTGAAATATATGTATCCTAAACTTTATTTAACAGTATATACTTATTTTGGTAGATGTAACTTTTAAAATAAAGGGGAGGATTAGTTGGAAATCATACCATCTGCCCAGGTAGAGCCACAATCTCGTAAAAGCGTAAAGAAATCTGTACTTGTATTCATTATTCTTGCAGCCATTATTTTAGGAACAATTCTCTTAAGTTTATTACAGCTGCAATCTCCAAAGGTGATCCCGGCTGATCAGGCAGCAAAAACATTTTCTGCTGACAGTGCCTTCTCCTATTTAGAGGGGTTTACTGTGGCCCCGCATCCTCTTGGATCAAAAGAACATGATAATGTTCGAGATTACTTGGTTACAACCTTAAAAGAATTAGGAGTTAACCCTGAGATTCAAAAGGCAAATTCTCTTTATACTCGCCCAGCTTACATATCGGGAGGTACAGTTGAGAATATTGTAGGTAAAATCGAAGGAACAAATTCCAAGAAAGCCATTATGTTAGTTGCCCATTATGATTCTGTACCGGGTGGGCCTGGTGCAGCAGATGACGGGGCTGGAGTTGCGGCCATTATAGAGACTGTAAGAGTACTAAAGGAAATGAAACCGCTTCAAAGTGATGTAATTATTCTGTTAACAGATGGTGAAGAGAATGGCTTACTTGGGTCAAAGGCATTTACCGAAGAACATCTATGGGTAAAGGATGTAGGATTAGTGTTAAACTTTGAGGCACGTGGGAATGAAGGCCCAGCTTTTATGTTTGAAACGAGTGACAACAATAGTTGGCTTGTAAACGAGTTTGTTCAAGCCGCTCCTACACCAGTTGCCCATTCATTTATTTATAGCCTCTATAAACTTATGCCAAATGATACGGATCTCACTGTATTTAAAGCAGCGGGTCTTAATGGGTTAAACTTTGCCTTTGGTGAGGGACTTGGTCATTATCATACAACAAGCGATAACCCTGGAGAGCTTAGTAAAAATAGTCTCCAGCACCATGGTGAATATATGTTAAGTCTTGTTCGTCATTTTGGGGACTTAGACCTGACGCAAACGGGGAAGGGTAATACGTTATTTTTTAATATATTGGGTACGAACATGATTACCTATTCGGAAGATCTTGTTATTCCATTCATGCTTTTTGCCGTAGTTCTATTTGTATTAACCATCATCCACGGGGCTAGACGGAAGAAACTATCACTTCGTGGTACGCTTGCCGGATTGCTTATTATGCTTGGTGGATCGATTGGGTCGTTTGTTATTGGATTGGGTCTTTGGAGTCTATTAACAGCTATTCTTTCTGAGAAGGAGTGGTTAATGGGGTCTGACAGTTTAATTGGAACCACCTACTTGATTAGTTTTTCCTTGATGATCTTCGCCTATTTAAGTTTTCTTTATAAAATGGCTAACAAAAAAGTAATGGTTGGCAGCTTAGCAATGGGTGCCTTACTCATGTGGCTACTTCTTGCCGTGGCAGCAAGTCTGTTTCTAAAAGCAGGCAGCTATGTTCTCGTCTGGCCGTTAATATTTGGGTTGCTGGGGGAAAATATCTTCTTTCGGTTAAAAGAAAATTCATGGGCCGGATACCTTGTTACAGCCGTTTTTGCTATTCCAGGGCTCCTGCTGTTTTCACCAGTGGTCTACCTCATTTATATACTTGCCTCCATGAAGCTTGCAAGTGCACTTATGGTCTTTGTCTTCCTTGGTGGGGCATTGTTAATACCGATATTTAGCACATTAAAAATAAAATCAAATGGGGTAATTCCAGCTATACTGTTAGGAGTTGGATTACTAGTCATGGTTATAAACAGCATTAATCTACTGAACATGCCGACAGAGAAACATCCAAAAGCAAGTGATATTACTTATTTCATGGATGCCGATACACAAAAAGCCTTTTGGGCTGCGAGACAACCGTTAGATGAATATACAGCCATTTATATTAATAAGGATGTCAAGGAAGGCAATACATCTACGTTCTTCCCTATATTAAACTGGGATGTTACGTATGCTAAGGCTGATGTATATAACGTTGACGGGCCAAGTATGACGGTTTTGTCTGATAGGACGGAAAACGATAAACGGATGATTGAATACCAAGTAAAAACGAACCGCCAAGCAGAAGAAATTGTTGTTCAGTCTTTGTCGTCAATGAACATTTCAAGCCTGCTCATCAACGGTAAAGATGTTGAATTAAACAAAACGAAATTTACAAAAAAGGCGCCATTACTATTTGCGTACATTGCAGGCCAAACAGGAGAGTTAAATGTAAAAGTAACTATAGATGCTAACGATACGATGGAGTGGATTGTTGCGGATCGTTCTTACAGTATCCCTGAGACAAAAGGAGAGCGTTCACCAAAATTTAGTACCTATGGGGATAATTCGTTTATCATGAAGACCATTCGTGATTGATTTCCATTATTAAAAGAGTTATATAATAGGGCAGTCTCCCATTCGTTAAAGCAACGGGGGACTGCCCCTTTTTTAGTTTTTTTATATAGGATAGGGAATAGTAAATGGAAAGTTAAGTAAACTATTGGTTGTAATGATTTGGATATTGAACACTTACTAAGGATTTCATTTTTATGACAATGAGACTTTTTTTGGGATTAAAATTATCTCGAATTAAAAATTCCTGCATCTAGGATCAAGAGGGTCAGCACTTATCGGTTGGGGGATCAGATTAAGCACCCGGTTGATAAATAGACGGAAAAATTCCGCTTAATCAGTAATTATTATTAAGAAAGGCTTAAATAGACGAAGAGATTCCGCTTATTGACTTGAAGAATTCAAAAATGGTGGATTTTCCTTTGCATAACCGGAAAACCTCCCCTTATTTTCCCCAAAACGAGCTCTATTCTGCATTTAACCGGAAACTCTCCGCTTATTTACTTTTGCTGGTTAATCGATTAAGGACAAGGCATCTTATTTAAAAGGGAGTGAGAATCCAAGAGAAGTGAAACTTGCGGTTGGTTTATTAGGAAATGGTCAAATGGCTGGATATGAGTTAGATTTAGCATTTTTAGCAATTGCAGTTTATCTTGTAACCAATGGGAGCAAACTATTATCAGTTAGCCAATTGATTTTCCAAAAAGATTCAAATGAGTTCAAAAGAGTTGCTTAATAAATGAATGTAGATTTAAAAGGAAAAACATAATAGGGGGTGTAATAATGGGGTTCTTATCCAAATTATTTGGAAATTCATCTGATAAGGGGACAGAAAAAATGACAAATGTAAAATTAGCAGTAATTTATTACAGCATGGGTGGAACAAACTATCAACTAGCAAAGTGGGCAGAAGAAGGTGCGAAAGAAGCTGGTGCAGAAGTAAAAGTATTAAAAGTTCCTGAACTAGCTCCACAATCTGCAATTGAAGGAAATCCTGTTTGGAAATCACATGTTGAAGCAACTAAAGATGTACCAGAAGTGAAATTAGACGACTTAGAATGGGCTGATGCCATTATTTTCAGTGTACCAACTCGCTTTGGTAATATGCCAGCACAAATGAAACAATTCCTAGATACAACTGGCGGTCTTTGGTTTAATGGAAAACTGATGAATAAGGTTGTAAGTGCTATGACTTCAGCACAAAATCCTCATGGCGGTCAAGAGGCAACCATTTTATCACTTTATACATCTATGTATCACTGGGGTGCAATTGTCGCTGCTCCTGGTTATACTGACCCCGTTACATTTGGTGCAGGTGGTAACCCATACGGAACAAGTGTTACCGTTGGTCAAGATGGGAAAATGATTGAAGATGTACAGGCAGCGGTTAAACATCAAGCGAAACGTACAGTTACAGTTGCTGAATGGGTTAAAAAAGCAAATCAATAAATAATAAGAAGCTAATCGAAACTTTCGATTAGCTTTTCATGTCTTTAGATATGGATCCTGCTATGATTTTAGGCCTTTCTTATTTTTAAGATTTGGGTGAGGGCTTCGGATAACACAAGCCCAACAGCAATTGCGCCAGATGTCATTAATGCTTTCGCGGCAAACTGAATAGCTAAGTCATAATGATTTTCAACAAAGTTTCTTGTTGCATTATACGCTAAACCACCAGGAACTAGGGGTATTATTCCTGAGATGGTAAATATTATAGTCGGCGTTTTATAAATCTTTGCAAATATTTGACTAATTACAGCAAGAAAAAATGTTGCAGATAAAGTGGCCAAGACTGCATCAATGTTATTGTTATTCAGCAAAATAAGTAAAAGTCTACCTATCATACCAACCAAGCAACATTGTAATAAAGAATTAAGTGGAACATTAAAAATTACTGCAAATGCTCCTGAAACAATAAAGTTTGTTAAAATCTGTACTATCATTTTGATAATTCCTTTCACATTAAAAAAGTGAAAAAACGATTGCGATGCCTGAGGAAATTGCAAATGCGGTTAAGGATGCTTCGGCACCTTTTGATAAGCCGGATACGAGGTGTCCTGCCATTAAATCCCTTACCGCATTGGTAATTAGAAGACCTGGGACCAGAGGCATCACTGAAGAAATGATAATATTTGATAGATCATGGCCAACACCAATGTGTATAAAAAAATATGACATTAGTCCAATTAAAAGAGACGCTAAAAATTCCGCAAAGAACTTTATATTCAGTAATCGGTCAAGATATATTAGGCATGTAAAACCTGCCCCTCCTATAATGAATGAAGACAAAAAGTCATTCCATCCGCCATTAAACATAATTAAGGAAAAGCCGCTTGCTATAGAAGCTGAAGCAATGGTTATAAACATGGGATACTCAGGATTTCCTTCTTCAATTTGTCTTAAAGTTTTGTAAGCTTCTTCTGCTGAGATATTACCCTTACTAATGCTTCTAGAAATATTGTTTACTATGATAACTTTGTTTAAATTCGTTGTGCGTTTGGTTATTCTTAGCAATTTTGTTTTCTCAGCGCCATGTAAAGAAAATATAATTCCGGTCGGAGTAACATAGCATTGGGGATCATTGCCACCGAAAGACCTAGCCATCCGCATCATAGTATCTTCCACTCGATAGGTCTCAGCCCCACTTTGTAACATAATTTTTCCAGCTAGTAAACATACTTCATCAATTTTATTCGTTTCTTTCCTATAATACATCGTTCTTCTCTCCAATGGTAAAGTAAGTGCCTTCTTAAGGTGTCCAATACGCAAATGAAATGTTCAATGCTAATGAAGGTAAATAATTGAAAAGAACATTAAATTTTGACGAGTAAGTGCCTGATGCCAATAACTAGAAGATTGGTTTAAGTTTTTACTAATTTGTATTCCTTAATCGGGATATCAATTATAAGTGAAGGAAATAATAGGCGGGGGAAAAATGGGAATTAACAAGTAAGGAGAAAAAGCAACTGGAGGGAATATTGACGTAACTCTAAAGGTTGTTGAATAATACGGAGTCGGTAGTATGATCCATTTTTATACATAAAAGAAAAGGAGACAATTGCAGAATGGGTAAAAAAAGCAGATCAATAATTTTTTAATAAAAAACTAATCGGAACTTCGATTAGTTTTTGTATTTTTAGATATAAGATTTTTTAATACAAAACTAATATTGGTCTTCAGCAAAATGATTAATCCCTGTTCTTCTGTAATGAGTCCCAAACATCTCATTAGCATATATAACTCCTAATCCGTAAGCACCTCCGTGCTGCTTAACAATATCGAGTGTCCCATTGTAGGTTTCTTTAAGAGCCCAATCACGTTGTAACTCTAGCAAATATTGCAGCCAAGTAATTGGGGTTGCTCCAGCTTGTGTCATACGTATAACCGCCATATCGTGGGCCTCTTTAGTTACTCCACCTGAGGCATCCGAAACAAAATATACTTCATACCCATCGGAGATAGCACTCAGAACCGGTTCAAGCAAACACACCTCTGTCCAAAGACCGGCGATGACTATTTTTTGTTTTCCATATTCATTGATTTGTCTTACTACTCTTGGATCCTCCCATGAGTTCATCGTAGTCCGATCAATAGGTTGCTGATCAGGAAAGACTGATTGGATTTCCGATAATATTTTTCCGCTGAAAGTTGCTGCGGCTATTGTTGTCAATATAGTAGGGATACTGAATAATTTCGCGGTTTTTGATAATCCGGCGATATTGTTGCGTAAGTCTGCAATATCATGTGATTGGACTGAAAAAATCATTTGCGGTTGATGGTCGGTTAAAATCAGAATATGATTAGTCGGAGTAAGCAAATACTGGGAATTACGCCCTGTTGTGGTACTCTTTGAACTTATAGGGACTGGGGAAGGAATACCATAAAACTGGTTTCTACAAATTGGGCACCAATAAACAACAGGATTCATGTTAATACCCCCATAATTTTTGGGATTAATAAAATTAAATTCATCAAAGTATATGCATAAAAACAATAGGGAGTGAATTTCTCTTGCTAATATATATTCTATCACCCAATTTCGGACATGTTTATCCTCAAATAAATGGTAATACTAAGTAAAATAATTACAGTTAAAGGAGCGAATTTATGTCAAAACACACAAAAAAATGGCGTTCTTCCTGGCTATGTTTTATGGCTCATAATCAATTGAACAAACTAATTAAAATTAAAATAACCACTCAAAACGGTAGAGTGGTTGAGCAGTTCATATGTGGAATTCGATTTGGACTATAATCATTTAATAAATTGCAGCTAAATTTAGTCCGCTGGTCTTGGACCGGCAGCAAGACCAGTGGTTTCTACTGTCATAATGGGACGAACAGTAATATCTCCATTCACAAGGATTTGACAAGATAAACGCAGACAATCATCAATGAACTGATCCTCTAATCCTTTATCCGCAAAGGCCATTTTTTCTTTGTTTGTTACATCAAGATAATTACCTGCCAATATCTCTACTCTGCAAGTTGTACATTTTGCTTGTCCCCCGCAGTGATGAAGAATATTGATGCCATTATCCTCTAATGCTAATACTAGCTTTTTTCCAATTTCCACTTCAACAGTGCCACGACCTGTTACAGTTATATAGGGCATTTTTATTCCACCTTATTAAAAAACCATTTGAATACACAACACCAGTGGTTACTGTTTCCACCTAAAACATAATATTTATTTTTGGATAAATATACCTATTTATACCTTATTATTTCATTCTTCCTAATTTATATCCGTAAACATGAAGATATTTTTATTTTTAGATTAAGCTGTTTATACCACTGGGCTGCAGCTTCTACTTCTTCAATCTTCCTTTGTACTTCTCAAATAATACCATTCAAGCAATTCAGAACAGGTATAAATACTTTTTTAATGGAAATTTTAAAAAATAATAATACTAAAAAAGGATGATACCTAATGGAGAAAAAGTTGTTAAATTTACTTACTGGATTGTGTGTAGTTGCCCTGCCATTTCTATTTAGAGGTTCAAAAATGAGAGAAAACCTTGTTATTTTTTTCTCGAAAGGGGTTCTTGCGACTCTAGTTGATGCTTATGTTGTCGGAACCAAAAAGATTGAATATCCAGTTCGTCCTTTAGGTAAAATTTTTAAAACTAACATTATTTATGACATGTTGTTTTTTCCTATTTTAAGTGTCATTTGGGTGAAAATGTCCTATAACGACAATTTTGGAAAAATCTTATTGAAAAGTTTGGTGTTTAGTGTTCCGATGAGTATCGGTCAGTGGTATTTTGAAAAGAATTCTAGATTATTTAAATGGAAAAAGTGGTCACCATTCCATACATTCGCTAGTGTGAATTTTACATTATTTACGATCAGAGGTTTTGTGGGATTAATAAAAAAATTAGATAAAATAAAGGGTAATCAAAATATAACCGAATAATAAAGGTTGATATTATGAATAAAACGTATAAGTTAGAAGCAATTCTTTGGAGTATTGCCTTTCCAGGTTTTGGTCAATTATTAAATGGTCACCTTGTAAAAGGAGTTTTGTTTATCCTTTTAGAATTCATCATTAATGTAAACAGTTTATTTAATCAAGCGATCATGTTTAGTTTTCTTGGGAAGATAGATGAGGCTGCCGGAGTGGTTGATTACCAATGGCTTATGTTTTATCCATGTGTTTATATGTTTGCCATGTATGATGCCTATAAATTTGCGGAGGGTGAGAATCCTCGATTATCGTTTGTCCCATTTGCTTTTGGAGCCTATTTTGTCACAGTAGGTCTTATGTATTCACCAAAGATATTTTTTGGTATATCATTTGGTCCTATTTGGCTTCCAATATTGTCTTTGATACCTGGGTTAGGAATTGGATTTATCATTCGTTATATATTAATAAAAATTACTTCTAAAACCAATTATCGTGGGAGACATTCTTAATTTCAAAAGAGCCTATCTGCATGGGCTTTTTTTTTGAGGCACATTAGCGGGGTTGTTAGTTTTTGATTATCATCCAAACGAGAAAGGGCATGTTATTAATGTAAAGAAGAATGTGGTCTAGCAGATTGCGTGGAAAGAATTGTTCTATTCAATAGGTTTAAAAGGATAAAACAGTTGTTGGAGGGAAACAGATGGACAGTCAAAATTGCGATTTTTCACCAATGAAGCAGAATTTAGCAGATGGAATTCAACACCTAATCCAACTGCTCCAAATAAATCTAAATGTACTCGATAACGAAAACTATTGTGTTTTGGGAAGTCTAGAGGATGTTAAAGAACATCTAAATTCTATTGAATCAATGGCGGCCACTTTTTATTTAAATTGTTATTTGTCATCGTACACTGACACATATGAGGATTTAACCGCTACAGCTCAGCATCTATCAAAACGTAAACATGGTGGGCTGATTGTAATTGAACGAAGTGACTCTCTTGACAACGTTATCCAAGAAGGAACAACTATCGGTGCAAAGGTAACACCAAAATTATTAGAATCCATTTTTTATCCGGGTAACCCTCTGCATGATGGGGCAGTATTAATTAGAGGAAACGAAGTTTATTCAGCGGCTAATATTCTTCCATTAACGAAGATGATTACAGAAAAAAAACTTGGAACACGCCACCGTGCTGCTATAGGTGTATCAGAACAAAGTGATGCTCTTGCATTGGTTGTTTCTGAAGAAACAGGTAAAATTTCATTTGCCCTAAACGGAAAATTATATCCGATTAACACGACACAACAAATTGTGTTCTAAGGTATCTAAAAGGATTAGGAAAAACCTTTCAGGAGGATCTTTATGGCCAAGAATTTATTGATATTGATCATTGCAGCTTATATGGTAGTAATGACTCCTATATTGACTTATGCTCAAGTCATTCATGAAGTGAGGTCAGGAGATAGCCTTACCAAAATATCAAAACAATACAAAATTGACAGAGCTGAACTTTCTAAACTAAATGGTTTAGCTAAGAATAGCCAATTAGTCCTTGGCCAGGCGATGTTGATACCCGGTTCAACCTATTTTGTGCAGGCGGGTGACAGTATATGGGCCATTGCTAATCGTCACGCCATTAGTGAAGAAACATTAATGAGACAAAATCATTTAAAGAGTCGTGTCATTGCGCCCGGTCAGAAATTAAGCATTCCTAGCCCTCCAAAAATGAATGTTTGGACCGGAACCTATTTTGTTCCAAAAGATAAGAATGCCAATGCTTGGATGCTTAACAATTATAAAAAGACCCTTTCAAGTATTTTCGTGTTTGAGTATCGTTCCGATGAACAAGGAAATATCATTGAAACACCTGAAAACCAGGCACATAAGATTGCTTGGAAAGAGAACCTCTCACCATATGCTACAATTACAAATTTAAGTGAAAAAGGGTTTGACCCAAATCTTACTCATCGATTAATAAGTACGCCATGGTTAAGGAAAAAGCTGGTTAACAATATTTATTCCCTTTTAGATAGTCATGATTACAAAGGGATTGTCGTGGATTTTGAACAAGTGAAAACGCAAGATCGGGAAAATCTCAATCTGTTTATTAAAGAATTAGCTGCAAAGCTTCATCCAACAGGAATGGAAGTTATGATGGCCGTTCCGCCAAAAGAAGGGGATCGGATGCCATCCTATTCCACAGCTTATGATTACAGAACGCTAGGAAAATACCTGGATAAAATGTTTTTGATGACTTATGATTGGCATTGGCCTGGAGGTCCTTCCGGTCCAATTGCTCCAATTGACAGAGTCAAAGCCACCCTGGATTATGCTGTCTCAGTTGTTGATAGATCGAAGCTGATGCTGGGAATTCCACAATATGCGTATGATTGGGTAATAGGAAGTAATAAGCGTTCCGGCTCAGCTTATTCAACCCAACATGCCATTGATTTATATACTGGATATCAAAGCCCGGTTCACTATGATGAAAATGCTGCTGCCCCATCGTTTCGTTATGTTGATAATAAAGGAAAGTTACATGAAGTGTGGTTTGAAGACCCACGAAGCCTGCTTGTTAAACTCCGTGTTATTCGACAATATGGATTAGCGGGGATGGGCTGCTGGCACCTTGGTCTAACTATGCCTCAGACCGAGGAAATGATCCTAGATGAATTCAATGTGCAGTAAAACACCTTATTTGCATTAGTATCACAAAAGAAAAAGGCTAAATTTGGGGATCTGTCCCCCGCTGCGGTAAAGCGGCGTGGGGATGACCCTAATTATGGTTCCTTTTTTTAGAAAATAATCAACCTTTTTAATAAAAACAAGGGTGATACATATATAACAATGCTTGATATCCAATTCTAGAGAATCTAGCGCACTTTTTTCAGCCAGCTAACGACTCCATAAATAATTAGCAGGAACACACCCATCTCAAGGGCATGGTCGGCCAAGTTAAGAACTCCACCGGAGCGAATAATAAAATCGGTCACCTGCCCAAACAAAAGCCGATCAACGCCATTTCCAATTGCTCCTCCGACAAGAAATCCGAAGCTGCTATCAATCAGAGTACCCTTCATTTCTCCTGTTCTGCGTAAATAGAAAACACCAATCACGAACAACACAGCCGCAATGCCGAAGAGCCGTCCATAGCCTTGAAATAAACTTCCAGCCATCCCGCTATTTTCGATATGTGTGAGCTTCATTCCCCATAATGTAAATACTTGGTCAATGTCAATGTAGGTACGAATCAGATATTTAGAAAGCTGATCAGCCATAATAACAAGGATTGCAATTACATAAAATAGCATATATAGCCCTTCTTTCTTGCAGAATTATCAAAAAGCAGCATAAAACCCCTAGCTTTTATGGGGATACTCATTTACATCCCTACTCATCAGTATAATTGAACGCATAGAAAAAACATCAAAAACGTTCTTACTTGGATCAATACCCATCTGCAGGCAGGGATCGTTTTATGAAAAAAAAGTCGAGTGATTTTTGACATTATTTTTATCAATTTCCCGGGAAAAACCAAATGGGAGAAGGATTTAAACCAGATCCAATCAAACGTTTAGTTAATACGGAAATATGGGAATACCTGTCGAAGAGTGTAATATTAGCTTAAAAGGCCTGTTTTTCTCCATGGTTCGCACATAAAAGTAAAAAGAAGAGCTTATTTTCGACAGTATTTTATTCGAATTCATGGGTAAAACCCTTAATTTATAAGCGATTGATTAGGTTTTAAACAAACATTTGATTAGTATTTTAAAAACTAACCAATTGTTTGATTGAAAACGTAATAATCTTTGAAAATAATGAGTTTCTCTTCAAACAACTGCTAAAAAATTGTTGAAATATAGAAAATCCATACAAGTAATTAGTGCATAAAAAATTGAATACCTTTAATTCGAAGTAATTTACTTGACGACGATTATTTTAAGAAATAATATAGTTACGAAAAGTAACTTTAAATATAAAGCTACTTAAATAAAGAAAAGTTATGATTCGTGTAATAAACAAAAATTTTTTTATATGTATAACATATGAAGGAATTGACTACATTTAATTGGAGGTAAAAATCCATGAATGATAAAAAAGTGGTTGGAGAAAAGGCTGTAGAATACGTGAAAGATGGTATGGTAGTTGGACTTGGAACGGGGTCTACTGTATTTCATACCATTTCTAAGCTTGGAAAATTGGTTGAAGAGGGACTGTCTATAAAAGGGATTCCAACTTCAAAACAAACGGAGAAATTGGCAAAAGAAGTAGGAATTCCACTTGTTATGTTTAATGAAATAGAACAAATTGATTTAGCAATCGATGGTGCAGATGAAGTTGATGATGATTTTAATCTCATAAAAGGAGGGGGAGGTGCCCTTTTAAGAGAGAAAATTATCGCAAAAGCAGCCAAATCTTTTATCGTTATAGCCGACCCGCACAAAAGGGTGAATAAATTAGGGGCGTTCCCACTTCCAGTAGAAGTGGTGCCTTTTGGATTTGAAATGACGATGAAACATATCCAAGATCTTGGATGTAGCCCACACCTAAGGCAAAACAATGGGATCCCATTTTTAACTGATAATGGTAACTATATTTTTGATTGCCATTTCCCGAAAATAAGCCAACCTGGTGAACTCGAGAAAAACTTGAATCTGATCCCGGGTGTTGTCGAAAATGGACTCTTTGTTGGAATGGCTGATAAAGTCATTACCTTGAATAGAGAAAAGACCATTATCATTAATGGAAGAGTATAAGATATTGACATAATGCAGAAAAGGGATTACAATTATCTTGTATTCAAGATATTTAAATTCGAGGTAATATAGGGGCGGTTAAATGGAAGGAAAATGCAGACCCAATCACCATATTAACTCATCAACCGACTTTATGAAGGAATAATAGAAAATATGGGCGGAAATTAATTGTTACTCTTTTTTTTGCCAATAAGGTTACTTTTTATACACATGTTACTTTTTGTTTAAAAATAATTATTTAAAAAAATATAAAGTGAGGTCTTTAAAATGAACTTGTTAGAATCAAAGGTTATCCAAACCAAGTTTGAAAAGGAAATATTTATTGACGAAATTTCAAACATTGAACTTAGCGGTTTTCAATATCCAAATAAGAATTTTTCCTATTATGAAATGATGATTGGCGTAGATTTATTGCGGATACGGAATAATGAATTTTATGGAACGAAAAAAAGTTACTTTGGTTTGAAAATTACAGAGGATTTACAATCTATCGTTATATTTGAACCGGATCTACAAAGCATCTTTGCAGTTAAAAATGAACAGGAAAAGCAGGCTGCAATCGAACTAATTGATTATTTATTAATTGAATCTCCAAAATTCAAGGAATTAGTACGGCACATGATCTATAATAATAAACAAGCAAACGTAGTTAGTGATATGGAAATCCAGGAACATAATGCAAAACTTTCAGTGTTAGAAGGATTATTAAACGTTGGTAATCTAGATGTAAAAATGGCTGTACAAACGAAAAATATAGCTTGTTGATCATTTTTACTGATTCCAATAAAAAGGAGAGCGAGATATTTGATAGAAGAACAGGCAGAACTTTGTCCGGAGATTGAAAAATCCTTTGAATTAATTGGGAAAAGATGGACAGGGTTGATTATTTATGTGTTATTTAGTGGTCCAAAACGGTTTAGTGAAATTCATACGTTGATCCCTGATTTAAGTAAGCGAGTGCTAACGGAGAGAATGAAGGAATTGGAAGGGCATGGGATAGTATTACGGCATGTAATTCCTGAAAGGCCAATAAGAACAGAATACCTATTAACAAAAAAAGGAAATGAGTTAGCGAAAATTCTTGGACCTATTAGTCAGTGGGCAATAAAATGGATGAAGGTTAAATAAAGTGAGGCCAATAATACAATCTTTTGGGATTTTTACTTCCCGATTTAAACACGAACACTACTATGTTTTTCTAGTTCACAAATTAGACACAAATATCTTGACGAACTAATAAAAAAGTTTTATTATGGTTACGTAAAGTTACCTAGGAACAAAAATACTAAAGCATATTTTGGTATTGAGTAGGCAATAGGGGCTTTTCTTTTTCAATAATATCTTGAATTCGAGAATTATGAATTGGATGCAACGTAAACAGATATAGGAATAAATATAAAAAGTTGTCGAAAGGAGAGGCAGGACATGATCGAAGTAACTGTCACAGTTTCATTTAAAGGGAAAAATTATAAAACAAATGTCATTGCTAAAAAAGGTATAACCAATAAAGCAATTAAGAATATTGCCGAAAAACAGGTGTTAAAACAATGGAGTGAATAAATAGTCAAATTAAAAATCTAATAACGAAGGGGGAATATAAGATGGACAGAAATTTTTCAATGGAACTTGTTCGAGTCACTGAAGCCGCGGCTTTAGCTGCTGGACGATGGATGGGTAGAGGGAAAAAAGACGAAGCAGATGAAGCAGCAACGCAGGCAATGAGAGACATGTTTAATTCCATTCATATGAGAGGTACCGTTGTTATTGGTGAAGGTGAGATGGACGAGGCCCCTATGTTATATATTGGTGAACAACTAGGCATAGGTGATGGACCTAAAGTAGATATTGCTGTTGACCCATTAGAGGGAACCAATATTGTTGCTGCAGGAACATGGAATGCACTTGCTACTATAGCAGTCGCAGAGCATGGAAATCTATTACACGCACCAGACATGTATATGGAAAAAATCGCTGTAGGTCCTGAATCTGTAGGGAAAATTGATATTAATGCACCAGTCATAGACAATCTAACAGCAGTCGCAAAGGCAAAAAATAAAAATATTGAAGACCTAGTTGTGGCTATTTTAGATCGTGAACGACATAAAAAAGTGATTCAGGAAATTCGTGATTCTGGAGCAAGAATTAAACTTATGCAAGACGGTGATGTGGCAGCTGCCATAAATACAGCATTTGAAAATACGGGTGTTGATATAATGCTTGGTTCAGGTGGCGCCCCTGAAGGTGTATTGGCTGCCACCGCATTGAAAAGCTTGGGAGGAGAATTCCAAGGTAAGCTTCTTCCACACACAGAAGAGGAAAAAATTCGTTTAAAGAAAATGGGCATTAACGACTTTAATAAAGTTTTATTAATGGATGACATTGTGAAAGGCGATGATGCTTATTTTGTAGCAACAGGTGTAACAAATGGTGAACTTCTGAGAGGTGTCCAATATAAAGGGAATGTTGGGACAACACATTCTGTAGTTATCCGTGCTAAAACTGGGACAGTTCGGTTTATCGAGGGACAACATGGTTTAAACAAGAAATAACAGTGAAAATAATTTGAAGAAAGCAGCAGCAAGGAGGAACGATTATGGATGGAATGACTTTCGTCTTATTTGGCGCAACAGGTGATTTAGCGAAACGGAAAATATTCCCTGCCTTATACAATTTATATCATGATCAAAAAATGCCTCAGTCCATTTCAATTATTGGTCTAGGTAGACGTGAAATGTCCGATAGTAAGTTTCAAAATCATGTTGAGCAATCAATCAAGACATTTTCAAGGCGCGTTGTGGATAATCGTGACAAAATGGATGCTTTTCTTGGTGCATTTCGTTACCAGACTCTAGATGCAGCAAACGTGGATGACTATGGGAAGCTTTTAAATCTCGTTCAACAACGTGAAAGTGAACTAAATATTCCGGAAAATCGGATGTTCTACCTATCTGTTGGGCCGTCTTTCTTTGAGACAATCGCTTTGAATATTAAAGAAAGTGGATTAGGTTCTACAAAAGGTTGGAAACGCCTTATCATTGAAAAACCATTTGGAAGAGATTTAGAGTCAGCCCGGGAGCTAAATGCAAACTTAAGTAAAGCTTTTGAAGAGGATGAAATCTATCGAATTGATCATTACCTAGGTAAGTCAATGATTCAAAATTTGGGAGATTTACAATTTTTAAATCCTGTCATTCAAACCTTATTGAACAATCAGCATATTGCTAATGTCCAAATTACGGCAAGTGAAACAGTTGGGGTTGAGGAACGCGCAGGATATTATGATCAATCTGGTGCCATTCGCGACATGGTCCAAAATCATATGCTGCAAATCTTGATGATGACAGCCATGCATATGCCAAAGAAAATCAGCCCGAAGGAAATTCGAAATGAAAAGAAGAAAGTGATCGAATCTGTTCGCCGCATAAAGAAAGAAGATGTAATCCTAAATGTTGTTCGTGGCCAATATCGTTCAGGCGAGATAGTGGGGCAGCCAGCTGTAAGTTATCGAAATGAACCGGGAATTGAAGCTTCCTCCCAAAATGATACCTTTGTGGCAGCAAGACTTTGGATTGATAATCCATTTTGGCAAGGGGTACCATTCTATATTCGAACAGGAAAAAGAATGGCTGAAAAATCTACACGGATTGTCATTGAATTCAAAAATGCAGGTCATAAGGGTTCGGCAAAAAAAGTGGCATCCAATCTTTTGATTATCGAGATTGGTCCAAATGAAAATGTATCCTTACAACTAAACAGCAGGAATCCTAGAAATGGAAAAGTAGAACCTGTGAAGATTGGTTTTTCAACTGAACAAAAAGAAGTACCTGAAGCATATGAACGGTTGATATTTGATGCCATTCGCGGGGATTCTACGTTCTTTGCTCATTGGAAAGAGGTAGAATTGTCATGGGAATGGGTACAACCCATTCTTGAGGCCTTTAAAGGAAATCTCTTACCCCTTCATTTATATCCAGCAGGTTCCAACGGCCCTTCGGCAGCACATCGACTGCTTGAAGAGGACGGATTCAAATGGTGGCTGGATGATGAAAAGGTACAAGATTTAAGTCAGCCCGTTCAAGAATTAGTGGCACAATAAGAAAGTTCTCGAGGAGGAAGTCTATTTTATGAATAAAGCAATTGAAACATTAGCTGTGAATACAATTCGTACTTTATCAATCGATGCCATCAACCGTGCAAACTCTGGTCATCCAGGCTTGCCAATGGGAGCAGCACCAATGGCCTATGCACTTTGGGCAAATCATTTATCACATAATCCCAATCATTCAAACTGGTTCAATCGTGATCGCTTCGTATTATCTGCAGGTCATGGTTCTAGTATGTTATATAGCTTGCTCCATCTTAGCGGCTATGATGTCTCTATCGAAGATTTAAAAGGCTTCCGTAAATTAAACAGCAAAACACCAGGCCATCCTGAATTTGGTCATACAGATGGTGTCGATGTCACGACCGGCCCATTGGGACAAGGGATTGGCAATGCTGTAGGGATGGCAATGGCTGAAGCTCATTTAGCTGCGAAATTTAATAATGATGCTTACCCAGTGGTTGACCACTATACGTACACATTAGTTGGCGATGGCGATTTATCAGAAGGTATTTCCTATGAAGCCATGTCAATGGCTGGCCATATGAAACTAGGGAAGTTAATTGCTTTATATGATTCCAACGATATTTCACTGGATGGGGAATTAAATCTTTCTTTCTCTGAAGATATTAAAAAAAGAGCGGAATCGCTTCATTGGCAATATCTTCGAGTAGAAGATGGAAATAATGTCGAAGAAATCACAAAAGCTATTGCAGAAGCGAAATTAAATCAAGAGCAGCCAACATTAATCGAAATTAGGACGATTATTGGTTTTGGCAGCCCTAAAGTTGCTGGAACGAATAAGGCACATGGTAATCCACTTGGTGCCGAGGAAGCGAAAGAAACGAAAAAGGTGTATGGCTGGGAGTACGAAGAAGATTTTTATGTCCCAGAAGAAGTAAAAGTCCACTTTGAAGCACTGAAACAAAATGGAGTACAAGCTGAAAATAAATGGGATGAATTGTTCAAAGCCTATAAAGAAAAGTATCCTCAACTTGCAAGTGAACTTGAGGATGCAATTGAAGGAAAAGTATTGATCGATGTAAAAGATATCTTAACTTTTAATCCTGAAAAAACTGTTTCAACACGTGTTGCTAGTGGTGAAGCCATCAATCATTTTGTGAAATTGGTTCCTGCTATTTTTGGAGGAAGTGCAGACCTTTCTCACTCTACTATGACTGATATCAAAGGGGAAACAGCTTATGCTGTTGAATCTTTTGCCGGCAGAAATGTATACTTTGGCGTTCGTGAACATGCAATGGGAGCGGCTGGTAACGGAATGGCGCTTCACGGCGGCGTGAAGCCATTTGTAAGTACCTTCTTTGTTTTTAATGATTACTTACGTCCATCGATTCGTCTGGCAGCCCTGCAAAAACTGCCTGTGACATATGTATTTACACATGATTCTATCGCTGTTGGTGAAGACGGCCCGACACATGAACCAATTGAACAGTTGACTGCCCTTCGTGCCATTCCTGGTCTTACAGTTATCCGTCCATCGGATGCAAATGAAACAGCGAGTGCTTGGGCATATGCACTTCAAAACACAGATGGTCCGGTAGCGCTGATACTTAGCCGTCAAAATTTACCGGTATTTAACGAGACAAAAGCAAATATCGAAGACTTGTCAAAAGGCGCTTATGTGTTGGCAGAAACCAATGAAAATCCAGATGTTATCTTAATCGCAACTGGCTCTGAAGTAGCATTGGCTTTAAATGCAAAAACAGAACTTGAAAAAGAACAGGTATCCGTTCGTGTAGTTGCAATGCCAAGTTGGGAACTTTTTAATCGCCAATCTGACCAATATAAAGAGTTTGTGCTTCCATCAACCATTAAAAAACGAGTGGCAATTGAAATGGGGATCTCTCTTGGTTGGGAGCGCTATGTAGGACAAGAAGGAAAAATAATCTCTATTGAGACATTCGGCGCATCTGGAACAGGAGCGGCTGTCATGGCGTTATTTGGATTTACAACTGAAAATGTTGTTCAAACAACCAAAGGACTATTAAATTCTTAAAAGTGAAACATACTATTTTATGTAAAGATACATTTGAGGAGGAAGAAAAATGCAAGTTGGATTAATTGGATTAGGTAAAATGGGGCTAAATCTAGGTAAAAACTTAATTGACCATAAGCATCAAGTTGCAGCATATGATTTAAATCCAAATGCTGTAGAGGAAATTCAACAATATGGAGCAAAAGGTACGACTAATCTAAGTGAATTGTTCCAATCATTAGACAAACCAAGAGTAATTTGGATAATGGTACCACACACTGTTGTGGATTCTGTGCTTAGTGAAATCACACCATTTTTAGAAAAGGGAGATATTGTGATTGAAGCAGGAAACTCCCATTATAAAGAATCTATCCGTCGTTATAACCAACTAAAAGAGATAGGGGTTAGCTATATGGACGCTGGAACATCTGGCGGAATGGCAGGTGCTCGTAATGGTGCAAACTATATGGTAGGCGGGGATCCGGAAGCCTGGGCGGTTGTCGAACCTATTTTCCGTGATACAGCTGTAGAAAATGGATATATTTTTACAGGTAAGGCAGGGGGAGGGCATTTCCTTAAAATGGTTCATAATGGAATTGAGTATGGCATGATGGCTGCAATAGGTGAAGGATTTGAGGTATTAGAAAAAAGTGAATTTGATTACGACTATGAGAAAGTAGCCCGAGTATGGAATAACGGTTCTGTTATTCGCTCATGGTTAATGGAATTAACCGAAAAGGCATTCTCTAAAGATGGAAAACTGGATGAAATCAAAGGTATCATGCATTCTTCCGGTGAAGGGAAATGGACAGTTGAAACGGCTCTAGATCTTCAAGTCGCAGCTCCAATAATCACCATGTCCTTGTTAATGCGCAATCGTTCCTTAGAAAATGATACATTTACCGGAAAAGTTGTCGCTGCTCTTCGCAATGAGTTTGGCGGACATGCTGTAGAAAAGAACTAAAAACTATTATTAAAAATGGGGGAATATGATCATGAAGTTTTTTATCGATACTGCAAACTTAGTGGATATTAAGAAAGCATATAAAATGGGTGTATTATCTGGTGTAACAACAAATCCATCGTTAGTTGCTAAAGAAGGTGTGAAATTTGAAGACCGGATTGAGGAAATTCTCCAAGCTGTACCTGAAGTAGAATCTGTATCTGCGGAAGTATCACCATATGCTGAGACAGCTGAACAAATGATTGCAGAAGCTGAGGAACTTATCAAAATTAATGGCGGGGATGAAAAAGTCACTATTAAAGTGCCAATGACGGTAGCAGGATTGGAAACTACCCGTTATCTTGCCAAAAAAGGCGTGAAAGTCAATGTGACATTGATCTTCACCGTGAACCAAGCGCTATTAGCAGCCCGCGCAGGTGCAAGCTATGTTTCACCATTCTTAGGCCGCCTTGATGATATTTCTGAAGATGGTGTCCTTTTAGTAAGTAAGATCGCAGACTTGTTCCGTATTCATAACTTAGATGCGCAAATTATTGCTGCATCCGTCCGCCACCCTGACCATGTAACGCGTGTAGCGATGGCAGGTGCTCATATTGCTACAATCCCTTACAGTGTCATTGAGCAACTTACTAAACACCCATTAACAGACCAAGGCATTGAAAAATTCGCAGCGGATTGGGCAAAAGCACCTAAAAACTAAGTTATATTTTTAGCGTATCCAGCTTTAGATAGTTCATTAGAGATCAATCGGCTAATCCCCGATTGATCCGCATCATAAGATGATATTAGGAGGATCTACAATGACTATTTCTTTTGATTATTCAAACGCGTTATCATTCATGCAACAAAATGAAGTTGATTATTTAGATGAATTCGTGAAAGTTGCCCATAATAGGTTACACGAAAAGAAAGGGCCAGGGTCTGATTTTCTCGGATGGGTAGATTTACCGAATAACTATGATAAAGAAGAATTTTCAAGAATAAAAAAGGCTGCTGAAAAAATTCGCAGTCATTCAGAGGCCTTAGTTGTAATTGGGATCGGTGGCTCATACTTAGGGGCAAGAGCTGCCATTGAAGCACTATCGCATACCTTCCACAATCAAATGAGTGGTACTACCCAAGTATATTTTGCAGGTAATAACATTAGTTCTACATATATTACACATTTACTTGAATTATTAGAAGGGAAAGACATTTCGATAAATGTGATTTCAAAATCAGGAACAACAACCGAACCAGCTGTTGCCTTTCGTATTTTCCGTGACTACATGGAGAAGAAATACGGGAAAGAAGAAATGAAGAACCGCATTTTTATTACAACAGATAAAGAAAGAGGAGCCCTTAAAACATTGGCAGACGCTGAAGGGTATGAAACATTTGTTATTCCTGATGATGTCGGTGGAAGATATTCCGTTTTAACAGCCGTAGGTCTTTTACCAATTGCGACAGCTGGTCTTGATATTGATCAAATGATGGAAGGTGCAAAAGCAGCTGCTAAAAAATACAATAACCCAGAGCTTTCAACAAATGAAAGTTATCAATACGCAGCCGTACGCAATGCTCTTTATCGTAAAGGAAAAACAATAGAACTTTTAGTCAACTATGAACCATCTCTTCATTATGTATCCGAATGGTGGAAACAATTAAATGGTGAGAGTGAAGGGAAAGATCAAAAAGGACTATTTCCTGCTTCTGTTGATTTTTCAACTGATTTACACTCGATGGGACAATATGTACAAGAGGGTCGACGTGACTTAATTGAAACTGTTCTTCAGGTGAAGAAGCCAAAAATTGAGTTAACCATTAAAGAAGATCCAGATAATATTGATGGCTTGAACTTTCTAGCTGGGAAATCGATGGATGAAGTAAATAAAAAGGCGTTTCAAGGGACCGTCCTGGCGCATGTGGATGGCGGCGTACCAAACTTAGTCGTCGAATTGGATGAATTAAATGAATATACCTTCGGTGAAATGGTGTACTTCTTTGAAAAAGCTACGGCTATAAGCGGGCATTTGTTAGGTGTCAATCCATTTGATCAACCAGGTGTTGAGGCATATAAGAAGAATATGTTTGCCTTACTTGGAAAGCCGGGATTTGAAACAGAAAAAGAAGCTTTACTAAAACGTTTATCTAAATAACCTCAGCATGTTACGGGAGTATAACCATCCTTTTATTAGAAGAAGAACCGGGGAGACCCGGTTTTTCTTATTGTTGAATATCAAAGTGCTGGTTGATGCGTTGACAAGTTTTCAGAAGAGAAGCTGTTAACTTTTCTTCATTACCATCAAAACGAGTGGATGGCAGCGGTATGGAGACGGCGCTTAGATTTCTCATCCGATCGTAGACAACTGCACCTACCGCACAAATCCCATGGATATGCTCCTCCCTTGAAAAAGCAACGCCCTCTTTTCGGATCACTTCTAATTCCTTTAACAATTCCTCTCGATTCGTAACCGTGTTTTCAGTGTACTGTTTTAAATGTTCTGGCAATAGTTTCTCAACCTCAACTATAGGTAATGAGGCGAGTATAGCCTTTCCGTTAGCCGTGCAATGTAATGGAAAGGCTGCACCGGGTTGTGAAGTCGCTTGTAGTGGATGTGCTGCGATGATTTGATCCACAAAAAGCACTTTTCCGTTATCTAATATAGAAAGGTCGACTGTTTCATTCACTTGGTTAGATAGTTGGATTAAAAATGGTCTGATTTCCTCTCTTAGATCACTATGGACAGCAGCGGCAAGCATCGCAATCTCAGGTCCGAGACGGATACCGCCTTTTTGGGAAGCGGCTGCTACAAAATTTTCCTGTTCTAGTGCAGCAACAATTCTTTGAACCGTCGATCTGGCTAAGTTCACTTCTTTTGCAATCTGTGACAAGCTTAATCCCTTGGGATGCTCTCGGAGAATTCTCAGTATGTTAGCCGCACGAGAGATAACCTGAACACTAGAGGGTTTATTTTTATTATCCTGTTTATCGATGTTCAAAAGTTCGTGCTCCTTCCTCTTTATATAACAATTCTATCATATTTGAAATATTATTATGAGCAATGAAAATTGTGTATTACCGCGGAGTAAAGTGAAAAGAAGACATAAGTAATTGACAAAAGTTTTAACAATTCATATACTTAAATTAACCGGATTACAATACAAGTGTATCACATTGTGGTTAAATTATAGAAGATGGATTAATAGGGGGGATTAGGTATGGAGTTAGTTAAGGTTGGTGTAATTGGAATTGGAAATATGGGCAGTTCACATGTTCAATTGCTGGATAAAGGACAAATTGAAGGTGCAATGTTAACAGCAATTTGTAGTAGTAATGAAAGTCGAATTGAATGGGTGAAAAGTCATACAAAAGGAAATGTGCAAATTTTCGGGGATGAAGAGACGTTCTTTAATGAATCGGGAATTGATGCTGTTCTTATTGCAACCCCACATTATAGTCATCCGGAACTAGCCAAAAAGGCATTTGCTAAAGGAATACATGTCCTCATTGAAAAACCAGCTGGCGTCTATACAAAAAATGTTTTGGAAATGAATGAAGCAGCTAAAGTCAATGGTAAAGTATTTGGTATCATGTATAACCAAAGAGCGAATCCCCTTTATCAAAAATTACATGACCTTATTCATTCAGGAGAACTTGGTGAGATGAAACGGACCAATTGGATTGTGACTGATATTTATCGTTCACAAAGTTATTATGATTCAAGTAAATGGAG
The DNA here is from genome assembly GCF_000307875.1 of Neobacillus bataviensis LMG 21833. Lineage (GTDB taxonomy): Bacteria > Bacillota > Bacilli > Bacillales > Cytobacillaceae > Neobacillus > Neobacillus bataviensis. The sequence continues at coordinate 54,372 of NZ_AJLS01000038.1, forward strand.
AGCTACATGGAAAGGCGAAGGTGGCGGTGTTTTATTAAATCAGGCACTTCACCATTTAGATATTTGGCAGTGGACGACAGGGTATATGCCAAACCGGATTCGGGCAACTTCTAGCGTAGGTAAGTACCATGACATTGAGGTTGAAGATGATATAACCGCATATGTCGAATATGATAATGGGGCGACGGGTGTATTTATTACTTCAACAGGAGAAGCACCAGGAACAAATCGCTTTGAGATCATAGGAGATCGTGGAAAAATCGTTGTTGAAAATGAAGAACTTACCTTCTACCAATTAACACAATCAGAACGTGAATTTAATAAGGCGTACAAGGGTGGTTTCGGTCAGCCGGAATGGAAGAAAATCGATATTCCTGTAAAAAGTGAAAATGCGAATCATCCAATGATTATTCAAAACTGGATTGATTCGATTCGTAAAGGTTCACCTTTACTTGCACCAGGAGAAGAGGGAGTAAAGGCGTTAGACATTGCAAATGCCATGTACCTATCTTCTTGGTTAAATGAAACAGTAGAATTACCCGTCGACCCAAACTATTATTTTGAAAAATTACAAGAAAAAATCAGTACTTCTACTTTTGAGAAAAAGAATGTAACAAACACACTATTAAATGTAAAGGGAACTCATTGATATTTTTAATGATTGGTTTGTCAGAATTGGAAACGAGGCTTTTGAAAGTATAAAATAGTCAGCTTAGAAAAATAGTGGACAAAATACTTTATTGTTTTGAAAAAAGGAGGCATAGAGGTGAATACATCGAAATTATGGACAAAAGAGTTTATCATCATGTCAGTATCCACTTTTTTTGGAAGTTTGACCTTTTATTTATTAATAACTACTTTAACTGTTTATGCGATGGAGGAATTTAACACTTCACAAAGCATGGCGGGCCTTGCGTCTAGTATCTTTGTAGTGGGTGCGCTAGTTTCGCGTCTTTTTGCTGGAAAATATATTGAGATCATTGGACGTAAACAGATGCTTTATGGCGGATTATTTTTATTTTTGATTATGATGTTATTATATTTTATTGTAGACAACATGAATCTATTATTATTTATTCGTTTTATTCATGGAGCAGCGTTTGGATTGTTTACCACAGTTATAGCAACAGTTATCATGGATATTATTCCGAATGAACGTCGAGGAGAAGGAATAAGCTATTTTTCATTAAGTATAACTCTTGCAATGGCAGTTGGCCCTTTCCTAGGTCTTTATATCAGCCAACAAGGAAGTTTTACGATAATATTTGTAGCTTGTACACTTTTCTCTCTCATAAGTACTATTATTTTATTATTTGTGCAGATCCCTGAAGGACACATCACAAAAGATCAGCTTGATGCAATGAAAGGCTTTAAGTTGAAAGATTTTTTCGAAATAAAGGCGGTTCCTATCGCTATCATTATTGCAATTATGGGTTTTGCTTACTCAGGTATCCTGTCATTTATGACTTCTTATGCAAAAGAAATTAATTTAATGGAGGCCGCAAGTTTCTTCTTTCTTGTATATGCTGTCTTCATCTTGATTTCAAGACCATTTACTGGACGGCTATTAGATAAAAAAGGGGATAACATTGTGATATATCCAGCGCTACTATTATTTGTGATCGGATTAATCACTCTTAGTCAAGCCAACCAAGGATTCATTCTCCTTTTAGCTGGAGCGCTAATTGGTCTTGGCTATGGAACAATGAACTCCTGCTGTCAAGCTATTGCCATAAAGGAATCACCACGGCACCGTGTCGGGCTTGCAACATCAACTTTTTTCGTGTTTATGGATTCGGGAGTAGGTGTTGGCCCTTTTCTATTAGGGTTTATCATTCCATACGTTGGTTTTCGTGGCTTGTATTTAAGCTTGGCGGTGATCGTATTTGCGAGTATTTATTTGTATTATGTACTCCATGGAAAAAAGAAACATACAGAAAACAATATCCTACACGCGATCTAGTATTTAGAAGATGCATATTATATGGGGGGATTTGAAGATGATTAAAGGGATTAATCATGTGGGATTGAAAGTAGTAGATATGGAACGGTCATTAGATTTTTATTGTCATAAACTCGGATTTAAGAAAGCGTTTGAATTGAAACAAACAAATGGTGAACCATGGATTGTATACGTGAAAGTTGCTGAAGGGTGCTTTATCGAATTGTTTTACCATGGTAGTGAGAGTGTTAAAGAAAGAGAAAATCATATTTGTTTTGAAGTAGAGGATATTCACGAAACAGCGGAAAGTTTAAAGAAAAAAGGAGTAACACTAGCAGCAGAAATTACTCAAGGGATGAGTTTAAACTACCAATTCTGGGTAGTAGACCCCGATGGGAATTGGATTGAGTTTATGGAGATGCATCCAGATTCATTGCATATGAGAAGTTAATAAAGAAGAAAAGGAAACTTAATATAATACGACACTTATAAAGTGAGAGGGAGTTTATAAAGTGATTAGAGTTGTTTGTAAAGCTAAATTAAAACCAGGTGTAAACATTGAGGAATATTTAGAAATTGCTAGGGAAGTTGTTTTAGAAACTAGAAAAGAAAAAGGGTGTATTATGTACACTCTTCATGAAGATATAAATGACCCTTCCATCCTAACCACGCTCGAAGAATGGGAGGATGAAGAGTCTATTAATCAACACAATAAAAGTAAACATATTTTAAGGATGGTTCCAGAGCTTAGAAAACTTCGAGAAAGTACAGAAATCAACCTTTATAAAGAAGTAAAATAATTTTCATAATCAGTTGTTTCTATATATAAAAGAAGGGGGAAAATATTGTCATGAAATTTGAGAAAGTTCGTTGGGGCATTATTGGATGCGGTGATGTGACGGAAGTGAAAAGTGGACCAGCATTCCAAAAAGTTAAAAATTCGGAGTTGGTTGCCGTTATGCGAAGAACCAGTGAACTAGCAAAAGACTATGCGGAGAGACATCATATTCCGAAATGGTACGATGATGCCGACGCACTTATTAACGATCCAGATGTCGATGCTGTCTATATTGCAACACCACCCAGTTCACATAAAGAATATACAATTAAAGTTGCAAGGGCAGGAAAACCTGTTTATGTAGAAAAGCCAATGGCACTCAATTTTGCTGAATGCAATGAAATGATAGCTGCTTGCAAGGCGGCTCGCGTCCCTTTATATGTTGCTTACTACCGCAGGGGGCTGCCTCGATTTGTAAAAATAAAAGAGTTGCTAGAAAACAAAGCGATCGGAGATGTTCGTTTCGTATCAACAACACAGTATCAAAAAGCTTCAGAAGATGTGTTTGACTCACAAAATCTCCCATGGAGGGTTCAACCTGAATTGTCCGGTGGCGGACTGTTTTTTGATTTAGCCAGTCATACGCTCGACTTATTAGATTTTTTACTAGGACCTATTAAAGATGTTCAAGGTTTTACTTCAAATCAAGCAGGCTATTATAGTGCGGAAGATATCGTTACAGGTACCTATCGATTTGAATCTGGAATTCACGGCGTAGGAAATTGGTGTTTTTCTGCTTTTGAAGATGTGGATGTGAACGAAATCGTCGGCAGTAAAGGGAAAATTACCTTTTCCACTTTTGGAAATGAGCCCATTATTTTGACTACCGCTAGTGGAACAGAGGAATGGAATTTTGAAGCACCGCAGCACGTTCATCAACCCCTTGTAGAAACGATTGTAGCTGACTTAACAGGAGATAGCGATCTGTGCCCAAGTACTGGAGTGACAGGTGCGAGAACAAACTGGGTTATGGGTGAAATAAGCTAGGTGACAACAAGATACATCCTTTTTTTAGCTGTTCTGCAATCAAGCAGAAGAACCGTATTCCCTTCGTTCTAAACATTGTCGCATTTATAGGGATAAAAAGGGGTCAGTACATCGTACTTGTTAAAGAGGCGATGTACTGACTCCTTTTTACTATTTTTTCAAAAAATATTCCCACTTCGTGATTTGTAAAATGTGCTATAATTTGTCGTAAAAAGATAGATTATTAGTCAAATAATTAATAGGGTCATTTTTTTAGAAAGAGTGTGAAAATTTAAAAAATAATATAGTGCATGAAGCGTTAGTGTGTAGGGGCATGGAGGGTAGGAGGCCGTATGAAATTTAGGACAAAGCTCTATGGGAGCATAGGTTCAATAGTAGTTTTAATTTCAATTTGTGTCATCATTTTAATGAATATGCTTGAACAGTCAATGGTGAATATCGATGTGGTTGTTACCGATAAATATGAACGTATCAATATGGCTTCAGCTATAAAATACGAGACAGTTAATCTTGATAGAGAGTTAAGAGAGATTATCGTCAATCAATCTAATGAAATCCCTACAGCATCCATCAATGCGTTGGAAGATTCGAATATAAATATCAACCGAGCAATAGAGTCCCTTGAACGAATCGATAATACAGACAAGACACGTGAACTAATTGCAAAATATAAAGTACTCCATGAATCCTATCTGGTTACGGCACATCAAGTCATGACCATTAAAAATATCGACCCTAAAGCTGCTATCCAACCACAAATGTTAAATGATTCGAAACTTACCGAGGAAAGAATGATTCAACTTGCTGAGCTTCTCCGTGGATTGCAAGAACAAGAGATGAAAAATGAACTTTATCGCTCACGAAGCACATACCATTGGGCTGTCTCGACGATTTATGTGTATCTTGCGCTGAGTTTGGGATTAGGAATAGGCCTCATTATTTGGATTATTCGGGGGATGACCAAGAACCTCAGACAAGTAACGACCGTAATGAAAAGTGCAGCCAATCGAACTACAGATGATCTCCCGCGGATTGAGATCTTTTCTAAAGATGAAGTTGGTGCCATCGCTGCTGCTTTTAACAAAATGGTTTCTGAGCTAGAGGCACATAGTAAACGAGAGAAACAACTAATAGATGAGGCTGAAGAGCAGAGCTGGCTTAAAACGAAAATTGCTGAAATCCTATCGATGTACCCAGAAGCTAAAGATGTGAAGATGCTTGCAAAATTGTTTATATCAAAGCTTGTACCAATGGTAGGAGCTAGTAATGGTGTGTTCTATATAAAGACGGCGGAAGGAAACGAGCTGTATTTGAAAAAAATAGCTGCATATGCCTTTTTTAATCCTGATAGGGATTTTGAATCCTTTCGGATAGGGGAAGGTCTGATTGGGCAATGTGCGCTTGAGAAAAAGCCGATCTTTTTAAATCAAGTCCCGGATAATTATATAAAAATACGTTCCGGAATGGGAGAATCTGCACCGAAAAATATATTAATATTACCGATTCAAAACGAAGCAGAAGTCCTTGCTGTTATCGAAATAGCCTCATTTGAATCATTTAGTCCATCTCAAATCAGGCTCCTGGAAGAAGTGATTCCTACCACTGGAATTACACTAAAAAGCATGTTAAATCACATGAAGGCTGAAAAGCTCTTACAAGAATCACAAAGCTTAACAGAAGAACTTCAAGCTCAATCCGAAGAACTGCAATTACAGCAAGAGGAGCTAAGGGCGATAAATGAACAACTGGAGGAGCAATATGCAGCCTCTATTGTTAAAAAGGAAGAGCTGGAGAAAGTAAAAGAAGAACTGGAAGAAAAGGCGCAACAATTAGAAATCAGTTCCCAATATAAATCGGAATTTCTTGCTAATATGTCCCATGAGCTTAGAACGCCGCTTAATAGTTTACTCATATTAGCACAGGTTCTTTCCGAAAACGGTGATAGCAATCTGACAGCAAAACAAGAGGAGTATGTTCGGACTATTTATTCTTCTGGGAATGATTTATTGCATTTAATCAATGATGTTCTCGATTTAGCAAAGGTAGAAGCAGGGAAACTAGAAGTGGTTCATAGAGAAGCAGGTTTACATGGTATAGAAGAGACTATTATAAAGCAATTTTCACCTATTGCCGAAAAGAACAATCTTCAATTTACTGTTCAAGTGCAACCCGATGTCCCATCAAGTTTTTATACGGATGAACATCGTTTACAGCAAATTTTAAAAAATCTGCTTTCAAATGCGTTTAAATTCACAGAAAGTGGCAGTGTGACACTTATGGTGCAAAAGGTATTGAAGGAAAGTTCACGTTCGCTGAGTTTAGGGAATAATCACAGGGAATCGATGTTGGCCTTTTCCGTGATTGATACAGGAATTGGAATCGCCGAAGAAAAACAAGAGACGATATTTGATGCCTTTAAACAAGCAGATGGTAAAACAAGTAGAAAGTATGGTGGAACAGGACTAGGCTTATCAATTTGCCGTGAAATTGCCTATTTATTAGGCGGGTTTATTGAGTTAACGAGTCAAGTAGGAAAGGGCAGCAACTTTACTTTATATCTGCCTCATCAAGCAAATGAACCAAATAAGGTGAAATCTTATAGTAAGGAAGCTGCGACAGCTCTTGAGGAAACGCAAGATGTACTGGAGGGTGTAAACACAATTGATGAAGATGGTCGCAGGGTAAGTCAACTCGGAAAATCATCGCTAAAAGATAAAAAGATCCTCATTGTCGATGACGATATCCGAAATGTTTATGCACTTACAATTGCGTTAGAGAAATATGAGATGAACGTCCTTGTTGCAGACAATGGCCGAGAGGGAATTGATGTCTTACATGAAAATCCAGATATAGATCTTATTTTAATGGATATTATGATGCCTGAAATGGACGGATTTGAAGCAATACGTAAAATTAGAAGTAATCATAAGTTTACTGCCTTACCGATCATTGCGCTAACAGCAAAGGCGATGAAACAAGCCCGAGAAGAATGTTTAGAGGCAGGTGCAACGGACTATATCAGTAAGCCATTAAACATTGATCAGTTATTCTCACTCATGCATGTTTGGTTGTATAGAAAGGAAGGGTAAAAGATTACGATTCAAAAAGGGGAAACTAAGCAATGTCAAACGCCAAGCCAAATGATAGAAACAATTGAAATAGATTTGCTCCTAGAAGCGATTTACCGCTATTACGGCTACGATTTTCGTAATTATGCCCGTCCCTTCATTCAGAGAAGAATTTTGCACCGTGTTCAAAAGGAGAATCTAACAAGTATATCTGCTCTACAAGAAAAAATATTACGTGATCCAATTGTCATGAAAGGTTTATTTTCTGACTTTTCTATAAACGTCACTGAAATGTTCCGCGACCCTAGCTTTTTTAAATCTCTACGAATAAATGTCGTTCCATTATTAAGAGATTATCCTGAAATTCGAATTTGGCATGTCGGTTGTTCTACTGGCGAGGAAGTGTACTCGATGGCCATTCTGTTACAAGAAGAGGGTCTATATGAAAAGACAAAAATTTATGCTACCGATTTAAACACAAGTGTGTTGGAGAGGGCGAAAAAAGGTATTTTTTCATTAGCCGATATGCAGCTATACACTAAGAATTATTTAGTAGCTGGCGGGACTAGGGCTTTTTCAGAATACTATAAGGTGGTTGCAGACCAAGTTGTATTCCACTCTGAGCTACAAAAAAATGTTGTGTTTGCTGAGCATAATCTAGTAACAGACTCTTCATTTCACGAGTTCGATCTGATTATTTGTCGAAATGTCCTAATCTATTTTAATAAGTGTTTGCAAAATGATGTCCATCAACTACTCTATGAAAGCCTAAGTTTATCAGGCTTTCTAGGGCTGGGTAAAAGAGAGGGGATTAGATTTACACGCTATGGAGACTGTTACGAAGAATTTAATGGAGCAGAAAGACTCTACCGTAAATTTAAATAGTACCACTGCTCAAAAGGTCAATATATTAATGGTGGATAATCATCCTGAAAATCTACTGGCATTGGAAGCAGTCCTCACGTCTCCAAATTATCATTTAGTTAGTGCAACATCAGGATACGCGGCGTTAAAATGTCTGCTTAAACAAGAGTGTGCTGTTATTTTACTAGACGTACAGATGCCAGGACTAAATGGCTTTGAAACAGCTAAACTGATTAAGGAAAGAGAAAAGACAAAGCATATTCCGATTATTTTTATTACGGCTATTAGTCAAGATATGGAACATGTTCAGCATGGATACTCAGTAGGGGCCATTGATTATATTTTTAAGCCATTTCACCCTGAAACATTGAAACAAAAAATAGAGAAATTTGTTGAGATCTATCAAATACACAAAGAGAGTGAGTTACAGCGTTCAGCTGAATTAAATGTAGTAAATAAAAGGTTAGATCAGACAACCTTGGATTTGCAGAGGTCAGAAGCACTAGCAAAGGTGATTAGTGACACGTTACTGGATACCATTGTTACCTTTGACGGTGAAGGGGGTATTTTATCGGTCAATCCAGCTGTAAAAACCATGTTTGGCTATCATGAGGAAGAAATAGTAGGAGAGTCTGTCAGCAATCTTTTTGTAAAAGTAATGGGGGACAATGGAAATTGCTCTCCTGATTTATTTTTTTCCTTATTCAAACCATTTATTGGCAGTGTGATGGAGTCGGTTGCGTTAAGGAAGGACGACAGCCATTTTCCTGCAGACATTCAAATTGGAGAAGCAGCAGTAGGGGGTCAACAAATTTTTGTTTGTACTATTCGCGATGTGACGGAAAGAAAGCAGATGGAAGAAGTGAAAAGGCAACAATTCAATCAGATGGAAAAAATGGTAAAGGACCGGACATTAGAGCTCGTATTAGCCAACGAGCAGCTGCAAAAGGAAATTGAGGAGCGAAATAAGATGACGGAGCATCTGTCCAGGCTGGATCGTTTGAATTTAATTGGGGAGATGGCTGCAGGAATTGCCCATGAAATTCGTAATCCGATGACAACCGTTTCTGGATTTTTGCAAGTAGCAAGAAGCGACAGTGAGGGATTACCACAAGAAATTGTTAATCTCATGTTGGATGAATTAAGCAGGGCTAATTCCATTATTACTGAATTTCTTAATTTGGCCAAAAATAAAGTAAGCTATAAAAAAATCCAAAACTTAAATACGATTATTGATGCATTATTTCCACTTATTCAAGCTGAGGCCTTACGTGCTAGGAAACAAGCTATACTCAATTTACATAAATGTCCTGATATCTCAATTGATGAAAAGGAAATTCGTCAATTAATCTTAAATATTGTGTTAAATGGGCTTGATGCCATGTCCTCTGGAGGGCAGCTGACAATAAAAACATATGTAGAGGAACAGGAAGTCATTTTGGAAATAAAAGATCAAGGAACCGGGATTAGCTCGGAGGTTTTAGAAAAAATAGGAACGCCGTTCTTCACAACAAAGGAAAATGGAACCGGGTTGGGTCTCGCAATCTGCTATAGTGTAGCAGATCGTCATCAGGCAGATATTGATATAGAAACGGGAGAAGAAGGAACCGCTTTTTTCATTCGTTTCAAAAAAATCTAGGACTAAATCAAAATAATAAGGTGCGGTTAGTGTCATGGAATATTCCTTTGGCAGCAAGCACGAAGGAGGGAATGGCGTGCTAAATAGGAACAAACTATTTCTTCTTACTCTCACTATTATTTCTGCAATTTTAATCGTTTTTATTTATAAACAATTTGTTGAAGAAAAACCGAAAGTTACCTTCGTCTTAAGAACATTAGATAATCAGTATTGGCGAATCATTCAAGCGGGTGTAGAGCGGGGATGTAAAGATTTTGGGATAGACGGTAAGGTAATAGCACCGAAAAATGGAACAGCAACAGAACAATTGAAGATGTTAGATAATGTGCTTAAAGAACATCCAGATGTATTAGTAGTCTCTCCTGCCATTTCACCTGATATTATTCTTAAATTAGATGAGTTTGTCAAAAAAAATATTCCCGTATTGCTGATTGATACAGATGAACCTTGGGAAAATAAAACAGCTTATATAGGTACCAATAACGTCGAATTAGGGAGAAAAGCAGGGATATTTATGGCTTCAATGCTGCAGCCTAGAGATAAAGTGGCACTTATCGGTAGAGAATCATCCGTTGAAGGTGAACGAATAAAAGGAGCCAAAGCTAGTTTAGAAGCTGCAGGGATCAAGATAGAAGCAGAAACGTCAAAAATATCAGTTGAAGATAAAGACCAGGATCAAAAAGTGATAAAGATATTGAAAACCCTTTTTCAGCAGCATCCAGATCTTAAAGGTGTTGTTACCTCAACTGATTATCTAGCGATTCCTGTCGTAAATGTTCTTAAAGAACAAGGACTTACCATGCCTGTTACCGGAGCAGATGGAATAAGCAAAATGGTTGAGTTAGTAGAAAAAGGAGATGTAACCGGTACAATCGCCCAAAATCCTTATGATATGGGATATTTAAGCGTTCAAGCAGCATTACAAGTTACAAAGGGAGAAAAGATTAAACGAAACATTGATAGCGGGATAGATATTATTACGGAAGACAATGCGAAACAGAAGCTAGACTTCTTAAATACAGTGTTAAAGTAAATGGCTTATTAGAGTCAGTTTTAGGGGCATAGTAAATTGCATTTAGAAAAGGTGAAATATGATTTATACGATATTTTTATTCATTCTTGCAGGAATAGCTGAAATTGGCGGAGGCTACTTAATCTGGATTTGGTTACGTGAAGGAAAACCCTATTGGTATGGAATAATAGGCGGTATTATTTTGATTCTATATGGAATTATCCCTACCTTTCAAAAGTTCCCTTCGTTCGGAAGAGTATATGCGGCCTATGGTGGTGTGTTTATTATTCTTTCAGTCTTGTGGGGCTGGGGAGTGGATAAGAAAACTCCTGATACATACGATTGGATTGGAGCGGTCATTTGTTTAGTCGGAGTTTCCATTATGCTCTGGGGGCCGAGGCATTAAATGAATAAGTAATGAAAGAGCAGGGGATCAACTTCCACTGCTCTTTAACGTGTGTTCATTACCGTTCTCTTGTCCGCTTCAAAAATTCCATCACTGCCCTTGTCATGTTCTGGGCTTCTATTGAACTACTACTTCCGCCAAGCAGTTTTGTCACCTCTCGATGAGTAAGTGTTTTTGTTTCAAAGGAATCCACAATATTACCGGCGGCGGCAGCCTTTTTCATGAAAGCTTCGGGCGATTTTCCCCCTCTTGATACATGGAAAATGGGCGGTAGATTTTTATTTCCCACATAAGTGATAGGGGACGCTTCAATCCAAGCATTTTTATCCCTGCCGAAAACCGGTTGATAGCCTCGATTCCCTTGAACAAGGCGGTTTATATCAATTGGTCCATCCAAATTTACAATAGAATGAACCATTTTTAATGATAGGCCGATGTTATCTAAGTAGGTAGGGTTGGTTCCGATTAACATGACCAAGTGTCCGCCTGCAGAGTGCCCCATTAGATTGATGTTGTCTAGATCGATTTGATATTGATTAGCATGATCATGAATCCATTTTACGGCTGAAGCCACATCAGCAGCCATTTGCTGATAAGTTGCTTTAGGATAAAGCCTGTAATTGACGGATACAAATACATACCCATCCTTTGTAAAGAAAGATGGTTTCTCCGCTACATTACTTTTATTCCCCGCTATCCAGCTGCCTCCATGTACATAGATGATAACCGGCCGCTTTTGATTGAAATTGGAATCAGGGCTATAAAGGTCTAATGTTTGTTTAGAATCATCTCCATATGTAAGGTTAAACTGGGCGGCTTCTTGTCCATAGGTACGATCAAAAAAATAGAAAGAGGATCCCACAAGAAGTAGAAGCAGAAAAAAGAATGCTACATAAAATTTTCTTCGTTTGGGTAAGGAGAGTTTTTCCACCAAGACCATCCTTTCTAGTTGTATTGTTAAATCAAAGATAGCATGTGGATATTTTCTCCAAAATTTGAATTTCTAATAAAATTCTTTTTTACCAACATGATCAATGATCTTCGACCTAAAAAGCCGATCCTTTATTTTCTTGCAGCCTTTAAATATTCTTCTGAAATTCGGGAAATAGTAGGATTATGGAGGGATAATATGAATAAAAAAGTTGAGAACGTCCAGCTAACAAGTGCGGAAATTTCAGTATTATGGTCTACATATTTTAGCGATAGCATGGTCGTTTGTATCATGACCCACTTTATAGATACCCATTTAGATCCTGAGATTCTCCCGATACTTGAAAAAACGATTCATATTGCTAAAAAACATATGAATGAAGTAGAACAGCTATTTTTAAAAGAGAAAATTGCAGTACCTGAAGCTTTCAAGGTTGAAAAGCATGTTGTACCAAATGCTCCGAAACTTTTTTCCGATATGTTTTATATGCAATATGTATTACACATGTGCCGATTTGGAATCCTTTCACATTCAGCTGGGTTTACCATATCGGCAAGAGAAGATGTACGGAAGATGTATAAGGACTTCATGGATGAGGCTTCTCAGCTATTTAATGATGTGGTTGATAGTATGCAAGAGAAAGGGACATTTGTTCGAATGCCCTTCATGACCTATCCATCTGAAAGTGACTTTATCGAAAAAGAAAAATTTATGACAGGTTGGTTCGGGCGCAGGCGTTCATTGTTAGCGATTGAAGTGACTCATTTAGTGATGAATGCTTTTCAGAATGAACTTGGTAGAGCGACTTGTGTCGGTTTTTCCCAAGTGGCTCAAGACCAAGAAATTCGTGATTATTTTTTGCGTGGAAAGCATCAATGTAAACATATCCTAAACTCAATTCACGACGTATTGGTGGAAAGTGATGTACCAAATGCAATGACATGGGACAATAGTGCCACGAATTCGACAGTCGCTCCTTTTTCAGACCAATTAATGCTATTTGTTATGGCGGCACTTTCCAATCTGGGGATGTTAACCTATGGCTCTGGATTATCTGTTACCATGCGTAGAGATATTAGTGCAATGTATGCAAATTTCATTATCAAAGCAGGGGCCTTTGGGGAAGATGGTTTGAACTTAATGATTGAAAGAAGATGGATGGAACAACCTCCTCATTTTGAAGATCGTGATAGGTTAGCTAAAAAGGAGAAATGACCTAGCTTCTTAATAATGAAAGGATGAGAGCTAATGGCTCAATCTAATATAAAAGTCGCTGTTCAGAAGTTCGGTAACTTCCTAAGTTCGATGGTTTTGCCGAACATATCCGCCTTCATTGCTTGGGGATTAATTACGGCACTATTTATTCCTACTGGGTTCTTCCCAAATGAAGGCCTTGCCAAGCTAGTTGGGCCAATGGTTTCCTACTTACTTCCACTATTAATAGGATATACAGGCGGTAAGCTTGTGTACGATCAACGTGGGGGTGTTGTTGGGGCGATTGTGACAATGGGTGTCATTGTTGGATCAGATATCCCGATGTTTCTTGGTGCGATGATCATGGGACCGCTCGGCGGTTATGTGATTAAGAAATTCGATCAGCTGATTGAAGGAAAAGTCAAAGCTGGTTTTGAAATGCTTGTTAACAATTTCTCGGCAGGGATTCTGGGTGGATTCTTTGCTATTTTAGCCTTTTTAGCAATTGGTCCCGCCGTGACGGTGTTTACAGGCTGGCTGGTTAAGGGCGTTGATTGGTTATTGGCCACAGGACTTTTGCCATTGACAAGTATTATCATTGAACCTGCAAAAGTGTTGTTCTTAAATAACGCTATTAACCATGGTGTCCTTTCGCCAATCGGGTTAGAGCAAGCAAAAACAGCAGGGAAATCGGTTCTGTTCCTACTTGAAGCAAACCCTGGGCCCGGTATCGGCGTTCTGCTTGCATATTGTATCTTTGGAAAAGGGAATGCAAAAAGGTCAGCACCAGGAGCTGCGATTATTCAGTTTTTTGGCGGGATTCATGAAATTTACTTCCCATACATTTTAATGCGCCCGATGTTGTTTTTTGCCGTCATCGTTGGTGGAGTGAGTGGTGTTTTCACATTAACACTTTTAGGCGGAGGATTATCAGCACCAGCATCACCAGGCAGTATTATTGCCATCATGGCCGTTACCCCGCCGCATGCAAGTAACTATTTAGCCAACATCGCTGGAGTCCTAGTTGCTGGAGCCGTATCTTTTGTCCTTTCATCATTTATTCTCAAAACGGGTAAGCGGCAAGATGAAGATATTGAAGATGCGGCAAGAAAAATGCAAGAAATGAAAGGAAAGAAAAGCTCTGTTGCCAATGTCTTTGCCGCTAATAACGGGGAATTTCCAGAACGGGTTAGCAAAATCATTTTTGCCTGTGATGCCGGAATGGGATCAAGTGCAATGGGGGCGTCACTGCTTCGGAAAAAGGTGAAGGAAGCGGGTATGGGTATATCGGTTACCAACACAGCGATTAGTAATCTGCCTTCTGATGCCCAAATCGTTGTTACACAGGAAGAGTTAACACCGAGAGCACAGAAACAAGTGCCAAATGCCTATCATATTTCGGTTGATAATTTCTTATCAAGTCCAGAATATGATAAGTTAATTAATCGCCTAAAAAGTCCTGAAACGGCTGAACTTCAGGAAATCGTGGAAGATGCAGAAGCAGTGGTTCCAAGCGGTGACACACATACAGATGATGCCTTATTGCGCGAAGAAAATATCTTTCTCAATCAAGCCTTTACATCAAAAGAAGAGGCGATTCGCTTCGCCGGCAACGTGCTAGTTAAAGCGGGGTATGTGAAGGAAAGCTATATTGAGGCCATGATTTCCCGCGATGAAATGACATCCACCTATATGGGCAATGATGTCGCAATTCCGCATGGTACAGAGGAAGCAAAACAGGATGTCCTGAATTCTGGATTTACCGTATTGCAAGTCCCGAATGGGGTGGATTTTGACGGCCAAAAGGTGCGGCTGATTTTCGGAATTGCCGGTAAGGATGGGACACATCTGGAAATCTTATCTGGAATTGCCGTTACATGCTCTGATATGGCCAATATTGAAAAGCTTGTGGAAGCGAGAACCGCAAGAGAGATTATGGATATATTAAATGATAAACATAAATAGTGGGTTATTCTCTGCCGTTGTAAAACGGCGGGGAATAGCCCTTTTTTTTATAAAAAAAAATATTGGCAACAATCCAAGTGACAAAATGAAGTTTTGTATCAATTGATAGAGATTTGAAACCGCTTTATTATTAAGATAGAAAGTTCAACAAATAAGTTGAAGGGGGAAAAAAGATGAATGAAACAGCTAAAGATAAATCAGATGTAAAAGTGAAGATACAAAAGTTCGGTAGTTATTTAAGCGGTATGGTCATGCCGAATATTGGCGCCTTTATTGCTTGGGGACTAATCACCGCACTATTTATTCCAACAGGCTGGCTGCCTAATAAGGATTTAGCCACACTTGTCGGCCCGATGATCACCTTTCTCTTGCCATTATTAATTGGTTTTACTGGTGGCCGAATGGTTTACGACATTCGTGGTGGAGTAGTTGGTGCTACAGCAACAATGGGTGTCATTGTCGGAACAGATATCCCAATGTTCTTAGGAGCCATGATTATGGGACCTATCGGCGGTGTTGTCATCAAGTATTTTGATAAAATGATTGAAGGAAAAGTAAAATCGGGATTTGAAATGCTTGTAAATAACTTCTCTGCAGGGATTCTCGGCGGACTCTTGACACTTGGTGCCTACAAAGGTGTTGGCCCAGTTGTAGAAGCCTTAAGTAAGGCGCTAGCTTCGGGTGTTCAATTTATCGTAGAACATAATATGCTTCCACTAGCAAATATCTTTATTGAACCGGCGAAAGTTCTATTCCTAAATAATGCAATCAACCATGGTATTTTAAGCCCACTTGGGATTGAACAAGCAACAAAAGCAGGAAAGTCCATTTTATTCCTATTAGAAACAAACCCTGGACCAGGATTAGGGATTCTGCTTGCTTTTTGGTTATTCGGTAAAGGAACAGCAAAACAAACAGCTCCTGGTGCAGTGATAATCCACTTCTTAGGTGGTATTCATGAAATCTACTTCCCGTACATCCTAATGAAGCCGATGTTAATCTTTGCAGCGATGGCTGGTGGTATTAGTGGTGTGTTCACATTCAATATTCTTGGTGCGGGCCTTGTAGCAGCTCCGTCACCGGGCAGTATCTTTGCCCTACTAGCGATGACACCTAAAGGCGGTTATTTTGCAGTCCTTGCTGGTGTGATTGTAGCAACAGCTGTTTCATTCGCGGTAGCTTCATTAATTCTAAAAACAAGTAAAGCAACGGAGGAAGAAGATTTATCTTCTGCAGCAGCAAAAATGGAAGAAATGAAAGGCAAGAAAAGCGCTGTTACTTCTGCATTAACAACTCAAGACACAGTTGATCCAGAAAATGTGAACAAAATCGTCTTTGCTTGTGATGCTGGGATGGGATCAAGTGCAATGGGTGCTTCCATCCTAAGAAATAAAGTGCAAAAGGCGGGTCTAGATGTGACGGTTATTAACACAGCGATCAATAATTTACCCGCAGATGCTGATGTAGTTGTTACACATAAAGACTTAACGGATCGTGCTAAAGCGAAGCTTCCAAATGTAAAACACATTTCCGTAGAAAACTTTTTAAATAGCCCTAAGTATGATGAATTAGTGAATAGTTTAAAGAAATAACCTCACAAAAGCCTAGACTTCATATGCTAGGCTTTTGTTTATTGTCCAGCTCAGCTTTTCGTTGTTTAATAATGTCAACAATACGAGTGACTAAATCATGAATAGCTTTAGTTGTGTTAAGGAATTGACGGGAATAAAATGATATTGTCAGTATAAAAATTTAATTTTGGCAACAACATAAGATTGGAGGCTGACGGTCAACTTTAAGGAGTGTGAAATATGTATATTTCCGCAAGAGAAAGGCAAATCCTTGAAATCTTATTAAAGAATACGGATGAAACGACCGTAAAAGACCTTGCAGATCAAATTGGTGTAAGTGCAAGAACAATCCACCGCGACTTGAAAAATGTAGAAGATATTCTAGTGGAATATAATCTGTCATTGCAAAAGAAGTCAGGGGTTGGTGTCCAAATCACTGGTGACACGAACAAAATACAGGAACTTGAACTCTATTTATTTAATCTTTCTCATACAGAATACACACCGGAAGAACGGCAAACGATTATTCTATGTGAGCTTTTAGAAACCAATGAACCAGTCAAACTACTTGGTCTTGCCAACGACTTAAATGTCACGATTGCCACGGTAAGTGCTGATTTAACAAAGCTAGAGGAGAGATTACAAACCATTGGCTTAGCACTGATTCGAAGAAGAGGCTATGGGGTTGAAATTGCCGGGGATGAAAGCTCTAAACGAAGGGCGATGAGCAATTTAATCTCAGAATATCTGGATGAATCTGAAATTCTTTCGTTAACACGAGAAAATATTCAAAAGCGCGGAGCGCAGCAGATTCATTCCATCTCTGAAAGATTGATGGGACTTGTTGAGAAGAAAAAGCTCGTCATTGTTGAAAAAATAGTCAATGCCATTGTTCAAGAATTACCGTTTTCAATGGCCGATAGTGCCTATATTGGATTAGTCGTTCATGTAGCACTGGCCGTGGAACGAATCCAAAAGGGCGAAGGGATTACCATTAACCAAACCTATTTGGAAGACCAAAAGGAAACGAAGGAATATAAATTTGCTGAACAAATTGTTACTCAATTAGAGCAGATTTTTACTATTAACATACCGGAGGCAGAAGTTGCCTACATTACGATGCACTTAAAGGGTGCGAAGGTAAGACATGATAATGAATATTTAAATGAAGAAACAAGCCTAGAGGTTGCAGTTAAAACAAAAAAACTAATTGAACATGTCAGTGAATTAACAGGGATGGATTTATCGGCAAATCATTCCTTATTTGAAGGGCTTGTCACACATTTAAAGCCGGCTATTTATCGGATGAAGCAAAAAATGGGGATAAGCAACCCTTTGTTAGATAAAATAGAACGAGATTATGCTGATTTGTTCTCCATTGTTAAACAGGCGGCTACACGGGTTTTTCATCATTTTTATGTACCAGATGAGGAAACGGGTTATCTTGTGATGCATTTTGGTGCTGCGATTATGGGGAACCGAGAGCTTGTTAACTTTAGAACGCTTGTGGTTTGTTCAAGTGGAATTGGCACATCTAAGATGCTGGCAACAAGATTGCAAAGAGAGTTCCCTGAGCTAAAAGCTATACAAAATGTATCCGTCATGGAATTTAAAAAAATGAACAAAGATCAGTATCAGTTAGTGCTATCCACCATTCCAATTCCTGATTACGAGGCAGAATATATTGTGGTCAATCCCTTTTTAAATAAAGATGAGATTGAAAAGATTCGCTCCTTTATCAATGAATATAAGATCGTGAACAATTCCGAAAAGCAGCTTCCTATTGCGATCCCGCTTAATGTTAACAACAAGAGTTCTGTCAGGTTAATGGAGGAAATGCAGCATATCCGCGACTTTGCCGGAACGATTGCCACAATTCTTAAGGGGTTCGAAGTAAACAAACAAAGCGGGCATAAAACAATAGATGAAATCTTATCCCAAGTATGCCTAAGGCTCTATCACGATCAAAAAATTGACAATGTGGAGACGGTTGTTCAGAAAATCCTTGAACGGGAAAAACTCGGGGGAATTGGCATTCCTGAAACGGGGATGGCCTTATATCATACGCGTTCGTCACATGTGGTCGAGCCATGCTTTAATCTTACCGTTCTGCAAACACCATTAACCGTTGCTGGCATGGATGAAAACGATATGGAAATGATCGTATTAGTATTACTGTTATCACCAGCAAATACATCAGAAAAAGTATTAGAAGTGTTGAGTTTTATAAGCACATTGTTAATTGAAAATGAAGAAAATACAACTGTTTTCCAGTCTCATGATTATGATAGAATCATCGGATTGCTTACAGCAAGGTTAGATCAATTTTTCAATGAGAAGTTAAAAGAATTAAGGAGTGTTTAATCATGACAAAATCAATTTTAGCAAAAGAAAATATTCTATTAAATGCCGCAGTTGCCTCCAAGGAAGAAGCGATTAAATTAACAGGAAGTATCCTGGTTGAAAAGGGCTATGTTGACGCAAACTATATTGAAAAAATGCTTGAAAGGGAACAATTAACCTCTACCTATATGGGGAATTTTGTAGCAATTCCACATGGTACCGAGGATTCAAAGTCGTTTGTGAAGGAATCAGGCATTTCTTTCGTTCAGGTTCCACAAGGCGTGGATTTTGGTGCGGGAAACATCGTCAAGCTGTTAATTGGAATTGCCGGTAAAGATAATGAACACTTAGACATTCTTTCGAAGATTGCCATTGTATGTTCAGAGGAAGAAAATATTGAGAAGCTTGTTTCTGCAAAATCTGCCGATGAGATTTTATCCATTTTTGAAGAGGTGAACTAAATGTTAGCCGTACACTTTGGAGCAGGAAATATTGGTCGTGGTTTTATTGGAAATTTATTATACCATTCCGGTTATGAAACTTGTTTTGTCGATGTAAATGATGAGATTGTCCGTTTACTTAATGAAAAGAAGGAATATCGAGTGGTGCTTGCAGAACCGGCCCAGGAAGAGGTCACGATTAAAAATGTAAGAGCCATCAATAACGCATCAAATCCGGAGCAAGTAATGGCAGCCATTGCGGAAGCCGATTTAGTAACGACTGCTATCGGGCCGAATATTCTGCCGCTGATTGCTGGTTTGATTGCAGACGGTCTGCGTAAACGTGTGGAACAAACCGACAAGCCCCTTAATATTATCGCTTGTGAAAATATGATTGGCGGCAGTTCACTCTTAAAAGAGAAGATTTTTGAAAAATTAACAGCAGATGAAAAAGCGCAATTTGAAGGGCGCTTTGGCTTTCCGGATTCCGCGGTGGATCGAATTGTGCCGAATCAAGTGAATGAAGATAAACTCATGGTGAAGGTCGAGCCGTTTTATGAGTGGGTGGTAGAGGAGCCGAAGATTATCGGTAAAAAACCGCCTGTTAAGGGGATCACCTATGTTCAAGAATTGGTTCCATATATTGAACGGAAGCTATTTACGGTCAATACGGGACATGCGCTCGCTGCTTACTTTGGTTATTATTTCGGGATGGAGACGATTAACCAGGCAATGGAGAATCAGAAAATTCGTGACCTGGTTGAAGGTTCCCTTAAGGAAAGCGGCGAATTTTTAGTAGGGAAATATGGCTTTAATGAAGAGGAACATAATAAGTACATTCAAAAGATCATCGGCCGTTTTTCAAATGCTTATATTGTTGATGAAGTCACAAGGGTAGGCCGTTCACCAATTCGTAAGCTCGGGCCGAATGACCGCCTTGTCAGTCCCGCAAGACAATATGTTGAGGTGACTGGAAAACAGCCAGAGTATCTATTGAAGGGAATTGCTGCAGCTCTGTTGTATGATTTTCAAGGGGATGGGGAAGCCGTCCAAGTGCAAACTGTCATCAAGGAACAAGGTGTTGAAGCGGCGATTCAAAAATTTACACAATTCGAACCGGTATCGGAACTCTTTCAAGGGATTATGGAGCAATACAAGCAATTGGAAAACAAATAAGGAAATACAGGGGGCGGTTCCGATGCTGGAGCCGCCCTTTTGTTTCGAGTGATTTTTCTGACTGTTGACAATACTATGAAAAAAATGGTAATCTTCAAGAACACCAAATATTTTATGAAGGAGGAATGGATAATGCGAGATCTTACTGTCGTCAACGTACTTGATAATTTCATATATTATCCATACCTGTTTTCTGTCATTTAGTGAATTCCGAACGTGATGAAAGGTATGGAAACATTTTCTATTCCTTTCCTAAAGATGCATGCTCTTTTTAGGGTATGCTTTTTTTTGTTTCTGGAATTTTTTTGGTGAATTTAATGTAAAAGGAGCAGAGGACGATGTGGTACAAACAAAAAGGATTGATTTTCAAAGAGGAATGGCTAGATTGTGGGTAGTGATGGTTTACAGAATGTAGGGGAAAGTGGGTTTGATACATGTTTGATGTTTTAGGAAAGTTGAGCTGGTTTTTTAAACAGTATCGGAAGCAATACGCCATTGCCGTTATCTTATTAATAGTAGCCAGTGTGCTGGAAGTAGTTCCACCGTATTTACTTGGCTCTGTAATTGATGTTTTAACAGCGAGTAAAATGACAAAAGCGATATTGGGTCAATATATACTTATTTTCGTTGCGATTATTATTCTTGGTTATTTTTTAAATTTTGTTTGGCAATATCGTTTATTTGAAGGGGCTATTAATCTTGAAAAAATAATGCGCCGTAAATTAATGCTGCAATTTTTAAAAATGACGCCAACCTTTTATGAAAGGAATCGTACGGGTGACTTAATGGCACGTGCGACAAATGATTTGAACGCCGTTTCGATTACAGCGGGATTTGGGATTATGACGCTCATTGATTCCACGTTATATATGGGTGCGATTATTTGTGCAATGGGGTTTATGATTTCTTGGAAATTAACGTTTTTTGCCATGCTGCCAGTGCCGATTATGGCTGTGATAATTCAGTATCTGGGCAAGCTTGTGCATGAGAGATATATGAAGGCACAGGACTCATTTGGAGAACTGAATGATAGTGTTTTAGAATCTGTTGCCGGTGTCCGGGTCATTCGAGCCTATGTGCAGGAGAAAAAGGACGAAATGAATTTTGCTGACATGAGCGAAGAAGTATACGAAAAAAATATGGATACAGCGAAAATTAATGCCCTATTCGGGCCGATTACAAAAGTCGGAACAGGTATTAGCTATGTGGTTGCACTAGGGTATGGAGCATTTCTTGTGTCTAATGGTGAAATGACTGTCGGTCAGCTCGTCACCTTTAATGTCTACTTAGGGATTGCTGTTTGGCCTATCTTCGCGATTGGTGAATTAATCAATGTCATGCAGCAAGGAAATGCATCTCTTGATCGGGTTAAAGAAACCCTTGAGTATGAACCCGATGTACAAAATACTTTTGAACCTGTTGCCATTAAGACACCGAGTGCGATTGGGTTTGATGACTTGATGTTTCAATACCCGACGAGCCAGGTGAAAAATTTACAGCAAATCTCTTTGTCGCTTAAAAAGGGGGAGACACTTGGGATTGTTGGCAAAACGGGTGCAGGAAAAACAACCTTTTTAAGGCAGTTACTGCGGGAATATCCACTTGATGAAGGTCAATTAAGCATTGCCGGAGTCGATATCGCCTCGCAAACAAAAGAACAGATTTTGGATTGGATCGGGTATGTACCACAGGATCATGTGTTATTTTCACGGACGATTCGGGAAAATATCTTATTTGGGAAAGAAGAGGCAACGGATGCTGAATTACAGGAAGCCATTCACCTTGCCTATTTTAAAAAGGATTTAGAGAACCTACCGATGGGGCTTGAAACACTTGTTGGAGAAAAAGGGGTTTCTTTATCAGGCGGACAAAAACAGCGGGTGTCGATTGCCCGTGCGCTTATTAAGGATCCGGAGATATTAATCCTTGATGATTCCTTATCAGCGGTCGATGCAAAAACGGAGACCCGTATACTGCAAAACATTCAGAATGAACGAAGTGGGAAAACAACCATCATTACTACCCATCGTTTATCTGGAGTGCAGCACGCAGATCAAATTATCGTGCTAGATGAGGGGCAAATTACCGAGCAAGGAACGCATGAGGAGCTTATTAGAAAAAATGGCTGGTATAAAGAACAATTTGACCGTCAACAGCTAGAGGGGGGCGGGGCATGAGTACGAGTAAACGATTAACGAAATACGCCATGTATTTTAAGCGGACGATTTTTCTGGGGTTATTATTCTTAACGATCGCGGTATTTACGGAACTTGCAGGCCCATTCATTGCAAAATATATTATCGATGAACATATGACCATTGGAAAAATTGATATCACGCCGATTGCTTGGCTGCTGTGTTTATATTTTATCTTAGCCGTAGCAACAGCGATTTTCCGTTACTTTATGTATATCTATTTGCAAATGGGAGCTAACCGTGTTGTCCAAAGGTTACGTCAAGACGTATTTGGGCATATTCAAACATTGCCCATCCAGTATTTTGACCAATTGCCGGCAGGGAAAATTGTTGCCCGTGTCACAAATGATACCGAAGCATTACGAAATTTATATGTGCAGGTACTTTCTAACTTTGCAACAAGTTTTATTTCAATAGCGGGTGTCTATATCGCCTTGTTTATTTTAAATTGGAAAATGGCACTGATTGCCTTAATCATGATGCCAATTATCTATTTTTGGATGATTTTATATCGAAAATATGCAGCGCAATACAATGGGGTGATTCGCACAAAAATTGCCGATATTAATGCGATGATCAATGAATCCATTCAAGGGATGACGATTATTCAAGCCTTTCGCCGTGAAAAGCAAATGACGAAGGAATTTGATGAGATGAATGAAGAGCATTATGCCTATCAGCGGAAATTATTGTTTTTAGATTCAGCCACGTCCTTTAACTTAGTGAATTCGTTGCGTCTCATCCTGTTTACGATTTTCATTCTTTATTTTGGAACACAATCGTTAACGACAGCGGAAATCGTGTCTTCGGGTACTCTTTATGCATTTGTTGATTACTTAACGAGATTATTTAATCCGATAACGAATGTGGTCAATCAGTTTTCGCAGCTAGAACGCTCACTCATTGCCGGGCAAAGGGTGTTTGAGGTCTTGGATACCACCGGTGAAAACGTATCAGAAGAAATGATGCCGCGGTACGATGGGCATGTCCTATTCGAAGATGTGTCTTTTGCCTATAAAGAAAACGAATATGTGTTGAAAAATTTATCGTTTGAAGCGAATCGCGGTGAAACGGTGGCACTTGTAGGACACACGGGTTCTGGAAAAAGTTCGATTATGAATCTATTGTTCCGTTTCTATGATCCATCGAAGGGGAAGATTTATATTGATGGGATTGACGTAACAAATGTGCCAAGACAGACGATTCGTCAACATATGGGGATTGTCTTACAAGATCCCTATTTATTTACCGGAACCATTGCATCGAATGTGAGCTTGAATGACCCGAAAATCACACGGAAAAAGGTAGAAGAAGCATTGCATGCAGTCGGTGCCGAACGTGTCCTCAAGAATCTTGAAAAAGGGATTGATGAGCCTGTAATTGAAAAAGGCAGTACCCTTTCCTCAGGCCAGCGTCAGCTTATTTCCTTTGCACGTGCACTTGCATTTGATCCCGCGATTTTAATTTTGGATGAAGCAACCTCAAATATTGATACAGAGACTGAAGAAATCATTCAGCACGCGATGGAGGTTCTAAAGAAAGGACGTACAACTTTTATTATTGCCCACCGCCTTTCCACCATTAAAAATGCCGACCGCATTCTTGTATTAGAACGAGGCGTCATCAAAGAACAAGGCACCCACGACGAACTTCTATCCCACGGGGGCATATACAACCAAATGTACCAAATGCAGGCAAAATCACTACAAGTATGAAGCAGGGGACTGTTCTCTTGCTTCATTTCAAAAAGCCACTTGGGGTCAAAGTCCCCCGCTGCCTAAAGCGGTGGGGGACTTTGATCCCAAGTTTTTCATTTAGTATGAATTTTATTCTAATAGTGTTATAATAATTGGTAAATATGAATAGTCCTTCGGGGTCGGGTGA
>NZ_AJLS01000039.1 GCF_000307875.1 Neobacillus bataviensis LMG 21833
TTTTAGACTAACTTTAAAATCTTTGGATTTTGTCTTATTTAGAGCAGTTAATCGGAATATCTCCGCTTATCTCCGCTTCTAAAGCTCCCCCTATATACATTAGCAGGAAATTCTCCGCCTATGAATTCACACACCTACCCGAAACCGATAAGAAGAAGGCGGAAATGGTTTGCAAACTTCATAATTAGAAATAGCAAGGGTATAAACCCTTGCTATTTCTAATGTTTTTAAATCTCTCTAGCCTTACAAATTGCCCTACATTTTTTTATGCAAAAAGCATTACATTTTGGTTTGCATTTTCCTGTGAAAAGTGACATTTTTGTGATAGGAAACGGAACCCGTTATTCTTAGGTGCTGTCTTTTTATTTTGAAGACTTTGTGACCTTTATAGGGATGGGGGGTTTAGTATAATAAAATAGTTTATATCGTGAGACAAGGAGGGAAAACCGTTAAATGAAATTTAAAACTATTGCTTTTACTTTATTGGCTGCCGTTATTTTATCCGCTTGTAGTGGAAAAAGTACTGATGAAGGAAGTTCTATAAAGGAAAATGCATCAAGCGACATTAAGGGAATGATCCACGATTTTAGTACTGGAAAAATAAAAACCAAAAATGCCTCCATTACATCGCAGCAACTTTTAGTGAGTGACCCTAATGGAAAAGAGTCAGCCTATGACTTGCCTAAAGAGGAATTTTTTGTGTCTATTGATCCTTACGCCGAACAAACTCATCCTTGAACTAATCATAGCTTGGCAGGTTGTCAAGGTGAACTGGCGAATAAAGAGTTTCAAGCCTACATTGAAGATACGGAAGGCAACGTGGTGCTAGACGAAATAGTTAAGACCCAATCTAATGGATTTATCGATTTTTGGCTGCCACGTGATAAAACGTATCAGATAAAGTTTGAATATGACGGAAAAAAGGCAGAATCAAAGATTGCCACATTTGAAGGTGATCCTACCTGCATTACAACCATGCAGTTGAAGTAGTGTATGACCAAGGGGACGGTTCTCATGGCTTTTTTGGACAAGGGAATTGATCAAAAAAGCCGGGAGAACTGTCCCCTTGGCCGCCTCTTTTAAAGTAACTGCCCGTTAATTAATAACATTTTATAATTGCTTTGTAATAACTGCTCCTAAGCCAATTAACATATATAATCCAATCATACATATGATTAACATACCTGTTTCAATAAAATGAACACCCATTGAATATAGAATTAGTAAAACAGCTCCACTACCCATAAGAACAACATAAAGTACACCCATTAGATAACGATTCATTAGTAAAATACTTCGTTCATCAACATCTGGAACATTTCCATTTCTTTTTTTATTCCACATAGAAATAAGCAGAAAGAAAATAAATCCTAAGACTGTCCCCCCTATAATAGCGATAGCCATTTCGTAGTTGTATTCACCAGTTTCTTTTCCTACGAGATACATACCTAAAAAGCCACCTATACTCATACATCCAATTACAACAGACCAAATAGTGATTTGTAACTTTCGGTTGTTCATAGCTATTCCCCCTCTGATTTCTCTAAATAAAATAATTCTTCAATTGGCACATCAAAATACTGTATTAATTTTAGTGCTAATTCCAAACTTGGATTATACTTATTCTTCTCGATTGCATTTACTGTTTGACGTGTAATTTGTAAGTCTTCTGCCATTTTGACTTGTGTTATGCCCTTTTTCTGTCGAATTTCCCTAATATGATTGATTACTTTCATTAAAAACCCTCCAAACAGGAAGTAAAGATATCTTTACATGGATTATAAAAAAATTACAACTAAATGTAAAGATATATTTACGTTTAGTTATAAACTTAACATCCCTTATGTATGACGTATTGTATATCAGAACTCCACTAAAGGACAGGATGGAAATCATTCTCGCCAAGCATCGGAATGGGTCAACCGGAACAGTTGAGCTTGTGTTTAACAAGCAATATGGGAGGTTTGTTCATTAACTTCAAATGTGGGGGCGATGAATCGAAAATTAATAGGTTATGAAGTGCCATTTTATTAGAGTTCCAATTTTTGCTGTATATGTCACGATATTATTTTTGGAAGAAAGGAAATTTCCATGTTATCAAAAATCTCAAGGTTAATGCGAATTGTCAACTTAATACAAAATTCACAAGGAAAAGGTGCCTGACCCCCAGTGTGTTAAAGCTTTAACGCATCGGGGGTCAGGCACCTTTTTCGGCACAAGCGTCCGATATCAGTAAGACATCACCATCGTTAGTGGATTTATTTGCGGACTGTGAAAAACGTTTAGAGCTGCAATGCAGGAGTGCAACCAAACAAGTAGAATTCTCGACAATTCTTGCGGGTATTTTGATAAAAGAAAACAAGTTGGTATGGCGTTAAGGCGGATTTAACCAAACGTTTGGTTAACTGAAAAATTTTGCAGCAGTTAATGTTAGTAAATCCTTTAGCGACGGGGAAAGTCAGAGTTTCACTCAAACGTTTGATTTCTAATAAATATAAATCTCCTAATAGTATTTCTAAGGTGACGATTCACTTGATAATTATCAAAGATTATAAACCGAATTTTCAAAATATATTGACAAGTATGATTATTTGCTCCATTATGTATATTGCGTACTGTATACACAAAACGTTATGGAGCTGGAAAAATGGAAAAATTAAATATTAATCCAATAAGGCAGCAAAGAACTACAAAAGAAATTGTATATAGTGAACTCAAATCTGCCATTTTAAATGGCCAGATGAAAAGAGGGGTAATCTTTACAGAGACAGAGTTGGCAAATTCATTAAATACCTCAAGAACCCCAGTTAGAGAGGTAGTATCTGATTTAATTAAAGATGGATTACTTGTTTCAATTCCTAGAAAAGGGGTTAAAATACGCGAGATTTCAGAGGAAGAAAAAGATCAAATTGCCTTTTTAAGGTTAGCGATTGAATCAGAAGGGGTAAGGCAGCTGGCAGAAACTATTACAGATGATCAGCTTGAAGAATTGAGTTTGATTGTTAAAGAACAAGAGGAAGCTATGGAGGCTAATGATCGCCTAACTTATGTTGAGCTCGATCAAACATTTCATAGGACTATTTTGCATTTCTCTAATTTGTATTTATTGGAAGAGGCATTCCAAAGTCTCTATAATTTAACCAGGTTAATTGGTCATAAAGCTTTAAGGAAGGAAGGTCGCATGAGGGAGGTGATACAGGAACATTTCGATATTATTCAAAGTTTAAAAAGTAAAAATGCTGAAACAGCTAAAGCTAGTGTAAAACTCCACTTAACAAAAACGATGGATACTGCAACAAAAACGGAAATGGAGTAAATACCAAGAAAGTGAATGAACAGGGGGGAATCATATTGGCACTAAAATTAATGATTCAAAATACTGGGGAGACCGTTGAATTTAATCCTAATTATTTATTTAATGGCGGGTTTGCTGGCAGTGATCAATCAAAGATTCAGGGTCATATAGAAGAATTAAGTGAGCTAGGAGTTCCAGTACCTAAAACCACACCTACCCTTTATCCAATCTCAAATAATTTACTTACTACCACAGATCATATCCAAGTTCAACATGAAAAAACTAGCGGTGAAGTAGAATATGTACTCATTTGGTTAAACAACGAGATGTATGTAACGGTTGGCAGTGATCATACTGACCGTAAGTTAGAAGGGTATAGTATTCCAATGGCTAAGCAAGCCTATCCAAATATTATTTCTAATCAGATGTGGAAGTTTTCAGACATCCAAGGGCATTTGGATAAGATTGAACTAGAATGTTGGGGAACAACCATAGATGGTGAAAAACAGCTTTTTCAAAAGGGAACCTGTTCTGATTTATTAGCTCCAAATGATTGGGAAGAAATCTTTTCTAAATTAGAGATTGATAACGAGAATAATGTGTTTTTTTCGGCAACCATTAATACAGTTACAAAGTCATTCAACTATTTTACCGATTACGAAATATCTATGCATGATCCTATTTTGAATCGTACGATTAAACATCGCTACAGTGTAGAGGTATTACCTAAAGCTATAGAATAGATCTGTGTAGAAGTTGTATAACACTACCCCAAAAAAGGCAATACATGATTAATTGGAGGATTAAAACATGCTTATTTTTAGATTGGGCCCTAGAACATACAGGGTCGAAAAACAATGGGCAAGATTACCTCAGAGTATATCCTTAGATGGTATCTCAGCCGTTTCCGTTAATACGAAAGGGCAAATTATGGTGCTGCGGCGGAGTGATCCTTTTATGTTGTTATTTTCAAAAGAGGGGGAATTACTAAGCCACTGGAGCAATGAAAGTATTATTGATGGGCACTATTTTAGGGTTACTAAAGACGGAAGAGTATTAGTGGTTGATAGGGACCATCATCGTATTGTTGCATTTAATACAGAAGGAGAAATTCTTCAAGTAATAGGTGACTATCAAAAACCCGGTAAACTTGTAGCCTTATTTAATCATCCTACAGATGTGGCAGTGAATGCAAATGGAGAGTTCTTCGTTTCGGATGGGTATGGTAACTCTTGTGTTCATCATTTAAGCCCAACCGGTGAGTTAATAAAAACTTGGGGGAAACAGGGAACTGGCAATGGAGAATTTTCAATACCTCATTCCATATTAGTTGACGAAAAAGATCAAGTCTTGGTTGCTGACCGAGAAAATAACCGAATTCAAATATTTAATCAAAGTGGTGAATATTTGAATGAAATTAAAGATCTCTATCATCCTATGAATATGTTCAAGGACAATGATGGATATATTTATGTTACCGATCAAACTCCAAGATTAAATATGTTCGATTCTGAAGGTGAATTAATCGGGAGGTGTCGAACATTTGGATTCTTTGGACATGGTGTAGCAGTTGATGAAGCAAACGATATTTATATCGCAGAAATGATTCCCGACAGTATTACTAAACTAGTGCGTTTATCATAAGACTATTAACCTAACTGCCTTTCCTTTGGGAGCATAGCTTTATTCAGTAGAATTAAGGGAGGTGGTTTGTTATTGGCAGATAAGATCTAAGGAATTGGTCATTTATATTTCGGAAAGTGGAGGACTGTGGTACCTAATTATAGAATCACTCATGCCTGCCCGGGAAAAGTGGAGCGTCTTATTTGGGAATGCATCTATTAGATAGGAACAGGAACCAAAATCAAAATAATTATTGATTTAATAGGGGGAATGTTTATGAGTAATAATGTGGAAGAAAGGGTTCTAGATACTGCAAATGATACAGTTCATTTTGATCACAGTAAGCAACAAAAAATTGCTGGTATTTCAAGTGTTTTTGGCTCAACTATAGAATGGTATGACTTTTTTCTTTACGGAACAATGGCTGCTATTATATTTCCACAATTATTCTTCCCAAATCAAGACCCATATGTTGCAACTTTATTAACCTTTACAACTTATGCTGTTGGTTATGTTGCAAGACCAATAGGGGGACTTGTCTTTGGACATTATGGGGATAAAATTGGTAGAAAGACTTCTTTAGTTGCAACATTAATATTAATGGGGATCGCGACCCTTCTTATAGGTTTATTACCAGGATACCAACAAGTTGGATTTTGGGCCCCTGTTTTAGTTTCATTTCTTAGATTTTTACAAGGAGTGGCTGTTGGAGGAGAGTGGCCAGGGTCTGTCCTGATTTCAATGGAGTGGGGAACTAAAAAAAATAGAGGCTTCATGGCCGCTTTGCCTCAAATTGGAGTCCCTCTTGGATTAATACTTGGAACTGGAGTTACCTCCCTTATTATAAATATTTCCGGCGATAGTTTCCAAACTTGGGGTTGGAGATTACCGTTTATTCTTAGTATGTTTTTAGTTATTATTGGATTAGTGATTAGGTTTAAATTAATGGAAACGCCCTCATTCCAAAAAGTCCTTAAAGAAAAGGAGTTACCGAAGTTACCCTTTGTTTCCGTATTTAAACATTACCCAAAACAGGTTATATCTGGAGTATTATCGAATGTTAGTAGTGATGTTGCTTTTGGAGTGTTTGCCTTTTATACCGCGACATACGGAATAATACATTTAGGGTTAGATAAATCGATTTTTGTTTACGCAACACTTGCAGGTGCCCTTGTAGCCGTGTTTGCGATTGCTTTTTCTGGGTATTTTAGCGATAAAATAAGTCCTAAAAAAATACTAGGATTCGGAAATATACTGCTCATCTTATGGGCATTGCCATATTTCTACTTAGTAAATACAAAAAGTACAGGATTAATTTTCTTAGCAGTTATTATAGCATTTGTCATTCACTCTATCATGTGGGCACCATTGGCTCCAGTTATTGCTGCTAGTTTTCCAGCACATCTTAGATTTAGCGGAGCGGCTATAACTTATATGTTTAGAGGCCTAATTGGAGGGGGAGTAGCTCCGTTGGTTTCTACTTACCTTCTAAATAAGTTTGGCAGTGGTTACGCTATTAGTGGATATATTATATTAACAGCAGTAATAGCATTAGTTGCACTAAAATATGTAGATATTAAATATTATAAAGAAGATTAAAATCTTTGTAATCTAGGATCATGAACCCTCTGGATAATGTTGGAATTCCATAGAGTTACTTCATTGTTTATCTCCTCATTGGTTCCAAACTGCGACCTTTAGGTCAGCCTGCAGTGCCGGAATACTTAGCCAACGTTTTGACAGTCCACTATGGGAGCCCTATATTTCTATCATTGTCGTATATTTAGATCTTTGGGAATTAAGAAAGTGTATTTTCCCTATGATCCGGCGATTCCAGTTCAAATGCTGCAAGGATTGGAATGTGTTGTGGTGCATCATATTGAGGAAGTAGTGTAGCATCTCGAAGGGCAAGAAAGCCTGTTGCTACAACCCAAAATAATGCCAGAGGATCAACTTCCTATTTTTCCCTACCAACCGCAAAACATATTCTCGCTCAACTTTATTAAGATTCCGTTTGAAATTTTATTTTATTGTTTAAAGATATCTGCAATTTTTAAGATATATAGGTCTGCCATGGAAGAGTTTATTTTATCGCTTTTTCCTCACCCAATTGTTATTCCCGTGCCTAAAAAGGATTGGTTGTCTTATTAAAGCAATTGGGCGATTGCCTGTCGCACAAAAAAAGATAGCTGATTATGCTTCCAGCTATCTTTTTTAGATATATATTTATTCTTTTAAATCTTCAATTGAATCAATATCCATGTAGGTTGGTACGACTAATCCCAGATAGGTTCCGGTAAGGTTAGGTCCCAGGTCTTTAAACTTCCCTTTGTGTTTAGCGTAATAGTCGGCGTGAGTGGTTGGTAGCGCGCCGCCTGCCATAGCATCACCGCTTCCGTCAGCTACACCAGCCCACATTGGACCTGCATCAACCTGAATTAACTTTACATTATATCCTACACTTTCAAGTACATTTGCTACCACATTTGAACCAGCGATTGTATCAACCCATGATACATAAAGTAGCTTAAGCTCTTCACCGTCAACCTGGTTAACCCCCTCAGTCCAAGTACTAACTAACTCTTTATTTTTACTTACCCACTGTGCTGCTGCATCAGCTGGCTCCACTCCATCTTCAACCAATTTCATAACGGATTCTATATCTTTTGGCTCCCAGTAAAATTGATCAAGAAGCTTATAAGCATCCGAATGGTCTTCCTTTAATCCAAAGCGGACAATCGTGTTAATCTCTTCTATCAACGACATAAATATTCGAGGTTCCTAGTTCTCACATGATTTGAAGTGCTACTCTCTGGCTTTTTTCGATGAAGGTGGATTCTGCCCGCTTTATGACTTGGCCGGCAGTTTGAACTTTGGATAGGTCAACATCTTCTACGAATCTCTCAACATTGTCGTTTGAAGGGTTCATCAGGTTTTCCTAAGGAGTCCCTTTTTGAAAGGGAATTTTCCGGTAACAGCAGTCTTAAGCAAACACCCTTTAAAAAATATTAGGAATATTGTGACTTTTTGTTGAAATAGAAAAATTGACTTGATATAATTAACCCGGTATTGAAATGATGTTTCAACTAATGAAACGGTGATGTGTAGTATAACTTTTTTTAACTAAGACGTAACTATACAAAATAAAAATGTAAGGGCTATCACCCTTATTAATAGGTGGTGCATGAATGCATTCCTCAGATTAAAATCATATGCTATTATCCTCAGAGCTTTCATTATTTCTGTATGATTCTAAATACATAAAGTGGAACGTTGATTCATTTAGAAACGGTTAAAAACGTCACAAACTAAAACAATGTAGGGTTACCATGTTTGATATGATCGAAGGAGGTTTTTTTCATGGGACAGATTAAGTTGAACACCACCATACCCGGGCCAAATTCACAGGCTTTATTGAAGCGACGCCAGGGGGCGGTTCCAAATGGCATCTCTACTAATATACCAATTGGTGCAGCAGATGCTTCCGGCGCTTTAGTAACGGATTTGGATGGCAATTGTTTTATTGATTTGGCTGGAGGAATCGGTACTCTCAATGTGGGACATTCCCCCACTGCTGTAATCGAGGCTCTGAAAGCGCAGCTTGATCACTTTATTCACCCAGTATTCCCTGTGTCTATGTATGAATCTTATATCCAATTGGCCGAGAAGTTGAATAGCATTGTACCGGGGAGATTCCCCAAAAAGACCATTTTCTTAAACAGTGGGGCAGAAGCGGTTGAAAACGCCATTAAAATTGCCCGGCGTTATACTGGCCGCCCAGGCGTAATCTCATTTGAAAGGGGATTTCATGGCAGAACCTATATGACGATGTCACTAACGGGTAAGGTTAAGAATTTCAAGAAAGGATTTGGCCCAATGGTGGCAGACGTGTACAAGGTTCCTTACCCTTATGGTTTACGTGATGGCCGGAAAGATGAAGAGCTGCTTGATCATTTCCGACGTCTTTTCCAAACTGATGTCGACCCTGAAGACATTGCGGCAATCATTATGGAGCCAGTCCAAGGAGAAGGGGGCTTGGTCGTTCCTTCCGCATACTTTGTCAGCAGCATCAGGGATATTTGCGATAAGCATGGAATTGTTTTCATCGCAGACGAGATCCAGACAGGTTTTGCGCGGACAGGAAAAATGTTTGCCATGGAGCACTTTCCTGTTGAACCGGATATAACAGTGTTGTCGAAATCCATAGCAGCAGGCATTCCACTGGCAGCGGTTACTGGTAGGGCGGATATTATGGATGCCCCGAAACAGAAAGAATTGGGCTCTACGCTGGGGGGGAGTCCGTTAGGCTGTGCTGCAGCCCTTAAGGTGCTGGAAATCATAGAAAAAGAGAATCTGATAAACAGAGCAGAAGAAATCGGAAGGCAAATTAAAGACTGTCTTGAATCCTTATCTCCGTTCATAGGTGAAGTAAGAGGGCTTGGAGCTATGATCGGCGTTGAGATTGTCAAAGACCAAACGACCTTGGAGCCTTATCCGAATATGGCTAAGCAAATAGTAAAGAGATGTTACGAAAATGGTGTGTTCGTTCTTACTGCAGGGGCGGACGGAAATGTACTCCGACTGCTGCCACCGTTGGTTATCACAGATGAGCAACTGACAGAAGCGCTGGATGTCCTGGAAAGTGTTTTAACTGAATTGGAACGGGATATAGCCGCTCAACTGTAAAGGTATATAGGTTGAACAAAATCCATCAGGTAAACAAACAAGCAACGTGTTTAAACCTCCATTAAGACGATAAAGAGCTAGGGTGATTCGATGAAATTTATATGCAAGCCTGCAGGTGACCAGGCTGTACTGATAGAGTTTGAAAACAAGATTGATCAAGATACAAATGCCAGGGTACGTCAACTTGCCCAATTGGCGGAGAGGGAATCAAGCAATGGAGTGGGCGAGGTCATTCTAGGCTATCGGTCTTTGCTCATCCACTATGATCCTGTGAAACTCTCATATGTAGAGGTAAAGAAAAAGCTGCAAAGCTGGGAAAAAGAGGCTTTTAACACCAGCCCATCTACCGGTCGGAAGGTTCACATTCCTGTTTTGTATGGAGGTGAATGGGGGCCGGACTTGGAAGATGTGGCCAAACATAACGGTCTCAGTCCCGAGGATGTCATTTCTATCCACTCCGGGTGTGAATATCTGGTCTATTTCCTTGGCTTTACCCCTGGATTTCCGTTTATGGGGGGGATGTCAAAAGAAATCAGTACCCCAAGGCTGCCTTCACCAAGGGTTTCTATCCCGGCTGGAAGTGTAGGAATTGCTAACAATCAGACCGGAATCTATCCCGTTCCAAGTCCTGGAGGCTGGCGGCTGATTGGGCGTACTCCTCTTCGTCTATACGACCCTGAAAGAGAGGAGCCGTTTCTTTTGGAGTCGGGGGACAATATTTTTTTCGAATCGATTACTTATGAGGAGTTTGTAGGAATAGAAAAAAATAATGAAACTTGGAACATCCACTCTTCGCAGCTTATAAAGGGGTGATGCCCTAAGAGAAAGGAGGCGATTATTATCTTTGAAGTATTGAAACCGGGATTGTTAACGACCATCCAAGACTTGGGAAGACACGGCTATCAAAAATATGGATTGGCCGTATCAGGACCCGCTGACGGATATGCCCATCGAATGGCCAATATACTGGTCGGAAACGATGAAAATGCAGCGATGTTGGAAATTACATTAATGGGGCTGAAATTACTTGTAACAGAAAAGGGTATAATCGCGATCACCGGCGGAGACCTGAATCCAAATATAAATGGGCAAAAAGCGCCAATGTGGAAATCTATCGAAGTGGATAAGGGAGATGTGATTCAATTCATGGGTGCACCTTCCGGATGCCGGTCTTACCTAGCTATATCCGGAGGCATCAATGTCCCACAAGTGCTTGGAAGCCGGGCTACCGATCTTGTGGGAAAAATCGGCGGAATTTCCGGCAGGGCCCTGAAAAAAGGAGACATCCTCCATGTCTTTCCAAAACAGGATATCCGTCTAAAGGGAAGGCGTATACCGGATGATCTCATACCTCAGTATAAAAGCGATGTACAGATTAGGGTAATTCTGGGTCCACAGCGTGATTCTTTTACAATGGAGGGAATTCAAACTTTCCTTTCGTCCACTTACACAGTTACGAAAGAAGTGGACAGGATGGGATGCAGGCTGGAAGGCCCTATCATTGAGCATGTGGAATCAGCCGACATTATTTCGGAAGGGATTTTTTATGGAGCCATCCAGGTGCCAAAAAGCGGCCAGCCGATTATTTTCCTCGTCGGGCGGCAAAGTGTTGGCGGTTACACCAAGATAGGAGGAGTGATTGGGGTCGATCTTCCGAAGTTAGGTCAGGTTAAGCCGGGGGATACTGTCACTTTTTCCGAAATTTCGATTGAGGTAGCGCAAGAAGAGCTAAAGAAACAGGAAAATACGTTTCGGATTTTGCAAGCGACTTGTTAATTAGAAAGGGGAATGGCCAAAATGAAGAAAATGATCGATTTGAATTGTGATATGGGAGAAAGTTTTGGGCGATATACGCTGGGAAATGACGATGAGGTGATTAAATACATTTCTTCGGCAAATGTTGCCTGTGGTTTTCACGCTGGGGATCCGAATATCATGGATCATACCGTAAGAATCGCCAAAGAGTATGGCGTGGGAGTTGGAGCCCATCCAAGCTTTCCCGATCTGACGGGTTTTGGAAGAAGGAACATGGATATTCCAAGAGATGAACTGATGAACCTGATTATTTATCAAATCGGCGCTCTAGATATCTTTTGCAAAAAATACGGGGTGAAGATGCAGCATGTAAAGCCGCATGGCAACCTAAACAATATGGCTGATTCTGACGAACAGCTGGCTATCAATATCATCGATGCCATCCAATCTGTCAACCCAGATCTTCCTGTTTTTGTAAAGCCGAATTCCCAGCTTCATAAGGTAGCCGAGAGGAAGGGGCTTCCGTTTAAATTAGAAATATTTGCTGATCGTGCTTATCATAAAGATTTCTCATTGGTCTCCAGAAAAGAGGAAGGCGCCGTGCTTTCCGATCCAGAGTTTGTGGCTGACCGGATTATCCAAATTGTGACCGAAGGAAAGGTAAAAACCATAACCGGAGAAGAAATTGAGGTTCAAGGGGAAACGATTTGCGTACATGGCGATACGCCGACGGCATTGGATATGATTAAGGTCATCAAAAGGAGATTGGAAGAGGCCGGAATTGAAGTGAAATCTCCGTTTGCTTAAAAATATTCACTATGGTGGGGAGTTCATGCTAAAATATTTGCTTTGTCTAGGAAGAGATGGACAGATGATTCCTACCTTTGCAGTTTAATGTATAAGCATTAAGACCTTCGAGGAAATGACCTTGCTGCTTTCGGGAAAAACGGGCAGATAACCTTACTTGCGGTCGACTTGGATTTCATCGGTGTCGCTGAAAATAATGAATAAAGAGGAAATAAGATGAATCAAAGTGTAATTAAAGCCTTGAAATTATTGAGTTTTTTTTCCGAAAGTGAGGTCGATTTGTCCCTGAGCGAGCTGGCACAGCGCTCAAAATTACCAAAGGCGACCGTATTTCGGTTACTGTCATCCTTGGAGTATATGGGGTTTGTCGTTAAATCCAAGCATTCGGATCATGATGTCCGCTACCGACTGGGACTGAAACTGTTGGAACTGGGAGGCCTTGTTACGGATCAACTGGAGTTGCGCCGGATCTCTCTCCCTTTAATGAAGCAACTGCAGGTAGATATTAATGAGACCGTCCATCTCGTTATCCGGGAAGGAGATGAGGCGGTATATATTGAAAAAGTGGAGAGCAACCATGCCTTGCGGTTATATGCGAGAGTGGGCAGAAGATCGTCGCTATCACTGGGTTCCGGCCCCCAGGTTCTCCTAGCCTATTTATCTGAAGCGGAGCAGGAGAGGATTATTACACAGTTAAATTTCCAAGGGTTTACTAAGAATACCATCATTAACAGTGTCGAGCTGCTGACAAAAATCAAAGAGATCAAAGAACAGGGTTTTTCATTAAGTTTTGGTGAACAGGATGAGGGGACGATTGGGATCTCTTATCCTGTTTTTAATCGGAATGCTAAAGTGGTTGCCGCCCTTAGTGTAAGTGGCCCTGTTTCCCGGTTATCCGGTGAATACAGGGAGTATACCCAACGCAGAACCAAAGAAACCGCAAAAGAGATATCAATGGAACTGGGATACATCAGTTCTCGTGCCTAGTCACGCCCTGGATTAAAACGAAGGATACAATAGGAAGAATATAGTGTGTGGGCTTGCCGACTTTTGACAACAAATAAAGCAAGGGTCATTTCTAAACTCCATTTATGGAGGTACAAGAAATGTTCCTTGCTTTATTTATGAAGCTATCTTTTGAATTGTCCTATTGCCCGAGCCGCCGAAAAAAGAGTCGTAGCGGTAAAAAGGAGATCAGATTTTACCCGTGTACGGAAGGGCAGACTGTATGGAGTTTTTTGACATTTATTGTGCCTTTCCCGCTATGGAATTGTATCAACTGCAGGCTCTATCGGATTTTTAACTGATTGGTAGAATTCTAGGTTATTACATTTTGTTAATAAAATAGCTCTAAAATCAGGGGTCTAACCCCCGCCGCTTTAATGCAGTGGAGGCCTGACTGACCCCTCAAATTCGCAAATTAAAAAACTTGGGATATTCGGAGATTTAACCAAGCATCGGGATATCTGACAAAAAGAAAATTATCATTTTGTAAACTGACGACCAGACCATCATGCCGCTTTTTGAGAAAGAGAAGTTTGATTAGGCCGTTATCCTAAATTTAAGAAAAAAGGATAGTCGTTTTACCGACTATCCAGCATAGCTAATGATTCAATCTTTCATGTATTGTTCTTTAAAACGACAATTTAGGGAAGATTATTTACTTTCATTGTTTAATTCTTAATCTTCTTTATGATATTTTACATCTACAAATCTTATTGCAAACAATGCTATAACAGCTGCTACGATAATATAAACACCTATAGCGTATCCACTATCAAACGTATGAAGAAGATAAGTAGAAATCAATGGAGCAAATCCTCCACCAATCAAGCCCCTAAACATAAAGGTGATAGCTGAGCCGCTATATCTAAGATGGGCAGGAAAACTAGCAGCAATGACTGGGGCCAATGGAGCCCACATGGTAGAGTGAATAATAAAGGCGATAATAATAGCTAGGAAAATTAATCCTGTGCTTTTTGTATTGAGTAAATAGAAAAATGGTAAAGCCCATAGGATCAGTAGTACATTACCAAATCCGAGTATTTTTTTAGGATTGATTTTATCGCTAAAATATCCAGTGATAGAGATGGCAAATATGGCTACAATGGCCCCTGCAAGTGTTGAGTTAACGAAAATGGACTTATCTAGGCCTAAATAGTTTATTCCGTACGTTGTCGTATAAAAAGCAAACACTCCAAAAGCAATATCACTGCTGACATTTGATAAAACGCCGGATACCACTTGTTTAGGATAATCTTTTATAACGGAAATAAAAGGCAGCTTTGGCATTTCCTTTTCAGTAAGAACTTTTTGGAAGGAGGGAGTCTCCAATAAGTTAAATCTTATGACTAATCCTAGAATCACCAAAACTAAACTAAGAATAAACGGTACTCTCCAACCCCATGTTTGAAAACTATCTCCAGAAATTGCAATAAAAAGGGATGTGACAGCCGTTCCTAAAATGAGCCCTAGAGGCACTCCAATTTGAGGCAATGCGGCCATGAACCCTCTATTTTTACTCGTTCCCCACTCCATTGAGATGAGAACAGACCCTGGCCATTCTCCTCCAATAGCAATTCCTTGTATAAATCTGAATAGTGTAATTAATGCTGGAGCCCAATAACCGATGGTGGAAAATCCAGGTAATACGCCGATAAGAATCGTCGTGATTCCCATGATAACTAAAGTGGCTATTAAAGAAACCTTTCTGCCAATTTTATCCCCTAAATGCCCAAAAAATATTCCGCCCAGCGGTCTTGCGATATAACCAATAGCATACGTTGAAAAAGTTAATAAAGTAGCAATATAGGGATCTTGATCCGGAAAAAATAAATGTGGAAAAATAATAGCAGCCATGGTCCCATAAAGGAAAAAATCATACCATTCGATCGTGGAACCTAAAACACTGGAAATACCGGCAATCCTTTGCTGCTTTTTGTGATCAACAGGAATCGGCTCATTTGCGACATTAGTAGCGAGTTTACTCATAAACATTCCCCTTTTCTAATTTTTATAATCCTTGTTTATATAAATGTGGTACCCGGCTGGTAAACACTGGGACTTGTTCTCGGGCAGTTTTTGTTTCTTCAACATCAATCGAAACCGATAATGTTTCCTCTTCGTCGGTGGAGCCTTCCAATAACGTGTCTCCCCAAGGGTTTACGACCATGGAGCAGCCGCCATACGTTACATTTTGATACGAACCAACGTTGTTGCATGATACAACAAACATTTGATTTTCGATGGCGCGCGTAATTTGAATGTTTTTCCAATGGTTAAGTCGGGGTGTTGGCCATTCCGCAACAACAAATAACACTTCGGCTCCTTCTAATGCAAGCGGGCGGATAATTTCGGTAAACCGTAAATCATAACAAATGATTAACCCCATCTTAACGCCTTCTAGTTCAAAAATTTCAGGAACTTTTTGACCTGCTGTTAAATATTGGGGTTCATTTAACATGGGAACCAAGTGAACTTTGCTATATTGATAGACAACTTCACCTTTTCTGTTAATGACTACAGCCGTGTTATAAACCTTCTCATCCATCTTATTGGCAAATGATCCGCCGATAATATTAATTTCAAATGTTTTTGCTGTATCTTGCAGGAACGGAATGATTGTTTTTCCATGATCGTCTGCATAATGGTGGATTTCCTCCAACGTATAGGAGGTTGTCCACATTTCTGGAAGCACAATAATATCCGGCTTTGAATGTTTCACCTCCTTTTCAACCCAGGCCTTTACCTTTTGTTGATTTTCCGCTGGCTTTCCCGGGGTTATCTCCATTTGGTAGATTGAGATTTTCACTTTTATTCCTCCCTATCAATTCTTGTGATGGCGTATGCTGCCTCAATTTTGTCATCTCTTACCTCGTCAACAAAAGCCATCTTAAATCCTGATCCATATTTAAAGCCATCTAATAAGGGAACAGTTCCAGAGAAAACGACGCTATTTTTCATAGGTACGTCTTTTTTATTTAGGAAATTTTTTATTTCATTTAACGGGATGATTGCATTAATCTTTGCTCGTTGATAATCCTGCCACTCTCCATTCACAAAAACTTGCGATGTTAACACTAGGTCATCCCAATGTTTCACCACGTCATTTAATTTCCATGCTTTCTTTGCTATAGGCTTATCGCAAATTTGCTTCGACTGGTTAATATCAATTGTTTCCAATGAACGGTCAGTATGATCGCTCCCAACAGTGATATATACCTCGTCGTCGTTATCACCGAAAATTAATACAATCTCTGCTTCGCCGCTTGACTGGCTTCCTAGCACTTCCATTTCACCCGTTTGATTCAGGCTATTACGGCGAACAGGGTAGAGGGTAGGAATTTCTTTTGGCCTTGGAACTCCGATTTTCTCTAATTCAATGATGTGTTCCATTGTCTTTTCCTTATTTCTGCCGGTGTAACCGATACAATACACATGGTTAATCGTCATTTCGTTTTCTTCATTGTTAATGGTTAATGGCAATAAAATAGTATTCATATGTACCTCCAGAGTTATTGTGGTAGCGTTTACATTAGTGTTAAAAAAATTAGTTTCCTTCAGTTAAGTCAATCGAATCCTTCGTATTTTTTAAATGATATTCCATTAGCTTAGTTGCTTTATCTGGATCATTTTCTAAAAGTGCTTCTATAATTTGAAGATGCTCCTCGATTACCTCCTCCATTCTGCCATTCTTTGCTAAAGCCTTATGGCCTATTAATCTCGTTAAATGATAAAGATTTAATAAGATGTCTTCTAATAAATGCTGTTGGGCAAGCTTTAAAATTTCCATATGAAATTTTTGATCAAGATCAATAAATTCAATTCGATTGTTTTGTTTTATTGCACGTTGCTGCTGATTCACAATGTTACTAAGGCTTTGAATTTGCTCTGGGGTGCTGTTTTTCATTGCCCGTCTTACGCCTTCAGATTCAATCGTCACCCTTAGGAATATGATTTGCTCCTTCTCACTAGGGGAGATTTCTCTGACTTTTAAACCTTTCCATGGAATTGGAACTAATAAACCTTCCTTTACTAAATCACCAACAGCCTCACGTACTGGAGTCCGAGATGTGTTGAGGGATTGAGCAAGACTAGATTCGGTTATCATTTCATCCTTTTTAATATTTCCACAAAAAATAGCGTTTTTAATTTTTTCATAGACAATATCTTTCGTGGTCTTCATTTTTTCGATAGGGGTAAAATTTAAATCACTCATTAAGTCCACTCCTAATGTATGGTGTATACACTATACAAGATACAGAATATATTAATTTATTCCAATTGTCAAATTATTTTTAATATAGGGAATTTTCGGTTGAACCCTTGCTAGACTGTGATTACTGAATCAGGATACTTATGAGTATTGGCTTGGTGTTAGAACGGTTCTAATCTAACGTTTGGTTAGTTTTTTATAATTGCTCTTTATTAGATGAAAAACCACAGTCCAATTGATTGTGGTAAATCGAAAGTTTCAAAAAAATCTATACGAAATTTCTTGGATATTAGTGGAGATAACTTGATTGTTTTGAGGGTAAAAAGATATTTTTACCCTAACCTCAACCTCTTTACCAATCCTTTTAACAACAAAAAGGAAGGTGTCTACAACTTCTTCTTCCGAAATTTCAGGTATCAAGTAGCTTGCAGTTATAATTACCTATTCCTAAAAGATGCTTTGACTGGAAGAAAATTGATGAAAAATGTTTGGGGCTGTTCTATGATTTTGTGCTAGCATATCGTGAATTTTGGGAGATTATTTTGTAGTAGTTTCAAAAGAGGGGATATCGGCCGGTACGAATAGATCCAAGTAGCGGAAAGGGGAAGAAGAA
Source organism: Neobacillus bataviensis LMG 21833 (assembly GCF_000307875.1). Classification (GTDB taxonomy): domain Bacteria; phylum Bacillota; class Bacilli; order Bacillales; family Cytobacillaceae; genus Neobacillus; species Neobacillus bataviensis. The sequence continues at coordinate 17,995 of NZ_AJLS01000039.1, forward strand.
TGAAACCCGAGATCCCTGATTTTGCTGAAGCTGGAATTCAATTCGTGATGAATTCTGTTAAAGAAATGCTTTCGTACATGATTATGATTAAAGAATTACGCAAATGGGAATGAGAATAGCGAGTCGAATTATGAATTCGATCATCCTGAACCTCCATTAGCATGGCTTTTTATATCTTCAGTATAATCATCCTTTATTAACTTCTTATGAACCATTTGTAAATTCAAAGTAAAACTTTCCATTGTTTATTTTGTTCAAATAGACAACTTTAAGAATTACTTTTTACTCCGTGAACACTAAATAAATTTTTGAAATCAGTCCAGTTCATTTTTCGTTTTAAATAATCGCGATAGGAATAGCAGCTTTTTTCCATTGGTTTATGATAAAGTGATGAAACAAAGATTTGCAAGCGAATTTGTATCATAAAATAATAACGATTATTTTTTTCTAATACAGGAATTTCAATGATTTTTAACTTTTGTCCAACAGCATTCTTAAACTCCAGGCTCTTAAATAACAAAATATCATCTTCTTTTACCAGTTTGTTTATAGTATAACCTATAATCCATAGGTATTTATCTAAATTTTTCCCATTAAAAAATAATTCAGATTCTTCTATCTAGTAAAGAACCAGATTCCGATTTGGAATCTGATTCTTTAAAAGATCCTACCTCATTAATGGCTTTTCGTTTCTATTATTCTTTTAAGCAAGTCTCAACTTAAAATCATGGTAGCCAAATTGGTGCACAATCCGACAATCTCCATCTTTCTCTTGAATAGCGATGGTCGGTAACGGCATGCCGTTAAAGGTAGTGTTTTTGACCATTGTGTAGATGGCCATATCACCGAAAACTAAGCGATCACCGCTCTTTAATGGCTGATCGAACGAATAATCTCCAATCACATCACCTGTAAGGCAGGTTTGACCGCCAAGTCGGTACATATATGGCTTTTCGCCTACTTCACCTGATCCAAAAAGAGGCGGGCGATAAGGCATTTCCAACACATCAGGCATATGGCAAGTTGCAGACGTGTCAAGTATTGCAATCTCCATTCCGTTTTGATGTAGATCAAGAACGGATGTGATGAGGTATCCTGCATTGAGAGCAACGGCTTCTCCAGGCTCTAGGTAAACCTCTAAACCGTATTTAACCTGCATTCTCTTGATACAAGATTCCAGTCTCTGGATATCATAATCTTCTCTAGTAATATGATGCCCCCCGCCAAAGTTGATCCATTCCATTTGTGCGAGCCACTCACCAAACTTATCTTCCACGGCATTAAGAGTGGTTTCTAAATCATCAGAGTTTTGCTGACAAAGTGTGTGGAAATGCAGACCTGATACACCTTCAAGCAAATTAGGACGAAAATGCTCTTTTGTTACACCAAATCTAGAACCAGGTGAACATGGATCATAGATGGCATGTCCAATTTGTGTGGAACATTCAGGATTGATGCGCAAACCAACTTTCCTGCCAGCTTTTAGTGCTTTATCTTTAAATTTTTCCAATTGTGAAAAGGAATTAAAGATAATATGATCACAAATCGAGATAATTTCGTCTATCTCATCTTCACGATAGGCAGGGGCAAAGACATGATTCTCTTTGCCCATTTCCTCGTAACCTAGTCGTGCCTCGTACAAACCGCTTGCTGTTGTACCACTTAAATATTCTCCAATAAGAGGATACAAGGATGTCATAGAAAATGCCTTTTGGGCAAGAACAATCTTCGCACTTGTCCGCTGCATAACCCCATTGAGGATTTTTAGATTTTTTTCCACAAGACCTTTATCGACTACATAACATGGTGTTGGTAATTCCTCAAAACGCATCTTAACGAACTAGCTCCAGTTCTTTCGTTTTCACAGATTCATCATCCACAAGCACTGGGTTAAAGTCTTCAACCCATGGAAGTCCCCATTTGTTCAACTCTTCCATGAATGGATCTGGATCAAATTCTTCGATATTATATACGCCAGCTTTATCCCATTTGCCTGTCAAAATCATCGCTGCACCAATCATTGCAGGAACGCCTGTTGTATAAGAAACGGCTTGAGAGCCAACTTCTATATAGCATTCTTGGTGGTCACATACATTGTAAACATAATATGTTTTTTCTTTTCCGTCCTTTTTCCCTCTGAAAATACAACCGATGTTGGTTTTTCCAACTGTACGAGGTCCAAGGGAAGCTGGGTCTGGTAACACTGCTTTCAAGAACTGAAGCGGAATGATTTGTTTTCCTTCGAATTCAATTGGTTCAATAGAAGTCATTCCGACATTTTCAAGCGCCTTTAGGTGAGTAAGGTAGCTTTGGCCAAAGGTCATGAAGAAACGAATGCGCTTAAGACCAGGGATGTTTTGCGCAAGAGACTCAAGCTCTTCGTGGTATAACAGGTACATATCTTTCTCGCCAACTTCAGCAAAGTTGTACACCCGTTTGATTTCCATTGGCTCCGTTTCAATCCATTCACCGTTTTCCCAGTAGCGTCCATTAGCAGAAACCTCACGGATATTAATTTCAGGGTTGAAGTTCGTTGCAAATGGATAGCCATGATCGCCGCCATTACAGTCAAGGATATCGATATATTCAATTTCATCAAAATAATGCTTTAACGCATAAGCAGAGAATACACCCGTTACACCTGGGTCAAAGCCGCTGCCTAAAAGAGCCGTAATACCCGCTTTTTCAAAACGCTCGCGGTATTCCCACTGCCATTTATATTCAAATTTCGCCGTATCTTCCGGCTCATAGTTCGCTGTATCCATATAGTGTGTTTTTGTTGCAAGACATGCATCCATAATGGTCAAGTCTTGATATGGTAACGCTAGGTTCATCACGATATCTGGTTTTACTTCATTGATTAACGCAATTAGCTCATCAACGTTGTTTGCATCTACTTGTGCAGTAGTAATTTTGGTTTTGCTGCCGTCAAGTTGATCTTTTAATTCATCACATTTTGATTTTGTCCGACTTGCAATACAGATCTCTTCAAATACCTCACTGTTTTGAACACATTTGTGGATGGCAACTGATGCCACGCCGCCTGCTCCGATAATAAGTGCTTTTCCCATTTTCGTATCTCCTAACTAAATAGATTTTGCCATGCAAAACGGAATTCCATAACAACAAAAAAGCAAGTGTAAAAACGCAAACCTGCGCACAACACTTGCTTTAGATATAAATGTAATATTAAAAATTATGTTCACACATGACAAAAGTCACGTGTATACGTCTACCGAAATAAAATGGCAGAAAGCTCTTTAATATTCAAAATATATCATTAAGGATCAGAGTCTATATAGCAAATAATTACTTTTACCACTCTTATTGACCGTTTCACAAGTTGATGTGCATATGCACTGGTTGTAAAGTAACCAACTTATAAAATTTGAGCTTTTAACTCAATCAATAGGGCAACTAAAGTTGCCAATCGGCATTTGACCCGGCTGTCCGTATGGCCTTAACTCCCGCAAGGAAGTGGTCAAAATTATCTGCTTGGAAAGACTCGATATATTGAATATTAGCTTTCCAATAAAACAACTATTTCATATTATCAGTATATTGTCATAATCACAAGAGAAAATTATTTTTCATCTAATTGGAAATGGTTTGCGGTGATAAACTATGAAAAATTGCGAGAAAACTATAATAAATGTGATGTCCATTGAAATATATTTCATACCAGCGAGGTTAAGAATAAATGTTTCACTTCTTCTAGCAGCGGGTAGATTTACTATAACTACTCGTTTAAAGGAGGACTTTTAATGGATATGCATGAAAAGCACTTGGTGGGAGTTTATGATACTGAAAATGAAGTGATCAGGGCTGTTGAAAACCTCAAACGCGAGGGCTATGCGGCCGAGGAGATATCGGTCATTGGAAAGAACAAAGATCAGATAAATAAAATTAACGATGCCACTAGTACGAACACGGAAGATGGCTTTGTAGCCGGAGCGGCAACAGGAGGTGCCCTAGGCGGGCTTGCCGGTTTATTGGCAGGCCTAGGAGCGCTAGCCATTCCTGGCATCGGGCCATTTATAGCTGTCGGACCATTAGCAGCAACGTTAACCGGAGCTGCTGTTGGTGCAGGAGCTGGCGGATTGGCAGGAGCTTTAATTGGAATGGGTCTTCCCGAAGAAGATGCAAATCGCTATGAGGGCCTTGTTAATGATGGGAAGTTTATTGTCTTGGTAGAACGTCGAGAAAATCGTGTGGGAGAGCACCCTTTTAACAATCATGTCAACCAAGGCTCTCCAGATCCAATCACGCCACCCGATAATCCGCCCGTTATTGACACCCCAATTACTGACATCGACAACAACCGAAACTTTTAATCATTGATAATAACTAGAGTGCCTTGCCCATCTGGGACGGGTGCTCTTTTCTTTTTTTCGAGCAGATGGTTTCTGCAGTAGGTCTAAGAGCGTTGGAAAACGAATTGAAAAGTTTTTCACGGCATATGCATGGGAAAAACGAAATAATTCCTATGGCAGCACCCCTAAGATTTGTAACAGCGTCAGAAGGATCTTAAAGGTAATTAGAATAACGATTATCCATTCGACAAACAATCCCCTTATCTGCACAAACAAATAGAAAGCACCCATTTAGAGTGCTCTCCCAATTAATCTACTACCTGAACAAACCTTTTACCCCTTTATAAATTATGACGAGTGAGAAGATAAGGACAGTTAGTATGCCAATGATATTAGTAACGGGTGAAACGCCTTCAAGAAATGAATTAGCTAAAGGAACTTTAATAAGTGCAAACCCTGACAATATAGCTGCAAGGAATAAGAGAATCCGATTATCCATTGGTTCTACCTCCTTTCTATGGGATTGATACATTATATGTCAGTTTCATTACAAATGTGACAATTTTGTTAAAATGGATTTATTGAACTTTATCCGATTTATCCCTTTTAATAATACCTTTAATCGTCTTCCCTTCTACTTAAGAAACGAGTTTAAGATTTTATGCTGAAAGGGTATATAGAATTAGAAAGTTAACGAAGGAGAGGGGAGAACATGATGAGAGAGAGGGAACTCACTTATTTTAAGAATAAATTAGTAAAAATAAAACAGGAAATGACTAAGGTGATCGAAACGAACCAGCCATTATCGTTTGAGGATTATGGGGAATTGTCTAGTTTGGATAATCATTTTGCGGATACCGCGTCACAATTGGAAGATAGGGAAGTACAATCTTCAATAAACGAATCGGCTAAACATATTTTAAATGAGGTAGATGAAGCGTTAGAACGAATACAAAACGGAACATATGGTATATGTGTGGAGACAGGAAAGGATATTCCTGTTGATAGGTTAAAGATCCTTCCCTATGCAAAACGTATTTTAGAGGCGCAAAAAAGGTTTGATGAAGCAGCGGATTCCAGTACTCAGATAGAACTCTCCTTTTCCACACCGGAGGATGATAAAAGGGGCGATCAACGTCTTCAAACAGTTGATGAATTGCAATACGAACATGGGAACTCATCATTCAGAATAAAGTAACGCTTCCCCCTTAGCTATCAGCAAGGGGCTTCTTCTTATGGATCGTTTTTTACATTAAAAGAAACTCTCCCGCGCATTGCCTCTTCGGTATTAGCTACAACGGATTAACATAACTCAACACAGCAAAATGGATTGTCCTATCACCAGACAACCCACTTTTGCTGTTATTTATTCAATTCAACCGTTTCATTAACATCTGTCGATTTAGTACTTTGTCCTGTCATGCGTTTATAGAGAAAGGCGATTTTCTTCGTAAAATTACCGGTTTCCCAATATTCGGCTGCTTCCGCTTTTACCTTTATCAAGACAACGTTAGGATCATCGTAAGAAGTTTGCATCACTTTCTCATATACTTTGCTCCACAATTCCTTTTTCTTGTCTAAATCCTCAACGATTTCCGCTCTTCCACGGACGGAAACATAGGATTTGCCTGCATAAGCCACATTAACATCTTGATCATCTAAAATTTCTTCATACTTATTAGTCTCTTTTTTAGTGAAAAACCATAAGTCGCCATCAAACTCTACTTCTTGTGTTTTCATAGGACGAGAAACAAGCCCTTCTTCAGTTACCGTAGTCAGCATAGCCGTGTCTACGTCTTTGATTAACTCTCTTAATGTTTCCAATTCTTCTTGTTTCATCATGTTAGACATTTCCATCACCTCATTAATGTTTACAGAGGTATACTACCCTTTTTACTAACTTTTATTCAGGTATGGCGGAATGGAAGTATGGAAAAAATGATTCGAAGGAAGCTAACAGAGTAAGTGTTAAAATATTTCAAAGCTAAAAGATTGCTAAAATTAGCCACCCAGGGATATTATTCCTTTTAGGGGCTTTTTTATTTCTTGAAAAATGGGAATAAAGAGAGAATTCTTTTGATAACGAAGGAACATTTTTAACATAAAAAACAGCATCAGAGGAAAGGACATAACGATGGAAGATAAACATAATAAGGGTCATTTATTAGCTTTACTCACCATTATAATTTGGGGTACAACTTTTATTTCCACTAAAATCTTACTAAATGATTTTACCCCCATTGAGATTCTGTTTTTTCGTTTCGTAATGGGTTTGGTTGCGTTAATGATTGTATACCCACACCGGATGAAGGTGGTGAATAGAAAGCATGAACTCTTATTCGCGGCTGCTGGTTTATGCGGTGTTACGTTGTATTATCTATTGGAAAATATCGCGCTCACGTTTACAATGGCTTCCAATGTAGGTGTAATCTGTTCATTAGCGCCATTTTTCACTGTGATTGTTGCTAATCTATTTTTGAAAGAAGAACCGTTGCGGATTAATTTCTTCTTCGGCTTTGTCGTTGCCATGGTCGGAATATATCTAATCAGTTTTAGCGGTGCTTCAAATTTTCAACTAAATCCGTTAGGCGATTTATTGGCGGTTGCTGCTACCATTGTTTGGGCCGTTTATTCTGTGTTGACGAGAAAAATTAGCAGTTTCGGTTATAATACGTTCCAAACGACAAGAAAGATGTTTTTCTATGGAATCTTATTCATGATCCCGGCTCTGTTTCTATTCGATTTCAAACTGGGGTTGGAGCGTTTTGCCACTCCTGTTAACCTATTAAATCTTATCTTTTTGGGTCTGGGTGCTTCCGCTCTTTGTTTTGTTACATGGAACTTTGCAGTTAAAGTATTGGGGCCTGTAAAAACGAGCATCTACATCTACATGATCCCGGTCATTACGGTGGTTACATCCGTCATCGTATTACATGAAAAAATAACGTGGTTGGCTGCAATAGGTACGGTTCTAACGTTAGCCGGGCTGTTTCTTTCAGAGGGCAGGATCTTTTTAAAGAAAAAGGCTTCTAAATCAAAACAGAGGGATAGTTTTTATGTCTCATAACTTTACTAGCAAAAATAAAATTATGCGGGTCTGTATATCTATACCTATTTTTTTCTTTATATCTAAAGGAGGAGTTTTATATGTCAAGAAAGGCTTTTAGTGCATCAGGAGCTGTTGCTGTTGGTCCTTACTCACATGCAATTGAAGCAGGAGATTTAATATTTTTATCTGGGCAAACCCCAGTAGACTCACAGACTGGAAAGCTTGTAGAAGGTGATATAGTTGAACAGACAAATCAATGTTTTAAGAATCTTTTCAATGTATTGGAAGCAGCAGGTTTAACTCCTGATAATGTTGAAAAAGTGAATGTATTCTTAACTGATATGAATAATTTCACAGCAATGAATGAAGTTTATGCTAAACAATTTTCTGGGCCATATCCTGCTCGTACAACTATAGGTGTGTCTTCCTTGCCTCTTGGTGCACGGGTTGAAATCGAGATGATAGCAAGAAGATAAAATTCAGGTAAAAAGGGCTCTATCAAATAGCTAGAGGCCCGGATCCTGCATCTTTTTACTCTGGAAAGTACTATAGGATTGATAGCATCAGGAGGAATACAGAATGGTAACAGAAGGGACATTTAATGGTGTCGATGATATCGAGCTATTCTTTCGTGTGATTGAACCATTAACAGCTCCAAAAGCGGCGGTTATCGTCGTTCATGGACATGGGGATCACAGCGGTGGGTTACAGAATATTAGTGAAAGCTTGGTTAATAAAGAATATGTTGTGTATGCCTTTGATTTGCGCGGACATGGGAAAAGCGCTGGTAAAAGGGGATATATACAGTCTTGGGATGAATTTAGCGGTGATTTACACGAGTTTCGCAAGCTTGTTTCACTCGATCAGCCCGGATTGCCCTTGTATATTGTGGGACATAGTATCGGCGGCCTGATTACGCTTGAGTATGCTTTGGAGCACAGTGCGGGTATTTCAGGAATAATTGCGATTTCTCCTGCCATCTCTTATGAAGTCACACCATTCGAGCAGTTAGGTATTAGTCTAATGGGTAAGGTTAAACCTGACTATCGCATCAGTAAACCTGGCAGGATTAGATTTTTAAAGAAAAAATCAGCGATTCGTGTTAAATACGAATCTGACAGTTTACGACATAATATTGTGACCCCTGGTTTAGGACGCAGCTTAATCCAAACGATTACACGGGTAGTAAATAAAGCTCAATCGATTACCCTGCCAGTCTTATTACAATACGGCCTAGAAGATAAAATTACTCCCCCAACTAAGCTGCTCCATTTTTTTAACCTTATGGGCTCTCAGGACAAACAGCTAGTTGAGTACCCTTCAGCTAGGCACCGCCCATTTGATGAAGTGGGAAGAGAGAAGTTTTTAGGAGATTTGGTCGGCTGGTTAGACCAGCTGTTTGATAAACAACAAAAGGTAGCTTACAGGGAGTTTAGTTAAAGCTTCATAAGCCACAATATTCAAGCACTACATAAAGTCTTGTATATTGTGGCTAATTGTCATTTTTACGGGGGGGGGGGGAAGGGTTGCCTAACAACACTTTATTATAACCTTAAACCGGGTAGGCGGTTTTATGATCAGCATAAATCAGCAATTTACTTTGATCCTCTAAGAACTCTACTATTCCCTCTGAGGAGTAAAACCAGGTCTTTTGATTCTCTTCGACATAAAAGATATTAAGTTCATTATGAAATTTTAATAAGGTAGCTGCTGTTTCATTATCGGTGTTAAATGAAATCTCCCATCCATGATCACTTGGTTTGATTTCGTATTCCGTGGTTTCATAGAACAGCCTGCTTCCAACAGTATGCCGAACATATAGCATTATTCCTCACCTCCAGGCAAATCAATTAAGAGGAAGGAGGAATCCTGTTTTGCTTGCAATGTTAACTCGTGAAGGTCTGTGATTCGCGCATCATCACGTTTTTGTAAAGTGACATCGCTATTAAGTGAAATTTCCCCTTCAATGATAAATAGATAAATCTTTCTTCCTGCTTCCTGCTGAAAATGAAGCTCTTTATCGGAATCTAATTTTGATAAATAGAGCGTTACATCTTGATGAATCATAGCAGCATTTTCTACTGGGCTACTTGATACGATTGGTAACAATTTATTGTGCAGATTGTCAGTATCAAACGAAATATCTTCATAGGATGGAGATAGTTGTTTCTTGTTTGGCATGAACCACAATTGCAGAATATGCGTTTCCTCATCTGATGTCGGATTAAACTCGGAATGGAGAACGCCGGTACCGGCCGTCATTCTTTGAATATCCCCGAATTTCAAGATTCCCACATTTTTTAAACTGTCTTCATGCTTTAACTGCCCCTTTAAGACAATCGAAACAATTTCTGCATCTCTGTGCGGGTGAATCCCGAATCCTTTCCCGGGTTGAATAATATCGTCATTCAATACACGCAATGGACCAAAATGAATATTTTCTTCATCATAATAAGATCCAAAGGAAAAACTAAAATGGCTTTCCAGCCAATCACTTTTTGCGGAAAAACGTTTGTCAGAAGGAGTAATCTGGATCATTGGTTATCACCTTTCAGTTTATGTTATCTTGGATTCGAGATAATTATACAATAATAAAATGGTATTTACTATGAGTTTTATGTTTTAGCAAAAAATAGAAGACCATTATATTCAAAAAGCAGAGGAGGCATATTCATTCGAATAAAGGCCTTCTCTGCTTTCTTACATAACCCTCTCTATAGTCCCCCAAGATAGGCTTTTTTAATTTCTTCACTTGCCTGCAATTCAGCTGCCGTCCCTGATATTTCGATGCGGCCGGTTTCAATGACATAGGCGCGGTTGGCAATTGATAATGCCATGTTGGCATTTTGTTCAACAAGCAGGACGGTCGTTCCGTCCTTATTGATCTGCTCGATAATGTTAAATATTTGTTTTACCATTAGTGGTGCCAATCCCATAGAAGGCTCGTCCAGGAGCAGCAGCTTTGGCTTGGCCATGATGGCACGGCCCATTGCCAGCATTTGCTGTTCACCGCCGGAAAGTGTACCGGATAACTGCTTGCGGCGTTCCAAAAGTCGAGGGAATAGCTCATACACTTTTTCCATATCCTTGCGAACCCCGCCCGCATCCTTTCTTGTATAGGCTCCCAATTCCAAATTTTCCTCTACTGACATATTGGAGAAAACACGGCGTCCTTCAGGGACGTGTGAAATTCCGGTCTTTACAATCGACTGAGGAGCCTTGCCAGAAATCGGCTCGCCTAAGTATTCAATTGTCCCTGATTTTGGCTTAAGCAGGCCAGATAAGGTTTTTAGAAGCGTACTTTTACCTGCACCGTTTGCACCGATTAAGGTAACAATTTCACCTTCTATAACCTCTAATGAAACCCCTTTAAGCGCTTGAATGTTTCCGTAAAATACATTGATGTTATTGACTTTAAGCATGATCGCTCGGAACCTCCTCACCTAAGTAAGCCTCAATGACTTTTGGATGGTTGCGGATTTCCTCCGGTGTTCCATCGGCAATCAGCTGGCCATGGTCGAGTACATAAATTCGTTCACAGATGCCCATGACTAGCTGCATATCATGTTCAATTAACAAAATCGTTAGATCAAACTGTTTACGAATAAATGCGATTAGTTCCATTAATTCGTGGGTCTCTTGTGGATTCATCCCGGCTGCAGGTTCGTCTAGCAGCAACAGCTTCGGACCTGCAGCTAAGGCACGGGCGATTTCTAATCGGCGCTGCTGCCCATATGGTAAATTTTTTGCCTTTTCATCCTTTAAACTGTCTAGGTTAAAAATTTTCAAAAATTCGAGAGCTTTATTCTCCATATTTTTTTCCTCAGAAAAATGGGAAGGAAGACGGAAGATGGAGCTCAAAATAGAGTTTTTCGCTAACGAATGATAGGCAACTTTTACATTGTCTAACACGGATAGTTCACTGAAAAGGCGAATATTTTGGAAGGTACGGCTGATCCCGCTTTGAGTTACTTTATAGGGAGGCAATCCGTTCAGCCGCCTTCCGTTAAATAAAATCTCACCCTCTGTTGGTACGTAGACGCCAGTTAACAAATTAAAGCTTGTCGTTTTCCCGGCGCCATTCGGCCCGATCAGACCAATCAGTTCACCTTGATTTAGTTCCATATTAAAGCCGGAAACAGCTTTTAATCCGCCAAACTGAATGCCGGCATTTTTTACTTCTAGCAGTGCCATTCTAATTGCCTCCTTTCGCCGTTTTCCACTTGAATAAATCTGTGATTTCACGTGTACCCATCAAGCCTTGAGGGCGGTACAGCATGACAATCACCAATACTAAACTATAGATAATCATTCGTGTTTCCGGATATTGCGCTAAAAACGCTGAAATAACGGTTAATAGGATGGCTGAAATCACCGAGCCGGTCATGCTGCCAAGGCCACCTAAGACAACGAAGATGAGGATATCAAATGATTTTAAGAAGCCGAAATTGCCGGGCTGTAAGATATAGAAATTATGTGAATATAACCCGCCGGCAATTCCAGCAAAAAATGATCCGATGGCAAAGGCAAGAACTTTATAATAGGTAGTATTGATTCCCATGGCATCGGCAGCAATCTCATTTTCACGAACCGCAATACATGCTCGTCCATGTCTGGAATTGGTAAAGTTGGCAATCACCAAAATCGTTATAAATAGACAGATAAACGTTATGGGCCAGGTGGTAAGATGGGAAACTTGCATCCCAGCGGCCCCGCCAACATAATCAATATTAAATAACACAATCCGAATGATTTCCGCAAAACCGAGAGTGGCAATGGCCAAATAGTCCCCTCGCAGCCTTAAGGTAGGAATCCCCACAATAAGACCAGCAAGAGCGGCAACTACTCCGCCAATGACGATGGCGAGAATAAACGGCAATTCAAATTTCATTGTGGCAATGGCCGAAATATAAGCCCCGACTGCCAAGAAACCTGCATGGCCGATGGAGAACTGGCCGGTAATGCCAATGACCAAATGGAGGCTGACCGCTAAAATAATGTTTATTGAGATTGTAATGAATAAGTTACTATAATATTGATTTAATAATCCGGAGCCGATGAAAAATTGGACGACTCCATAAACAATCGCCGCTAGAATCACAAATGCCCAAAATGGTTTTGATTTCTTCATTATTTTTCACCTAAACTTTCTCTTTTGTATTTTTACCAAAAATGCCTGATGGTCTAAAGATCAATATAAGAATCAAAATGATAAAGGCGGCTGCATCTCTCCATAAAGAAAATCCCGCGGCACTGACAATTGATTCAACTGAACCGAGGATAATTCCGCCAACCATCGCCCCTGGAATGCTGCCGATACCGCCCAAAACAGCTGCAACGAACGCTTTTAACCCAGGGATCACACCCATTAATGGTTCGATTTTTGTATAATAGACTCCGAACACGACCCCGGCTGCTCCTGCTAGTGCCGATCCAATGGCAAACGTGAAGGAAATCGTTTTGTCGACGTTTATTCCCATTAAGCGGGCGGCATCCATGTCAAGAGATACAGCGCGCATCGCTTTACCCATTTTCGTGCGGTGGACAATGAATTGTAAAATAATCATTAAGATAATAGAGGTTAATAAAATAAATAAAGACTGGCTGTTAATTTGGGCACCAAATAAATTGATTGCTTTGTTTGGTAAAACGTCAGCAGGATAAGCTTCCGGCTGTGCTCCCCGTATATAAATCATTAAATACTCAATCAACAGTGACATTCCGATTGCTGTAATCAATGCAGCAATTCTCGTAGCATTTCGAAGCCGTTTATAGGCAATCCGTTCAATTAATACTCCAAATCCAGCACAGAAAGCCATTGAAATGATGAGTGCTGGCAAGAAGCCTAATCCCCATCCCGTAATCGCATAGAACCCAATAAAGGCACCTACCATAAATACATCACCATGTGCAAAGTTGATCAATTTAATGATTCCATACACCATCGTGTATCCTAATGCGATTAAGGCATAGATGCTGCCGAGTGAAATTCCATTTATTAGCTGTTGTAACCAATCCATGCGTATTTTCTCCTTTTTTCTAAGGCTGTGTTGTTTATTTTCGCTGCTTCCTCTTATTGTGCGAAATCAAACATATTTTTAGCAAAGCCTTTTTTTAAAAAAAGTAAAATGGAAGGATAATCCTTCCACTTTACTGGTCATTTTATTAAGGATTAATTTTTGTGTTAAATACCTGCTTACCGTTTTTGTATTCTAAAACTGTTGCAGATTTAATTGGGTGGTGATTTTTATCAAGTGATAATACCCCAGTTACAAGGGATAAATCTTTGGTTTTTGCTAATTCTTTTTGAATCTTAACGGAGTCTGTGCTGCCTGCTCGCTTAATGGCATCAGCTAAGAAATAAACTGTGTCATAACCAAGTGCGTTGAAAGCGTTTGGCGCATCGCCATTGTTCTTATCTTTGAATGCTGTAACAAACTCTTGAACCTTTTTGTCTGGATCCTCAGTAGAATAGTGGTTGATTAGGTAGGTGTTATTTAATGCATCTGCACCTGCTAAATCAACTAATTTTGGTGAATCCCATCCGTCAGCACCCATTAATGGAACGGTGATTCCAAGCTCGCGGGCTTGCTTCACAATTAAACCAACTTCTTCATAATATCCAGGGATAAAAATAAATGATGGATTCTTCGCTTTAAGGCGAGTTAATGTTGCACGGAAGTCAGTATCCTTTGCTACATATGATTCTTCACCAACGATTTTACCGCCAGCTTTTTTAAATGTTTCCTTGAAAGCATCCGATAGTCCTTTTGCATAGTCACTTGAGTTGTCGGAAAAAATAGCTGCATCTTTAACCTTTAAATTATTCGCAGCAAAGTTGGCTGCAACTGTTCCTTGAAATGGATCAATGAAAGATGTACGGAAAACGAATTCTCTTACTTTTCCTTTTTCATCTACAGTAACAGTTGGGCTTGTTCCTCCTGGAGCCATAAGAACTGTCTTGGTATCATTTGCAATCTGTGCTTGTGCAACGGTGTTTCCGCTTGTTGCTGCTCCGATTACGGCATTTACTTTGTCTTGACTTGTAAGTTTAATGATTCCGTTTGTGGCTTCAGCCGCTTCTGATTTATTGTCCACTTTTATAACTTTAATTTGTTTACCCTCAACACCGCCAGCTTTGTTAATCTCTGCTACGGCCATTTCAACACCTTTTGCCATTGATTCCCCGTAAGATGCAACGTTACCGGAAAGCTCCATGTTTACTCCAAGCTTGAAGTCCTTGGAATTACCACCGTCGCCACCGCTCGCTTGATTTCCTCCTGAACAACCGGCAAGGATTCCGGCAGCTAAAGCTGATGCCATAAACACCTTACTAAATTTCTTTTTCATTTCTAGTTCCCCCTCTGATAGTTTTTTAATTTTTCTGACATTACCGTCCGAAATAGAGTATCGATAAATGATAGTTAGAAATGAGTTAACAATTAGTATATTAAAACAATTTTCTACTTTCGTCTAGTATATTATTTCAATATTTCAGAAACTTTTAATTCTTTTGCGAATGATAGGGCTTTCATGTCGAAAATTATCATAAAAGCTAGAAAAATCACTATATCATTACCTGAAATACCATAAATTTACGGAGTTGGACTTAGAGTAAATAAAAAATGAATAATAATATTGTGATAATTAAATTATTCTATTTATAAGGAATGGGAGTGGATTAGATAATTAGAAGGTGGGATTCACTGGTAATGGCAGCCAAAAACACTGGTGCCTGGCACAATAGCTTAACTGAAAAAGGTAACTTGTGGGAGTTTAGGTAAAGTGGACTGACTCAATGCGTTAAAACATTGGTGCCTGCCCTTTAGGAACAGACTCGGATTCTGAGTCTGTTTTTTAGTTTATACAGAATCATCATTATATTAAATATTAAATTAAATAAATTAAATTTTTTCTAAGTTTTTATAAAATATTTCAATTATATATTTTAATTAATTAATAACTGTTGTATGATTGAGGTAAATAAAGGAAGGGAGAAAAAGATGGCATACCCATTAATTACTAATTGTCCAGTTTGCAGCAAACAATTGAAAATTACGAAGTTGCAGTGTAACCATTGCCATACGACAGTGGAAAATGAGTTTGATTTATCAAAGCTAGCAGCCCTTGGTCAAGATCAGCTTCATTTTATTGAAATTTTTCTAAAATGCCGTGGAAATATCAAAGAGGTGGAGAAAGACTTGGGGATTTCCTACCCGACTGTTAGAGGAAAATTAGATGATATTATTTCCGCTCTAGGCTATTCCACGCAAAAGAAAACTGAAGTAGATAAGAAAAAGGTAGTTGCAATGTTGGATAAGGGAGAAATCACAGCGGAAGAGGCCATTCATTTATTAAAAGAGGGGGAATTATAAATGAAAGAGGAAATTTCAAGAGTGTTAACAATGGTCGAGGAGGGAAAAATCGATAAGGAAAAAGCAACCGAATTGATCAATATCCTGCAGGGTAAAGACCAGCTACAGCCAGTTCCATTAAAAAAGGAAATCCCCTATGGTAGCAAAATGCTGAAAATTCGTGTTACCTCCGAAAAAGGTGACAATGTCAATGTGAATTTGCCGATTAATCTTATAAAGGCTGTTTTAAAGGTTGGTACGAGTATCGCAGAAAAAATTCCAGAGGCTGAAAAATATGTGAAGGATATTAATGTAGATCTTTTAATCGCAGCCATCGAAAATGAACTGGACGGTCAAATTGTAGATGTTACTTCGGCTAATGGTGATAAAGTTTTTGTGGTGATTGAATAGTTTATGCTAAAAGTCAGGGTAAAATTAAAAGATAAAAAATTCTCCGTTCCAGTTCCTTATTCATTATTAAATATGTCCAGTTTTATTATTACTTCAAAAAGAGTAAATCGCTTTATTAATAAGGTTATAGAAAAGAATGGAAGTAAATTTATCTTCCCTCAATTTGACAGAAATGACTTGAAACCACTGTTACAAAGCCTATCTAAGCACAAGGGCTTAGTATTAGTGGATACAAAATTAGGGGATGGCACCGAAATTGAAATAAAATTGTGAGGCATTATTCCCAATCGGATAATGCCTTTTTTAAATGGATGGTGCCAGGTATCATTTACCAATATTTGGATTTATATAAATAAGAAATTAATCATGCTATACTTGGGGAACGAATTGAGATTCTGAAGGGAGTTAAATATTTTGAAGTATAGTAAATCGCAGATGCAACAGCTAATCAAGGATAATAAAGACTTGCATACACGCTTAAAAGAGTTGAAGGTAGAACACGGCCTTGAAAAAAACAATGCCCTCAAGGCATTGTACCATTCAGAAGTTGCTGACGGTGGAAAATACCAGACAGCCTATCAAGCGCTGGATCAGCACAAAAAATAGACTGACATTAGGCATTTGAAACATAGGGAAGGTACTATTGTTTAAATTTAAACAATAGTACCTTCCCTATTTATTCGTCTTAGATGGTAGCGCTTAAAGAATACATTTTATAACTTCTGTCATCTTATTTACTTCAGCAGTTATATGTATTTTTCTACTCATCATGGCAATATATATCCATCCCTGATTTATGGAAAAAATGAAAATATAATTGGTATTATTTTATATTATTGTTGCACATCCTAAAGAAATAGGAGGTGCATTAATAGTGAGGCATTCAAGATTTTTATTAATCCTTATGATGATTCTTCCATGGTTTTTAATACCACTTTTGGGAAGAAGGTCAATAAAACGCTTTCTTCCAGCAACTATACTTATTTGTTGTGTCGTTAAAATAAATAACATTAGTGCAAAGAAACGAAATTGGTGGAAGTTTTATACTAGTATTCATCCTAATATTTCAGGAGATATTCCTTTTATTTTGGGTCCGTACCTTCTATTTTCTTTAGGGATTTTAAAACTTACTTATGGCAAGTTAACATTATTTATGATTACCAATGCAATAGTTCATATCTTGTTTGCTTTTCCAGGAATGAAATTATTAAAACGATTAGGAATAGTTTCTTTAGTTCAGATGAAACCAATCCAATTGACATTTTTACTAACTATTAGAGGGTTTCTCCTATATGGTTTTCAATTTGCTATAGAGAATATTAAAAAAAATAATATCCTTTCGAAGGCTTAAACTCATTAAAAAGTTTTAATATTACAAGATGAGGTATTAAGGTAACTAATACATACTATAGTTGATTACTGGGGAAGGTATTTTTTAGTATAACTTTTTTGGAGGTTACTTATGTATGAAGATAAACAGATTAGGCTAACAGCGGGTGAAATTGGTCAACTTTGGCTTCAATACTTAAATGATAGCTCTAGCATATGTGTTCTTACATTTTTTCTAGAAAAAGTTGAGGATAGTGAAATTAAGCCTATAATTGAATTTGCTTTAGAATTATCAAAATCACATATTCAAAAGATTACAGCAATACTAATAGAAGAAAAAAATCCAGTTCCATATGGTTTTAGTATTAAAGAGGATGTAGATTTAAATGCTCCTAGGCTTTATTCCGATAGTTTTGCACTAAATTTTATAAACCAAATGTCTAAAGTTGGACTTACAACGTATGCTGGTAGTGTTGGAACATCTGTAAGAAGTGATATTAAATCCTATTACATGGATTGCCTTGCGGAAACAATGAAATTATATGATAAATCAACGGATTTATTATTGTCTAAAGGATTGTTTATCAGGTCTCCCAGCTTACCTAATTTAGAGAAGGTTGAATTTGTAAAAAAGCAATGGTTTATGTTAGATGTGTTCGGAGAAAAAAGACCATTAGTTGCTTCTGAAGTCGATAATTTATTTGCGAATATGCAAAGAAATGCCTTGGGGGTTACTGCACTAACCGGCTTTAGTCAGGTTGCAATGGATAAGGATGTAAAACAATTCTTTTTAAAAGGTTTAGAAGTTGGGAATAAACATATTAGATTATTTAGAGATAAGCTAGAGGAAAGTAAACTTCCAGCACCTATGGGTTGGGATTCAGAAATAACAAATAGTACAACCCATACTTTTTCTGATAAACTGATGATGTTCTTCACAAGTGGTTTGATTTCTTTGAGCGTTGGCTATTATGGTACAGCTGTTAGTCAAAGTCCTAGAGTAGATATTAGTGCAATGTATAACAGGCTTTCCTTAGAAGTCCAGATGTATTCTGAAGATGGAGCTAATATCATGATAAAGAACGGATGGTTGGAACAGCCTCCAATGGCATCCGATAGGGATGAATTAATAAGAAAATAGAATCAATTGTAAATCACATTTAAAGTCCTTCTGTATTTAACAGTAAGGACTTTTTTTATATCAAATGAATTATCTCTGATATATTTTGAGGAGTTGCACGTAAACTTGAAAATCTTGAACGACAGAAATTGTATAAAGATTATTTTTTTTGGATAAAGTTTTATGGAAGATATAAAAGCGGACTGATAATAAGAGAAGAATGGCGGAAAAAATAATGGCCGATAAAATCAATAATTCGGATAACTAATTTTCGTTCTACATTCTTAGCCCGAAATTTATGGTCAGGGTTTTTGTTTGGGCTTGAGTTGTTGCTTTTTTGGACGAAACTGTTTTTCATCAAATTTTACATTGGCATCATTTTTATGACAAAAGTACATTAAATATTGGTTTAGTCTCAGATGGCCTGTTTCATGCCTTCAGTTGGTTTGCAACCATCGGGGGATTATTCCTTCTAACAATTTAAGACGCAGAGAGGGATTTTGGTCGAAAAGGTGGGTAGGAGGAATGTTGCTTGGGGGAGGGGACTTCTTTAGGGGGCGTTAAATTTGAGAGTGGCAAAAATGGTTGTGTTTATGTTTTCTTGCAAATACTTTTATAAAATGTTAAACTTTAGAAGAATTATTTTTGTTCGGTGTAAAGGATAGTATAAGATTAACTTTTCGTCTTGATGATCACTG